>JAJQDT010000162.1 GCA_021202075.1 Lachnospiraceae bacterium | reverse complement strand
TTCTATCGAGCCTGTTTTTTTGGCTCAGTTTTTCATAAGCTACTTGACACTACCAACAGTACTGATGGCGGATAAATCATGATGTCTTTGTAGCCTTCCAGTGTTGTAATAACTTTTATTCCCCGCATTGTTTTGACATTAACTATATGCTTAAAATTCCATGAAACGATCACATCACATCCTGCCAGAATCGCAGCAGCTATATGCCTGCAGTCATCAAAACTTTTTCTTTTTTAAACTCCAAAGTCAATCATTTTTTCTGCCAGCTCGACCGTGTTTTCATCTGTTTTTATAACATGGTATTCTATTTGTTGTAAATAATTCAATAATATCTCAAGTTTTGTTTCATTACATCTTCCAAGTTCATCCAGCACAACATCAGAAATATAAATTTCGTAACGATCCTGTTTTAATAATTCCCATACTTCTCTGGTTTCTAACATTTTTTCAGGAGAATCCTGCTGATCCATGTAGCTCAGTACAGATGTATCCAGATAAACCTTTATTTTACTTCCCATTTTTATATCCCCAGACCTTACTTCTATCTTTTCTTTAACTATAGCACAAATTCACATAAGCTTCAACAAAACCATCGGAAATTTTATCTTTCTTTTAAAGTCCAGCCGCCCTGAACGCCTGATCCAAATCGCCTGTGATATCTTCCGTGGGCTATAAACGGCTCGTTCAAAATTATTTTCTTTATCATTTTACCCCTTCTTCGCACCTGTTTCCTGCTTTTGTCGTCCGGCTTGACTCCGCCACTTCTGCAGGCTATAATGATCTCATTCGTCTGTGAAATGTAAATTGCTTTTGCAGAAACAACCATGAGGGGTGAAAAATATGGTTCAGAGCTTATATTTAAAATATCAAAAATTACAGGATTATCTGAAAAGCCTTGGAAGCGTAGCGGTCGCCTTTTCCGGCGGCGTTGATTCTACGTTTCTGCTGTATGCAGCGCAGGAGGCACTCGGCGATCAGGTGATTGCGGTAACGGCGTCCTCCTGCTCTTTTCCCAAAAGAGAACTGGATGAGGCGAAACAGTTCTGCCAGGAGCATCATGTGCGGCATTTTGTCGTCGCATCGGAAGAGCTGGATATCGCCGGTTTTCGTCAGAATCCGAAAAACCGCTGCTATCTGTGCAAACACGAGCTGTTTGAAAAAATCCTTGCCCTGGCAAAGGAAAACCACATCGCGGCCGTCGCCGAAGGCTCCAACATGGATGACAATGGGGACTATCGTCCGGGTCTGATTGCCGTAAAGGAGCTGGGAATTGCGAGTCCCCTGAGGGACGCTGAGTTTTACAAAGAGGAGATCCGCAGCCTTTCCAGAGAATTTGGCCTGCCTACATGGGACAAACAGTCCTTTGCCTGCCTTTCCTCTCGGTTCGTATACGGAGAGACAATCAGTGAAGAAAAGCTGCGGATGGTGGATCAGGCAGAGCAGCTATTGCTTGACCTTGGATTCCATCAGGTGCGTGTGCGGATTCACGGAAACATCGCCCGGATCGAAATCCAGGCGCAGGAATTTGAAAAGCTGATACAGGATGAGGTGCGGACGACTGTTTATACAAGGTTAAAAGAGTATGGGTTTTCCTATGTGACGCTGGATTTAATGGGGTACCGGACCGGGAGCATGAACGAGACGCTGAAACCGGAATGAAGCTTTTGTCTTCATTCTGGTTTGGCTCCAGAAGCCCCACTTTTCTTCCTCGCTCAGCCAGCGGGCTGTCATTCCCTGCAGCAGACAGCGCAGTCCGTACTTTCGTTTCATATGCGAAGTGTGGGATGCCCACGCCCCACAATCAAAGATTGGGGGCAAAACCCGGCGAGGGCTTTTCCCCACGTAATATACGTTTTCATATGTCCTTCGCAGCAAGTGCGAAGGACTGTCCTGAATAGTTACATTATTTCGACACCTTGAACTTGTTATAGTGTTAAACACACAAAAAAGAGCCAGTCATGGCTCTCATTGTGCGCTTAGATATGTGCGCTATATTCTATTATCCGCGGTTTCCGATCTTACCAATCACACCTTTTCAATCACGCAGCTGTGCTTCTTTGCATTTGCTCCCTTTGCGTCCTTGTCGTAATTGATTCCCACCAGAAGCAGATTGCCAAAATATTTCTTTAAATCTCCGCTATAACGATTTTCGTGTATCTGGCGGATCGCGGTGTCGGCATCCTTATCATATTTTAATTCTATGATCATTGCGGGCTTATCTGTATCCCTTCCGGGAAGAAATGCATAATCTGCAAAGCCTTTACCAGGAGTCGCCCCATCGCGAAGCGATTCAATTGGCGACTCCGACTTGCCGCCGAACGAATGTGAAGGGGCGTTTCCATCCGAGGGCAGTTCTCTAATAATCTTATAATAATTCTTTGCCGTGTAATATGCGATATAAATGGCGCAGGCAAGAGAATTTTCATCATTATAGGTCAATACTGAGCTGCATTCTTCATGCACCTTCTCAAGTGCCTGTGCCACAGTATCACTCTCCTGGCGGAGTGTGGCATCCAGAAGTCCCTCAGCATTGTTTATCGCCTGTTCCACCAGCTTCCATCTTTCACCCTTCACAGCAGAACGAAAAGCCTCCGCCACTTCCTGATTTGGTATATATACTTCTTTTTTCTTCTGGTCATAAGCCAGATATCCCAGGTGGATTAATAATGTCAGGACATCGTCCTTGTTTTCAAAAGATGTGATATCATTCTGGAACGTGTTGATATCTACATAAACACGCTGTCCGCCCAGCATTAAGACGATCGCGTCTTTTAATCCATCACGGTTTATTTCAATATACTTTTTCAGACTTTCGAAGGATTCTGTCTGAGGCCAGTAATTTTGTATTTCCTCTTCCTGTATGGCATTCATTACGGAATTAGGGCTGTAGACATGCTGCATACGGCTAAACGAATATCCGTCATACCAGGACTGCATTTCATCAAAATCCATTTGATGCTCATCGCAAAGATGCTTCACTTCGTCTTCTGTAAAACCAATGTATTCTGCAAGCCTTTTAGGAGTTACCATGGAATATTCCCTGAAATCCGTCAAGGCCGATTCTGTTCCATACTTCTTGGTAGGCAAAATGCCAGTCATGTAAGCAGCCGCGATCGTTTCATCCGTCGCTGTCCCGCCCTTAAAAAGTCCCCGTAAAAATTGAATATACTCCTTTTGAAGTGCGATATCATCTTTTGCTTCTCTGAATAATGCATCGCATTCATCTATGATAAATATAAATTGGTTACCGGTTTTATGGCTGACTGCAAAAAGCGCATCTGCTAATACATTCTCCTGCTCTTTGATATAAGATGGATATTTTTCTCTGAGTTCCTCTATCACATTTTTCTGAATATTATCCACAACATCTTTTACAGATACTGCTGTTGAAATAAAGCGGGTGATATCCAGATAAATCACATCGTATTTATTAAGATATCTCTCAAAGGAATCCTTTTTCGATATTTCCAGTCCTTCAAACAGAGAACGTGAATCGCAGCTTTTATCATAATAGGCGCATAGCATCTTCGCCGCAAATGACTTTCCAAACCGACGCGGTCGACTGAAGCTGGTCAGCTTCTGAGGGGTATTAATCGTCCGGTTTACGAAATCAATCAGTCCGGTTTTGTCAACGTACGTTCCATTTAAAATTGTCCGGAATCCTCTGTTTCCTGGATTTAAACAGACTCCCATGAACAGTAGCCTCCTCTCGGCAATGCCTGATAACATACCACAATCTGGCGATTAGTCATATATGCGAAGAAAACCGCTTCGCAGAACCCTGTCGTTAACTTGCGAAATTCGCTCCAGCAAGCGCGGCGAACTTCTTGTAAGTTATATTACTCGCAGCAAAAACCAGCTGCTCGTTAACTTACGAAGTTCATTGCTGCAAGCAGCATGAACTTCGTGTAAGTTATATTATACATTTGCAGCCATCCATGTGCAAGTGTAGATTTAGCTTTTTCACTCCCTTGCAAAATTTTCAGCAAGTATTAGAAATGTATGCCCTCTCCTGAAAAAAAATTTTTATCCTCGTTCGCCTGTCAATATACCGCAGCAGTTTTCAACTTCGTTTACCCATTGCTCCGGATAGCAGACCAGCAATTCTTCATGCTGCAAGTCATGGCGGATAACATCCGGGTCAGCAAAGTGCAGCCGGTAGCGTGCTTCGTATTGTTCGCCCATCTTTGTGGCGTAGAAACAGTGGATGGCTGTGCCATCAGCGCTGATTTGATCGTTCAGCGGCGTGACCAAATCGGAGTAAAACTGGTTGTAAATGCTCTCCCGTTTGGCGAATGCCATTCTGGTCGTTCCTATGCCAAACATGGACAGCATTTTGTCATAATAGTCCCGCTCCTCCGCAGGGCGTTTTTCCACCCACTTGTTCATCCAGTTTGGAAGCTTGCCTTTGCGAAGCATCCCCTGAAGGATTGGAGCCATGAGATGCCCCTTAAGACTTGCTGCAAGAGGTCCGCCTTGGTCTAAATCCGAACTGCCGAGGATGCCGTGGTCGATGTGTACTCGCCCCCGCTGCACCAGCAGCCCCACAAAGGAGCCGCCCAGGGAGCAGCCGTAGGCACAGCAGATTCTTCCCTCAAAGCGTTCTTGTATGTAGCCTTCCATTTTTTCCGTTTCCTCGATCATGGACGGAAAAACTGTGCCCTCTGTTTCGTCAAAGCCATCATAGGAAACGCAGGCTACATAGAAGCTTCGCTTCAGCAGAGGAATCACCTCGCCGAAGGTAGCTTTCCAGTGGCAGCAGGTACCCGGCAGCAGCAGGATAACAGGCTTATTCTCATCTCCGAATTCATAAGTTTTCATAGCTTACCTCGCCGCAGTTTTCATTTATGAACTTGAACATAGTGGGGGCATCGCTGCCCACATGAGCTTTTCACAAATTGTGTTTTTCATTTTTGTTTCGCTTACCTCCATATATTTTACGAAAGCAGCACTCCGCAGCCCAGTGCCAGTGCAGCGCAGGCGGGGATATACACGATAAAATGTACGATATGCGCCTTCTTGTTATAGCCGATAATCCGCTCTTATTACTGACGTTTTGTTATTTCTTTCATTCGCTTACGGGAACTCTCAAAGCAGTTCCAGATGAATCATTTTCTCTTGCTTATTTTCTTCCCACCAGCATACGGGAATTCCCCAGCATCATCATATTGGCACGGCACCCCGAGCCAAACACAAGCTCCGACATATTCACCAGCCGCACGTCCTGATAGCCCATATCATGCAGCTTTTGCGCAAATGCCTCCATATCGCCGTACATTTTCGGCTTCATGCAATCGTTGATAGCGAATACACCACCCTTTTTCAAAACACGCAGGCTCTCCAGGAGCAGATCCTGCTTGTCGGAACCCATGATGTTGTAATACACATAGTTGCTGATCAGGGCATCGAAGGTCTCATCCGCAAAATCCAAATTATTGGCATCGCCCTTTTGGAATGAATGCGGAAGGATGCAAACCCTCATTCCGCTCTATTTAACCGCCTCTGCTCTTTCTTTGTTTCCACCACATGACGGATGGCTGCAACCGGATGATGAAAGATCATCCGCGGCCCGCTAAAGCGCATAACCTGCCGGATTTTCTCGCGCATTTCCGGCTTATAGCAATGTACCGTGCAGTTGGAACAGAAGGTCTTCGTTTCCATAAAAGGGCATTTGTCGCTGCGCATCCGGGCATACTGGGTTAACGCCTCGCAGTCCGGGCAGAGATTCCCTTTTGTATGATGATTTTTTTTGCAGTAAAGTGCGATCATCTGGGAGACCATCTGTTTCTCCCGCTCCCGTTTTGTCTGTACGTCTTTTTTCACAATCCCTTCCTCCCTGTGTCGCTCTATTTTATCAATAACAGCCTCTCTGTGCATTGTTAGTGCTGGCTAACTCGCATTTTAACAGATACAGGGGAAGAAATCAATGCGGAATATGAGTTGTTTTGCGGCACTAAATTAAGGTGAATTGGTTTTTCTCAAATCTTATTATTCCATCATCACGCATTTTACAAAGTTCTTTAGACATAGCACTTCGGTCAACCGAAAGGAAATCGGCAAGCTGTTGACGGTTGAATGGAATTATAAAGCTAGAACTGTTTTGTCGGCTTGATTCCTCGGATAAATAAGACATTAGTTTCTCTCGTGTGGAACGGTTGCTCATGTGACTGAGCTTCTGCACGAGTTTTCTGTTTTTATCGGATATTGCATAAAAAAGATTCTGTACCACCATAGAATGAAAGCGGCAGGCAGAAGGACAGGTAGTTATAATCCGCTTTGCATCAAAAAACAGTACCGCGCTATCTGCTATGGCAATTACATTATTCAACATTGCACCGCTGTTCGGCGTTACATAGGCTTCGCCGAACATTTCTCCGACACTGACAATGCTGATAATATTGCTGTTTCCCCAATAATCGTCACGCTGAATATGAAGCTGACCTTCCACAAGAACGGCTATGTCCGATAAATGTTCGCCTTCACGAAATACATATTCGCCTTTTTTATAGGTTTTAAGAGTTACGTTCAGGCAGGTGAGCATTGAGGATATTTCATTTTCACTCACGCCGCTGAATAACTGCGTGCGTTTCAAGACAGGAATAAACTTTTTCATAAAATCTCTTTTCCGTTGTAAAAACAACAGTTTTGTTTCTTTTATTGTATTATAATACAGCCGTAGAGTCAAGGACGTGATTGAGGTATTCCGGGAAAACACATTTCGGACAGAGCGCTGTTTAAGACTGCCGACTGAATTTATGGGCTGGAGTGGAGGAGATTGTAAAATGATCAGAAAAATTATCAGAATTGATGAAGAAAAATGCAGTGGATGTGGTGCCTGCGCCGATGCCTGCCATGAGGGTGCTATCGAAATGATTGACGGCAAAGCCAGACTGACCCGAGAGGATTACTGTGACGGATTTGGTGATTGTCTGCCCGCCTGCCCTGCAGATGCCATTACCTTTGAAGAACGGGAAGCTCCCGCTTATGATGAAGCCGCTGTGTTTGCCGCAAAAAAGAAAAAGCAGCCGAATGATTTGCCCTGCGGCTGCCCGGGCACAAAATCAAAAGCAATTCACAGAGAGCCCTTTGACTGCGCAGTAAATAAGAACGATAAGATTGAAAGCCATTTATCACAATGGCCTGTGCAGATCAAATTGCTTGCGCCGAACGCTCCGTACTTTGACGGTGCAAACCTCCTGGTAGCCGCCGATTGTACCGCATATGCTTACGGAGATTTTCACCGTGATTTTATCAAAAATCGCATTACACTTATCGGTTGTCCCAAGCTTGACGAGATTGACTACGCTGATAAGCTGACTGCCATTATTGCAGACAACGACATAAAGAGTGTCACTGTTATCCGTATGGAAGTCCCTTGCTGCGGCGGTATTGAAATGGCTGTAAAAAGAGCTTTGCAGGCAAGCGGTAAAATAATACCCTGGCAGGTCATTACGATCTCAATTGACGGTAGAATAATAGAATGATGGGGAGAAGAAATTATGGGAAACAAAATGTTTTGCTATCAATGTGAACAGACTGCAGGCTGTATGGCTTGTGCAGGCAATGCCGGAGTATGCGGCAAAAAATCCGACACTGCTTTACTTCAGGATAAACTGACGGGCGCTCTGATCGGCCTTGCCCGTGCATCAGAAGGGAATGAGGAACTTATCACGCCCAATACTGATCAGATCATTATGGAAGGTCTTTTTACCTGCGTTACCAATGTAAATTTCAACAATGAAAGCATTATGGCCCTCCTGAAGAAAGTGGAAGCAGAGAAACAAAGGCTCGCTCCCCAATGCGCTTCCTGCGGGGCTTCCTGTGGCAGAAATGACAATTACGATATGAATGACCTTTGGAATGCAGACGAGGATATTCGCTCGCTCAAATCCCTTATTCTGTTCGGTATTCGTGGGGTTGCTGCTTATGCTTATCATGCTTCCAGGCTCGGCTATACTGATATTGATGTCAATAAATTTTTCTATAAGGCGTTGTTTGCCATCGGTATGGCAGATTGGGGGATGGACGAGCTTCTTCCCATCGTTATGGAAGCAGGCGAGGCCAATCTGAAATGTATGGCTTTACTGGATAAGGCAAATCGACATTTTCACGAAACAGCTTGACTTTTCTATTAAGAAACTCCTATAATGTAAACGCTTGCTCGGAGGGTGAGTCATTCGTAAGAAATGACGAGCTGGATAAGGCTACAGGCTGAAATGTCTGTCTCTTATCCGGCTCTTTTCTTTTGGAGGAGAAAATGGACTTTTTATATCTGTAAATTATGGAGCAAAAAAGATGCCCCGTATCCGGCAGGTTCTGAAGTACGCAGTGATGACATGTGCAGTATTTGGCATTTTATGGACGGTTCTGGCTGAACTTATCCCGAATAGATTCGTTCGGATTTTTATGTCACCGACAGAAAACATATTGGAAATTGCGCCGGATATTATCCGTAAGTACGGGATTTCCTTCCTCCCAAAAGGGCGGAGCAGATGACCATATCGTCATAATAAGGTTTCTTCCCCACCCTTCCGATACGATATGTGGGTTTGACATGTACCTGGATTAATCCAGTACAAGTATCAGACTCATTTTAAAACGACCTTTTGCTGTGACGCTGTGCAAGCCATTTTTTTCAAACCGAAAACTCTCCCCTTCCGAGATCTCGTAATCCACGCCCTCATAGCCAATCACCGCAGAACCCTCCAGTGCTGTCACAATGGCGTTGCCGGGTGCCCGGTGCGGCTGCAGACCGGTTCCTTCATCAAATGCCATGAGAGCCATTTTCATAGCATCGTTTTTCGCCAGATCGATGTTTACAATACTGTCTTTTTCATAGGATACAAGTTCCTTCAGGCGCAGCACTTCGCCCGATTTTATACTCTCGTTCATAATAATCTCCCTTTGCATAATAATCTCTGTATAAAGCAATCCGGATCTGCTTTCCACGCCGCAAAGTGTATTCGGCGATACGGCAAGCAAATCATCCTTTCCAAATTTCATTATATCTGCGTCCGGCCGCCGGAACATGCCTTCCCCGGTTTCTCCGAGATAAAATACCCATGTATCATAGCATTCTGGAAGGATGGAAGTATCCGCTCCATTTGAAAACCATGTGACACTGACGTTTCCTGGTGACACCGCATCCTGCGGCAGCAGTTTCGCGCTGCGGGATACCGTCATTCCCGCCCGCATCGGACAAAATTTTTCAATTTTAAAAATTCCCGGTTTCATGAAACCGCCTCCGTCTCTTCGAAGTAATCAGATCATTTTTACGAAACTATGCTATGTAATTAGTCGCAACTAATCGTCAGGAGACATCTTAACTGTTTTCCTTCCGCCTGTCCGTTGCCATGGCAACGCTGCCTAAATTTCTCTGACATCCGTATGTACACTGGAATCGCGGACGCGGTCCTCCGCTCTGCTCAGACGTCCAGGAAATTCCGCCTGAGCAGAGTGATCTTATTCCTCGATACCGTCAAAATCCCTTCATCTCTCATCCGGCACAGCTCCCTGGAGAGCGCGCTTCGGTCTACGCCGAGAATCTCCGCCATTTTCTCCCGGTTCACAGCCAGAATAATCTCTCCGTCAGGAGAAATGTTCTGCGTCTGCAAATAGATTTTCAGTCGGTTGCGCAGCTTTTTCTGACTGAGGATCCGGATTCGCGTGGACAGAAAATTTACCTGGCGCGCGAATTTTTTCATCAGGTTTGCAGAAACCTGCATCCGATATATGCAGCCAAGCGTTTTCTCCGAAAGAAGCATTCCAAAATCCAGCAAAAGCGCCTCGCAGTCCGATGACGCACACAGATAGATCTGGCTTGGAAGCTGTGCCGCACAAAGGATTTCCACACCGAAGATATTGCCGCTTCCCAGCCGCTCAATCGTCAGCTGGTTGCCATCCTCATCGTACAAATATTCCTCCATTTGCCCCGCAAGCACAATTCCCGCGCGCTTTGTCAGCTCCCCCTGTGTCTGAAGCACCTCCCCCTGCTGAAAGGAAACAGTTTTCGCATGAAGACAGTACAGCACATTCTGGTACTTATCCTCCGCCACATCTTCAAAAACACCGGAATCGCGCAGGATATTTCTGTATTTTTCTACTATTTCCTTCATTTTTTCATTTTCCTTTCGTTGCCATGGCAACCGCACACTTCCCGTAAAGCAGGTATAATTCAGGCTATCGCAAGTTAGTTTAAACTAATTTTAATTATACAGAATTCACTCTGCGTTGTCAACGCGGAAGGGAGGAATCTGATATGAACCTTGGTATTGACTGCGGTGCTTCCACTGTGAAGCTCGCACTGATGGAAAAGGACCGGCTGATCTTTTCATGGAAACGAAAACACTGTGGGCAACCGCTTCGCTGTGCAGCAGAGGCACTCAAAGAATCAGCTCATATCCTGCCGAAATCATTTGGCCTCGCCCTGACCGGCTGCTGTGCGCATTCTCTTCTGCCCTTGTTACCCGGGGCTGCTTTTTGCGAGGAAATCCCCTCTATCATAGCCGGAAGCAGACTGCTTGCGCCAGACGCAGGGAGTATCATAGAAATCGGCAGCCAGAGTTCCCGTTTTATTACAGATCTGCACAAAGTTCCGCAGTTTTCCGTAAATGAGCACTGCGCAGGAGGCACCGGCAGCTTTTTTGAAGATCAGATGTCCCGACTGAATCTTTCCATCGAAGACTATTCTGCACTGGCAGAGCAGGCTGCGGGCATCCCCCGCCTCTCCGGCCGCTGCTCTGTGTTTGCCAAAACCGATATCATCCACCGCCAGCAGGAAGGTGTTTCCACTCCGGACATTCTTCTGGGACTCTGCTATGCCATGATTCGCAATTATAAAGCAGTAATTGTCCGTACTCTCCCGATTCAGACGCCTGTCCTTTTCTGCGGCGGCGTAACACAAAACGCGGGGGTGATTCGGGCCATTCCTGATGTGTTTCATTTGAATCCCGAAGAGCTTATCGTGCCTTCTGAAGCATGCTTCGAGTCAGCCATTGGCGCCGCTTTAAACGCTTCTGGAAATTTCTCTGCCCTGCAGATTGTGCAGCTGCTCTCTTCTGCTGCACAAAAAAAAGAAAAGCACACAGCTTTGCGTTTTTTATTGTCAGTTCCGGATGGTTTTTGCCCGAAAGCACCTGTAGCGACCGGGGTTCTTCCGGAAGACGGATGCGGGCTTGGAATTGACATCGGCTCAACCAGCACAGACCTTGTGCTGGTTGGGCGCGATGGTTCGCTTGTCGATTACCAGTATCTGCGCACATCCGGGAATCCGGAAGCTGCTGTACAAAACGGGCTTTCCAGCATTAGGCGCAGGTTTGGCAAGCTACATTTGCTGGCGGTCGGCGTAACAGGATCCGGCAGGGAACGGATTGGCAGGCTGATCGGGGCTGATCTGATTCGGGACGAGATCACGGCACAGGCCAAAGGCGCTACGTCTCATTTTCCAGACACAGACACAATTTTCGAAATCGGCGGGCAGGACAGCAAATACATTCAGCTGAAAAACGGGGAAGTGGTCGGTTTTCAAATGAACAAAGTCTGTGCTGCCGGAACCGGCAGCTTTATCGAAGAACAGGCCGCACGGATGGATATTCCGCTTAATAATTTTGGTCCCCTCGCCCTCGCCTCCAAAAATCCTGCACAGCTTGGAGAGCGGTGTACTGTATTTATCGAAACCGCGATTACCGATGCGGCTGCTTCCCAAGTCCCGGCTGAGGATCTTGCTGCCGGCCTCTGTTTTTCGATTGTGGAGAACTACCTGCATAAGGTTGTCGGGAACAACCCCGTCGGAAAGAAAATCATACTGCAGGGAGGTGTGTGCTACAACCCGGCCATTATAGCGGCTTTTTACAGTGTTTATGGCGACCGGCTTTCTGTAAACCCTTATTTCCCGATCAGCGGTGCGATCGGCTCTGCCCTGCTCGCGATGGAGAGCGTCGGCAATGGTGTTTCCTCATTCCATGGGTTTGAGAACGGGGAAGAGTGCATGGAAAGGAAAGTACCAGACAGGGCAGAACAGAACATTCAGCAAAACATAGAGCTGTACCGGCAGTCAGAGCGCCTGCTCCTGGAAGGATACAGTGGGAGGCGCGACCCTGGCCGTAAAACCGTGGGGATTCCCTTTGCCATGATGATACATAAATTTTTCCCTATGGCCAATGCATTCTTTTCATCCCTCGGATTTAATGTATTACTGACCTCCCCTACGGATGAGGATACGATTAGACTGTCCCAGGAGTATGCACGCGGGGAAACCTGCTACCCGGTCAAGCTGATCTACGGACATATGAGACAGCTGATTGACCAGAAGGTGGATTATATTTTCCTTCCATCCATTCATACTATGAAGCATGAATCAAGCTCTCTGGAACACAATTACGGCTGCGTCTACATGCAAACCGCCGCCGAATCTGTTGCGAATGCCCTGGATCTGGAAAAGCATGGAATCACTCTGCTGAATCCCGTATTTGACCTGGATTTTGGCCAAACGGCAATGGCTTCCGCCATGCTCAGTCTCGGCAAAATTCTCGGTGTCTCACAGATCGCATGCGGCAAGGCACTGCTTTCGGGCGCAGTCTCCATGAGAAAGCACACCGCCGCAGTCGAAAAGCAGGGGCAGGCACTGTTGAAAAGCCTGAACGCAGATGAAAAAGTGCTGGTACTCATTACCAGAAATTACGGAATTTCCGATCCCATCCTCAACATGGGAATCCCGGAGCTTCTGCTGGAACGCGGCCATAAGGTTATCACGCTCTCCCACCTTCCGGCACATAATCTGGATATCCATGGGGATTATCCGAACCTGTACTGGCCTTTTGGGCAGCATATTCTCTCCGGGGCCAGGATTGTGGCATCCAATCCAAACCTGTGCGCGATATACCTGACCAACCATGGATGCGGTCCGGATACTATGCTGAGTCATCTGTTCCGACAGGAAATGGGCGATAAACCCTATCTTCAGATTGAGGTGGATGAGCATTTCAGCCGCGTGGGAGTCATCACCCGCATTGAGGCTTTTTTAAACAGCCTGACACAGAGGAAAACAGCTGTCGCTTCCACGGAAAAACCGGCTGCCTCAAAAGGCCGGCATCCGGATATTTTCCCGAAGCCGGATAAGTCGCTCCCTCTGTATCTTCCGGAGCTCGGATATTTTTCTGATTATCTGCAGCTATATTGGAAGAAACAGGGTATCAGAACATATACTATGTCTGTAAATTCAGAGGACATATTCTCGCTTGGGCGTTCGTATACCGTCAGCAAGGAATATTTGCCATTCACAGCCCTTCTGGGATCTATCCTGTCACAACAGGAAAAGAACAGGGCAGACGCCGTCCAGTACTTCCTTCCCCAGACGATGGGGGCAGAAACGGATGGCCTGTACGCACGGGTCATTTATGGCATACTGATGGAAAACGGTGCGAAAAATATATCCTTCGTTGCCCCTATACTAGAAAAATTACCATCGGAAGCGGACGATATCCATCTCCTGTTCCGTGCACTGGTGGCCGGTGATCTGCTCTACGCCGCGCCGGCCGCCCTTCGCAGAGAGCTGGCTCCTGAATCCATACCGGATTGGGAGGAACTCATGGCGCTGGCGGTTCAAATTTCTGCTATACCAGTCAGTGGAAAGCGGATTGCAGCAGTCGGTACGCCTTTAAGCTTGACAGAGCTGGATGAGTCAATACTGGATACGCTTGATGCGGAAGGCGAAACCATTCTTCGCGCGCCTCTGTCAGAAATGCTGTGGTTCCTGTGGAATGAAAACGGTGCCGATCCACACCTGCTGGCCTCCCTGTCATCGCGAATGAATCAGATCAGCAGCGCACTCGGCTCCAGAAATACATTTAGCACGGACCTTAAAGAACTGAAAGCCATCGCTGAACACCATCTTCCGGATTTTGCAGGTGGAAACGGGAGATATCGCTATGCAAAAGCGATGCAGATGGGAAAGCACGCATCCGCGGTACTTACGCTCGCCCCTCGCTATGAAAATACAGCTATGGTATTAGAAATGCGGCAGCTCGCCCAAAACTGTCCGGCTCCGCTTTACCCGATATCCCTTGATCATGACTGGGACGAGTCCTCATGGACGAGGCTCCGCTCGTTCCTGTATTACTGTTAAAACAGATTGTAAATACGTCAACAAAAATCCTGCAATTCTGACCGTTTTACACACATAAGGTAAACAGTCTCAAATTGCAGGATTCTTTTGCAGTTCTCGCTCGGCGGATATCCCGCCCGAAGGGCGAGGATGCCCGCGCCCCACAGCTGAAATCCTAAAACCAACAGACGTTTTCATGTTTATTGCAACTGCTGTTCAATGACAAGACGATAAAACATTCCTTTCTTGCGGCAGTGGTCAATGGTGATTGCGTTTTGCTCCATGCCACTCTGGAAGCAGGAGTCCGTCTGAAAATCATTGATCATCAGTTGGATTCCCGGAAAAAGGTCATAGATCTGAATGCTTCCATCCCCACTGCCGATTGGATAGTTCGCCTGGATACAGGCTTTATCCTGTACATGAATGATCTCTTTTCCATCTAAAAACTTCAATTGTTCTGCTTTCCTGTTCACAATAGTTCTCCTCGTTCGCCTGTCAATATGCCGCAGCATTTTTCCACCTCGCTTACCCATTTCTGCGGATAGCAGACCAGCAATTCTTCATGTTGCAATTCGTGGCGGATAACATCCGGGGCAGCAAAGTGTTGCTGGTAGCGTGCTTCGTATTGTTCACCCATCTTCGTAGCGTAGAAGCAGTGAACGACCGTACCATCCGCACGGATTCTATCATCACGCGATATAATCAAATCGGAGTACCATTGCATTTTCCCTCCTAAACAGATTTTCCTGAACTCTCAACCATTCCAAATGCAGATAGACAGCTTCGAAAAGATAAGGGCAAAGATCGCCGCAATCGGAATATATGCAAACGTACCAAGGGTTCTTCTCACTAAAACGGTTTTCCAGGGCTTCAAATGGGGAATGTCTGCTGTTTCGGGGATTACCCAGGATTTCCGGCTCACCCAGAATCGGTCGATCACAATTCCGTCAAACCAATTTCCGATTACCAGTATCAGATACAGCTCTGCGAATGCCGCCCCAAAATCCTGTGTTTTGTTGACAATCACAATAAACACGAACAGCAGTATTACAAGTGCCGCCAGGAAATATGTAAAGAATTGCTTTGCCCTTTTATGAACACTCTTCTCATCCGCCAGCCCCAACGTATATGCCTTTTTTCTGACGGGCTCCGGGTAGAAATAGAGACAGTTTAGGGGATTGCTTCCCTTGGCTACTTTCACAAACAGTGTGTATACAAAACAGTAAATGATAACTTCAAATAAAAGTCTCATATATGCCCCTGCCTTTCCTCAAGTACAATAATCCTGTTCGACAGATTCCGAACTGTAGGAATCTTCCCGATAACCCTGTAAACGGGCGCTATGATTTCCATACCCTCCACAAGGCTGTGTTCTTCCGCAAACACAAAGCCCGGCAACAGCGCTGCCAGTACCTTACCGTTCTTCACGCCCCAGGTAAACTTCGCGTGGCTGCCTTCAATAGATTTCTCTTTTACTGCTTTTACGATGAAAGGAGTCATGGTTTCTACGAACACCGTAACATCCGGAAAATGCGCTGCAATAATGGCGAAAATCTGTTTGACATCTGGTTCCGTCAGATACATAGTCAGCCCTTCCACGATGATCAGCACAGGCTTTCCATCGGCGGCAACACCTTGCGCCCAGTTTGCATCCATAGCGGAAGAGGCAATCTGAGTGATGACGCCCTCCTCCGGCAGCAGCTGCTTTCGCAAAGCAATCACTTCCGGCAAGTCCAGATTGTACCAATGGGAATAGCCCTGCATCCGATAGCAGCGGGTGTCCAGGCCACAAGCGAGATTGATTACAACAGTATCCGGATGATTTTGCAAATACTGCTTTACCATCCGATCAAGCACCAGCGTCCGAGCGATCACGCCGCTGGACATGGTTTTATCCTTTTTCGCCAGGGAAAAATCGTAATCCAGGCGGGAGACGAGCTCCACGGCCTTTTCATCTGCGATTTTATGGTTTTGCTTTTGCGTTTCCTGCGCACGGGCAAA
>JAJQDT010000009.1 GCA_021202075.1 Lachnospiraceae bacterium | reverse complement strand
CTGCTACACTGTCTATCAGACAATTTCTGAGAAGGAACACGGAGCACATATATGGACTACAAAACATACATATGGAACAAAGTACATAGTCTCTATTATCAATATGACATGAACTGTGCCCGGACAACTCTGACCTGTTTGTCCGAGCTGTACAGCTTCCCGGTCAGCACCGACGTCTTCGATGCCGCCCTGGGCATGCACGGAGCCGGCGGCTATGGAGCGCAGTGCGGCCTTATTGAAGGTGCGCTGATGTTTATCGGCCTGTATTTTTCAGCCTCGAACATGAGCAAAAAGCAGGTCGCGTCTGTCTGTTACCAGTTTGCCAGAGAATTTGAAAAACGATTCGGTTCCCTGCGCTGCCGGGAGCTCCGCCCGGGCGGGTTTTCCAAAAACGATCCGCCGCATCTGTGCGAAACCATCACCTGTCAGGCAATTGAGTTTTCATATCTTTTCATACAAGACGCGGAGCCATGACCTGACGCTACGCATTTGGACAGCAGATTATCGCATCTTCCTGCTATTCAAATATTCGTTGTACACAGCGTTACTATGTTCCAGCTGTTTCTTCTGCATGATTCGATTCCGGTCACCCAGGATCGCAAGCATCTCATCTACAAGTTCCACCTCCGGTAGTTCACTGTAATGTGAAAGGTAAGAAATCATCCTCTGCGCTGTATAATCTGTATTC
This sequence comes from Lachnospiraceae bacterium, assembly GCA_021202075.1. Taxonomy (GTDB): domain Bacteria; phylum Bacillota; class Clostridia; order Lachnospirales; family Lachnospiraceae; genus Choladousia. The sequence goes on along the minus strand of JAJQDT010000009.1, from coordinate 15,522 downwards.
AGGTTCTGCGTAATCAGATCGCAGAACCGCTCTTCATATCCCCTGTCCAGCATTATCTGATACAGTTCCTGACTCGCTTCTGACTTTGGCTTCATTTAACGCAACGTCTCCCTTTCTGTTTTCACCAGGTATAGGCTTTTATCTCACAATTTCCGATGCCAAAAGCTGCATATTCCTCATTCGTCATGTTATAAAAATAAGAATGCACTACGCGTGAAATACCATTATGAGCAACAAGCAGATAAATCCTATCCTCCTTAATACTTTTTAATATCAATCCAAAAGAGAAGTCCCTTATTCTCAGTCCTTTCCCAATGCATTTCTCATTTTTTTAATTACCGAATCTTTCATGTTGCCATAAGATCGTTCCAGAAATGCGATATCATTTATATCATTTTGTAATATGGGATCCAATTCAATTTCAGGATGGTCATTAAAATAATTCTGAATTTCCTTTGCTGATTCCAGTGATTCTGCAATATATAGGATTTCATCAAAAGATATTTGATTGGATTTTTCTTCCGTTATCGTCTCATTAATCTCCTGCATGTTTGCAGATATCTCTATGATATTATCTTGATTTATATATTTTTTTACCATGATACGGGCAGATTTTACACATTCAAACGCAAAGGATGGCAAATCACATTTAGCTGGGCTACTTTGTATATGATGTTTACTGGCAGCCTCTTTAAAATTGATAAAGTGAATATCTCTGGATGTATATTCTTCTTCAAAAACCGTAGTAATCGAAATGTCAGCAATCAATCCATTTATCTGACATTCTTCAACGACCAATACATCCAGAGAAATCATCACATCACTAGTATTGGCAGCTATAGGCAAAGATGCACATCTAAACGGTCTGACTAAATTCGTGCGGCTAATTGGAATTATTTTTTCAGAGATATTAGCTTCACATTCTTGTTTGATAATTTTAACAGCCGTTCCATTAGCTATCACTCCCATGATATCCGCAGAAAATGTTGTATAGTCTATATCCAGACCAATAATTGCATTCCCGCCTGCCCGACGAACAGAATCATACAGCTGCTTTAATGCGAATTCTTTAGCATCTCGAAGTTTTCCTGAATACATACTACTGTTCGATCCAAAAAAATCAGCAAAGCCCGCACCAAGAGAACTTAAGAATCCAGTACCAAGAGCGCATTCGCCAGAAAACACTCCAAAATATTCAACAATAGAATAACCCTCAAAATTGTAACCACTTGTTACAAGTAAATCGGACATTGTTTGTTCCTCCCATATAGTTCCATCTGCAATAGTATTTATTCCACCCCCAGCGCCTTAAACACCGCATCCTCCGCGCTCTGGTACGGTATTATCTGAAATGCACTTATCAGGTCTGATGGCACTGTAACATAATCCACCATGGAAATTGCCGGGATGAGTACTTTTTTCGCGCCACAGTCTGCGCATACCTGTAATGTATTAGCCAGTTCATCTACTTTAATAAGTGTTCCGCTAATACTGATTTCTCCTAACACCGCCAATGAACCCAGTGTTGATCGTCCCAGTGCGATAGAACAGAGTGCAATCAATGTCGGCAATGCCAGTTTCCCGGTCATTCCGATTCCCTGTAAATCCTGATAATTGATTATATAGTCCTTCGCCGTGGTGCTGATGGCTCCGCTGATCCTTTTCCCGTTTGCTTTCAGGAAATTAAATGCTGTATTTGCTGCCTCCTTTGCATCCCGGTCCGAACCAATCCCGGTCCGTTCAAACTTGCCGCTCCCCGGAAGCATCTGGCTTTCAAGACGGAACACACCGAGCATCCCGGATTTGCCACGGGAGACTGTATAAACCTGTCCCGGATTGCACATTCCTTCTGGAATGAGTTTGCCGCTACCCTGTTCCGGAACTGAAACATAATGTTCGGACATGTCTTCCAGATCTATGTAGGAAAAGTTCACATCATAGAATTCCATCCCGCCTAGCTTTTTCAGCTGCTCTTTGACACGACGCCGCATCTCAAGGGCAAGCTGCAGGACTTCTTCCAGCTGTTCCTTCGTGAATTCCCCGTCCGGATACATCAATTTCAGATATCCATCCACCATTTTCCGGACTGCAATGGTATCGCGCTGGTTCAGATTCTTTCCCAGTCGAAAATACAGATCAAGTGCATCCCCATACTGATTCTTCCGCAGTTCCCGTATGAATTCCGATAAATAATCTGTAATGAATCCATAGTCATCTGTAAAATGCTCCGGCCGGAATTTCGGCACTTCCCAGCCCGGCAGATAACAGTGGATTCTGTCGAGAAACGCAGTGTCAGTCCCCATCTCAGGCGGAAATGGATCAAACAGGCTGGATGTTTTCAACAGGACATCCACTTCCTGGTTGATGTTTCCTACAAACACCATAGAAGCAGATGCTGCCTTTTCTTCCTTCCCGCGGGCAAAGGAGCCGGATGCCATGTAATCCTTCATGATCTGCACACCGTCTTTATCCTTGAAGCGTATCCCTGCCACCTCATCAAAAGCCACACAGTCCCACAGGCCTACCAGCCCGACAGTCCGTCTTCCCATGTTATAAAACAAATTGGCCACCGTCGTCTGACCGCCGGACACCAGAATGCTGTTTGGGGAAATCTCCTTATATAGATGCGACTTTCCTGTACTTCTCGGTCCCAGTTCGCAGAGATTAAAATTGTTTTCTACCAACGGGATCATACGCGTAAGAAGCAACCATTTTTGCCGTTCTGTCAGTTCATCCGGCTCCATACCTATGGAACGCATAAGGACGTCCATCCATTCTTCCTTCGTGAATGCCTTACGCCCTTTCTTCAGATCAGACATTTCTACGTGCGGCATCTGGATCGGCGATACCTTTCGTATCTGAATCGGATTCCCGTTTTTCTTATCCTCTTCCACATATTCGTACTGCAGATGTACAATACACCAGATCCCGCCGCAGAGCAGCCGGTCATACTTTTCAGGATACTCATCCGGAATCGGGATGTTCGTCAGCCCAAGGTTAGAAAAATCCGCCACATAAATATTCCTCTTAATATCCAAGCGTGACGTTATCATATCAATGACAGTATGGGTGCCGCGGCTGCGCAGTCTGGATAAAATTTTCTGTGCCTCATCTGGCCGGACAAAATTATCCGATAGAATCCGTTTTACATTCTGTACACCCTGTTCAACGATTTCCTCATCATCCGAGCTGCAGTACTGCCCCAGAAGAAACTCCAGTACATAAACCGGAACGTTCGCACCCTCTTTTATCTTCTTTGTCAAATCTTTTCTGACAATAAGGCCTTGAAAATTCTGACGTAGCTTTTCTTTTATGACTTCACGGCAGCTTTTTTCTACATTTTCTTCCATACGTATCCAATCTCCTTTTATCGGATTAGAGCTTTAAAAAACGTCTTCTTTGATTTTGCAAGTAATACCACAGAAAAGACGTATGTTCCAGCTTTCGTGGGCAAAATAGAGCAATAAACGCCAGAAAAATTTGACATTATCTCACTTGACGCAGAGTCTGCCTCTCCTTCAGACATTACATAAATGCCTTCTTCTACACTGTAAAAAGGCTTCAACGCTTTTTTAATACCTGCCTCTGTAGCACGTTTCATGTTCCTACCTCAGTTTAATTTGCAAGGATCAGCCTTAAACCGACTTCAGGGTTCATTTCAATGCATATAAATTTTATCTTCGCTGAGAATTACTTGATCTTTTTTCCCTCTTCTCTATTTTACGAATATGTTTTTTATCCTTCTCTGTAAGTTGCTTGTTCCCCGTTCCATACCAGCCAAACGATGTCTCATGCCAATATGTAGGCTTTGCCAGCCATTTAATCAGTTTTACAATCAATGCGATAAAGCCCGCGATTAGAGCAATCAGGATTAAAATTAAAATAAATATCCACATACCAAACCCGCCCTTCAAAACTTAAGGCATCAGAAAAAGTCAAAATCATCCACCGCGAACGCTATATCAATCTGGAATTCCTCTTTCTGCGGAGCCTGCAGCCCACTCTCATCCGCAATCACCAGAAAGTAGGATGCATGGCTGTCATACTTCTGTGAGCGAAGGTTAAAGCTACAACGGAATGTTCGCTCCTGACCGTTTTCATTGGTCTTGTCCGCAATAATCTTCCCGGTATCGCTGATCTGTTTGCCTTCTGCGTCCACAAAATATAACAGGTAAGTGGCGGCTTCACGGTTTCCGCCCACAGCTTCCTTCTGATAGAAATTCAGGGAGAAAATCATGTTACTGATCTTCCGGTTCGCGGATAGAAGATTCAAGCTCACCGGCTTCGTGTCAATCTTATCCTTGTTCCGCTTGTAGGATACATAGGAATTCCGCAGGAACTGGTATTCCACAACCGGAACTACCATTTCCTGAAGGCTGATCCCGCCGTGTACGAAATTCAACCCGCTGCCGTTCATCTTGATCCTGACATTTTCCCTGGGTGCATAAGCCTCATATTCAGAATCCGGATCCATAAATTTCACAGGCACCAGATGTTCCGGCTGCTCGCCCTTCTTCAAAATGGCAAATCTTCTTCCGTATTCCACAATCCGGCTCATGAAGGAAAACTTGTCTATCTTCTCATCCTCCCGCAACGGATTATAGGTATACAGGAAACCATGATCCGCTGTGATGTATATGTTCGTGCCGCCAAATTCATTGACGATGATCCGCACCATATTTTTAATTTCTGTGATTGCATCCTCACAGGCAGAGAACACCATCCCGTCAGAAGTGTGACTGGCTTCATCTACCTTATCATGATAGATGTAAACTACATCCATCCCCCGAACCAGATCCTGACGTTCTGCCCGCTTCATACCGATGATCTTATCATATCGTAAAGCCGTGCTTTTCTTATTTTCCTTTTTCAATATCTTATCGCGGTACCCGGCATCCGTGGATTCCCCATCAGCGAGGATCCCCAACTCACCGCTTGTCTTTTCCACCACATCCAGTTTCTCATGCGGCAAAAGCGCAGCCATCCCGAATTTCGTAATTGTCGGAAAAACTGCCTCACAGCTGTTCAGCTTCACCTTACACTGCGTTTCCCGCTGCAGCTGCTCCGTCAGGGAAGCCGCCACCTCATAGCGCAGCGCGTCAGAAATAATAACATAAACCTTGTTATCACTGTTTTTGACCTTAGAGCGGTAAAAGTCTTCCTGTTGAGGCACTTCCAGAATTCTGCCGTATTCAGACAGTTCATCCGCACAGGCGTCCGTCCAGTTCTCCCCCAGCTGTCCTAGGAACCAGTGGGAATACAGGCCTTCCACCTTCTCCACTACATACTTAAACAGGTCATCCAGAAGCGGATTCGACTGTTTCAGACTACGCTGGAAACTCAGCTGGAACTGACGGTAAAAGGTATCCATTCGATAATAGTCCGTCGTGTATTCTTTCCAGATTTTCTGCGGCTCCACCGTATGGAATCCTGCGGAATGCTCCAGGAAAAACTTCTGCATATTAGCCACCTGCAGAACACCCTCATAATAACAGGAAACACTGTCATACCACGCAAGCGTCCGGCGTTTTTCCACCGTCGCGGCAATCGTGTCCACCTGGATAATCTGATCTTTGATCTCCGTCATCAAAGATGACAGAATACATTCGTTGATGCAAGGGAAGCACTCGGTCTCACGCAGATCCTCCACTGATAATTGGCTGAAACGCGCAAACAGCCGCGCTTCCTCCTCCGCATGACGCGCAATCTGATAAAGCTGCCCGTTATCATCGCTGTGCAGCCAGTCGGAAATCAGATCATAGCAGAACGCCTGATGCGGCGTGGAAATAAAATTGTCCAGCCCGGCCAGATATTCCAGATGCATGGTCCGCGTCGATGCGGTCAGGAGCATATGGATCGCCAATCGCCCAAGGTTCGCATCTTCGCCTTCATTGTATCCTGTAACCTTTGCAATCATAGCCCAGAATGCATTCTGCGCTCCATAGTTTACAAAATTCTGGTAATAGCTGTTCGTTTCCAGGTCAAGCCCCTTCTGCAGAACAGCCTTAATAATCCCTGCCGGATGCATATCTTTCACACCGCAGAGAGCCGCCATCACCGCCAGATGCATCTGGCCCGCAGTGGTAATGTTCCCGGCCATTGCCTTTACTTTTGCCCGGCGATCTTTATGCTTAAAAAACTTCCCGTATGCCTTAACCTGCTTCCGGATCACCGGAGTCGTCGGCAGCCCCATTTCATCCATCCAGATGGAATTCAGATCCGCCCGGAATTCTTCGCTGTAAAGCTGAATATTCAGAAGCCAATTATCCCCTTCTTTTTCAAAAGGCAGCGGACTATATACCAGATAATTGCTCATGGTATCATCCATCACCATCTGCTTCTTTACTGTAAAAGTATTCCTGCCGGTCAGCTTAATGACCTTTGCGTGATCTAGTTCCAGTTTGTCAATCTGGTCTTCAAATTCGCCTTCTTCGTCATACCAGAAGATGATCCTGCGAGTATAAAACTCTGGCAAAGGAAAGGAAAAGCGACGATTTAAATCCAGCATAATATTATCAATATCCATGTTGGGCATATCAAGACCTCCAATTAGGTTATAATCCTTCCTTTGTAAGATAGTCCTTCAAGCATACTTTCTTATCTACTTTCCAAGCTAAAAGACCATTCGTACTATATCCTGTAACAAATTGAGCTGCTGCTGAGGCGCTTTTAAAAACACAATCCTTTAAAATGTTACCTTGTGAATCAACATATTCAGGATTATTACGAATTATTTTTTCAGCTTGTCCACCTTTTATATGTTCTGAAAAAAATAATTGTATTCTTCCACCTTTAAATACGGTAGTCATTCCATCCTCATATACACCTTTTGCTGAATAGCGTCCTTTTTTTTGTATAAGATAAATATTTACTTTCACTATTTTTCCTCCTTAGAGCAATCATTTAATTTTAGCTAAAACATCCTTAAAGACATCATAATTTCTTTTAACTCCATCATCAAGATCGATTGAAATCATCTGATCAGCCAAATGATGTATTTTTTCTTCATATACACCGAGTTCATCCAGCTGAGCCTGTGTTTTTGCTAATTGCTTGTTCAATTTTATACGTTCTGATCCTATAGTGTTTGAAATTCTCTTTTTCAAATCCATAATAGCTGTTCGATAGCGAGATTGCTGTTCATGTACATAATCCGTTCGAATACGGGCGATCGTGTCCGAACGATACCGATGCATATAAATTATGGCTTTAAACCCATTTTTCTTTCCGGAATCAAATAACCAATAAATCGGCCTTTTCTGATAAATTTTTAAATGATCATCATAAAAACCACTTATAAAATAGTTACGAATAACTTCCTTTGGTTGACCATCACCACCAAGTGCATCTGCTATAAAACGTAAATTTTCGTTTAAAGTGTCTGTTCCATATACTGTTCTTACAAACTCTACGAATCGGTTCACTATATCGTCTGCAAAATATTCATCATCACAAATTGGAATGATGTTGTCCTTATCAACAGAATATCTTTTATATTTAAATTCATCCCATTTTCCACCAGCATAGACAAGACCCTTATAGTCTAATGAATACCGTCCGAACATACAACCAACACTATATGATATAAAGCTTCTTATATCTCGTTTCTTATCTGCTAGGTGAATTGTTATTTCATTGTCCTTCACTTTTGGAGTCAATTCATTTCCCAAATCATAAATGTCTATGAAAATACGATTCAATTCCTCTTCATTAGCTTTCATTCTATTAAAGCGGTTAGTACACTCGTTCTCCCATAAAGCAAAAGCTTCTTCCATTTTAATATTTGGGCGTATCAATGGATGGGCCATGAAATCCCATGACATTTCAAATGAATCCCAATCTTCTTTTGATAATTTAACACATTCTTGAACCAAGGCCTTAACTTTGCTTTCTTGCTCAATTTTAACAGGAACCAAATTAACCGAGTCAGCAGATTTAGTCATTTGTTTACACAGTGCTCTGTTATAAGCATCAAATACTTTCCCATTAACAAATCCACACAAGTAATATAAATTATTTCCAAACATTGTTGGACCTTTCGTGTCAAAAAGATAGCCAGGGCCATTTAATCTTGCTGAAAAAGCCAATCCAATTGCAGTAAAAGTTATTCCTTCTTCAAAATAATATGAATAATTCCGTAGATTTCTAGACCAAGATTTAGTCTTTGGATCATTTGGATTATGTGTAAGCCAGTATTTTAATTCCTCCCCATCATTTCTAAAGTTTACTACATAATCATTATTTCCATACCACTTTCTATAACCCACACCCTTATTATATGGAAACCACTTAAAGTCACTTACCGATGCTTCATCATGTGTTAAACCAAAACCAATTTTTGAAAACTCAACCTCACTCCAAAATCTAAGAAATCTATCATTATCACTTGTCTGCATTCCCGGTTTAGCTACTGCATATTCGGAAAAACTTTTTTCCTTTTTAAAATGAGAAAGCATAGTTGGTGTTATATCATACATAAACTGATAACTCGCAACTGTCAAAAAGTTTTCCGCAGACACAATATAAGGTGCATTATAACCTAAGAATTTCTTTTCTTTTTCTATTGAAGATTTTTCAGAAGAAACATCAATAAATGAAGTGCAGTACTTCGGTTGATGCGAATTATTAATAATAAAAGTAGTTGCTTGAACAACGGTACCAACATCCCCAGCATCAAATGCATTTGATCCCAAAACTATCATATTAACAAAACTTTCATTTATAAGTAATTTTTTCCTTAATGATTTATAGCTTGATAAATACATCCAAGACTGCATTGTAATCATACCAATATATGAATTTTGTAATCCAAGATCAAGGCATTTTTCAATAAATACTGAATACATATCAGATTTTGAAATACGATAATTGTTTTCAACAAATGTATTTAAATTAATATTACAATCTGTCATACCACGATATGGTGGATTCGTATTAACAATGTGGTATTTCATAGCCAAAATTTCCGCCACCCGCACCAATGGCAGCAATTCATCTATACAATACTTTTGATAAATATGTACATCGTCCGCGATCTCATCAAACCGTGCATAAAGCACAGAAAAATCTACAGTTCTAACATTGATGAGTGAGCCATATTCCCTCGCATCCCGCATATCCTCAATAATACTGTCCATAGCCTTCTTCAGCTCTGGATCTCCATTCACAAAATATGCTAATGCATGAGAATCCACATTATTGCTTTCTCGAATAGCATAGACCTTCGGCTTGCATCCACGACTGAAAAAACGACGATCATAACCCCGCGCCTTCATCATGACGGAAAAATAGGCAAGCTGCGCCGCACGTTCATCAATATCCAGACCATACAGGTTATTCTCCACGATGGAACGCGCTGCATCACGGGCAGAGTATCCGTAAGCCTCATAAATCTGCACAAGTACATCAAACATATAGACAAGGATATGCCCGGATCCCATGCAGGGATCCACGCACCGGATATCCTGCGGATTCAGGGCAGCATATTCTTCCCGGATCTTATCCAGTTGTATCTGGACATCCGGCTCCTGTTCTGCCTCATCAAGATAATACTTCCAGTTGGATTTCAATGCATCGTTCGGATGGCCCTCTACCCAGAGACGGCCAAGGGAATTCTCCACCATATAGCGCACGATCCAGTCCGGCGTGAAAAGCTGTGTAGCCGCTGGAATGTTTTCCTTCGTAATCTTTACATTCTTTTTCAGTGCGGCGAAAACCTCATCCTTTTTCTCCGCATTATAATACTGGTACAGCCATCCGATGATCTGCACTTGATCCGTCCAGTCTTCTTCCGGGATCAGCGCTACCATCTGTTCAATAACGGATCCTTCCCTCAGTATATTGTCTGGCAGTAAAAGTTCCGTATAATCCTCAATCGTCTGGAAGAGCCCCGGCAGGATGCTGTTCAGTGCGTTACACTGCACAATCAGCAGGTACCGATAAAGTTTTTCCAGTTCGTTGTTTTCCTTATAAGCATAGACCAACTCCATGTCCAGACCATCCAGTTCCAGATTGATGGCCTCGGAGAGAATCTGCGGCTTAAACGCACCCTCATCATCCGTGAATACCCGGACGTGGGACGGAAGATAATTATTGACTTCCATATACCGCAGGGCGCAGAAACGGTTAAACCAGGTATAGGCCACTTCTTCCATAGCCTGTTCATATCCATCCTTATTGATCAGCCGGATCAGCGCATCCCGCTGCTTCTTTTCCGCCGCATTCAGAACGCGCCCGCCAATGTTTTCCGCTCCAATTTTTCCATGATCCTTTTCTGTAATCTCATAAAAAGCGGCCTTCTGGGAGACGCGGGAGATCAACTCCCGCCGCGCCCATGTCGCATATTTTTTTATCGCATTCTTATCCATAACAGGCTCTCCTTAATTCACACTTCCTATTTCCTCAAGCTTAATAGAACATAAAATAGAAGGTGCCGCATCAAAGCTTCTGTTGTATCGCATATCTTTATCGTACACACAATCCTTAACAGCATCTTTAAGCGCTGCAATCGAATCAACACCAAACAGAGGATATAACTTCTCGCAAAACCTTTTTGATCTCATCATCTTCCACTCGAGCAAAGGTTGCTTCACATAAAGGTAACATGTCGGGAACCAATAATCTGCCAGTCTTTGAGAACTCTCCTCTGGTGTCAATTTTAAAGCATTTCCAACCTGATACAAAAACAAATCTGCCTCTGCAAGCGCTTCCCCCGAAAAAAATGGTACCTTATCTCTTTTACAACATAATTCATTTCCTAAGAGCGTAAACTTGTCTTTATCATCTGTCGTTGGCTTATAGCATTCTTCAATCACCTTACTATAATGGCGAAACGCAATATAATTTGTTGCCCATACAGTATCATCTAAAGAGGATGCCGTTAAAAAATATGTTCTTGTTAATAAACAATTAATAGACTCATAATCCTGTAAGCTTCTAAAATAGGCTATGACACATATAAATAACTCCCATATGTGTATTCTATAAATTTCATAATCACTTGATTTTGCCTGCCTTGTATTAGAATCAAATCCTTTTGCACAAGTCAATGTGTTATGCATTTTTTCAAAACAATCTCCCATTATCTCTGCAGCAAATTCCCCTGTTTCCCCAATAGTTGTCAAAAAATTCAAAAAAACATCTCTTATCATTTTCATTTTCACAAAATTCTCATATACTTGTTGTGGTGTACTAGAATCCAAAAAATATGATTTCAATGTACTAATATATTCCTCAATAAATCGAGAAATAAGAGCATGCAGTTTTTTTGATGTTTGGCTTCCTTTGATTTGTCGAATTAAATCGGTCAATGGGAAAAAATTCTTATTTTCTTCATCTAGCCATTCAGGGCGTTTTCCTAATTTAGGCTTTCTATACAATGGTTTTTCATAAATATTGCGAAGTAACTTTTCGTATTCTTCCTCATAAGTCTCAGGAGCAGACAAATCTATATATATCCGAGATTTAATATAAGCTGGAACAAACGGATTTCCCTCATCATCTCGTTCAGCTATGATCGGGATAAATTTATCCTGTTTTACCCTGCCATATATTTCACTGGATATAATAACTGTCTCATCACCTACACCGCCTTCACGATTATTTGCTTTAGCAGTATATTTTTCATCGCAAACTATCAGCACTTTTGTAATCTCGGGATCATTGACACAGCGTTCCATAAAAGCATATTTATCTTGGCCTTCTTTTAAACACCATTTATCCCAAACCACATCAACGCCATGAGAAGTCAAACGTTCTGCCAGATGGAGTACCAAATCAAGGCTGCTCCAAGAATACGAAATAAAAATCTTAGGAATTTTATCTTCTTGCATTGCACCCTCCCCACAAGTCATTTTAAAATAATACCATCGCACCCTCTCAGCAACTGCATGATCTGTTCTTTCCGCTGTGCCAGGTAAGCGTCCACATCCGCCTCGCTTTCCAGCGTCTTTGCCGGAAACATACTCTGACGATACATCGTCTTGTAAACTTTCTTCGGTGGCGGCGTAACTTTTCCTCCGCCAGATGTTGGCGGCGTCTTCGGCGGTTCCACCGGCTTCGGCGGAGTAAGCAGCACTTCAATGTGGGATACCGCATCATCCTTATAATTCCACATCGGCACCATCAGGCCATCCAGATAGTTCAACGTCTTTCCAGCTGCAATCTCTGTCTTTTTCTGCTCATAATATTTGTCTGCCTTGCTCACAGCATCTCTTGCTTTCATATCGCCGTTTGCGGCAGTATGGATGGCACCCATACACTGCTGAATCACTTCCTGCAGTTCTGCGCGCTTTTTATCCAGAAGCCCATTATGGCCATCCCGGACAGTCTTCATCAGCTGATTCAGTTCCGGAATACAGCCATAATCAAATTTCCCGGTCTGTGCTTTAACCAGAAGCCGGATGCGGTTCATCGCGTCATAGGCTTCCTGGATGCAGGAAATATAATCCTTATCTACATTCAGGTCTTCCAGCATCTCCCAGGCAGCATCAAAAGTCTGCACCTGTGACTTAAAGAAGGCCTCCACACTCTGCATATCTTCTTTATTATCCAGAAGTGGATCCTGGTTCCGCAGAACCCGGTCAATCAATGCAATATTATCCTTCTGCTGGGAAAGGACATCGGCAATCAGGCGGATCCCCTCGGAAACAAGCGGCCCATCCGGATACTTTCTCCCGTTTGCATAGCGTCCCTTCAGATCCTCATAATGCGCTTTCTGCGCATTGAATTTATTTACAATAAAGGCAATCAGGCTGTCTTCGTCATCCGGCACATCCATCACGTCAAAATACTCCCGCAGAAAATCTTTGACCAATTTCATTTTCTGCGCCGTGACCACTTTCCGCTTAGAGATACCGGTTCTCCCGATCTCACTCTTTTTACGCAACATATCCGGCAGCTTCGGATTGTTCGGCTGGATAGTAGCGCCACCATATTTCACTGTGACTTTCTGCTGGAAAATCAGCAATGCAACCACAGCTGCAATATCAATCTCTTTCCAACCATACGGAATCGCCTGATACCTGGACTGGACATCCGCCATAGAAGTAGGCAGATTCTTCCGATCCTGCATAATCAGATATTCTTCCACCTCAGCTGCAGCATCCCGGTTCGGCTCCGCTCCGGCAATATACTGTTCTGTTCCGGACAGGATCGCCAGAATGTCCGCATCCGTCTCCGCGTGTTCCACCACCAGATCCAGGCGGCTGTAAACGTGGATGACCAGATATTCCAGTGCCTGATCCAGCTTAGATTTCGCGTCGCCGCTCTTAATCTCAATATGTTCCCCATCCACATAGAAGCGTGCAGCAACGATAGCTTTTTTCAGTTCCTCTGCCGCTGCCAGTTCATACTTCCCGGCCTCGTCCTGCTGATCGCGGATGATGTCCTGGACAGATTTCGGCAGCTGCGCCACGTTACGCTGCTTCACATACTTGCGGATCTTCATGGCATTTTCCAGATCCTCATAGTACGGTGTTTCATCCAATACCACGATGGCCTGTCCATGGGAATTCGGCATAAGCCGCAGTTCCGATTTCTCTGTAGCGTCTGTAGCCACCGTCAGGAATTTCAGGCGCATTCCACCCGTAATCGCGCCAACGGTCACGCCGTCCACCATCTGGTCAAAGGCAAAATCATACTTGCCATATCTGTATTTCTTCGTCGTGTAAATCTCACCAAAAATCATATGGGCGATCCGCTCCACAATCGAAGAAGTATCCACCTGCGTGTTCTTAATCTCACGCTGGATATCCTGCTCCTCATCCGTCAGGAAATTGTAGGTGTCCCCATTCCTTCCGATATAATTCTGGCTCATCAGGCGGTCAAGAGACTTCCTGACCGTCTCGCGCATTGTAATCTTGTCCGCCCGGATGTCATCCGCCATCAGGATGACGATATTATCCACATTAGCCGGAATATCATCCACATACCGGATCAGATACAAAAGCTTCAAAACCTCCACATCATAATCTTCCAGCCCCGCGCCAGAATCCGCCGCCTTCTGGCAGCGTTCAATCACGCGGCGGATGGATCCGTCCAGAAATGAATGTACCGTGTCATAGAAACGGAAGAACGGAACCAGAGCATATTCATCCTGATCCTGAACCTTCTGCGCTGCCTCCTGGAAACCAGACAGCATGGAACGCTCACCGCCGGACAGATGCTTCCCGGAATTTCCATGCTTGCGGATTTCCGCGAATACCTTCTGCATAATGATGAACTGGTACGGCACAAACGGGAAGTTCACCGCAAACTCGGTCGGACCGGTATATCCCTTAATATCCAGAATAGAATCTGTAAAGCTGAACAGATTCCTCAGCACGGAATCATTCTTATCATACAACTGCTCCAATTCAGCCTTCGGTTCCGGCTTTTTAAGTAAAATACGCTTCTGGATGACCTCATCCACGGATGACGACGACAAGGACAGCCTCGTCTTAAACCGCGCCTGGATCCGGGAGAACGCATCTCCGCGCACCTTAATGATCTCGTCAATGGCCTCCTGTCCGGTACACATCACCCAGATCTTCCCGTCACATTCACTTCCGATTTTTTCCACCAAAGACTGCAGATTCAGGAGCATATCCAGCTCCGTCCCTACATACTGGCCAACCTCATCAATCATAAACAGAAGCCTGAAATTCCGCGGCTTGCTGTCCACATAGGACTTCATATCCTCTACCAGGCGGGCAATCGAAAATTCCACCGCCGTCTTATCCTGGAACCAGCGCTTCGCGTCATCCTCGCTCATATCCAGCACTTCCATCAGCGTCGAGATCAGATATTTCCCATTGAACGCAAACGCGCGCCGCTGCTCCACCCAGCTTTTTCCGCGGTTCTTTTCAAACACCCTCCGGAATTCATCCGTCTTTCCCTGCTGGTCAATGTACTGCTCCAGCATGGCCACCTTCAGGTTCTCGCCATAAAAGCCCAGATGATTATAAAACATCTTTGCGAACACCCGCAGCACGGCGGTTTTGTCCTTATTGATGGATCCTTCCACATCAATGTTAAACAGGATCGTCTCCGTCTCTGCCTTCGCCGCCTTGTCAATCATCATAAATGTTCCCGGATCATCCTCAAACTTCTTCCGGAACATCTCCACCGTAGGCACACCGCCCACCATCTTATTTTCCAGAATATAGGACAGCATTTTCAGGAAGTGAGATTTACCACTTCCAAAAAACCCGGAAATCCAGACACCTATGTCAGAAGTCGGCGTATCAAAAGCCTCATCATAATAATCAAAAAAGCTGATAATATGCTTTTTCAGCTCGTTCGTAATGACGTACTCGCCCACTTCCTGCTGAATCACCTCGGCAGCATCCTGGTCAACCTTGATGACGCCATTGATAGGACGGTTGATGTCCTCTGCAAACATATCACGTATCTGCATATGTCTTCTCCTCCCTGATAGTGGTCTGCCGCAGACACATCCACCTGCTGCCACACATCCCACTATTATTATCCTGAAAGTCGGATAATGCTTACTCAACCCAAGTATATCGCTCATTTTTCTGA
>JAJQDT010000033.1 GCA_021202075.1 Lachnospiraceae bacterium | reverse complement strand
CCTTCCGGGTGAGACAGTCCGTATTGATGAGGATGGAAGCATTTATATTGATGGAGAACTGCTCGAAGAAAATTATGGGAAAGAAGTAATCCAAAATCCTGGAATAGCGAGTGAGGAGATCACTCTGGGAGAGAACGAGTATTTTTTGTTGGGAGATAACAGGAATAATAGTAAAGACAGCCGAAGTGCGGATATCGGTAATGTGCAACGAGATACAATCGTTGGAAAGGCGTGGCTGCGTATATGGCCGATTGGCAGTTTTGGTCTTCTTATTCATGGATAAGAGAATAAAGCAGAGCCATTGGACTTTAATATGGTCGATTGACATGAATTGAATATTGGAATCAAAAATAGAAAAATAAAAGTAACGCCGGTTTTTTAATGCGCAGGGACACAATATATGTTTTATGGTTTACGCCCAGTGCATAAGGAATCGTCGGATCTTGAGGGTAATATCCTTATGATATAACGCGTGTTCCACGCTGGACAGATGGATTAATCGTTTCCTTATCTGTCTAAAGATACCGGCGTTAAGCTTTTCTTAAGAAAAAAGTTTGAGTCATCCGGCTTCAAAATACGTCTTATAGTATAGAAGTACTTCTTATAAATACAGATCGGTAACGAATGAAACCATGGAAATGAGGAAACAGGAAATGGAAGATACACAGATCATCCGGATGTATGAACTGCGCAATGAGGACGCGGTGATGGAGACCAGCATCAAGTATCAAAACTATTGCTATAAGATTGCATGGAATATCTTGATGAATCATGAAGATTCGGAAGAATGTGTCAATGACACATGGCTTTCTGTATGGAACTGTATTCCTCCTAAGCGCCCGACTGTTTTATCCGCTTTCTGCGGAAAAATCACCAGAAATCTAGCACTTGACCTGCTAAGAAAGAAAAACGCTTCAAAGCGGGGAAACCTGCACCTGGAAACAGTGGAGAAGGAGCTGGACGAGATTGGAGGACTGCACGGCGAATCTGCGGAGGATACTGTTTTGCGCCGGGAACTGCTGCGGCAGGTTGAGGGCTTCCTTGATGGACTGCCGCAGATGGAGCGGGTAATGTTTGTCCGGAGATACTGGTATCTGGATTCCATCCAGACGATTGCGGAGCATTACGGAAAGACGGAGAGCAGTGTGAAAAGCATTCTGTACAGAATCCGGAAAAAGCTGAAAAAAGAGGTGCGGCTATGAGCGAAAATGGGAAAAGGTTTGTAGAATTACTGGGGGATCTGGATGAGCGGATAATCGGGGAGGCCTCCATCGGATGGGAAGATTCCTTTATAACAGATGCCCAGGCGGAAAGAGCAGGCGATCATCCTTCTTATCAGATATCTGCTGTAAGGGAAAGAAAACGAAAACGCAGACAAAAGGCAACGAATACGAACAACCAAAGGTGGGATCTCCTTGCAAAGGCGGCCTGCGCAGTGTTTGCCATTGGTGTGCTCAGTCTGACACAGCCACAGGTTCGCGCTGCGTTGTCCAACGCAGCTGTGAAGATTGGCGAAATCCTTGCCATCGGAAATGATCTGACATCATATACCGAGGTGGTCAACCAGGTGCAGACAAAGGATGGAATTGCTGCAACACTTAAGGAAGTGATACTTGCGGACGGAGAACTATACGCATCGATTGCCCTGGATTGGGCAGAAAGCGAAGAGGAAACAGAGCTGCCCTATCTTGGAACCGGAACGTTGAAAATCAATGGGGAAGATTACGAGTGGACAAGCCTGCAAAGTGGTGTTATTCCTGAACTGGATGAAGACCTTTCCAACACTGGGAATTACGTCATCTATTATCTGGGAGAGGAAGGATCTTTTTCAGACGACTTGCAGGAGATAGAATTGACAGTAAATGTTTACAGGACGGACAAAATTGATGAAGAAGGAACTCCGTTCACATGGGATTTCAGCGCGTCACGTGAAGAGTTGGAGAAAAATACACGGACTGTTTCCACAGACCAGAGTTTTTATGATGAAAGTACAGGCATTGAATTCCAGCTGGAGACTGTGACGATCACGCCTGTCAGCAGCCGAATCCGGGTCTCCTATAATGATATTTATGATAAACGGGAGGAATCCGGGTCAACTCCGATGGAAAATTATGTGTTGCGTGGAACGGATAGTGAGGGAAATAAAATCCAATATTATTCTTCAAGCGTCGGTGCCGGCTATCTGGTCTTTCGCGCGGAAAACAATTCCTGGAACGAATGGAAACTTCCATCTGGCGAAAGTGAATGGATAGAGCTGCAGCTTTACCGCGCGGATATAATGGATACTTACAATTCGGATGATTCCATGGCAGATTCTTACGGATATGCGGAGGAAGAGACAGGAGATTCGGAAGAAGAGTATCTGATTGAAGAGGGAGGGTATTCCGTTTCTGATGATATGTACGTCCCGGTGGGCGAGCCAGTGCAGATTATGCTGAATTCCGAAAATATGTAAGCGTAAAAGCATTTGCCTGTTTTTTTGATGAACTTTATGGTATACTTGAAAAAACTCAAAACTGGATTATTTGATAAGGAGATGAGAAAGTATGGGAAAAATTGTTAAATGGATAGAAGCTGTTATTGCAAATAACCATAGATATGCGCCGATGGCAGGAGTAGACATTAAAAAGAGTGCAGACAGATTGTTTGAAAAAGAAGTACCGGATGAGAATGAAACCACTAATGATTCATTGAAAAAGAATGAGATGAAGGAATGATGAGCAGCATTGGAGATATTTTGTATGCCTTACGTAAACTGGCACGAACGATAAAAGATAATAATTCAGACATGTGTGGTGATTATGCGGTAGTACAGGAGACGATGGGCAGCATTCTTCTGCTGCAGGGGAAGGTTTTAGAAGCCAGAGAACATTTTAAAAAGGCCACTTCTATTTATGAAATTATATGGGCAGATTCTCCGGAACTGATAGAAGCAAAATATCAGGAGATTTTGAATCTTTATCCGCAAGCCGGTATTCATTTTGCACAGGAATTATTATCCGGACATTAATTAAACTCTTGGAAAATTAGAAAAGATGGCTCTGGTGGGGGTCATCTTTTTTTGCATTCTTTTTCTTTGCACCTCTGTTGAGGGAATCAGGGGTGTCCCCTGAAAAGATGCCGGATTATATTTGAATAACGGGCACCGTTATACAAATGTAATACAAAAGGCGTATCTTGCCATTTTCTTTTAATCTTAACTTCCAGTGATTTTTCTCACTCAATGGTAAATTGATAGGAAGAAAGTG
>JAJQDT010000060.1:179459-230448 GCA_021202075.1 Lachnospiraceae bacterium | reverse complement strand
TTCATGGTGCGGTATTGTATGATCAAAGGTGACTACCTTTTGTCGCCCGAATCATAATAATTATTTCGGACGGTTTCAGGATTGCAGGATATGAAAGAATGAAGCAGGATAGCGAAATAGAAATGTACAAGTGAATAAGGAGACAGTACTATGTTTACAAAGCGTATCATTCCCTGCCTGGATGTGAAAAACGGCCGGGTGGTTAAGGGTGTGAATTTTGTCAATTTAAGAGATGCGGGCGATCCGGTCGAGATTGCGGCCGCCTATGATAAAGCTGGTGCGGATGAGGTTGTCTTTCTGGATATCACGGCGTCTTCCGACGCGCGCAGCACGGTTGTGGATATGGTGCGCGAGGTCGCGAAAAAGGTGTTTATCCCGTTCACGGTCGGCGGCGGCATCCGCACGGTGGAGGATTTCCGCCTGCTGCTGCGAGAGGGCGCGGACAAGATCTCCATTAATTCTGCGGCGATTATGAACCCGCAGCTGATTCATGACGCGGCGGAAAAGTTTGGCCGCCAGTGTGTGGTCGTGGCGATTGACGCGAGGCGCAGGCCGGATGGTTCCGGCTGGAATATTTATAAAAACGGCGGGCGTGTCGATATGGGGATTGACGCTGTCGAATGGGCGATGCGGGCTGACGAGCTGGGCGCGGGGGAGATTTTGCTGACGAGCATGGACTGCGATGGCACGAAAGCGGGTTATGATATTGAACTGACCCGCACGATTGCGGAGCATGTATCCGTTCCGGTGATCGCTTCCGGCGGCGCTGGGACGAAAGAACATTTCTACGATGCGCTGACGGAGGGAAAGGCGGACGCGGCGCTTGCGGCTTCCCTGTTCCATTACAAAGAGCTGGAAATCTGCGAGGTGAAGCAGTACCTGCGGGGACAGGGCGTGAGTGTGAGACTATAGAAGGGAGGAACCGAATATGCCGCCGATTTCCAATGACTGGCTGACGCCGCTGAAGCCGGAGTTTTCAAAGCCTTACTATGCGAAGCTTTACCGGCAGATCAATGAGGAGTACCGGAGCCGGGTGGTTTATCCGCCGGCGGATGACATTTTCAACGCATTCGCGTTTACGCCGCTCTCGAAGGTGAAGGTCGTGATTCTTGGCCAGGATCCGTACCATGAAGAGGGGCAGGCACATGGCCTGTGCTTTTCAGTGAAGCCGGGCATCCAGCCGCCGCCTTCGCTGCTTAATATTTATCAGGAGCTGCATGAGGACTGCGGCTGCTACATACCGAACAACGGCTATCTGACCAAATGGGCCGAACAGGGTGTGCTGCTGCTCAATACGGTGCTGACCGTCCGCGCCCATCAGGCGAACTCGCACCGCGGCATCGGGTGGGAGGAGTTTACCGATGCGGCCATCCGGGCCGTGAACCAGATTGACCGTCCGATCGTCTACCTGCTCTGGGGTCGTCCGGCACAGATGAAAAAGTCGATGCTGACCAATCCGAACCACCTGATTCTGGAAGCACCGCATCCGAGTCCGCTCTCCGCGTACCGCGGATTTTTCGGGTGCCGTCATTTTTCGCGGGCAAATAAATTCCTGAAACAGAATGGAATTGAGCCGATCGACTGGCAGATTGAGAATATATAGAGGCAAATACGTAGCCGATTGTGAAATAGCCCCCAATATAGCCCCCATATAAAGCGGCAAACGGGTATTTACATGACCGCAATTACTGATTCTGCAGGAATTCGCAGAAGCCGCATATTCCTGCAGAGGGAGACAACGGAGCATTTGTCTGTTATTGCATCTTTGCCGCCTTTGAAAACAGCAGGAACCCGATGACGAACATGACCGCGAGTACGGCCACGCCCGCGTTTGCGATGCCGGTTAGCTGTGCGATGAGGCCGACCAGGAACGTGCCCAGGAACGAAGCGCCTTTGCCGCAGATGTCATAGATGCCGAAGTATTCGCCGGATTTTTCCGGCGGAATGATTTTCGCAAAGTAGGAACGGGAAAGCGCCTGGATCGCGCCCTGGAACATGCCGACGCAGACGGCGAGCAGCCAGAATTCCCATTGTCGGTCGAGTTGAATGGCGAAGAGGGCAATCAGGGTATAGGCGCCGATGCAGAACCGGATGAGCTGCTCCGTGCGGAATTCTCTGGAGAGCCGTCCGAAGAGCAGGGCAAACGGAAACGCGACAATCTGTGTCACAAGCAGCGCCAGCAGCAGGCCGGTCGTATCCAGCCCGAGGGCGCTGCCGTAGGCGGTCGCCATGTCAATGATGGTGTATACGCCGTCGATGAAGAAAAAGAAAGCGAGCAGATAAAAAAAGATTTTTTTCTGATGAAAGATTTCCTGGAACGTATGGCCCAATCTGGTAAAGCTGCTTCTTATTACAGAACTGCCATTTTTCTGCGCGGAGTCGCCCGATTGCGTCCCGGATGCTCCTGAACCGGATTTGTTCTGCGGACTTTGCTCTGCTGCGGAGACGAAATGCGTCTGTTTATAGTTCTTTAAAAGCGGCAGGGTGACGAGCAGCCACCAGGCGGCATTCAGGCAGAACGCGATGGTCATCGCCGTCTGGAAGGAAATGCCGATGGATTCATACATAAGCACGAAGACCAGTGAGACGACGAACGGAATGCAGCTGCCGATGTAGCCCCAGGCGTAGCCGCAGGAGGAAACGGTGTCGAGCCGATTCTCTGTCGTGACGTCCGTGAGCATGGAATCATAGAAAATCAGGCTGGCGTTGAAGCCAACCTTCGCGACCACATAGACCGCCAGAAAAATAATCCACGAGGTCGGGACAGAGAGTGCGGCGCAGCCGACCACGCCGACCATCATGCAGGCGGTAAACAGCGGCTTTTTGTAATTCTGCGTATCCGCGATGCTGCCGAGCACCGGACCGATCAGCGCGCAGATGACCGTCGCCACAGAGGCGGCGTAGCCCCAGTATGCCAGATAATCCACCTCACTGATGCCGGCCGTGCTTGCCAGATGGTTAAAGTAGATGGGGAGAATGGTGGCGACCAGCAGTACAAACGCAGAATTTCCCACATCGTAAAGAATCCAGTAAATCTCAAGCCGGGTTAATTTATTCTCTTTATTCATAGCTCAGAATCTCCTCACAGATCGATTTTACCTTATTCATAATTCTATAAATGCCGGACCACAATGTCCTGTCCGCAATTTTATAATGCCGGACCATAATATCTTGCACACAATTTTTTTATTATGCCGGTTCGGAATGTCCTGTCCATAAATCTCTAATGCCGGTTCATAACATCCCACTTATAGTTCTATTATTGCCTCTTTTATCATTCTTTCATGTTTTGCGCGAAATTCATGCTTTACTCAAAATTCCGGTGGAACCGCTCAGGCAGCTTCCTCCCCGTTCGCAGGCAGTCGTCAAACTGTTCCTGTAAAATCAGGGCGAGCGGAACTGCGTCTGCGTACAGCCCCCGGAGCTCTTCGTTGCTCTCATCGCAGAGCGGATTGTCCTTCCGCTGGTTCATCAGGCCGTTCATCTCGTGATACTGGCCGATCAGCCTCAGGATGGAATTGATGGCGCCCTGTTTAACCGGATTCGGCGCCCGGAACAGCTGCTTTACGAACCGCATGCCGCGCAGCGAGGCGGCCGTCGTTTTCTGATCGATCGACGGGAAAAAGGGCTCGATGGCAGCCACAGTATCGTCGTCTGTATAGACCAGATTCGCGGTGCGAAAACCGATCGGGTCGAGATGATCCTCGCGCAGCAGGTATTTCTCGAATTCGGCCTCAATCTCCAGATGTGCGACGCCGCTGCGTGTAATCTGTTCCTCAATATAAGGATGGCATTCACTGTCAAGTGTGAAGTGGCAGATGAAGCCGAGCAGGTAAGCATACTGGCTGCTGTCCCGTCCATACCTGCGGACGATGGAAATGGCATGCCGGAAAAACGGCGCGGCATCCTCCCTGTGCAGGCGAACCCCGTAGCGCTGCACACGGTTTTTCCCCCATGGGTGGTAAAAGAAAAAGATATCCGGCCCTTGCAGACCCTCCCGGTAAGCAGAATTGTACCGGTTTGTGATCGAGGCGAGCTCCTCGTTCATCTGTTCGCGGACCTCCACGCCGAAACGGTCGTGGGCATATACTGCGGGCATATTCTGTGTCCTCCTCTGTATTCGGCTTTCGCGGGTCCTTTTCGGAACCTCCGCTGTTTTTGGAAAAAAGAAAACATTTTTATTATCATACCACCAAACGAAAATAAATAACAGTTATTTTTTGAAAAAAGAAAAATTTTTGGTTGATTTTACACAAAATTTATTATATGATGATAGCGAGGTCAGAAAGTCGGGAATAGAACGCCTGAGAACGCCTGCGTTTGGATTCGTGACAATATGACCCAAAAGGGCGCGGGGAAGCAGTTGTTTTGGTTGTTGCTGGATCAAGATGAGTGAATTCCGGGCTTTTCAGGATTTCAGGCGCTCGATGCGCAGAGAAATCCAGTGTGATTTTCTGATGTAAGCAGCAGAAAAAGAAAAAGGAGGACAGGATTTATGAAGAAGTTAGCAGCGTTAGCACTTGTGGCGGGGATATCCGCGATGGCGCTTGGTACCTGCAGTCTGGCGGAGGAGTCCGTTGAGGTTTCCGTAATTGCCGCACAGTATGGTCAGAACACGGCAGACTGGTGGGCGAATTTTGTTGAAGAATTCAATGCGGATAATCCCGGAATCACTCTGAACGTAGAAGTAGTTTCCTGGAATGACATTTATACCGTGGTGAACACCCGCATCGCGAACGGCCAGGCGCCGGATGTTCTGAATATTGACGTGTTTGCGGATTATCAGGCGGATGATCTGCTGCTTCCGGCAGAGGATTATGTTTCTGAAGAAACCTATGCGAAGTTTTATGATTCTTTCCTGGAGCAGTCAGAGATTGACGGCACGGTATGGGCGGTTCCGGATCTCGCATCCGCGCGCGCACTGTATTACAACGCGGACATTCTTGAGGCGGCGGGCGTAGAAGTGCCGACGACCTGGGACGAGCTGCTTGAGGTATGTGAGGCTCTGAAGGCGTATGATGACAGCATTTATCCGTGGGGCATTGATATGACCACAGATGAAGGACAGGCCGCGTTCGCGTATTATACCTGGAACAACGGCGGCGGCTTTGTGGACGAGGATGACAACTGGGATCTGAACAGCGCGGAGAACGTAGAGGCGATTGAGTATGCGATCAATCTGGTAAACCTTGGCTATACGAACAGCGATCCGGCAAATGATACCCGTTATGATCTGCAGGATATGTTCGGCGCAGGACAGATTGCGATGGTAATTGCCCCGAACAGTCTGCCGACCTATATCTCGGACGGCGGCTATGAAGTGAACTACGGCGTGGCGTCGATCCCGACCAACACAGGTGAGTCCGTATCTGCGGGCGTTATGGATCGTTTCATGACATTTGATAATGACTATACGGATGAAGAGCTGGCGGCAATCACGACATTCTATGATTATTTCTTTGAGGATGAGCGCTACTCTGAATGGGTGCTGATGGAAGGCTTCCTTCCGGCAACCGAAGCAGGCGGCGAGGCAGTTGCGGCAGCGGATGAGAGCATGGCTGCATGGGTAGAGATCGTAGGATCCAGCAAGTTCTATCCGACGGCGAAGACCGAATGGGCGGATGTGAAGCAGGGCGTTATCGATGTAGAGCAGCAGGCGCTTCTCGGCGAAGATGTTCAGACGCTTCTCGATGATCTGCAGGCGGAGATTGCCGGCTGAGTCGGATTACAGTGAACGACAAAATTCTTTTGTCAATCATTATAAATGATGCACACAGACGCGCGGGGAATGGCTGCTTGCGCAGCCCCGCGTCTGGCGCAAAGTAAAACGACTTACGTCGTTTACTATAATCAGAAAAACGGTTCGATGCGAAGCAGGCGTACCGCCCGTTTCGTTACAGATCATAAAGCCAGGCTGTTTCAGGATGGTTCCGGTTTGCCATATGGACAGATGGACCATCAGGATGACAGAAATGTTGCGGGGGCAGGGCACTTGCGGTTCTGCTCCCGATTCGCATCTGCGTGGCTGATACACATACGATTGACGTAACTATTCAGGGAGGTACCATGCACTCGCTGCGAGGTACGTATAAAAACGTAACTGAGAAGGTACTGAACCTGACTCTGTTGGACATGATATGGCCGCTGACAGACCGACCGTTTCGCAGAATCTGTGCATGACAGATATCTGTGAAAACGACTTGCGTCGTTTACTGTAAAATACGGGCTGCGATATTCAGGCTGTGCCATGCGGCATTTCATACAGGTGGTGGTGGAATGAATAAGAAAAAGAAGGTTTTCAATGCAATCGAGCCATACCTCTGGCTTCTGCCAAGCATCGTGCTGATGGCGGTTTTTATCCTGTTCCCGATATTTGTGGTGTTCCGGATTTCCTTAAGCGATGTCAGCAAGGCGGGCATTATCAAAGGGTTTGCCGGACTTGAAAACTTCAGAAAGGTATTAAGCGGTTCTACCTTTAAAATCGTTTTGAAAAATACGGTAGTGTGGACTGTATCAGTGGTAGGGCTTTCGACGCTGATTGGTTTTATTCTCGCGCTGGTGATGAACAATCAGTTCCGCGGGCGCAAGATCGCCCGGGCGATTGTCGTGTTTCCATGGGCGACGTCTCTGATCATCCAGGCCGGCGTATGGAAATTCATCATTGACACGGACTACGGCGCTCTGAATACTTTTTTAAAGCAGCTGGGTATCATCAAACAGAACGTGAACTGGACGCCGACCCCCGCGGCCTACTTTGCGTGGGAATGCGCGGTGGGTATCTTTGTCACGGTTCCGTTTGTCATGTTCTGCGTGCTTTCCGGATTGCAGAGTATCGACGATGCGTACTATGAGGCGGCGCGGGTGGACGGAGCGACGTACTGGCAGCAGCTGTTCCAGATTACGGTACCGCTGGTCCGTCCGTCGCTGACCGTCAGCACGGTATTGAACATCATTTATGTATTCAACTCCTTCCCGATTGTCTGGACGATTACCAAGGGCGACCCGGCAAACCGCACGGATACGCTGGTCACCTATCTGTATAAGCTGGCGTTTTATAATGGAAAATCCGGGCAGGCGGCTGCAGTCTCCGTTATCGGATTTTTGATTCTCTGTGCCTGCGCTTCCGTGTATATGGTGGTGTCTCTGAGGAAGGAGGGCGGCGATGAGTAAAAAGAATGAAGAAGTGATGATCAAAAAGGCAAAGACGCCGAAACAAAAGATCTTAAGGGTCTGCCTGTATGTATTTGTGATTCTGATATCCCTGATCATCCTCTATCCGTATCTGGTGATGTTTACGACTGCACTGAAAAGCAGAGCGGAGATTTATTCTACAGAAGGCACCATTTTCCCGGTGGTCTGGCTGTGGAACAACTTTGCTGATATCTGGTCAAAGGCGCCGCTGCTCCGCTATTTTCTGAATTCCATCATTGTGGCGGGCGGTTCGACCTGTATCGCAATCCTGTGCGGGGTACCGGCGGCATATGCACTGGCCCGTATGAAATTTAAGGGACAGAATTTTTTCCTGGGAATTGTGATTGTATCACAGATGTTTTCCCCGGTGGTTCTGCTGATTGGTATTTACCGCGTCATGTCCACGCTGGGGCTGACGGACAGCCTGCTGGGACTGATTTTCATCAATGCGGCGTTTAATCAGGCGTTTGCCATCTGGCTTCTGCGCGGCACGTTCGTCTCCATTTCTCCGGACATGGAGCAGGCCTCCCGCATCGATGGCTGCAATAAAATACAGGCTCTCATCAAGGTGCTGCTTCCCATGGCTGCGCCGGGCATCGTGACCACGCTGATCTTCATTTTTATCAACGCCTGGAATGAGTACACGATTGCCCTCACGCTGATTTCCACTGACACGAACAAGCCTCTGACGGTCGGAATCACGATTTTTAACGGCTATAATATGATTGAATGGCAGTACCTGTTCGCCGCTTCGCTGTTTGCGACAATACCGGTCATCATTCTGTTCATGTGCATTGAAAAGCACCTTGTCAGCGGACTGGCGTCCGGCGGCGTCAAAGGATGATGCAGATGCAGGTATTTTTCGCCGGGTTTTATCATATAATAACACAGGGGGACTGAGTATCTGTGACCTGTGCTTTAAACCCCGGTTTTCGCAGAAAAACGAGGACGCAGTATGTCCCGATTTTCGCAGAAAAACGAGGACGCAGTATGTCCCGATTTTCGCAGAAAAACGAGGACGCAGACCGTTGGCGGGAGCGGCAGTAAGGATGTGCGCGTATGAAGCACGGAGCAGGGGGGAAACCCTCAGAACATTATAGATAAAATGAGCAGTTTTTATAAATTAAGAAAATCATAATATAAAAGCCGTTGAAATATTGCACTTTTTGCGATACACTGAGCAGGTGATTGATACTTTTATACGCATACCAGAATATCCGGTACAAATGACAGAAGTGTGGTTTCGGTTTACCCGGATCAGGCATCGTCGGGCTGACTACGGAAGGAGAGGGCAAGATGAGTATTATGGATGCTATTTTTGACGGAAAAGTATATCCGGGAGAACAGGTGGTATCGACAGATCCGGAGTACGCGCAGACCAACCGGGAGGTCGATGCCCTGATGAAAAAGCTTGAGGAGAAGCTGGGCCGGGAGGAGTATGATATGGTAGAAGAGGTCTGTGACCTGCTGGCCGTTTCTCAGGACATACAGAACAAAGCGGTATTTCGATATGGGATGTCGTTGGGACTGCGGCTCATGAGGGAAGCCGGCGATTTCCCGTTTCTGCAGGAGAGCTCCGCTTCGGAACGGGAATAGCCAGAATGCATAACCGCAAAAGGTAACTGTAAAAAAAGGAAGACAGAAAAAGGTCTTCCTTTTTTTCATACAGAACCCGGCGAGGGAATATCCCATGCGAAGCGTGGGCATTTTTTTTCGGCTAAAGAACGCGAGTCTCCTGCTCCGCCATTGTTTTGATCATGACATTTATGAGCTCCTGCTTCGAGGGCGGCAGGTTTTCCCACATCGCTACGTAATCCGCATGTTCATCCTGGCTGCCGGCTTTCAGCTGGTCCTGCAGCAGGTAGTTCGGCGCAACATCCAGTACCTCGCAGATGCGAATGAAAATATCAATACTGGGCAATTTGGGCGAGCGAACGGATTCAATCTGGCGAATATAGCCTCCGGTCGTGCCGGCCTGCATCGCAAGGCTCTCGCATGTAAATCCGCGCTCTTTTCTGACCTCTCTGATTCGTACGCCGATCATCTGGCGTTTCGAGTGCTTTGTTTCTGAAAACTGCTGACTCATTTGTTCGTCTCCTTTCCCCAAAAAATATCCTTTCCGCGATAAATTTGTTCACAATTAGCATACATTAGGATTGCGCGAATGAATATATTCTGGTAGACTACGGGTGTACACCTGTAGCGTACGAAGCGAAAAAGGAGCCGGTAATGACATACTTTGTTCAGCAAAAAAACACAGTTACTTAAGAATTTATTCCCCGCAGAATGATAGAATGAAAGCCGGTTCTTTCAGGACACAATCATGGACACAGAAGAAGGAGAACAGTTATGAGAATTGAGAAATTATTTTATTCAGAAGAAGCGAAGCAGTGGGAAAGGGCTGAGCGGGCCGCCAAAGCGCTGGATTCGAGGCGCTCGAAAGAAGAGCGCGAGGAGCAAAAACGGCTGCTGGCTTTGGAGGCGGAGGAGCTCTCTTCGCGGATGGAGTCAAAGTCCAGAGAAAATTATCAGGTCATCCCGCAGGAAGCGTTGGATCGTTTTCAGGAACTGACCCAAAAAGCACTGGCGCTGGCCGAGATGGCTCCGATGGATATTGTGGTCGATACGGAACATTTTTTTGGGAAAATTCAGATGTCCGCAGACTGCTTTATGATTCAGCCATCCTCTCCTGCCTCTATGCGCACCGATCTTTCGACTCTGATCGAGGAAGCGGAAAGTGTTACCATCGCGCCCCGGACGGATGGACGGATTGAAATAACGTTTATATACCCGTTTTGCTCGGAGATTCCGCGCTGAAGAAAACACTTCCTGGATTTTTTTATTTTGATAAATAGTAGTCAGCTGGCTACTGATGATAGCCTATGAGGCGTCTAATCAATCCTCTTTTTTCCCGTTAGAATAATCATAAATACGGAAGAAAAGAGGTGCCCGCATGGGAACGGAAGGAAAGACAAAGGGAAATAACTTTTCTGATCCGCTTACGGATTACATCGGGGAAAGGATTCAGGATCTTCTTATGAGAAAAGGGCTGTCAAAGTATCGTCTGGCGCAGCGCTCCGGTCTGTCTCTGATCTGCATTACCAGGTACATTGATGGAACCAGAACGCCGACGATCACATCGCTGCAGCGGATGTGCGACGGGTTTGAAATCACACTCTCCCAGTTCTTCGAGGGCGTGGGATATCATAAGGATTCGAAGCTGTCGGATGATCAGAATCATTTGCTTGCGATGTGGGAAGAAATGGACGAAAAAGAGCGGGAAAGTATGCTCTCATATGGAGAGTTCCTGATTCATGGGGACAGACCGGAACATGAGTAAGACTAGATATGTCTTTTTCCGGCAAGAATGATTTGGAGAGGATGAGATGAGAACATACAGAGGATGTCTGATAAAAAAGCTGAGATGGCTGCTGGTATTCGCGATTTTATTACTGCCTTCCCTGGGAGCGGAGGCGGCGACTACGCGTGAGAGTTATATTTTGCCTTATTCCAGAGGCTCATATAAGGTCGGCTATGATACGGAGCTGGATACATCAGAAATCAAATCCATATCCTGGAAGGTAAGCGACAAATCAGTCGCTGTGGTAAATCCGAGAACGGGAAATATCGGCGCGGCTGTTGTTTTCATGGGAAGCGGCACGGTGAAGGTGACCCGGACGATCCGGATGAACAATGGGAAGAAGCTGAAAAGTATCTATACGCTTCGTATTTATAAAAAGAACAGCTGGATCCAGGATGGCGAGTATATTTATTACTATCTGAAAGAGGGCGGTTATGCGACCGACCAGTGGGTCGGGAAACGCTATGTGGATACGCTGGGGCACTGGGACAGTCATTTCAAAACGAATGATTCGGGCATCCGCTATCGGAAGGATGACGGCACCTGGGCGGTAAATGAGTGGATTACCGCCCAGGATGGCAGCGAATATTTTTTTGATTCCGGTAAGTATATGGTAACGGATGCGTGGGTAGATGGCTGCTATCTTCAGGAAGATGGGAAGAAAAAAGAAGGACTTGTAAATACCTCGGAAGGCGTCCGGCTGAGCATGGTTTCCTCGGAAGATTCGGAAACTGACTCAGATGGTGCGTCGGGATCCGATACAGATGATACCGGCGCATCGGAATCCGATACCGGCAAAGAAGATGACTCAGCTTCGGAAAGCGGTGAGGAGGAAAGCGGTAGTTCCGAAACGGCAGCGGTTACCTATGTCACCGACAGCTGGTCTGTATTAAATGGGAAAAAGGTCTATTTTGACAGTAATGGCCTGTGCGTGAAAAAACAGTGGAAAAAAATTGACGGCAGCTATTATTATTTCAATTCCTCGGGCTATCTGGTTACAGGTAAATGGGTTGGTGATTATTATGTCACAGAGACCGGAGAGCGTGCATACAGCCAGAGGGTCGGCAATTACTATGTGGGAGCGAACGGCAAAAAGGTCACTTCAAGATGGATAAAGGGCTATTATGTAAATGGCAGCGGGAAAATCCAGAAGAATAAATGGATCAACGGCACTTATGTGGGCCTGAACGGGAAGAAAATCTCAGGTTTTGCATATACCAGCGGGAGTACCGCTGTGAATGGAAAATGTCTGACAGGCACCTCGAGTCAGCTGAAAAAGCTGGTATCTGCGGCGAAGACCAAGATCGGGAATGCGTATCTCTGGGGAGGAACCGGTCCGGTGCGGTATGATTGCTCCGGCTTTGTCGGCTATTGCTACAGTACGATCGGAATCTCGCTTCCGAGGACGACCTGGTATATGTACAATTCCGGTGTGGACATTGACCCGGATGATATGAGCGAGTGGCAGGTGGGCGATCTGCTGATCCGGCGCGGCAGCGCGGATGGCTCCGTCACCGGGCATGTGATGATGTATATCGGGAACGGTCAGGTCATCCAGAGCACCAGCGATGGCGGCGTGCAGATCAGCTATGCCGAAGACTGCGTCTTTACGAGAGTGAAGCGGATTCTGTATGTGAAATAGCCGGCGGGATTCCGAACAGCAGTCAGCTGAGCTTTGATGTGCTTTAAACGAAACTGCTGCAATAATTCATCCGTTCAGAATCGTGATATTTATCGATTCCCCCGAATAGACTGTAAAAAATGGTCTTCGGGGGAATTTCCTTGAAAGATTACATAGAAGAACGTGTACGGAATGCGGCGGTATATATCGTGGAAAATGGCGCGACGGTGCGGGAGGCGGCAAAACGGTTTGGAGTGAGCAAAAGCACCGTTCATATGGACATGGTAACGAGGCTTGAGGAGATTGACGCGCATCTGGCCTGTGAAGTGCGCAGGGTTCTTGATGTGAACAAGCAGGAGCGGCACATCCGCGGCGGGATGGCGACCCGGGAAAAATATCGGCGGAGAAAAGGAAACGTTTGATTTCTGGCGGAATTGCGGTATAATAGAAGCCGCGCAATGAAGAATCGGTACCGTTCTCGATTTGCTGCGAAAATCGGAACATTGCCTTCATCCGCACTCGCAAGCGAGTACGGACATGTAAGTGTAGTTTACAGAGAATGAGAATGCCGCTTTGCCGGCGGAGGGAGGTACGAAGGATGGGGATTGTGGTAATTGGCGCGGTTTTTGTGGATATCAAGGGATTTCCGGAGGATACCTATATCCCAAATGGGCGAAATGCGGGTGTGATTGAATACATCCATGGTGGTGTGAGCAGGAATGTGGCGGAGAATATCGCGAATCTGGAGCTACGGCCGACCTTTGTGAGCCTGGTGGATGAGAGCGCGATGGGAGCAGAAGTCCTGCATAAGCTTCGGAACCACAAGGTCAATCTGGACTATATTAAAACCGTTCCGGACGGGATGGGAACGTGGCTTGCGGTTTTTGACAGCACCGGGGACGTCGCAGGCTCCATTTCCAGACGGCCGGATCTGATGCCGATTCTGGACATTCTGGAAGAGCACGGCGATGAAATTTTCCGGGACGCGGATTCTATCGTCGTTGAGATCGATATGGATAAGGAGATCATCAAGCGGGTATTTGAACTGGCCGAAAAATACGGGAAACGGGTATACGCGGTGGTCTCAAATATGAGCATCGCGCTGAAACGGCGCGATTTTATCAAACGGCTGGACTGCTTTGTCTGCAACCAGCAGGAGGCGGGGCTTCTGTTCGCGACGGATTACGCGGATGTTGGCCCGGAGGAGATGGCAGATCTGCTGGCGGATCAGCTCGTGAATGCCCAGTTTCAGGCGATGGTGGTCACCATGGGGAGCAAGGGCAGCGTTTATGCGGACCAGCAGGGACGAAAAGGCTTTTGCCCGGCCATGAGTGTACAGGTAAAGGATACAACCGGCGCCGGCGACGCCTTTTGCTCGGGACTGGTGGTCGGTCTGACCTATGGAAAAACGCTGGAGGAAGCGTGTGAGATCGGCACGAGACTTTCCGCCGCGGTGATTGTTTCAAATGAAAACGTATGCCCGAGATTTCTGCCCAGAGAGCTGGGGATTGAGGTAGACGTTGAAGATGAGAGTAAACAGACGGATGAGGAGAATTAGTCGGAGAAATGATTTGGACGGGGACATCGCTCCGGTTTTCGCAGAAATCAGGAAAGATACTGCGTCATATCATGCGCGGCTTTTAGAGTATCGCGGAGGAATTCTTCTCTGAA
Source organism: Lachnospiraceae bacterium (assembly GCA_021202075.1). Taxonomy (GTDB): domain Bacteria; phylum Bacillota; class Clostridia; order Lachnospirales; family Lachnospiraceae; genus Choladousia. Next base: position 216,604 of record JAJQDT010000060.1, on the reverse strand, counting down.
TGAAATAGATAAACAGATAAAGAAAGTTCGAAGGAACGAAAGGACAAAAAGGTGAGTGAAGATGCAAAGTACAGTGACGAGAGAGGAAGCGTTTGCGCTTCTGAAAAAATACAATAAGGAACCATTTCACATTCAGCACGCGCTGACGGTGGAAGGAACCATGCGCTGGTATGCCCGCGAGCTTGGCTATGCGGACGAGGAGGAATATTGGGGGATTGTCGGTTTGCTGCACGATATTGATTTTGAACTCTATCCGGAACAGCACTGCCAGAAGGCCCCGGAGCTTCTCAGGGAAGGCCATGTGGGCGAGGAGATGATTTATTCCATTTGCAGCCATGGCTATGGGATTTGCTGTGACCTGGAGCCAAAGCATGAGATGGAAAAGGTCCTTTTTGCTGCGGACGAGCTGACCGGCCTGATTGGAGCGGCGGCGAAGATGCGGCCGTCCAAAAGCGTGATGGATATGGAGGTGTCCAGCCTGAAAAAGAAGTTCAAGGACAAACGGTTCGCGGCGGGCTGCTCGCGTGACGTCATCCGCACAGGAGCCGAGCGGCTCGGATGGACGCTGGAGGAGCTGATGGAGCGGACGATCCTGGCAATGCGCACTTGTGAAGACGAGATTAATGAATTCATGAGCAGCTATAGCGCGTGATAGACAAACCATACAGATCATGAAAGCACAGATACGATCATGAAAATGAAAGCCCTGCGCAGCCTGGAATCGCATAGTTCGGCGCAGCCCGCACCAAATCCTGGAAAAGGGTGGGGCGGGCAGTTTTCTTTGTAATGATGAAAAGATTATAGGGGCAGAGAGGATTTTGCGGGAAGAGAAGGTTCCATGGAATAAAGAGGACTTTGCGGGAGAAGGTTCCATGGAATAAGAGGATTTTGCAGGAGAAGGTTCCATGGAATAGAAAGACTTTACGGGTGGAAAAGTTCCATGAAATAAGAAGACTTTGTGGGAAGAGAAGATTTCACGGAACAAGAAGCTGCAGGAGAGAGGAAGAACGAGGGGATTTATAATATGGATAGGAAAATGATTTCGAAAAAGGCGACATATCCTTTTATAATAAAAGGGATGTCTGCCTGCGCAGCCATGATAATTGCGGCGGGGTGTCTGATGTTTGGCTGTGCGGCAGCAGCTGCGGAGGCGGACGAATCAGAGGGTATACAGGTGATCGTCCTCGGCGAGGATCTGACGGAGCCAGATGCAGAGTCAGGTATTGAGGCTGAGACGGAGCTGGATTCAGAGTCAGGTATTGAGGCTGAGACAGAGCCGGAATCAGAGTCTGACACTGTGATTGAGTCAGAGACGGAGAAGAAAACGTACGTGGTTGTGATCGATCCGGGCCATCAGGGAAGCTGGGTCGATATGAGTGGTACGGAACCAATTGGTCCGGGTGCAACAGAGATGAAGGCGAAGTCCACAGTCGGCACCGAGGGCAGATACAGCGGTGTGGCAGAGTATGAGCTGAATCTGGAGATTTCCCTTCTCCTTCGGACAGAGCTGGAGGAGCGGGGCTATGAGGTGATTCTCACGCGGGAGGACAACGATACTGCCATCAGCAATGTGGAACGCGCGACCCTGGCGTACGAGCAGGGCGGCGATATTTTTGTCCGCATCCACGCGAACGGTTCTGATAATTCGAGCGCGGACGGAGCGCTCGGCATGGTGCCGTCCCCGGACAATCCCTACGTGGGCGACCTCTCGGAGGACTCGTACCTGCTGGCGGAATGTATCCTGAACGCCTACTGCGAAAAAGCGGAATTCGATTCCCTCGGCGTACAGTATTATGATAACATGACCGGAATCAACTGGAGCCAGATACCGGTGATGATACTGGAAATGGGATTTATGACGAACGAATCCGACGACCTTCGCATGACAGACGAGACCGTGCAGCCTCTGATGGCAGAAGGGATCGCGGACGGCATTGACGAATACTTTGCGCAGAAGTGATTACTTCCGGTGATTCTGTATTCTCTCAGAGAGTCTGGAAATCAGTGTTTCATTGATAGATCAGGCTGATATTAATCAGATAGGGGAACACTCTTCTCCCCTATCCGCTTGCGCGGTTGCTGTGTGCCAGTGGCACACGTTTAGCCCTCGCCGGGTGGCATCCCACGCTTCGCATGGGATATTCAACGACCGAAGCGGAGCGTAGATGCGTGTGGCGTAAGCCACAAGACTCCTTACGCGCCCCTGTGCGTAAAAGGCGAGCAGGAGCCGGCAAGCCGTCTCCTGCTCGATACATCTTATTCTTCCGGAGCAGGTTCGTCCTCCTGTACTGCAGACGCACGCGGCTCTGAAACGAGCGCAACTACAGTATCCGGGCTGATGCTCAGGTCAATATCCGGGTTGGATGCGATAGCGAGATCGCCGACCTTGATGGAATCTCCGGGCCGCATTTCCCCGACATCGATTTCTACCTTTTCAATCAGTGCGGATGGCAGCGCTTTGTATGGAATCTCTTCAAGCGTAAGCTGGAGGATTCCCTCCTGAATCTTATCATGGTTCAGAAGGACGACTTCCGCAACGGAATGCACCTTTTCACTGCTTACCAGCGCCTGAAAATCTACTTCCTCATACAGACTTTTCATGGAATTGTAATGGATTTCCTTAATCAGGACATCCATCGTCTGTCCGTCGACATCCAGATAGAGCTGGCTGCCTTTTTTCTTTTCTCTGAATACACGTTCCGCTTCCTGTTTTCCGATCTGAATCGGGATGGAACCTTTGATTTCCCGGCCAAATACATTGCCTGTCACATAGCCTTCCCGACGAAGCTTCTTCGCTTTTACCGACATGTCTCTTTTCTCAGCTTTTAAAGTATCCATATTATCTCTTCCTTTCTTTTTGCTGATTGTTTGCAGACCTGTCATGCGGTTGCAGTAAAGAATAAAGGGATTTTGTCCTTTACTATAAAGAATCGTAGATGATAAGATCTGTAGATGATTTTGTTACAGGTGTATTATAACACACAAATAAATATAAAATTCACCAAAAAACAATTGAATTTACAGGGAAAGTTTGAGAAAATACTCATGTCCTGATTTATCACTGAGCAGGCATAACAGGAAAATTTGGTTCCAAAGAAAGGCGGGGAGGATGCTTTATGATTCGTGTTGCAATTGCGGAAGATGAAAGGGCAGAACGGGAGCGCTTTGCCAGGTATATACAGCAATACGAAAAGGAGAATCAGACACCGTTTCAGATTTTCTGTTTCCCGGATGGCGCCGCCCTGCTGGATGATTATCCCCAGGATTGCGATATTCTGTTTCTGGATATTGAAATGAAGCCTGTGAATGGATTGGACGCCGCGAAAGCGATTCGCAAAATGGATGAAAATGTAATTATTATCTTTGTGACGAATCTTATTCAGTTTGCACTGGAAGGATATGCGGTAAACGCATTGAATTTTATTGTAAAACCAGTGAATTATAAGATTTTTGCATTGGAACTAAAAAAAGCGCTGACCCATATTGGTAAGCGCAGCCCGAACTATCTGCGGGTAAAGAACAGGGACGGAATCGCTCTTTTGGATATCAGCAATATTACATATGCAGAGACTGCCCAACATAAAACGGTCCTGCATACACAGACGCGTACGGTGCCATGTAATGAGACAATGAACAGCCTGGAAAAACGTCTTGTGAAGGAGCCGTTTTTTCGCTGCCATACAGCCTATCTGGTAAATTTAAATTACGTGGAACGTTATCAGGGATGTGATTTATGGGTGGCTGGAGAATGCCTGCAGATCAGCAGACATCGCCGGAAGGAGTTTCTGGAAGTACTGGCTTCTCATATTGGAGGTATGTCATGATAGAGATCTTCCTGACCTGGATCCATGCAATTTTTCCGCCTTTTTTAATGGCGCTGGCAGATCAGCTTGGATGTGTGTTTTTTGTCGATTCCGCGGACAGAAATTATTATCAAAGAGGAGATGGGTCCTGGCTTTTGCTGATCAGCATTTTCTGTTCCATACTCTTTCAAAGGGGCGGAGGGCTTGCTCTGAATCTTTACGTTATGCTTGCACTCAAAGGCCTGTTCTATTATATCTTTATTTATTTATGGACGAGAAGGAGTATTTTAGTATGCCTGTATAGTACGATGATTTATTTTCTGATAAGTGATTGTATGCAGACGCTGTTCAGCTTTTTTTCACAAACCATTTTGGGATATGATGTTTTTCTCAATGGTACCCTTATTGCCATGCTGGCTGCAAATCTGGTCGAAGCGGTATGCCTGTTCCTGATCATACGGGCCGTCCGGTCCGTGATGAAAAGAGGCGGAATCCCGGTTCTTCGTTATGCACAGATTCCGATTCTGGCTGTGGCACTGCTTCCCTACCTGTTTATTCGCGGAATTGTTTTCTGGCTTCCTGTATCGAACGAAGATCTGAGAGCGGAAACTCCTGTCATGCTGATCATCACATTTCTGGTTGGGCTGCTATTGATTATTGGCAATGTCAATATGATTTCTTCTCAGAGACATTCGTTTGAATTGCAGCAGATGGAACAGATGCTTGCGGCACAGCATGCACAGTTCAATCAATCGAGAGAGATGGAAGAGAGGATTAACCACAGTTATCATGACCTGAAAAATACACTTCTGTATTTGCAGGCTGACACGGATCAGGAAGAAATCCGGCGAAGACTGGGAGAGATGATGCGTCAGATTCTTCCATATGAATCTGAACTTCAGACAGGAAACCAGGCCGTAGACGTGATTATGAACCAGAAGCTGTCAATCTGCCTGGAGAACGGAATCCGGTGTGTTCCGTATCTGGACGGAACGTTACTGGATTTTATGGATCCGCTGGATATCTGTACAATACTTGGAAATGCGATGGATAATGCCATCGAGGCCTGCCTTCAGATTCCGGAGGAAGAGACGCGCCAGATTCAGATGAAAGCTGTGAAGAGAATACAGATGCTGTGTCTTCGCTTCAGCAACAGCTGCCTGGAGGCTCCAAAGGAACAGGACGGCCAGCTTCTGAGCACCAAAAAGGACAGTGAAATGCATGGGTTTGGAATTCGAAGCATGCGGCGCGTGGCAGAAAAGTATGATGGGAGCCTGACCTGCAAAATGGACAATGATCAATTTGTGTTGGATATTCTGATCCCTTTTCCGGAAGGTACAAAGGCATAGTGCCAGTTAGTTAGAATTTTTGACCAGTTGGTCGTCCGGCGGCTGTTTTTTCCTGAATTATGATATGCTTAACCTATTATGTTGGGATTGGATTTTAATGTCTGCTTTTGTGAAGCTTTTAAGGACGGGAATCAGCTTTCACAATCAATCAGAATTAGAATCCCAGGAAGAGAAGGGAGAACGATCATGGAAAAAACAGGAAAAAAACTGTCTCGCAGAGATTTTCTTCGAGGCGCAACAGCCGGTGCGGCTACGCTGGCTGCTTCAGGCCTTTTTTCCAGGCTCACGTACGCGGAAGAGAGCGCAGGGGATGCGATTTATACCCCCGGAACCTATACCGCTACGGCTATGGGAATGGGCGTTGTTACGGTTACAATGACGTTTGATGAAAGCAGCATTACTGATGTGGTGGTCGATGTGTCAAATGAGACGGAAACGATTGGCCAGCTTCATGGAGAAACGTTAAAAGAAGCGATCCTTGCTGCACAGTCGGCGGACATTGACGGAGTCAGCGGAGCGACTGTGACATCCGATGCGGTAAAGGAAGCTGCGGCGAACTGTATTGCTCAGGCTATGGGCGTTTCTGTGGAAACCGTTGCTTCTTCCAGTGAGGATAGTGAGAGCACGACTTCCTGGAAAACAGCACCGGATCCGGTTGATGAAAGCGAGATTACTGCAGTGTATGAATCCGAGGTACTGGTGATCGGAAGCGGTCATGGCGGGATCGCCTGCGCAAGAGAGCTTGCGGAATCCGGCGTGTCTGTTATCCTGATCGAGAATCAGGATGAGTCCGTTTATTCTGCGATGGGCAATGCCGCAGGGTGTATCAACAGTGAGTATCTGCTGAACAAGGGTGTTACCGAGGTTGATCCGGTCGAGTTTTATACAAACTGGCAGCTGAATACGAATAACGGCGCAACGCCTAAGATGGCGATGAATTATGCACAGCACAGCGGCGAATATGTCGACTGGTTTATTACGGAACTGGCTACCGATGAAGAAATGGCGACCACCAGCACACAGTATTTCCCGCTGGATGAGGAGCGGCGGGAAAATATGCTGTCACAGATCGGTCATCATAAATTCTGGTCATCTTCCATTGATCTGTACGGTGACCTGAACATGACGGAAATACATAAGCGCAATCACACGAAAATAACCGAGAATGGCGGACAGATTTTCTTTGCCACAAAGGCCCAGTATCTGATTCAGGATGAAGACGGGACAGTGACCGGAGCTGTGGCAAAATGTAACGGTGAATATGTGCAGTATAACGCGAAGGTTGTCGTTCTGGCGACCGGCGGATTTGGAGGCAATCAGGAAATGATGGCTGATCTGCTTCCTGATCTGGTAGAAGCGCTGCAGAACGATGATCAGATGAGCAAAATGGGTATGGACAGAGATGGATCAGGTATTGCCATGGGATACTGGGCAGGAGCCGCGCTGGAGCATGTGATTGCTACTATGGACGGACGTACTCCGTGGATCGGCGGTTCCCCGGGACTGTCTCTGAGTGTCGGCCATCCGCAGGGGATGTGGATGAATGAAGATGGAAAACGTTTCATGAATGAATACTGGGGACCGATTGAGTTCCGCAGCCGCCCTCTGATGCGCATGAACCGTGATCGTTTTTACTGTATCTATGATTCAAACCTTCCGGAGAATCTGACTTATGTGGCTCCGAACCACGGAACCAAAGATCCGACCTATTCCTTCCTGGAAAATGTGCAGGCCGCTATGGATGCAGCCGTGGAAGCGGGAGCGGACGGATATGAGGTACCGGACCCGTCCATGTTCTGGTATGGCGCGGAAACGCTGGAAGAGGTAGTTTCGTTTATTGACGCGGACGACAGGGTAAAGCAGAACATTCTGGACTCTGTAGAGCGATATAATGAACTGTGTGAGGAAGGAAAGGATGAGGACTTTGGACGGGAGCCGGAGCTGATGTTCCCGATCAAGGACGGCCCGTTCTTCCTGCAGGTAACCGATCATGATTCCTCCGTAGGCAATCTGATGTGTACGATGGGCGGCCTGATCACAGACGGAGATCAGCGCGTTCTGGCGGTGTCCGACTGGAGGCCGATTCCCGGATTGTTTGCTACCGGAAACTGCACGGGCGGGAGATTTGGCGATGACTATTTCACCCCGCTTTTCGGAGCCTCGATCGGTATCTGCATTACGCTTGGACGTGATTGCGGGAAAGCAATTGTAAAGTATTTGAATGATGAGCTTTAAATAGTGTTTCAAATGAACGGCCCCGCGGCTTTGCAGCGGGGCTGTATTAAACAATATGTTAAGGAATGCATGCTTTCATTCGGGACTATTTCATATCAGAAGATTTCAGATCGCAGGCAATCATCTGCGGATCGGTGGAATATGCCAGATAGAGAGAAAGATTTTCTGTGTTGTGATAGCTGTTACCATCCAGGCGTGTTGCAGCTCCCGCTCCAAAACCGATACAGTCCATATTGTCAGAATCCTGGGTGTATTCTATGCGTTCCTGGCCAGGCAATGCATAATTCCAGCCGGTTCCGTATCTTTGTAAGCCCGACTGTGCCATCAGACAATCCACAGAGCTGGAAAATTTTGCCTCCGCGTCTGGAGAACAGGCCTGTAAAGATAGTTGCACGGGCTGTGCTTTTAATGCATATTGCAGTGAGCGCACCAGAGAATCTTCTGTCTGCCCGGGAAGACCGGCAAATAAGCCTATGCTGATATTATGCTGCTGATACATGGAAATAAGACTGAGCGCTCCGTCAAATGCGGCATAATAGTAAGGACGTTTTAATAAATTGAATTCCTTCATCTGACAGGTCCCTGTATTCAGGTGCAGAATACTGATATGTGCGTTTCGCAGAACCGTCAGGGAGGCTGCTGACATCTCGTAGGGAAGCATATCTATGACCCATTGCGTGTGATCGGCTGTCGGTATTGTACGTTTCAAAAAAAGAAGAAATTCATCCAGAATATCTGTTCCCATCATTGTGATCGTATTGTCGCCGCAGATGTGAATGGATGTTACATCATAATCGCTGATTTCCGGAGCAGTATCGGTGATCTCCGCTTTCAATGCTTTGAGATATTGCCGGAACAGGGTTCGACTGTTTCCCAGATTTTTTCTCTCGCAATAATGACAGTGACCAGTGCAAAAGGGTATTTGAATCTGAATCAGAAGTTCCTTTTTCGGCAGAGCAGTGCATTCATTCATTTGTGTTCCCCTCATTTCATGTTCTGTTAACCCATCATCTAAAGCGAATGGGATTGCGGCCACATTCTTTCAAGAAAGATTGTATAAATCCTGTGATGTCAGAACATTTACTATTTTGTATTATAAATCGGGAAAAAGTTGCTGTCAATTTAAACATTGAAGCGAAATTCAGATAAATCTTAGAAATGATGGTACCGGCTCTGTTTCTGGCACAGATGATACCGGTTCTGTCTCTGGCGTAGTTAACAGAGATGGCCGTTTGGTTCACAACAAAAAATAAAAAAATCGCAAACCCCTATTGACAATTCACTGAATATATAGCATAATATCACTCAACAAATCATACATATAATTACAGATTATAATTCTAATCTAAATTTCAATTTATAATTCAAAAGAGAAAGAAATAATATAAAATAGAAAATAAACCTACAATTGAGATCGCGAACAGACAGATGGGGCAGTGCAATTTCGAAAAATGAAACAGTGAACCGGAAAGGTGCGACTGGTGCAGGAATGGCGGGTGGAGACAGACGATAACAGGGAAAGGGGTATGCATATGAAATTACATCCGGGAAATAAAAAACAGAGGAATAAAGAACAGAGAAATAAAGACCAAAGGAAAAAACAGATAGTACGTCAGTGTATGGCCTGGCTGCTGATGATTGGTATCATATGTTCCTCGCTGGGCGGCTTTTTACTGCTGTTGCCGGAACAGAATCGCTATGCGGAGGCTTCTGAAAGTGATGCAGAAATTGATGTGAAAAGTGATGCGGAAAGTGATGCTAAAAGTAATGCAGATAGTGATGCTAAAAGTAATACTAAAAGTAATGCAGAGAGTAATGCGGAAAGTGGTGCAGAAAATGATGCACAAAATGATGCGGAGACGGAGCCTGCTGCTGCCATTGCCTGGAGCCCGGATGCGATTGAGCGAGGCGTGCATTACGAGCTGACCGGAGACCGGGATGCCTGGTATCTGGATGGAAGCGGGATGCTTTGGATCAGGATGGGGACCGCATTGTATGCGACGCCGAAGGCAGGAAGCGGATATGATGTCGGGGCGTCTCTGGAGAACGTACAGACGGATGGGATTTTTACTTTTCATCTGTGGGAGGAGGAGGACGGAGCTGTGCTCAGGGAGTCCGCGGCCGCTTCGGTTGATTATCGCGTGGATGGGGTTGCTCCGGGCGTGAGGTTTCTGATATCCGGAGTCAGCCAGGACGGAATTTATTATAATTCGGATTCCTGTACGGTTCTGCTTTACATCGAGCCGGATGAGGGAAGCGGGCTGAAAAATGCGTTCTATAAGATTGCATCCAGCGATCCGGACGGGAGTGTGGCGGAAGGAACGGAAGCTTCCGCATGGAATGAGTGTAAGTCCGGTTCGATACTGGAAATTACCGAGAAAGGGATGTTCCGGATTTATGTCAAGACGGAAGACCTGGTCGGGAATGTGACATTTTCCGGAAGCGATGTCTTTTGTGTTGACTGATTCGAACGGGATGCTGCTGTTAACGCCGCAGGATGAATCCGCGAAAAAGGGAAGCCCGGGTGGGAAAAAATGAAATTGATTTTATTAAAATAGACTTTTCCTGCTAAGTGTGTTATGATGCCCCGTGAAGGGGTGAGATATAAATAATTATGCGAAAGAAAAGGAATATTTTAAAACGCAACAGCGGATTTGTTGTTGGGTGTGTTTTGGCTGCGGGGGCTTCGTTCCTCACGGTTCATCTGGTATTGACGGATGTGCTGACGGCTGATTTATTTGTGCAGGAGAGCACACTGGAGGATGAGACCGGGGAAGAGACCGAAGAGGAAACGACTGCGGCTGTTCCGGAAGAGACAGAGGAAGACCGGACGTATGAGACCGATGCGTTTACGGTGACGGCCTCAGGAACGGTTCTGGACAGTGTCGAGACGGAAGCGGACCAGGCATTGGATGACGATGCCGGGACGGACGAAGACACGGAAGAGTCGGAGGCAGAAGGGACGGATGCGGAAGATGGCGGAAGCTCTGATGAGGAAGCATCCGGAACCGTTGAAAACGAGGAAACGGAACAGGAAACGCAGACAAATACAGCGGAATTGACAGAGGATTCCGCAGACCTGGCTGATTCAACGTCAGCAGGCAGTACAGACACGGGCAGTACGACAGACAGCACGGGAAGCACAAGCGCGGGCAGTACAGGCACGGGAAGTACGTCAGACAGTACGGGAAGCACGAGCTCGGGCAGTTCGACAGACAATACGGGAGGCACCGGCAGTTCGACTGGAAGTACGGGGAGCTCTACAGGAAGCACCGGCACGGGTGGTTCTTCTGTGTCAGGCGGAACAGGCAGCTCCGGCAGTACATCCGGTTCGTCCGGCAGCTCTGGCTTGGATGACAATATTACCATTTGGCCGAGCGGCTCCGGGTCTTCGGGGAGCAGCAGCTCATCCGGCAACTCGGGCAGCTCGGATACTTCTTCCGACGAGCCGGATACGATTATTTCCGGGATCAGCAGCCGGTACATCAGTGAGAGCGAGCTGTATGGCTATTCGCTGAGTGAGCTTCGTCTGATCCGGAACGAGATTTTTGCACTGCATGGCCGGACATTTAAATCGGAGGATTTACAGGAATATTTTAATCAGAAATCCTGGTATGTGCCGTTGTACACGCCGGAAGAATTTGATGAGGATCTGTTCTCTCATCTGAATGAATATGAGATAGCCAATCTGAAAGTGATCATGGCGTATGAGGAGGCATTGGGCGGATGATGGAATATGGAGGATTGGCATGAAGGTTTTTCGAAGAATCTTGATTAAAACAATATTATTAGCACTGGTGATCACAGCAGCCGGATGCGCGGCCTTCCTGGTGCACGGGTATCCGACGAGCCGGCCGGAGAGTGCGCTGGAAGAATATCTTTCGCTGGTAATGGAGGGCGATACGGAGACAGCCTATGAGCGCCTCGATCAGTCAGAGGGAACGGAGCTTTCTCTGGATGTGTATGAGCTGGCGATGCTGGAGAAGAAATATGCGCTGTATGAGACGGTTCAGATGGAGGAGGTTTCCTCCCGGGCCGGAACCAGCGGAGAGTCCTATGTGGATTATCATGTGGAATTTTTGGATGAAGACGGGGTGGCCTGGCTGGAGGATGATTTTACTCTGAAAAAGCAGGAAGAATCTGTACTTGGGCTGATGGATCAGTGGAAGGTGCTCTCGGATCACTGCCTGATCACGAATCTGCAGGTGACAGTTCCGACCGGTTCGACGCTGTATCTGGATGGAGAGGTGGCGGATGCCTCCTGGATTGTGACAGAGGATGCCGGGACCTCGAGGACGACCTATGAAATCCCGAGCCTTCTGCCGGGAGATACGGCTGTTGTCGTCCGGAACCCGATCTTGCAGTCACTGGATACCGGGCTGGACCCCTCTGACGGAGATGTCGATTACACCGATCAGATGGTGACGCTGAAGGAGAGCGCTGAGTCTGCCTGCAAAGAGCTGGCAGTGGCTGCGCTGAAGGCGATTTATGTCGCGGCGGTCACAGGAGAGACGGACGGACTGGATGACGTGTTTGAAGAAGGGTGCCTGTCGGACGCGGAGGAGATCGCTTCGGAGCAGGGAACCGAATTTTACCTGGAGGATGAGGTTACGCACGCGGAATTTGAGAGCGTGGGTATTTATGACTATGATGCGGTATTTGCAGACGCGGAATTTACAGATGATGAGAATGGCTCGATTTCCACAATATTGACGTTTTCCTATCATTATAATGTACAGAACGGGGAGCGGGTAGAGACCGGAGAAATCTGGGCAGACGGGGAAAACGCATGGGAATGGCGGACCGTCTCCCACACGGGTGAAGCCATGGCACAGTTTACGATGTCATACTATGAGGATGCGTGGCATATTACATCGGTGACGCTGCCGGTCATTCCGGAGTCTGAGTGATACTGCCGATCAATCCACACATTATTTCTGAGTTGGGAACTGTCAGTGTTTTATACCGGAAACAGGTACGCTTCGATTCTGGCTTTTCGGAACGGAGGAATCTTATGAGCTGGATTTTATACGTGCTCTCCCCGGTCATTATGCATTTGCTCATTTCGGAAGGAATCGCGGTTCTGGCGGGAACGGCATTGGACAGCGCGGCCTGTACCGCGCTGTCTTCAGCTGTTGTGCTGCCTGCAGCTATACGGATGTACAGGCGGGATGGGAAATTGCATGAGAAAGGGTTTGGTTCCGGAGCTGAAAGAAAATCCAGATCCGAAAGAGAACCCGGCGCCGGGCAGCGAGTGAAGGGCTTTTTGGGGAAGTGCGCCGGGAACAGAGGGGCAGAACCGCTTTTTTTACTGGGATGTTTTGCCGGGGGAGGGATTTTGAACCTTCTCTGGAGCGGGCTGATGAACGTGCTTGGAATCACGCGTTTATTTTCGAACGATACGCAGACAGCGCTGCTGACAAGCGGGATTGTCATGCAGCTGCTTGGGCCGGGGCTTCTGGTTCCGATTGCGGAGGAGCTGGTTTTCCGCGGACTTTGCTACACCCGAATGAAAATGCAGCTTCCCGTCTGGCAGGCGGCTCTTTTTTCGGCCTTGCTCTTTGCGCTTACCCATGGAAATCCCATCCAGATCATCTACGCGTTTCCGATGGCACTGATTCTTGTCCTGCTCTATGAAAAGGGAGGTATGCTGGCCGGGCCGGTTTTGTTTCATATGGGCGCAAATCTGCTGGCGATTCTGTTGACGTAATGGGGCGGGAATGATCAGCAGCCGGAAACTGCTGTGCTTATAAAGCATGGCTGTTATTTTTGCCTGTGGCCCAACCATAACGGAAGAGGCAAAGCGGCAGGGAGCCGGACAATCGTTCTGAGCAAACAGGGAAACCGCAGAACCCCCAATAAATCAGATTGCACCATGGATAGTTGCTGTGGGGGAACAGGAAAATTGTATAGCCTCAGAAAAATTCGGGCTGCGCTATGGTAAATTGTGCGGGAAAAGGATGAAACAGGAAAATATTTTATATGAAGTCAGAAATATTTACACAGATAAGACAAAAAATCAAATTATCTGAAAATAAAGAAAAAATTCTATCTTTACAGATGAGAAAAAAGGGTGTATGATGTCAAAAGCAATGAGCAATAAAAGCAATATAGTAAACGAGGAAATGCTGCTTTTTAAACCAGGAAAGGAGAAGCTGTCCGGAGAAAACAGGAGCTTCAGTTACGGATGGAGTACTTGCAAAGATCCGGCATATACCTCAGTATATGTTATGGCGGCGGGATGAAAGGATGGATTCTATGAGACATTTGGAATCTGTCTGTAGGGAACCCGGATTGTACCGGCCCGAGTTTGAGCATGATAACTGCGGGATCGGCGCGATCGTGAATATCAAGGGGATTAAGACCCATCAGACAGTGGCGGACGCACTGAGTATTGTTGAAAATCTTGAACACAGAGCAGGCAAAGATGCCGAGGGAAAAACAGGTGACGGAGTAGGAATTATGCTTCAGGTTTCGCATAAATTCTTCTCCCAGGCTTGTTCGGACCTTGGCATTTTTTTAGGCGGAGAGAGAGACTATGGTGTCGGTATGTTTTTCTTCCCGCAGGACGATCTGCAGCGCAATCAGGCGAAGAAGATGTTCGAGAGCATTGTGAAAAAAGAGGGACTGAAATTCCTCGGCTGGAGGAAGGTGCCGACCGCGCCGCAGGTGCTCGGACACAAGGCTCTTGAGAAGATGCCGTACATTGAGCAGGGCTTCGTAGAGCGGCCGAAGGACGTGGAAAAGGGGCTGGCTTTTGACCGCAGGCTCTACATCGTGCGCCGGATTTTTGAGCAGTCCAATGAGACGACCTATGTCGTGTCGTTTTCGAGCCGGACGATTATCTATAAGGGCATGTTCCTGGTGGGACAGCTGCGCACGTTCTTTACGGATCTGCAGAGTGAAGACTATGAGTCGGCGATTGCGATTGTGCACTCCCGTTTCAGCACGAACACGAATCCGAGCTGGGAGCGGGCGCATCCGTACCGGCTGATGGTGCACAATGGCGAGATCAACACGATTCGCGGCAACGCGGACAAGATGCTGGCGCGTGAGGAAACGATGTCCTCCAAATACATGGAGGAGGATATGCACAAGGTGCTGCCGGTGATCAACGCGAAGGGCTCGGACTCGGCGATGCTCGACAATACGCTGGAGTTCCTGACCATGAATGGCATGGATTTGCCGCTGGCAGTCATGATCACGATTCCGGAGCCGTGGGCGAATAACGCGGTGATGTCCCAGAAGAAAAAGGATTTTTACCATTATTACGCGACGATGATGGAGCCGTGGGATGGCCCGGCCTCCATTCTGTTCTCCGACGGCGATATCATGGGGGCTGTGCTCGACCGCAATGGTCTGCGCCCTTCTCGCTATTATGTGACATCGGATGGCTACGTGGTCCTGTCCTCCGAGGTCGGCGTGCTGGATATTCCGCCGGAAAAAATCGTGCAGAAGGAGCGTCTGCACCCGGGCAAGATGCTGCTGGTGGATACCGTGGCGGGGCGTCTGGTAGACGATGAGGAGCTGAAGAGCCGCTACGCGGACCGGCAGCCCTACGGAGAATGGCTCGACCGCCATCTGGTCGCGCTCAAGGATCTGAAGATTCCGAACAAAAAGGTGGAGACCTACACGGATGAGATGCGGATGCGCCTGATGAAGACGTTTGGCTACAGCTATGAGGAGTACCGCACTTCCATTAAAAATATGGCGGAGACCGGCGGTGAGGGCATCAGCGCGATGGGTATCGACACGCCGCTGGCCGTGCTTTCCAGTAAGCATCAGCCGCTGTTCAATTATTTCAAGCAGCTGTTTGCGCAGGTGACGAATCCGCCCATCGACGCGATCCGCGAGAAGGTCGTGACCTCCAAGACGGTTTATGTCGGTGTGGAGGGCAATCTGCTGGAGGAGCATCCGGAGAATTGCCAGGTGTTGCAGATTCAGAATCCGATTCTGTCGAATACGGATATGATGAAGATCAAAAACATGAAGGTGCCGGGTTTTAAGGTAGCGGAGGTTTCGATCACATATTATAAAAATACCGGGCTGGAAAAGGCGATTGACCACCTGTTCCTTGAGGTGGACCGTGCGTTCCGCGACGGAGCAAATATCCTGATTTTGAGCGACAAGGGCGTGGATGAGTTCCGCGTGCCGATTCCGTCGCTGCTGGCGACCTCGGCCGTGAACCAGTATCTGGTCAACACGAAGCGGAAGACCTCGATCGCAGTGATCCTGGAGACCGGCGAGCCCAGAGAGGTGCACCATTTCGCGACGCTGCTCGGCTATGGCGCGAGCGCGATCAACCCGTACCTGGCGCTGGATACCATTCACCAGCTGATCAATTCGGATATGCTCGAAAAGGATTATTACGCCGCGGTGGAGGATTACACGAACGCGATTATCAATGGCATTGTAAAGATTGCTTCCAAGATGGGTATCTCTACGATTCAGTCCTATCAGGGCTCGCAGATTTTCGAGGCAATCGGTATTAGTCAGGAGGTCATTGAAAAATACTTTACCAATACCGTGAGCCGCATCGGCGGCATCACGATCAAGGACATCGAGGACGACATTGACCTGCGGCACTCGAAAGCGTTTGACCCGCTGGGACTTAGGGAGGATCTGACGCTGGACAGCATGGGCTGGCACAAATCCAGGAGCGGCGGTGAGCATCACCGCTATAACCCGTGCACGATCCATCTGCTGCAGGAGTCGACGCGCACCGGCAACTATCAGATGTTCAAGGAATTTACGGACATGGTCAACCAGGAGGAGTCCGGCTGCATCCGCAATACGATGGACTTCATTTATCCGGAAAAAGGGGTGCCGATCGATGAGGTCGAGAGCGTGGATTCCATCGTGACACGCTTCAAGACCGGCGCGATGTCCTACGGCTCGATCTCACAGGAGGCGCATGAGACGCTCGCCATCGCGATGAATATGCTGCACGGCAAATCCAACACCGGTGAGGGCGGCGAGAGTCTGGAGCGTCTGGTCATCGGACCGGACGGGAAGAACCGCTGCTCGGCCATCAAGCAGGTGGCGTCCGGGCGCTTCGGCGTGACCAGCCGCTATCTGGTCAGCGCGAAGGAAATCCAGATCAAGATGGCGCAGGGCGCGAAGCCGGGCGAGGGCGGACACCTTCCGGGCAAAAAGGTATATCCGTGGATCGCGAAGACCAGGCACTCGACGCCGGGCGTTAGCCTGATTTCCCCGCCGCCGCACCATGATATTTATTCGATCGAGGATTTGGCGCAGCTGATTTATGACCTGAAGAATGCGAATAACCAGGCGGATATTTCCGTGAAGCTGGTGTCCGAGGCGGGCGTCGGCACGGTCGCCGCAGGTGTGGCGAAGGCCGGGGCGCAGGTCATCCTGATTTCCGGCTACGACGGCGGTACCGGCGCGGCGCCGCGCAGCTCGATCCATCACGCGGGACTTCCGTGGGAGCTCGGCCTGGCGGAGACGCACCAGACGCTGCTGATGAATGGGCTTCGAAATAAAGTACGCATTGAGACAGACGGCAAGCTGATGAGCGGCCGCGACGTGGCGATGGCGATCCTGCTCGGCGCGGAGGAGTTCGGCTTTGCGACCGGCCCCCTGGTGTCGATGGGCTGTGTGATGATGCGCGTCTGCAACCTGGATACCTGCCCGGTCGGCGTAGCGACCCAGAATCCGGAGCTGCGCAAGCGCTTCCGCGGCAAGCCGGAATATGTCGTGAACTTCATGCGCTTTATCGCGCAGGATCTGCGGGAATACATGGCAAAGCTCGGCTTCCGCACGATCGATGAGATGGTAGGGCGTAGCGATCTGCTCAAGAAGATGGATCATTGCACGAATCCGCGGGCAGACCTGATCGACCTGAGCAATATTTTAAACAACCCGTACGCGGGCGGCGGACAGAAGGTGACCTTTGATCCGGAGCAGGTGTTTGACTTCAAGCTGAACCAGACGAAGGACGAGACCGTGCTGATGGCGAAGCTGGGCGCCGCGCTGGAGCAGGGGCAGAAGCGGAGCGTGGAGCTCGACGTCTCCAACGTAGACCGCGCGTTCGGCACGATTTTCGGCTCCGAGATTACCAGGCGATATCCGGAGGGCCTCGAGGAGGATACGTATACGATCAAATGCCACGGCGCGGGCGGACAGAGCTTCGGCGCATTTATCCCGAAGGGGCTGACGCTTGAGCTGGTCGGCGACAGCAACGATTATTTCGGCAAGGGCCTTTCCGGCGGCAAGCTGATTGTATATCCGCCGGCGGGCGTGAATTTCAAAGAGGATGAGAATATCATCATCGGAAATGTGGCGCTCTACGGCGCGACCAGCGGCAGCGCCTACATTAACGGCGTCGCGGGCGAGCGGTTCTGCGTGCGCAACTCCGGCGCGATCACAGTCGTCGAAGGCGTGGGCGACCACGGCTGCGAGTACATGACGGGCGGACGTGCGGTGATTCTTGGAAAAGTAGGGAAGAACTTTGCGGCCGGCATGAGCGGCGGGATCGCCTATGTGCTTGATGAGGACAGCGACCTGTACACCAAAGTAAATAAAAACATGGTATCGATTGAGCGGATTACATCAAAGTACGATGTGCAGGAACTCAAAGAGATTATCAATGAGCATGTGAAATACACGAACTCGAAGAAAGGCAAACAGATTCTGGATGATTTCGGCGCGTATCTGCCGAAGTTCAAAAAGATCATCCCGCATGAGTTCAAGCAGATGCAGATGGCGATTGTGCAGATGGAGGAGAAGGGCTTAAGCAGCGAACAGGCTCAGATCGAGGCTTTCTATTCCATCACCGACGGACAGGCTGAGTAAAGGGGGCGCGAATCGTGGGAAAACCAACTGGATTTTTAGAGTATAAAAGGGAAAACGACATCGAGACGGCGCCGAAGGAGCGCGTTCTGAATTTTAATGAGTTCCACACTCCGTTGCCGCTGGAAAAGCAGAGACAGCAGGGCGCCCGGTGCATGGCGTGCGGCGTGCCGTTCTGCCAGGCGGGCATGATGATCGGGGGGATGGCCTCCGGCTGTCCGCTGAACAACCTTGTGCCGGAGTGGAACGATCTGGTGTATCACGGCAACTGGGAGGAAGCATATTACCGCCTGACAAAAACAAACTGTTTCCCGGAGTTTACCTCCCGGGTATGTCCGGCGCTCTGTGAGGCGGCCTGCACCTGCAACCTGGACACAGACCCGGTGGCCTCCAAGGCGAACGAGCGCGCGATTATTGAGAACGCGTTCGCGACCGGACTGGTAAAGTCCAACCCGCCGGAGGTGCGCACCGGCAAGAAGGTGGCGGTCATCGGAAGCGGCCCGTCCGGACTCGCGGCGGCGATGCAGCTGAACAAGCGAGGTCATCTCGTGACGGTCTACGAGCGGAATGACCGGATCGGCGGTCTGCTCCGCTACGGCATTCCGAACATGAAGCTGGACAAATCCGTGATCGATCGCCGGGTCGCTCTGATGGAAGCGGAAGGCATCACCTTTATCACAAACGCAAATGTCGGCGAAAACGTGAGTGCGGAGGATCTGAAAAAGGACTATGACGCGATCGTCCTTTGCTGCGGCGCGTCCAACCCGCGCGACATCAATGCGCCCGGCCGTGAGGCCAAAGGCATTTACTTCGCGGTGGATTTCCTCAAGGCGACGACGAAGAGCCTTCTCGACTCGAATTTTGCGGATAAAAAATTCATCTCCGCGAAAGGGAAGCACGTCATCGTCATCGGCGGCGGCGACACCGGAAACGACTGCGTCGGAACCTCCATCCGTTTAGGGGCGGCCTCCGTGACGCAGCTGGAGATGATGCCGAAGATGCCGGATACCCGCGCGGCGAACAACCCGTGGCCGGTGTGGCCCCGCGTCTGCAAGACTGATTATGGCCAGCAGGAGGCCATCGCTCTGTTTGGACATGACCCGCGCATCTACACGACGACGGTCAAAGAGTTTATCATGAACAAAAAGGGTGAGCTGGCGAAAGCGGTCCTGGTCAGCCTGGAGAGCAAAAAGGATGAGAAGACCGGCCGCATGATGATGGTACCGGTCGAAGGAAGCGAGAAGACGGTCAAAGCGGATCTTGTCCTGATCGCGGCTGGCTTCCTCGGCGCGCAGAAGTATGTCACAGACGCGTTCAAGGTCGATCTGAATCCGCGCACCAATGTGTTGACCGCGCCGGGCAAATTTGCGTCCAGCGTGCCGAAGGTCTTCACAGCGGGCGACATGCACCGCGGACAGTCGCTGGTGGTGTGGGCGATCCGCGAGGGGCGAGACGCCGCGAAGGAGGTCGACGCATACCTGATGGGGTACACGAATCTGTAGAGGCGGTAACAAGCCGATTCTGTTGCAGGATCCAATACCGGAAAAGGAATCATAAAGAATCGAAGGAACAAAAAGGAATTATAGGTAACTAATTATAAGTAGTTGACCGGCGGCCCGGGTGGGAGAGAAAATCCTGCCCGGGCTGTCTTTTTGCACATGGCCGCGTAGAATTATTCCGGCTAAAGCCGGACGCGGCTGGCACGGTGAGTAGGAGCCGACAAGCCGCCTCCTACTCGATCTTTACCGGAAACCTCGTTCCTAAAAGGCAAAAACGCTCCGTGAGGACGCGGCTGGGGCGCATTGCTTTTTAAAAAAACAGTTTTCCTTGAATCTCTTTTTTTTTCAACGTATAATAGTAACCGGTTACCGCTTAAAAGACTCATTGGATACCTGAGCATGGAAAATGAGTCAGGCAGTCTGGCGTCTGTGAAAATGTAAAAGAAATCGGAGCTGATTATTGCTGATATCAAAGATTGAGCGGTAAAAAGCATATCAGGCCAATGTCCAATGATTCAAATGATTGATTCATGGGGGAGGGAACAGCCATATGAGCGCAGTCAGGAAAAACGATGCCATTTATGAAATCATGCATATGGAACAGGTGGTCGCAGTGGTTTCCGGAACAGGCAGGGCGGCAATTTTCTCTGAGCCGTTTATGCCGTATGACCTGTATCTGGAACCGATTGGGTTTGAAAACAGTGCGAACACAGGGAACCAGAGCGGATGCGCGCAATCAGGGATGCGTGTTAATTCCGGTGAAGAAGTGAAAACCGGCGGATTTTCAGAAACGGATTGGATTGATACGATGCTGGGCAATCTGGATAATTTTTACCACTGGTGCGCGTCGCGCATTCTGTCGCTGGATCGAAAGTATGCGAAGGAGATCATGAACAGTCTTGGAGTTGCGCAGGCGGTCACCGACAGAGATCGGGCGGAAATCACACTTTCTTATCACTGCGTTACCCTTACGGATGTATTCTGGGTGAGAACGCAGGGGGAGAAGGTGACCTTTGCGGAACTGAATTTATATGATAATCCACTGAACGAGGCTCTTGTGGAGCTTTCCCTGCGGGGACGGCAAATGACGGTGACAAACAGAGAGCTGGCGCCGGATTTGTCGACGAAAGGGTTTTTCCCGAAGGCATGGATACGAAGAAATGACGGATTCTGGCTTTTAAAGGATGGAGACGAGGATGCGGTAAAACGGGAGCTGGCCGCGAGCAGAATCTGCCAGTGCTTTGATATACCACAGGTAATTTATCAGGAATATCAGTATCAGGGACAGATGGTGACCAGGAGCCGGATGATTACATCAAAAGAATACTCCATGGTTTCGAAAATGGCATTTGACATCTACGCCTGCAACCATGACCTGGATGCGCTCGCGGTGTGCAAAGAGCTGGATCCGGTCACATACTATGGTATGAATATTCTGGATTATCTGACCGGAAATACGGACCGGCACCCGGAGAACTGGGGATTTCTGATTGATAATCAGACGAACAGATGGATCCGTCTATATCCTCTGATGGATTTTAATCAATGCTTTCTGTCCTATGACAGCCTGGATGGGGCGGGCTGCCAGACGGTACTCCCGCAAAGGATGACACAGAGAGAGGCGGCCATCGAAGCAGTACGGATGATCGGACTCCGGCAGATATGTGATGTGGACAGGAGGGTGTTCGGGGGCATGGAAAGCGAAGCTGTCATGTTTGAGCGAAGATTTCGGGAATTGCAGGCGGCGGACAGGAGAGAAAAGCGTTCCTCTATCCAATTATCGACCTGAACTTATCCCAGGCTGAGCCGGGCTTTCAGGGCTTCCTGAAGAACCTGAGAAAAATTTATACCGGCTTCCACGGCGGCTTCATTCAGCCATTCCGGAAGTGTGAGCGTTTTTTTGACTGATTTATTGTTGTACATTTTTCTGTATGAAAGTGTATCGCAGGCAATGTAATTTACAAATTCACCTGTTTTTAAAGGTAATTCGGATGCTTTTGATGGAACAGGAATCGGGCGTTTATCCGATTCGTAGCCGTAGAGTATAAGAGCCAGAGCATCCTCCGCCATTATAAGGGCGTCTGCCATGTCATCTCCACAGGTACAGCATCCGTCAAGGTCAGGGAAGAGGATGGAATAGCCGCCATCCTTTTCCGGGGTAAAAATAGCGGGATATGCGTATTTTGACATTTTATGCCTCCTTCTGGTTGGTTCCGGCGTTTTTCAAAATATTTCTGGCAGTTCCAAATTTGATCTCGCCCTTATGTCTCGGAACGGCAAATTGTAAATTTGTCTTTGGACAGAACCAGATATCGTGATTGCTGCCATGCCGGATAATGTGGCAGCCATTCTTTTTCAGTATCTTAATTAATTCAGATGTCTTCATTTAAATGCTCCCCTCAATTTTAGCACGTATAAACACGTGCGTCAAGTGATATTTCAATCTCTTCATGATTATAAACAATCTTCTGATAAAAAACAATAAATTTATGAGATAAGCATAAAGAAAACAAAACGATACTGAAAATATAAGCAAGTTTATGCTTTTAAAAACAGACATGATTATAAAATTGCAGGAGGATGGAAATGCTATAGTAATGAAATATTCACAGAATGCCGGAGCCAGGAAGTTCCCGGCATCAGGATACCTGCGGTTTCCTGCTTGATTCGCATGCCTGGAGCCCGTGGTATCGTATCATCACAACGGAGAAAATAAGGAGAGACGAAGAATGCTTGGGAAATTTCAGGTACGGACGGATCTGGCGCTGGAGGCGAAGGAGAATTTTGATGCGCGGCTTCGCGGGGTAAACGTTGAGGAAGAGGCAGATGAGGAGCGGGAGATTTACACGACGACGGTGACGATTGAGACGGAAAACGGAGCAAAAGCAATGGGAAAACCGGTCGGAACTTATATTACGATCGAGGCGCCGAATATGTCGACACCGGATGAGGACTATCACAGGGAAATTTCGGAGGAGCTGGCGAAGCGCCTGGATCACATGATTGGCGGGCGAAAGGATTCTGTGCTGGTGGTCGGACTTGGCAACAGGGAGGTGACGCCGGACGCACTCGGGCCGGACGTTGTAAACAATCTTCAGATTACCCGGCATATGATTAGGGAATACGGCCGGATGCCGGCCGGGATGGAGGCAGCCGGGGAGATCAGTGCGATTGTTCCCGGCGTAATGGCGCAGACTGGCATGGAAACACTGGAAATCATCCGGGGCGTGGTCGATGAGACAAAGCCCGGACTGGTGATCGCGATTGATGCGCTTGCCGCCCGCAGCACGAAACGTCTGAACCGCACGATTCAGATTACGGATACGGGCATCAATCCAGGCTCCGGCGTCGGAAACCACCGCGACGCGATCAATGAAGAGACGATTGGTGTGCCGGTGATTGCAATTGGGGTGCCGACCGTCGTGGACGCGGCAACGATTGTGAATGACACGATGGAGGAGCTGGTGGCCGAAATGGACCGCTCTGATCGTATGCAGATGCTGGGCGGAACCCTCGGTACGCTCAGCTATGCAGAAAAACATGAGATGATTCAGGAGCTGATTTCTCCGCATCTCAATACGATGTTTGTGACGCCGAAGGACATTGACGAGACCGTGAAATACTTAAGCTATACAATTTCCGAGGCGCTGAACATTGCGTTCGCGGCGGGGTGACTTTGCGGCCAGGATGGTTTTGACGCGAAATGACCGAAGGAAGGCAGTTGAAATTGTGATGCTCGCAGGGAGGTTGATTTTGGCACTTGTGATGTCTGAATTCTTGTGTTAGAATGAATGGCGCTCAGGTATAACGGAATTGAGACATGCACAGAAAATAAGAGGTGAGTGATTTGTCAGAGAAAAAGAGCACCGGCGCCGTCGGGCGCAAATTGATCATTGGTCTGCCGCGGGCGCTGCTGTATGACCGGTACCGGGTACTCTGGAAGAATTTTTTTACAGAATTGGGAACGGATATACTTGTCAGTCCTCCTACGACGCTGGAAACGCTGAACCGGGGGACGGCGATCGCGATTGATGAAATGTGCCTTTCGGTGAAGATTTATCTCGGACATGTTGAGAAGCTGGTTGGAAACTGCGACTATATCCTGGTTCCCCGCATCAGCAATTTTGGCATCCGCAGATATATGTGTACGACCTTTGAGGGGCTGTATGATATCTGCGGCAATCTTTTCCGCAGAACGGGGCAGAAGTTTATTTCCTATAATATCGATGTTACACACGGGCTCGACGAAGAGTCCGCGTTTGTTTCGATGGCGGCAGAGCTGGGCTTTGGGAAAAAGGCGGCGTCGAAGGCTTATAAAAAGGCGAAAAAGGCGGAAACAGAGGACTGGAAAAACCAGGTGAAGCGGCAGGAAGCACTGTATAAACAGGATGGCCTGAAGGTGATGATCGCCGGTCACAGCTATGTGGAAAATGACGCGTATATCGGCAAGCCGGTCACAGACTTTCTGAAAAACGCGGGGGTCACTGTACTCCGCGCGGATGTAATGGATCGGAAGACTGCTCTGAAGCAGGGCTCCAGACTGTCGCCGACCATGCGCTGGGAGATCAACCGGGAGATCGCAGGAGGAATCTATGAGAATCGGAAACGGGTGGACGGAATCATTCTTCTGTCGGTGTTTCCATGCGGACCGGACGCGATGACGAACGATATGATCATCCGCAGGAATGACGGCACGCCGATCCTGAACCTGATGCTGGACGGACAGAGCGGGATGGCAGGTGTCGAGACGCGCCTGGAAAGCTTTGTGGATATCCTGACCTTTCATGAAAATACATAACCGTAGAAATGACAATGATGTATTTGGAGTGATTCACATATGGCAAAGGAAGATTTAACAAACAGCAATAAGAAAAAAATCGCGTTTCCGATGGCTGCGCGGTATAATTATGCTGCGAAATATTTTATTGAGGCTGGCCTGGAGCAGCAGTATATCATGCAGCCGCGGATGACGAAAAAGACGCTGGATATCGGCAGCTTGTACAGTCCGGATACGGTCTGTACGCCGTTCAAGACGACATTGGGCAGTCTGATTGAGGCGCTCGAATGCGGGGCGGATACGCTGCTGATGTTTTACGGCTATTGCCGCCTGGGCTACTACGGCGAGCTGCAGGAGCAGATTCTCCGCGACCTTGGGTATGAGTTTGATTTTATCAATATGGCGGAATATACGACCGGAAAAACCCGGGATTATCTGAAGGTGATCGGGCGGATGTGCCCGAAGCCCCATGTTGCCAAAGTGACCGTCGCCGGCATGGAAACGATTAAAATGGTGGAATACATCGATGAAATCGAGGAGCTGTACTACAAAAACTGCGGATTTGAGCTCACAAAAGGTGCACACCGGAAAGCATTGAACCAGTTTTGGAATGACTTGGACAAGGCTGCGTCCAGAGGGGATATTGAGGCGGCGCATCAGCGTGTGAAGAGTGCGTTTCATGAGATCCCTCTGAAAAAAGAGGAGCCGCTGCGGGTCGGCCTGATCGGCGAATATTTTACCGTTCAGGATGACTTTTCAAATCTGGAGCTGGAGCAGAAGCTCGCGGATATGGGAGTCGAGGTGCACCGCTGGATGAACCTTTCCCACCGCAATCTGCACTACAGCGGGGAGAAGAATCTGAATGTGCGCATCCGTGACCTTTGCAGATATGAGATGGGGCCGACTTCCACAGCCAATATCTGGTGCGCGCGTGATTATGCCGAGCGGGGGTTTGACGGGATTATCCATGTGAAATCCGCCGGCTGCACGCCGGAGATCGATGTGATGCCGGTGCTTCAGAACATTGGCTCGGACTATAAAATCCCGATCCTGTATCTGACCTTCGATTCACAGACCAGCGACACGGGACTGATGACCAGGCTGGAGGCCTTTTATGATATGTTAAGTATGAGAAAGAAGGTAATTCGATGAGCGATTCGAAGAAGAGCGGGACGACAACGAAAAAAGATGCATACCTCGGGATTGATGTTGGCTCGATTTCCACGAAGGGTGTGATTTTAAACGATGAGAAGGAAATCCTTTCGAGCGCCTACATATGGACAGAAGGCAACCCGATCGGCGCGGTGAAACAGCTGGTAGGCCTTCTGGAGCAGCAGTTTGATAAAGAGACTTACCGGATTGTCGCGACCGGCACGACCGGCAGCGCGCGCCGCCTCGCGGGTACGATCACAGGCGCGACTATGGTGAAAAATGAGATTACCGCGCATGCGGTCGGCACGACATCCTATTATCCGGAGACGCGCACGATCCTGGAAATCGGCGGGCAGGACTCGAAAATCATTCTGGTGGAGAACGGAGTGGCAGTCGACTACGCGATGAACACGCTCTGTGCGGCGGGCACCGGATCTTTTTTGTCCAGCCAGTCCAGACGGCTCGGCATTGACGTTGAGGACATGGGTGAGATCGCGCTGCAGTCGAAGCATCCGACGCAGATTGCGGCCCGCTGCACGGTATTTGCGGAATCTGACCTCGTGCATAAAATTCAGATGGGGCACTCCAAAGAGGATATCGTCGCCGGGCTCTGCCAGGCCGTGGTGGCGAATTATCTGAACAACGTCGGCAAGGGAAAGCGCATCGTCTCACCGGTCGTTTTTCAGGGCGGAGTCAGCAAAAATATCGGCGTCGTCAAAGCGTTCGAAAAGGCGCTGCACTGTGATATCCGCGTGGACGAGAACGGACATCTGATGGGAGCCATCGGAGCTGCAATCCTTGCAAAGAGCGGCAGCGTCCGCAGGGAATTTGATTTTTCCATCGAGGACGTGGAATTCAAGACCCGCGAAGCCAAATGCGGCCGCTGTTCCAATAACTGTGAGATTGTCTGTGTCTACCGGGACGGCACGCTTATAGACGGATGGGGGAACCGCTGCGAGAAGGGGGATGTCATGCACCGGAAAGCGGGATGAAAAATGGATATCCAAAATACTATTAATTTCTGAAGAAGGATCGCAGGCTGACTGGAATAATGATACTTGTGAGCATAAAAATAACGGACATTCAATTTTTCGATTCGCGAAGCGAAGCGGATACATTGGATGTCCGGGAAGAAAGAACAGGAAAATAATGGTTAGCCGCACAACATAGATTGCTTCGCAATGGCGCGGCCTGCGTCCGGCATAAAAACCATGCCGGACAGTATATGTAAACCCCTGCGCGGGGAACGTTTTTTGTAGAAGCCAGTCCGAATGATCTGATTTTTTAATCGCCCGGGTGACTTCGTTTGATGGTGCTACTATAGCAATCGGATGTGGACTTTGTGTGAAAGGAAAGTGAAAGAATCATAAACAATCTTAAGAAAAAAGGCAGATAAACGAAAAAATCTCTGCCTGTGGTTTTGGGAAGAATCCGACAGGACGTGTACGTCTGACACAGTGAGAATGGATACGAGGAGAGAGAACATGGCGGATATTTATGTGGCGAGTGATCATCGCTATGACCGGATGATTTATAATCGCGTGGGGAGAAGCGGGCTGAAATTCCCGGCGGTTTCCCTTGGCTTCTGGCACAATTTTGGGAGCAATGGCAATTATGACAATATGAAGGCAATGTGCCGGACTGCGTTTGACCACGGGATCACGCAGTTTGATCTTGCGAATAATTACGGGCCCATCTATGGCAGCGCGGAGGAGAATGCAGGACGGATCCTGCGTGAGGATTTCATGCCGTACCGGGATGAGCTGGTGATTACGACAAAGGCGGGCTATGATATGTGGCCGGGACCTTACGGCGACTGGGGCAGTAAAAAGTATCTCACTGCGAGCATCGACCAGAGCCTGAAGCGGCTGGGGCTGCCATATGTGGATATTTTTTATCATCACCGGATGGATCCGGAGACGCCTCTGGAGGAGACGATGGAAGCGCTCGCGGCCATCGTGCGCAGCGGCAAAGCGCTGTATGCCGGAATCTCGAATTATGATGAGACGCATACCCTGCAGGCGAAAGCCATTATGGATGAGTTGCACTGTCCGCTGATCATCAATCAGAGACGGTATTCCATTTTTGACCGCACGATTGAGCAGGATGGCGTGAAGCGGTGCTGCAAAGAGGCGGGGATGGGGATCATCGCGTTCAGTCCGCTCGCGCAGGGGCTTCTCACGGATAAATACCTTCAGGGAATTCCAACGGACAGCCGTATCGCCCGGGACGGACGATTCCTGAAAGCGGACGCGCTTACCGAGACCCGGCTGCACCAGATTCGGGCGCTGAACGATCTGGCTTCAAAGCGGGGGCAGACGCTTGCGCAGATGGCTCTTTCCTGGATCCTTAAGGATGATGATGTATGCTCTGTGCTGATCGGCGCGTCGCGTCCGGAGCAGATCGAAGAGAATATCTCCGTCGCGGAGCACACGGATTTCACGGAGGAGGAGCTTCGGGAAATTGATACGATATGTGAAGCGGATGCCTGATGGTATCCGCTTCGGTTCATTGTTACCTATAGTAAGGAACTGTCATGAAATAACTTGCCCATTTTGCATCGACTGATGCGCGAACCGAGGGCCATAAAAGCCACGACGCAGCCCCGCGATGTAGTAATCTGGGATGTAATCGTTTTCTTATGCTTCTTGCAGGTTTCACTCAAAAGGAGTATAATCAAAAAACAGATGAAAGAAAAAACGGGGCGGTCTGCCCGGGGATGCTGATATGACAGACAGGATAAAGGTGTTTGCGATGACGACCCGTCAACTGGAGGACCCGGAGGTTTTTGAACGGTATTATCAGGAACGCTCGACGGACCGCCGGGAAAAAATAGACCGGATTCGGATGCCGCAGGATAAACGGCTTTCCCTGGCGGCGGGGATTCTTCTGGATGAAGGACTGCGTACATATGCCCTGCGGGAGGCGGAGGTACGCGTCTGCAAGGGGGAATATGGGAAGCCGTATTTCCCGGATTTTCCGGAGATTCATTTTAATCTCTCTCATTCCGGGAACATCGCGCTTGCTGTGTTTGCGGACAGAGAGGTTGGCTGTGATATTGAGTACCGGAAGCGGACAAATGAGGCACTGGCCCGGCGCTTTTTCTGCAGGAAAGAGGCAGACTGGATGCTGGCGGCCCCGGGAGAAAAAGAGAAGGAAGAACGTTTTTACCGAATCTGGACGCTGAAGGAAAGCTTTCTGAAGGCGACCGGACAGGGACTGCATCTGCCGCTCAATTCGTTTTGCTTTACGTTCAGAGATTGTAAACTGGAGGAAGGATTTCCATCATTTCCTTCGGAAGAAAAGTACGGCAGACAGGAGCCTGAAAACACAGCCGAATCGATTAAGGGACAGATAAATTCAATATCCGGGGGATCGGCCTGTCAATCGATTCCTCTGGAAACGGGGGATGGGGCCGTACTGCAAAAGAGAAGGGATTCCTTCGTTTCTGTCAGCGGGCAGTCTGACGGCGCGTGCTATGAGTTCATGGAATTTTGCGCGGGTTCGGATGGGGAATATTGTGCCGCTGTCTGCGTGCGCGGGTGACTGCCATTTTGCCGGGAAGAATTTCTTTTTGGCTGCAGACAGGAAGCAGGGACTGTGTATTTATAGTAAACGACGTAAGTCGTTTTACTTTTCATTTTCGAAGCATGGAACAAAAAAGGAAAGAAGGAGCGATTAATCGTATGAAAAAGCCGGTTCTGGTAGTGATGGCGGCGGGCATGGGCAGCCGCTATGGAGGGCTGAAGCAGATAGACCCGGTCGATTCGCAGGGACATATTATTATGGATTTTTCCATTTATGATGCCGTCCGTGCGGGATTTGAAAAGGTGATTTTTATTATCAAAAAGGAGAATGAGGCGGACTTTCGCTCTGCCATCGGCGACCGAATCAGCAGCCGCATCGAGGTGAGTTATGTCTATCAGGATCTGGCGAATCTCCCGGATGGCTATTCGGTGCCGGAGGGGCGTCTGAAACCGTGGGGAACCGGTCATGCAGTTCTTTCCTGTATAGATGAGGTTGATGGACCGCTGGCGGTCATCAATGCGGATGATTATTATGGGACGCATGCATTCCGGCTGGCTTATGATTTCCTGACACAGCGGGACAAAGAGGGGCGGAGTGACTCGCGAAATCCCTCAGCCGCAGGAAGTGCAGCCGGGGCGGCGGGAGCGGAAAATGCAGTTATGAAAGATGAGGCTGCGGAGGACGAGGCAGCGGACAATATCGGCCGGTATATGATGGTTGGCTATCGCCTGGATCATACGCTGACGGAAAACGGCTCTGTGGCGCGTGGCGTGTGCGAGACGGACGGGAACGGTTATCTGGAAACGATTACGGAGCGCACCTGTATCGAGCGCCGCGGCGACGAAATCGCATACACTGAAGATGGAGGCGCGACCTGGACGCCGCTTGCGGCGGATACAACGGTTTCTCTGAATATGTGGGGGTTTTCCGGGGATATTCTTGTCAGACTGAAGGAGAGATTCCGAACGTTCCTTGATGATAATCTGGCAAAGAATCCGCTCAAATGCGAATACTTCCTGCCGTTTGTCGTGGATGAACTTCTTTCAGAGGGAAAGGCTGCTGTAAAGGTGATGAAATCCCCGGACAAATGGTATGGGGTGACTTATAAGGAAGATAAACCGGTGCTGATGGACGCAATACAGAAGATGAAGGACGAGGGAATTTATCCGGAGGAGTGGTGAGCCGCGCCATGCAGAATCGCCTGACGGCGATGGCGCGGCCTTCGTCCTGCATCCAAAGGCGATGCAGGACATGTGGTGAGCCGCGCCATGCAGATATAGATAAGGTTGGAAATGGAAATGCAGAAGATAAGTGAAATTGCCGCGCAGTTTCCCTTCGAGGGGGAGATGGTGGAGTGTATCCCGTATGGGACCGGACATATCAATGATACCTACCGGATTGGCTGCCGGGTGAAGGTGGGAACGGATGATTACAGCTTGAAGCATTATGTGCTTCAGAGAATGAACCATAATGTATTTACGAAACCGGCAGAGCTGATGGAAAATATGTGCCGGGTGACGGAATGGCTGAAAAAGAAGATTGCGTCGTATGGCGGAGACGTGGAGCGCGAGACCCTGAGCCTGATCCGCACGCGGGAGGGAATCCCGTATCTGGTTGATTCGGAGGGGGAATACTGGCGCGCGTATCTGTTTATTGAGAACACAACGAGCTACGATCTGGTAGAGAAGGACGATGATTTCTATCAGAGCGCGGTGGCGTTCGGACATTTCCAGTGGCTGCTCTCGGATTATCCGGCCGAAACGCTGTATGAGACGATTGAGAATTTTCACAATACACCGGACCGGTTCCGAAAGTTTGAGGAGGCGCTTGCCGCAGATGTATGCGGACGGGCCGCAGGGATTCCGGAGGAGATTCAGTTTGTCCAGAGCCGCCGGGAGCTCACGCACGTCCTGACGGACCGCCTGGCGGACGGTACGCTTCCGCTCCGTGTGACACATAACGACACGAAGCTGAATAATGTGATGATTGACAATGAGACCGGAAAGGCCATCTGTGTCGTTGACCTGGATACGGTGATGCCGGGGCTTTCCCTGTATGATTTCGGAGATTCGATTCGGTTTGGCGCCAGCACGGCGGCGGAGGATGAACGGGATCTGGAGAAGGTTTCCTGCAGCCTGCATCTGTTTGAGGTCTATGTGAAGGGCTATATTGAAGGATGTGCCGGTTCTCTGACGGATGAAGAACTGGACCTGCTTCCGATGGGAGCCATCCTGATGACGTTTGAATGCGGCATTCGTTTTCTGACGGATTACCTCGAGGGAGATCACTATTTCAAGATTCATCGGGAAGGGCATAACCTGGATCGGGCGCGCACGCAGCTGAAGCTCGTGGCGGATATGGAACAGAAGCTGTCCAAAATGAAAGTAATTGTGGAGCGGTATCGGTGAAAGGAACGGTTTGGAATTGTCCGGGACTGTTAGAAAAATAACAATTATAAAAAATCTTTACTTTCAGCAAAATGCAACGTATAATAGAAACAAAAACCGTGCAGATAGTGAGGAAGCATGAAAGCTCGAAAAAAATTATTGATTGTAGAAGATAATCAGCTGAACCGGGAGATTCTCTGTGCAATTCTGGAAAAGCAATATACGGTTCTGCAGGCGGGAAACGGCGAGGAAGCACTGGACGTTCTTGAAAAACAGAAGGATGCGATCTCGCTGATTCTGCTGGATGTTGTGATGCCGGTCATGGACGGCTATACCTTCCTGGAAAAAATGCGCGATGTTCCGGAATATTCATCGATACCGGTCATCGTGGTTTCGCAGAGCGACGATGAGGCGGATGAGAGTACGGCCCTGTCGCACGGGGCGAGCGATTTTGTCGTAAAGCCCTATAATGCGCAGGTGATCCGTCATCGGGTAGAGAGTATTATCAACCTGAATGAATCCGCAGCCATGATGAATCTGCTGCGCTACGACCGGCTGACCGGGATGTACAGCAAGGAGTATTTTTACCAGAGTGCCAGAGACATTCTTATGGACAATCCGGACAGGCAGTATGATATTATCTGCTCGGATTTTGAAAATTTCAAGCTGGTGAATGAAGCATATGGGATGAAGACCGGCGACCGGCTTTTGCGGGGAACTGCGGAGCTGCTGGGGAAGGATATGCGCGGAAAGGGAATCTGTTCGCATTTTAATTCCGATTTATTTGTATGTATGCTGGATCACAGGGAGAGTTATTCGGATGACCTGTTTAAACAGATTACCGATAATATTAATCAGCTGACGTCCGCGAAGAATATTGTTGTTAAATGGGGCATTTATGTGGCGAAAGACCGGAAGGTCAGTATTGAGCAGATGTGTGACTGGGCGCTGGAGACTGCGCGGAGCATCAAGGGCCAGTATGGGAAGTATTTTGCTTATTATGACGATGAACTTCGGAACCGCATGATCCATGAACAGGAAATAACCGCATGCATGGAGCAGGCGCTGGCGGAAGGACAGTTCCATGTCTGGCTTCAGCCAAAGTACCGGCTCGACGGGGCGCCGCTTACAGACGCGGAAGCACTGGTCCGGTGGTTCCATCCGGACTGGGGAATGCAGCCGCCTTCTGTATTTATTCCCCTTTTTGAACAAAATGGATTTATTACAAAGCTGGATCAGTATGTGTGGGAAGAAGCCTGCCGGATGATCCGCAACTGGGATGAGGCGGGGTTCGGAGCAGTCAACATATCGGTCAATGTTTCCCGGGTGGATGTCTATAATATTGACCTTTGCAGTACGATGATGGGTCTGATAGAAAAATATGGTATCGAGCCGAAACGCCTCCATCTTGAGATCACGGAATCTGTGGTTACGGAGAATCCGGATCTGATCATCCAGACCGTAAAGGATCTTCGAGGACTCGGATTTGTGATTGAAATGGACGATTTTGGCAGCGGTTCTTCCTCTCTGAATATGCTGAGCCGGATGCCGCTCGATATCCTGAAGCTTGATATGCAGTTTATCAAAAGTGAGATGGCAAAGCCGGCAAAGGACGGCATCCTGCGCTATATTATCGGCCTGGCGCACTCCCTGAAGTTCGAGGTGGTCGCGGAAGGGGTTGAGACAAAGAGACAGATGGAACGCCTGGACGCGATGGACTGTGATTATGTCCAGGGTTATTATCTGGCAAAACCGATGGAGCCGAAGGAGATGGAAAAGCTGCTTGCGAATCACAGCGTTGCGAAGATCGTTTCTGAAAATGGCCCGGCAGACGAAAAAGAGGCGCCGGAAGAGATCCTTTTCCTGATTGATGAGGATGATCTGGTCCGCCGGGAGGTTCCGGACATCTTTCGCGGCAGTTTTCAGGTGGAGGAAGCCGCAAATGAGGAAGAGGCTCTGACCGGAGTTGGAATGTTCGGCAACCGCATCTCGGTCATCCTGATGAGTCTGTCTCTCGCGAAGAAGAATGAGGGCAGGCTGTGGGAAACGCTGCAGACGGAGAATAAGGTCTGGAATGTGCCGATCATTCTGCTCGGGGATGCGGATGCCGATGCTGAGGAGGAGGCTCTTTCCATGGGGGCGGATGATTTTGAGACCATGCCGTGCAGGAGCAGAAGCCTGCAGCTTCGCGTGGAGCATGTGCGGGGACGCAAAGCCGGCGCAAGAAAGAGGCGCAGGACATAAAGAAACAGAACAGTGGCGCATATGGAACAGAGGAAGGAAGACAAGATGACAACAATCGAATTTTATAACCGGATCGGACAGGATTACGCGGAGGTACTGGATCGGATGACGGGCAGTGAAGCGTTTGTAAAACGGTTTCTGAAGCGTTTCTGTGAGGATTCGACTTATGCCGCGCTTTCGGAGGCAGTATCCGGCGGAGATGTGGAATCAATTTTCCGGCAGGCGCATACTCTTAAGGGAGTGAGCGCGAATCTTGGACTGAAGCCGCTTTTTGAAAAAACCTGTGTCCTGGTGGAAATCACCAGGAATGGAGGAAGCGAGGGGATCCGCGAGGCTTTTGATGAGATCACTTCGGCATATCAGGAAGTGATTGCACTGATTCACCTGGTGGAATGATTCGACTGCATCCCGTACAGGGGAGGCTTCGGAAGCGTGCCGAATGCGTTTTTGAAAATGAAAAGATGTGTCTTTACAATTTTTGCATTTTGCTCTATAATTTCAATATAAATTTGTTGAGAGCAAAGCGAAGAAGGTTAACTCAAAGGTTAATTCAAAGGTTAATTCTGAGCGAATGCAGTTGGAGGGTCAGTAAATGAAAAACATTTTATTTGTCACATCAGAGGCGGCGCCGTTTATCAAGACCGGCGGTCTTGCGGATGTAGCGGGTTCTCTTCCCAAATGCTTCAATAAGGAAGAGTTTGACTGCCGTGTGATTCTTCCGAAATACCAGTGCATGGCGGAAGAGTGGAAGAATAAGCTGGAGTATGTCACACACTTCTATATGAATCTTGCGTGGAGATCGCAGTATGTGGGTATTTTACATCTGGAGCTCGACGGCGTACACTTTTATTTTATTGATAATGAATATTATTTTTCCGGACCGAAGCCATATGGGAACATTTATCAGGACATTGAGAAGTTTGCGTTTTTCTCAAAGGCGGCTCTCTCAGCGCTCCCGTCGATCGGATTCCGGCCGGATATCGTACACTGCCATGACTGGGAGACGGGCCTGATTCCGGTCATGCTCAAGGACCGGTTCCAGGATGGTGATTTCTATCGCGGCATTAAGTCCGTTATCACGATTCACAATCTGAAGTTCCAAGGCGTCTGGGATGTGAAGACGGTGCGGGATATCACAGGACTGCCGGCCTATTACTTTACGCCGGATAAGCTGGAGGCCTATGGCGACGCCAATTATCTGAAGGGCGGTATTGTATATGCGGACGCGATCACGACCGTGAGCGACACCTATGCGGAAGAGATCAAGCAGCCGTTCTATGGCGAGCGCCTGGATGGTCTGATGCGGGCGCGTGCGAATGACCTGCGCGGCATCGTAAACGGGATTGATTACGATGTGTGGAATCCGGAGACCGATCCGCTGATTGACTATCATTTTACTGCAAAGAATTTCCGCAAGGAAAAGATTAAGAATAAACGAGCCCTGCAGCGTGAACTTGGACTGGAGCAGAATGATTCGCGCTTCATGGTTGGCATTGTTTCCCGCCTGACGGATCAGAAGGGCTTTGACCTGATCGCGCACATG
This sequence comes from Lachnospiraceae bacterium, assembly GCA_021202075.1. Classification (GTDB taxonomy): domain Bacteria; phylum Bacillota; class Clostridia; order Lachnospirales; family Lachnospiraceae; genus Choladousia. The sequence goes on along the minus strand of JAJQDT010000060.1, from coordinate 181,275 downwards.
ATGGATGAGATGTGCCAGAATGATATTCAGATTGTGGTTCTGGGCACCGGCGAAGAAAAATATGAGAATATGTTCCGCCACTTTGCGTGGAAATATCAGGGCAAGGTGTCCGCGAATATTTTCTACTCAGAGGCGCTTTCCCACAAGATTTATGCGGCCTGCGATGCGTTCCTGATGCCGTCGCTGTTTGAGCCGTGCGGTCTCTCACAGATTATCAGCCTTCGCTATGGCACGATTCCGATTGTTCGCGAGACCGGTGGCCTGAAGGATACCGTAGAGCCGTACAATGAGTACGAGGGCACCGGCACCGGGTTCAGCTTCGCTAATTACAATGCCCACGAGATGTATTTTACGATCCAGCGCGCGATGAGTCTCTACCATAATAAGAAGCGCGAGTGGAACAAGATGATCGACCGCGGAATGGCGGTGGATTTCTCTTGGTACAGCTCCGCACGGAAATACGAGGAGATGTACAACTGGCTGCTGGGAGCCTGAGACATACCTGCGTGAAAAGAATACAGGCAGCTGTTCAGGACAGTATCCCGCATTCGCTGCGCGATACGCAGGAAGCGGTATCGATTATCAATCATGATTTGAATTCGAAAGGAGAAGCCGGGTGTATGCCGGGGCTTCTCCTTTTTCTGTTTCATCGCGGTATGCCGTATCTGTGGGCTGCGGCGCGAAGCCGCAGTCATCCATACGTGTTTTATTCATGATCAATTTCCCGGAAGGCGCGGTACCCATCCCGGTAAGCGGTGGGCGTCATACCGTTTTTGGCCTTGAACAGATGGATGAAGTGGGTGACGCTGTCAAAACCGACGGCGGATGAGATTTCGTGCACATGCAGACTGGTAGTCTCAAGCAGGGAGCAGGCGTGTGAAAGCCGGACGCTGTTCAGGTATTTAACGGGGGAGAGCCCATAGTGTTCTGAAAATTCCCGGCTGAGACGATACCGGCTGATCTGAAAGGAATCAGCCAGATCCGCAATCGAGTAAGCCTGCTGATACTGTGTATCAAACAGAGATCTGATTTTCTGAAGGTACGAGGGCGGGGCTTTTTTGTCTAATTGTCCGGCGTGCAGATTTATAAGCAGATCCGATAAAAAGTCTGTCAGAAGCCGATTGGCTTCAATCGCATGGTGAGGCGAGGTGATCTGCCCGAATTCGGTCAGCCTGCGGAGATTATCAAATGCTGTGGACTTCTCTGAAAAAGAAAAGACCGGAAAGCAGAGCTTGCAGATTTCTTCATAATAGATATGCGCCAGGTTACCGGAAAAAAAGAGCAGCCGTACCGTCCAGTCCGCGGTGACCGGCCGCAGCAAAAGATAGTCGCGGCAGTCCCAGAAAAGAAGACTGCCCGTATCCAGCATTCGGCTGTCGCCCTCGGACTGGATCACGCCCTGTCCACCACTTGTGTACAGAAACAAATAGCATTCCAAATCCTGAAACGCAAAAGAGTCCGGATTATGAAGATGGCGCGTGCCGCCCACGCAAGGGTACAGCATATGTTCCTGCAGCTCGGGCAGCGACGTGTAAGAGTCCGGTATGAAATCTGAGATGGTTCCTTCCGAATATTCTGCCAGAACCCGTTCCAGCATGGAAGGAAACAATTCGGGTATCTGCATATTTAAATGCCTCGTTCGTTATTTCTTATCGTCGTTGCATAGAACTTCATATTTCTGAACAAGCGCCTGAAAATCCTCCAGCGTTTTACAGTCCTTTAAATCATTCAGCACACGAATTCGCTCAAGCTTGCGTGCCAGTGCTTCTACTACTTCTGCAGACGTTGGCATAAGAACACCTCCTTATCATGTCCT
>JAJQDT010000060.1:90750-179359 GCA_021202075.1 Lachnospiraceae bacterium | reverse complement strand
GCATCGCTTTTTATGCAGGACGCAGGCCGCGCATCGCCGAACGGCGATTTTGCATGCGCGGCTTTCCTTATCATGTCCTGCATCGCTTTTTATGCAGGACGCAGGCCGCGCATCGCCGAACGGCGATTTTGCATACGCGGTTTTCCTTATAAACATACAGGATTCATTTACAAGTAAATTATAACACATCTATGGAGCAAAGTCTATTTTTTTATAAATTTAAGCAATTCACTTTTGTTAGCTAATTCCTGACGAAAAACAGCCGAAAACCTTCGAAACATCAAAGATTTTGGATAGTAATATTTCACAAAATAGACACAAATATTTTGTAAAAATGGCCGAAGTTGACAAAAGAACGCACAAAAAAACAATAAATTACACAAAAGTATAACGACAGGCTGATTTCTTTTTACTATACTGTTACTTAATTAAGTTAGCTAACGAAACGGGCAAAACATAAGCATGCGTGTTTTGCACCGATGCGGAGCGTTTGGCGTGCGGTGACGTGCATGGTAATGGTATAAGAGAAAACGGGAACCGTTTGAGGCCGGGGAGCGCGATGAAAAGAATGGGTTTGTTCGGATTGATGGGTATGGCTGCGGTGATGCTTTTGTCTTTTCCGGTGGCGGCGTTGGCTGCAGAGGATGTGAGCACAGAGGCAGATGAGCCGGCCGTGACGGATTCTTCCTCCGGTATGGTTTATGAGGCGGAGGATGCCCTGTGCATTGGAAATGTACACACGGATACCTCGGCGGAGGGGTTTGAAGGTACCGGTTACGTGACCGGGTTTTCCGAAGAAGGGGATGCCTGTACGTTCACAATTTCGGTGGACACCGATGGTTTTTATGACCTGAATTTTGTCAGCGCGAGTATGGGCGGCTATAAAGAGAATTATGTGATTGTGGACGGGGAGAATCTGGGCACGGTCGCCATTGAGGAGGAATCCTTTTCGGATTCGGTTATGAAGCGCGCGTACCTGAGTGCGGGAGCGCACGAGGTTACCTATTCGGAATATTGGGGCTGGGTGGTTCTGGACCGTCTGGAGGTTACCCCGTCGGAAGCCCTTGACACTTCTATTTATGATGTGTCCGCGACACTTGTGAATGAGAACGCGACGGACAACGCAAAGCGTCTCATGAGCTACCTGGCGGACAACTATGGCAGCTCGATTCTTTCCGGACAGTACTCGGAGAACGGGCAGTACGGAAAGGAATTTACGGTCGTTTACCGGGAGACCGGGAAATATCCGGCGATTCTTGGACTTGATTTCATTGAATATTCCCCTTCGCGGGCAGAGAACGGAAGTACTTCCAACGCAACCGAATACGCGATTCAGTTCTGGGAGAACGGAGGCATTGTTACCTTCTGCTGGCACTGGAACGCGCCGTCGAAGTATCTGACCAGTGAATGGTACAATGGCTTTTACGTGGAAGGCACGAACATTGATCTCGCGGCGATCATGAACGGCGAGGATGAGGAAGGGTATCAGCTGCTGCTGGAGGACATTGCGGCGATTGCCGAACAGCTTCTGATCCTGCAGGATGCGGGCGTGCCGGTGCTGTGGAGACCGCTTCATGAGGCGAGCGGAGGCTGGTTCTGGTGGGGCGCGTCGGGGGCGGAGGCGTATAAGCAGCTCTATATTCTGCTCTATGAACAGCTGACGGACGTCTATGGCCTGAACAATCTGATCTGGGTGTGGAACGGACAGGATGCCGACTGGTATCCGGGGGATGAATATGTGGATATCATCGGCGAAGATATTTATCCGGGCGAGCGGGTATACACCTCGCAGGTGGATACCTACCTGCAGGCAGTGAATTATACCAGCCCGGCGAAGATGGTTGTGCTTTCTGAGAACGGATGTGTGTTTGATCCGGAGCTGGCCGTGCGCGACGGCGCCATGTGGGGATTCTGGTGTACCTGGGGCGGCGAGTTTGTCGCGAAGAGCATGGCTATTTACGCATACAATGACACGTATACGGAAAGCGAGATGCTGGTGAAAGCATATGAGAGCGATGTGGTGATCACGCTGGATGAGCTGCCGGATCTGACGACGTACACGATTCGTGATTAGTGGATAGTGATTGGTGGATAGTGATTAGTGGTTAGTGGTTAGTGATTAGTGGTTAGTGGTTAGTGATTAGTGGTTAGTGGTTAGTGATTAGTGGTTAGTGGATAGTGGCTGGTGGATAGTGGTTAGTGGGTAATGGTTGGCGACTGGTGGTTAATGAATAGTGGTTAGCGGCTGGTGGTTAGTGGCTGGCGGGCAGTGGTCGGCGTGGAGTTATGTCAGGAGATAAGCAGCAACTTTGCACGGCTAAGAGAGCGAGGCTGTAAGCATATGAGGAAAAAGCTGGACGACTTTTTTTCCTGGGACGGAAAGGTGATGGAGCTCCTGCGCAGAGCCGGGGAACTGATTCTTCTCAATATTGTTTTTTTAATCAGCTGCATTCCGATTGTCACCATTGGTTCCGCACTTACGTCGTTTTATTATGCGACGATCAAGAGCATCCGCAGGGAGCGCGGGACGGTCCTTGGAGAGTATTTCGGCTCCATGAAGCGGACGATGAAAAAAGGAATTCTGCTGGTGCTGGAGCTTGCGGTGTGGTTTGGACTTTTATATATAGGAAGAAGATATTCACAGGTGAATGAGCGGCCGCATATGACGGTGGTTTACAATGTGCTGATGCTGATCAGCGCAGCCGTGGCCGTGTATGTATTTCCGGTACTTTCAAGGTTCGAGATGAAGCTCACAAACTGCTGGAAGCTGGCGTTTCTGATGTGCATCCGCTTTTTTCCATATACGGTTGTGATCGCGGCGGGAACGGCAGGGATTGCCTGGCTGCAGTTTTATATTCTCCCGATGCCGTGCATCCTGTTCGTACCGGGGCTCTGGTGTCTGGGGATTACCTTTCTGATGGAGCAGGCGCTGCTCGCCTATATGCCGAAGCCGGAGGAAGGGCAGGAAGATGCCTGGTATTATGATACCGGGAAGCCGGAGAAGGAAAATGACAAAAAGGACAATATGCAAAAAGGCAAAGTGGGTAGGGGGCTGCGTATGAAAAAAGGATTATTTTCCGCAGGACGGCAGTCTGCGCAGAGGGATGGACCGGAGAAAAATCTGTAGCATGGTAACTGTGAGGATACGGAACAGTTACGAAGCATGAGGCCCACGTCACAGATTCGCGTGACGAATCTGTGACAGGAAATACAGGGAAAGGAAACGTGAAAGATGGCATCTACAATGGCAGTTTCTGACAAACGAAGACGCAATGTATCCGCGGCAGTTCCCGGAAGGTGCGTTCGGCCTGTGACAGTTGTTAAGAACCGCAGACTGTCCACGCTGCTTCATCTGCTGGTCGGCGTGCTGGTTTTCTCATCGATGACGGCGATCAACACCGCGGCGACGAATATGACGATGGATGAGTTCGATGAGATCGTGAGTACTTATACAGTGGACGATTCCATTCCGGATTACAAGGAATATCTGGCATCGTATGATGAGGTCTATCCGGATACGGAGATTGTCGTGACCGCAGAGGATCTGGAACGCTACGATGAGTCGGATGAGACCGTGGATCCTGTGATTTATACCGATTATGAAGGCCTTGAGGGGGACAGCGTATACACCAGCGAGGATTCGCTTGCGGAGTTTACGTTTACCGTGGAAGAAGAAGGCTTTTACAGCATTCTGCTGAATTATTATCCGGTAGAAGGAAAAGGCTCTTCGATTGAGCGTGCGATCTTTATTGACGGCGAACTGCCGTATGAGGAACTGGCGCTGATTTCGTTCAACCGCGTATGGATGTACGATGTGGAAGCAGGCGATACAGATGAGAGCGGCTCCGCGACCTATGACTGGGGCAAGGACAATCAGGGCAACGACAACAAGCCGGGCATGACCGAGGCGCCGGAATGGATCAGCAGCTATGTCTATGACAGCGACGGCTATATCACATCCCCGCTGACCGTGTATCTGACCGAAGGGGAGCACACGATTTCTCTGCTCTCCGAGCGGGAACCGATGGTGATAAACTCCATCACGTTCTGTATGGCAGAGGAAACCGCTTCTTATGAAGAAGTAAAGGCGGAGCAGGATGCGGCCGGAGCCGAAAATACATCGGGCGTCAGCATTACCATCGAGGGGGAGAACGCGACGAAGAGCTCCTCCCAGATGCTTTATCCGATCCAGGATCAGTCTTCCCCGTCGGTATCTCCGTCGAGTGCGAAGGAGCTGCTGAACAATACGATCGGCGGCAATTCCTGGCGGCTGGTCGGGCAGTGGATTGAATGGGATTTTGACGTGCCGGAGAGCGGATATTACAACATTTCCCTCTATGACGCGCAGAATACGGTGCGAGGTATCTATGTGTCGCGCCGGATCACAATCGACGGCGAGGTGCCGTTTGAGGAGATGGAAGCCTACGGTTTCACCTACAGCTCCAGCTGGCGGGAGGATGTGCTCTCGGATGACGACGGGAACGCATATTCCTTTTATCTGGAGGCGGGGCATCACACGATCCGCATGGAAGTGGTGCTGGGCGGGTTCTCCGATATCATCAGCGAGGTGCAGGACTGTGTGACGCAGCTGAACAGCATTTACCGTGAGATTATCAAGATTACGGGCGTGTCGCCGGATACCTACCGTGATTATCAGATCGAGAGTACGCTGCCGGGTCTTGTCGATGAGCTCACGGCAGTTCGCGATCAGCTTGACGCGGCGATTGAGGCGCTCGAAGCGCTGATCGGGGATAAATCCGATAAGGAGACGGTTCTGATCACAATGCGTGACCAGCTGAACGATCTGATTAAGGATCCGGAATATTTCGTGCGCACGATCAGCTCCTATAAGACGAATGTCCGCGCCTGCGGCAACTGGATCACACAGGTGATCGAGCAGCCGCTGGCGATCGACCGTATCAATATTTATTCCGCGGATCAGACCATTGCGTATGAGAACACCTCGATCCTTGATCGGATTACCTATGAGTGCAGCCGCCTGTACTATTCGTTCGTCATTGACTACAATCAGATCGGCAACGTGGCGGAGGCTTCGGACGATGGTGTGACGATCACGCTCTGGATCGGTACCGGCCGCGACCAGGCGAATGTCATCAAGTCGATGATCGATGAGACATTTACGAGTGAAAACAATATCAATGTAAACGTCCAATTGGTCGATATGAGTACGCTCTTAAAGGCGGAGCTTGCCGGGGAAGGCCCTGACGTAGCGATTCAGGTCGCGAATACGAATGGCATCGCCGGGGCAGTCTTAAATACGGGCAATGATACGCCGGTCAACTATGGTATTCGTAACGCCGTGCTGGATCTTTCCCAGTTCGATGATCTGGAGGAGGTGACGGAGCGATTCTCCGATGCGGCGATGGAGGCGCTTCAGTTCGAGGGCGCGACCTACGCGCTGCCGGAGACGACCACATTCCCTGTGATGTTCTATCGGAAAGATATTCTGGAGGAGCTGGGGCTGGAAGTACCCGAGACCTGGGATGATGTGAAGGTCGTGATGACCGTGCTTGCGCAGAACCAGATGGAATTCGGCATGCTGCCGACCGAGCAGCTGTTTGCCTCACTGCTTTACCAGAGCGGCGGCTCGTATTACACGGAGGACGGCATGACTTCGGCGCTGGATTCCGATACGGCAGTCAATATTTTCAAGGAATTCTGTGAGTACTATACCGATTATGGCCTGGATTATGAGACGAGCGTGGAGGAGCGGTTCCGTACCGGTGAGTGCCCGATCATCATTGCAGATTATACGGTATACAACAACCTTGTAGTATCCGCGCCGGATATCGACGGCCTCTGGAGCTTCACACAGATTCCGGGCACGGTGCAGGAGGACGGGACGGTCGACCACAGTGTGGCCTGCACCGGACTTGCGAGCATGATCATGGCAAGCACGGACTATCCAGAGGAATGCTGGGAATTCCTGAAATGGTGGAGCTCGACAGAGGTTCAGACACAGTACGGACGGGAAATGGAGAGCCTGATGGGCTCAGCGGCGCGAGTGCCGACTGCGAACCTGGAGGCGTTTGAAAATATGGCATGGCCGGTGGATGATATGGAAGCGCTGGAGGCTGCGTTCGAGTGGGTGGACGGTATCCCGCAGGTGCCGGGCGGTTACTATTCCTGGCGAAATGTGTACAACGCGTTCTATACGGTGGTTACCAATCTGGATACGGCCTCGCCGCGTGAGGAGCTGATGGACAAGGTACTGTACATCAACGCGGAGATTACCTACAAGCGCACCGAGCTGGGACTTGCGGTGGCTGAATAAAATACGCGCCCTGCCGGCCGGATGCGGCTGGCGGGACGAATGGAGCAGGGCCGGCGAAATTCTCTCTTTGTTCGGATGGGCTTTGCGCGGGAGATAACGTATGGGAAGGAGTTCGAGAGTATGAGCAGAAAGAAAGATGCGGGAGCAGCAGCTACGATGAGTGCCGCTGAGATCGCAGCCAGGCAGAAGACGCTTCGCTACCAGATCAAAAAGAATAAGACCTGCTACGCGATGCTGGCGCCGTTTTTTATCCTGTTTTTCCTCTTTACGGTAGTGCCGGTGCTGATGTCTGTTTTCTTCAGCTTTACGTATTTTAATATGCTGGAGATGCCGACATTCAATGGCTGGAACAACTACATCAAGCTGTTTCTGGAGGACGATATTTTCATGATCGCCCTGAAGAATACTTTGATTTTCGCAGTGATCACGGGGCCGGTCAGCTATTTGCTGTGTCTTCTGTTTGCGTGGATCATCAATGACTTCAAAGGACCGCTCCGCACGTTCCTGACTCTGATTTTCTACGCACCAAGTATCTGCGGCAACGCCTACATGGTCTGGAGCCTGATCCTGACCGGCGACCGCTACGGTTACCTGAATGGTATCCTGCTGAGGATCGGCATTATCGATGAAGCCATCAGCTGGATGAAAACGGAAAAATATGTCCTGCCGATGCTGATCGTCGTCCAGCTGTGGTTATCCTTAGGTACCGGCTTCCTGTCGTTCATCGCCGGTCTGCAGACTGTGGATAAGAACCTTTATGAGGCGGCGGCGCTTGACGGTATCAAGAACCGCTGGCAGGAGCTCTGGTATGTGACGCTCCCGGCGATGAAGCCGCAGCTGATGTTCGGTGCGGTCATGCAGATCACGCAGTCCTTCGCGGTGGCGGATATTTCCGTCCAGCTCGCCGGCAACCCCTCCGTCAACTATGCGGGCGCGACAGTGGTCACACACCTTCTGGATTACGGGTCGACGCGATTTGAGATGGGCTATGCCTCCGCGATCGCGACTGTGCTCTTCCTGCTGATGGTCGGCACGAACCAGCTGGTACAGAGAATATTAAGGAGGGTAGGCGAATGAGCAGAGCAAAAACATCCGAAGAGGCCGCCCTCAGGAAAAATCTGCGGAAGATTCCTTTCTGGAAGCGGCCGAGAGAGAAAAAGCTGAACCGGTCGATGGCGGGCAATTCGTTGCTGTTCGTGATCATGGCGATCTGCGGCGTGTTTATGGCGCTGCCGCTGGTAATGATCGTGAACAACGCGTTAAAGCCGCTGGATGAGCTGTTCCAGTATCCGCCTAAGATTTTTGTGCGCAACCCGTCGCTGGATAACTTCACGGATCTGTTCGTGATCATGAACGATTCCTGGGTGCCGTTTTCGCGGTACATACTGAATACGATCATCATTACCGGCGGAGGTATGGTCGGACATGTGATCTTCGCCTCCCTGGCTGCCTACCCGCTGGCAAAGCATAATTTTCCAGGCAAGGCAATCCTGTTCAACATGGTTGTGCTCTCGATGATGTTTTCCTGGCAGGTGACCCAGGTGCCGCAGTACCTGATCATCAGCTGGCTGCATATCAACAACACTTACGCGGCGCTGATCTTACCGGCGTTCTCCTACGGCATGGGCCTCTATCTGATGAAACAGTTCATGGAACAGATACCGGACGCGCTGCTGGAATCTGCCCGGCTTGACGGCGCGAGCGAGTGGAGGATCTTCTGGAGCATCGTGATGCCGAACGTAAAGCCTGCGTGGCTGACCCTGGCAATTTTCCAGTTCCAGCAGATGTGGGGCAATACCGGAAGCCTGTTCCTGCGCAACGAGGAACTGAAGCCTCTGCAGTACGCGCTGCAGCAGATTTCGGCAGGCGGGACAGCGAGAGCGGGCGCGGCGGCCGCGGTGACCTTTATCATCGCCATCGTGCCGATCACGTTCTTCCTGATCTGCCAGAGCAACGTACTGGAGACGATGACGACATCCGGTATGAAAGAATAACGGGAGGGGATGGAATGAGAGAAATAAAGAAACAGAACAGTACATCCCGCCCGCGGCGCGGCTTTCAGAAAAGAATTCTTTCTCTGATGACCGCATTGCTGATCCTCGCTCTGGTACCTTTACAGGCGCTGGCGGACGAGCTTCCGTATGATTCCTACAATTATACGTACTGGAATGACATCGTATATACCCCGGCGCCCTATGTGCCGGCCGGCTCCGTGACCGGAGATACACTCGGTATCGGCAATTTTGCTGAGCCGCAGGATCTCTACGTGTCTGACGCGGGACTGGTCTATGTGGCGGACACCGGGAATAACCGCATCGTGGTTCTCAATTCCGACATGGACGAGGTTCTGCAGGTGATTGAAACCTTTGACCGCGACGGAGAAGAGGATACGTTCAGCGCACCGTACGGCGTGTTCGTATCGGAAAACGAAGAACTTTATGTAGCGGACTCCAACAACAGCCGCATCGTTGTGCTGACACTGGACGGGGAATTTGTCAAGATTGTGGATAACCCGCAGTCGAACATCCTGGAGGATGGATTTGTTTTTACCCCTCTGAAGGTGGCGGTCGACTACGCGGACCGGGTTTACGTGATCTGCCAGAACGCGTTCGAGGGCATTCTGGTCTTCGACAGCGAGGGCTCTTTTATCGGATATTTCGGAACCATTGAAGTAAAGATCACGCTGTGGGAAAAATTCTGGAGGCGGCTGGCGAGCAAGGAGGAGCGCGCGAACCAGCAGCTCTACATCCCGACGGAGTTTACCGGGATTGACGTCGATGAAGACGGCTTTGTCTACGCGTCGAATATCGATTCGGACGGAGAGCAGGGCGTGCGGCGTCTGAATCCGAGCGGCGAGGACGTCATTCAGAAGGGCGAAAACGGCAACGTCGGCGGCGACCTGACGACCGGCACCTACGGCACCTACGCAGGGCCTTCGGAGTTTACGGATGTGACCTACCGCGGGAAAGGCATTTATTCGGTGCTGGACCGCAAGCGCGGGCGTATCTTTACCTATGACCGTGAGGGCAACCTGCTCTATATTTTCGGCGGACTCGGAACGCAGGAGGGGACATTTAACACACCGATCGCGATTGATGAATGCGAAGGCAATCTGATTATCCTCGATGCCTACTACGGCTCGATTATGATTTTCTCGGCGACAGAGTACGGTTCCCTGATCAACGAGGCGACCGGACTCCGTTATGACGGCGATGAGACGCAGGCTGTGGAGCTCTGGGAGCGGGTGCTTGAGCTTGATGAAAATAACGAGCTGGCGAATACCGGTATCGGCAAAGCCTACCTGACAGCCGGTGAAAATCAGCTGGCGATGAAATACTTAAAGCTCGGCATGAACCAGAAATATTATTCCATCGCCTGGAAGCGCTACCGGAACGAGATCCTGACGGAAAATGTCGGATACGTACTTACGGCGATTGTGGCGGTGATCGTGCTCTGGATTATCATCAAACAGGTGCTGAAAAGACGGAAGGATACGAAGAAACCGAAATCAACAGAAGGGGGGCTCGCGTAAATGAACAGTTTATTTTCAAAGGAAAAATGGAAATACGCTTTTTATACGGTGAACCACCCGATGGACGCCTATTATGAGATCCGCCACCGCGGACGGGGAAGCGTGCCGATCGCTGTTGTGCTGGTGATTCTGTTTTCCTTCAGCTTTTCTGCAAACCGCCTGCTGGCAAGCTTTGTGGTCAATGATACGGATCCGAGGTCGGTGAACAGTCTGACAGAGCTTGGCGCGGTACTGCTTCTGTATCTGCTGTTCTGTGTGAGCAACTGGTCGATCACCTGTCTGATGGAAGGCGAGGGCAGAATGAAGGATATTGCCATCGCGATCGGCTACGGGATGACCCCGATGATCTTCTGTTTCAATCTGGCGACCATTGTCAGTCAGTTTGTGGCGGACGGAGAGCAGGCATTCTACTGGATGATCCTCGCGATTGGTGTTGCCTACGGGCTGATCATGATCCTGATGGGAATCATGACGGTGCAGAACTTTACGCTGGGTAAGACACTGCTCACAATTTTGCTGACGTTTCTGGCCATGCTGATCATCATTTTTCTGATCCTGCTGGTAGCGGATCTGATCAATCAGGTGTACAGCTTTTTGTACAGCATCTATCAGGAACTGATTTTCAGGACATAAAGCCGCGCAATTGAAATCGCCTGTCGGCGATGAGAGCGCGGCCTGCATCCTCGATTTGCGTGGCAAATCGGGACATAGGAGGAGAAAAAATGAGTAAAAGCAGAAAAATCCTTCTCGTGCTGATCGGAATCGTCCTGATTACGGCGGTTTCCCTGCTGGGGTGGTGGTATTTTCATTACTATTCCTACAATGTATACCGGGACTACCTGACGACCTACGAGTATGAGGAAGGGACGGAGTTTGTGAAGCTCTCCGAGGAGGAAAGCGATGTAGACGGCATGGCGCTGGCGGCGGAAAATGATAATTTTAAGCTTTACGCGGACACGGAGAGCGGCGAGGTCGCGATCGTGGATAAGCGCAGCGGCGAGATTACATATTCGAACCCGGTGGATTTGGATGATGATACGGTTGCGAACGAGACGAATAAGAATTATATGAGGTCGCAGCTGATCGTAGACTATTATAATACCTCGCGAACCACGGGCACCTATGATTCCTACAGCTACAGCACATCGCTGGGACAACTGGAGGTCGAGGCGATTGAAGATGGAATCCGTTTCATTTACACGCTCGGCGATATGACGGCATCAACGGGCATTGTGCCGGAGTACATCAGTGAGGAAACATTGAATGAGGTCATGTCGAACCTCTCCGAGGATGACGCAAAGCAGGTGGCAAAAAAATACACGGAGGGCACGACAAGCGGCCTGGCGGATGGTTATCTGGAGCTGCTGGAATCCGCGAAGAAAGGTGCTTCCCAGCTCCGCAAGCTGAATAATTACTTTGAGGAGGCCGGATTTACGGAGGAGGATTATCTCCGTGAGATGGAAGGCTCCGGCATTGAGGGCGCGGTACCGATCTCCTTTGAGATTCCGCTGGAATATCGTCTGGTCGACGACGGCGTTGAAGTGACGATCCCAATGAGTCAGGTCGTGGAGAACGGAGGCGGTACCATTTACCGCATTCAGATGCTCCGGTATTTCGGCGCGGCGGGGACGGAAGAGGACGGCTACATGCTGGTGCCGAACGGCTCCGGATCGCTGATCTATTTCAATAACGGAAAGAACGGGACGTCGGTCTCCAACTATTCGGAGTATGTGTACAGCATCGACCCGCTGATGGCGGAATACACCGTGATGGAAAATACGGAGGACGCGAAGATGGCGCTCTTCGGACTGTTCCGCAAGGAGGAGTCGGGCATCTTTGCCACCATTGAGGACGGCGCGTCGCTGGCTTATATCTCGGCGGGCGTCTCCGGCAAGATCAACAGCTACAATTACGTGTACGCGACGTTTGTCCTGCGGGGGAATGAGAAGCTCTCCATGTTCGGTACGACCGGCAATGAGGCGGATCTTCCGGTCGTGGAGGATGAGTATTATGACGCGAACCTGACTGTCCGTTACACGATGCTGACAGAAGAGAACGCAACCTATTCCGGCGCCGCGAACTATTATCGGAACCGTCTGACTGAAGAAGGCGTACTGACTGCGCAGGAGGACGCTTCCGGGGAGGATATCAAGTTCTACTATGACATCCTTGGCGGCGTGACGATGACAAAGTATTTCCTGGGGGCGCAGTACAACGGTATCTACGCGATGACGACCTTTGATCAGGCTGCGGAGATATCGGAAAGCCTGTCGTCGAGCGGCATTACGAATCAGGTGATGAACCTGCAGGGCTGGATGAACGGAGGTTATTACCACAGCGTGGCGGATCAGATCAATCTTTCATCAAAGCTTGGCAGCAAATCGTCCCTGGAAGCCTTAAGCGAGACACTTACCTCTTCCGGAGGCACGTTCTACGCGGACGTGGCGTTCCAGAAGGTTACGGAGATCAGCAAACGATATTCGTTCAGCAACGAGTCCGCGCGGTATTATGGTTCCGGCTATATCGCGGACTTCGGCCTGGTAAATCCGACCACGCTGCGGCAGACGTCGGGACTTGGCTATGACTCCAATCTGTACGCGCTGATCTCTCCGAAGTATCTGGTGCGCTATATCAGTAAGTTTACATCGAAGATAGAAAACTATGACATCAGCGGTATTTCTTTAAGGGATCTTGCGAACGAGCTGCATTCCGACAAGAAGCGGACGAACGTGATCGACCGTGAGGAAGCGCTTGACGTGGTGCTCGGCTCTCTCTCAGAAGTGGAGGAGACCGGGAAGAATGTCCTGCTGAATGACGCGAACGACTATGCGTTTGCCTACGCGGACGACATCATCAATGTGCCGCTGACGGGCAATGATTATTACATCATTGACGAGGACGTTCCGTTCTATGAGATGCTGCTTCACGGCTACATCGATTATTCGGGCGATGTGATCAACTTAAGCGACACCAGCGATGAGACGGATATGATCCTGAGTCTGGTCGAGAACGGCGCTTCCCCGCACTATATGTTCTCGTACCAGTCGTCCAGTGAGATCAAAAATACCAGCGTGAACTACTTCTATTCGACGGAGTACAGCACCTGGTCGGACGATGCGCTGTATGTCTATACAGAGGTCAACAATGCGCTGAAGTATGTGAACGGCGCGGAAATGGTGGAGCATGAGATCTTAAGCAGCAATGTCCGGGCGGTCACATACTCAAACGGCGTGACGATCTATGTGAATACCGGCACGAAGGATGAGACCATTGACGGGGTGACGGTTCCGGCGAGAAGCTACACGGTGGAAGGGGTGTGAGAAGGATGAAGACGAAAAAGAAATTTCTGACGCTTACCAGAAAACGAAGCATGGTCGGCTTCCTTTTCATCCTGCCGTGGCTGATCGGCTTTATCTGGTTCTACGCGAGAAGCCTTGTAATGTCCGTTCAGTTCTCCTTATCGGATCTGACGGTCAACACGGGCGGAGGCTATACGCTGGAATTTGTCGGCCTAGATAATTTTATCTACGCGTTCCGTGTCCATGCTTCCTATAAGCAGGTGCTGACGACGTCCATCGGCAATATGCTGATCGATGTGCCTCTGATCACCTTCTTCAGCCTGTTCATGGCCATGCTGCTGAATCAGAAATTTAAGGGCAGGACGCTTGTGAGAGCCATCTTTTTCCTGCCGGTGATCCTGAACTCCGGCGCGATTGTGGATGCGATGGATCTGGCGCGCAGCATGATGAGCGGCGGTATCACGAGCGCCAGCGCGGAGATGGCCGCGGAGGCATCCGGAGGAGTGGGCATCGCCTACTACATCCAGATGTTCTCCTCCCTCGGCATCCCGCAGGTGCTGATCGAATATGTGTCCGGGGCAGTGTCGCGGATCAGCGATATTGTCAACGCTTCCGGTGTGCAGATCATCATCTTTATCGCGGCTCTCCAGTCGATCCCTTCCTCATTCTATGAGGTGGCGAAGATGGAGGGAGCGACAGCGTATGAGACCTTCTGGAAGGTCACATTTCCGATGGTCATGCCGCACATTGTCACCAATGTCGTCTACACCGTGGTAGACAGCTTCACGAATTCGGAAGTGGTCGATCTGGCGTATACCACCGCTTTTACAGATATGAATTACGGATTAAGCTCTGTGTTCAGTCTGTGCTCCACAGCAATCACCTGTCTGATTCTCGTGCTTGTCTGCGGATTTATCCAGAAGCGGACGTTCTACTATAATTAAGACTGGAGAGCCCCGCCATTGAAAGTCGCGCTGCTGCGCGAATTATCCTGCCTGATGGGCAGGATGCCACCCGGCGAGGGGACGGGGCCTGCGTCCTGCATCAAAGAGCGATGCAGGACATATAAAGGAGGAAGAAGACATGAGCGCGAGTGCAAAAGCGAAAACAGGAAATAAGACGGGCGCAAAATCCGCAAAGAAATCGTTTCCCGGATCTTCGTTCGTTCGGGGCTTCACGCAGGACGCGCAGTTCGTCAATGATATGACGCGCTGGGCGGTCAATCTGAAGAAGTTCGTCCTGGCTGTGTTTAAGTGGATCCTCATCATCGGTGTCAGCTATGTGATCCTCGGACCGGTGCTGGGCATCATCAGCAGTTCTTTTTTCTCCAATTCGGACTACTACAGCCCGATGGTGTACCTGATTCCTCAGGAACCGACACTGGAACGCTATAAGCTGGCTTTCCAGTATCTGAAATACGCGACCACAATGAAGAATACCATGATCTACTCTCTGACTCTGATGGTGATTCAGGTGTTTATCTGCTCGATGGTCGGCTATGGATTCGCAAGATTCAATTTTCCATTTAAAAGTGTCCTGTTCGGCTGTGTGGTGCTTATGATCGTCATCCCTACCAACACGATCATGCTTCCGCTGTACATGACATTCGCGAAATTTGATATCTTTGGAATTATAAAAGCAGTCACGGGGTCTGCTGTCAATCTTTTGTCCACCCCCATACCGATGTATATCATGACGGCATTCGGGTGCGGCTTAAGGTCAGGGCTGTACATTTATATTTTCAATCAGTTCTTCCGCGGGCTTCCGAAGGAGATCGAAGAAGCGGCGCTCGTGGACGGCTGCGGGATATGGTACACGTATTTTCGTATCATGCTCATAAATGCGCTGCCCTCTGTTGTAACTGTGGCAATCTTCTCTCTGGTATGGCAGTATAACGATACGTTCTATGCCAAGCTGTTTCTGATCAGTGACAACATCGTGATCAGCAAAAAGATTTCCACAATTGAGGCGTCCATCTCAAACGTGGAAAAGATCTACGACCCGAGCATCCTGGAGCTGTATCTGGACGCGGGCGTTGTACTGGTCATGATCCCGGTGATCATCATCTATGTTCTGCTGCAGAAGCAGTTTATAGAGGGAGTGGAACGAAGCGGTATCGTCGGGTAGGAGACGGGGCTGCTTACAAATCGTAACTGTTCAGTGTTTTCGCAGCAAGTGCGAAGTACGGTACTGAATCGTTACAAACATTTCTGTTTTGTAACTGTGCAACAGTTACACTAAATTTTCTTTCAAGGAGGAAAAGAGATGAAAGCAAGAAAACTCATCGCGCTGTCCATGACGGCGGCAATGGTACTCGGCCTTTCCGGCGGCGCTGCGTACGCGGAAGAGGCAAGTGCTGTGAGCATCGACTTCGAGGACGGTCTGTATGGCTTTGTCGGCAACGACAAGACGATCAACAGTGCAGCAGCGGACGCGACTCTGTCTCTGGTGGATTACAATGGTTCGACAGCACTTGAGGTAGCATCGGATGCAAGTGTCAAGTATGTAGCCATCCAGGCGGATGCTCTTTTGGGAGATCAGATTTCCCAGCTCTCCACGGTGCAGATGACGGTCGGCATCACGAACCCGGGCGGGACCTTCTATTCTGCGTCTGGATGCATTTACGCGTTCCTCGGCGAGGATTTGTCGAAGGATTATGCGGACTGGTCCATTTATCTGGAAAACGGCAACCCGAAGACCATCAGCTATACGGTAGATCCGGAAGACGGACTGACTTTTACAGAGGGCAGCTACATTGTAGTATCGCTTGAGGTAGATACGGGCAAGGATTACAAGGGCGACGATGCGGCGACGCTTTACATCGATGATATTACGTTCCTTGACGCGGACGGCAATGTTCTGACTGCGGACACTACTGCGGAATACGTTTCGGCAGCTTCCGAAGACCGCTCGAACCTGTTCGCGGTATCGAACGCGGTAGAGTTTGAAGGTTTTGCGACAAGCGGCGACGGCTGGTCACAGGACGGCTTCGATATGCCGCAGGAGATCATTGATGCTCTGGTACCGGGATCTGTAGTAGAGATCACCTACTCCAGCGAGAACGGCGATATCTGGATCGTGATGCCGGATGCGGAAGCGGGCTGGATGCGCGTAGCGCAGGGCGACTATGACGGCAGCGGCAGCGACGATGCGTACTACAATGGTTCCGCAAACATCGCGCAGATTACCTATGAGCAGATCGCGGCGGTATGCGGCGATGATGTCAGCACCTGGGGCGCAAGAATGCAGTGTGAGGCTTCCGGAACATGGGAAGTATACAGCATCAAGGTTGGTACGGCTTCCAACGCGATTGTTGCGCAGGACGCGGTTGAATTTGAAGGCTTTGCGACAAGCGGCGATGGCTGGTCTCAGGATGGCTTCGATATGCCGCAGGAAATCATCGACGCACTGGTACCGGGCTCCGTAGTAGAAATTACTTACACAAGTGAGAACGGCGAGATCTGGATCGTGATGCCGGATGCGGAAGCAGGCTGGATGCGCGTAGGCGTAGGCGACTGGGACGGCAGCGGCAGTGATTCGGGTGTGTATGACGGCAGCACCTGCTATATCACTTATGAGCAGATCGCGGCGGTATGCGGCGACGATGTGAGCACCTGGGGCGCGAGAATGCAGTGCGAGGCTTCCGGGGCATGGGAAGTATACAGCGTGAAGGTCGGCACGGCTGCGGAAATGAAAGCAGTAAAGGGTGCTGTGAATTTTGAGGGCTTTGCGACGAGCGGCGACGGCTGGTCTCAGGACGGCTTTGAGATGCCGCAGGAGATCATTGACGCACTCGTTCCGGGCGCAGTTGTGACCATCACCTACACGAGTGAGAATGGCGACATCTGGATCGTAATGCCGGATGCGGAAGCGGGCTGGATGCGCGTAGGCGTAGGTAATCTCGACGGCAGCGGCAGCCTTTCAGGTGTATACAACGGCAGCACCTGCCAGATCACGTATGAGCAGCTTGCGGAAATCTGCGGTGATGACGTAAGCACCTGGGGCGCGAGAATGCAGTGTGAAGCTTCCGGCGCATGGGAGGTTTACAGCATTACGGTTGGCACGGCGGGCTGACAGGATATAGCCGCGCAGCGGAGAATCGCATAAAGGAGTACATTCGTCCGGATGGCAGCCATGTGGAAGGCGCCGTCCGGCCCGAAGGAGAACAGAGAAAGCAGTATGAAAAAAACGATCTGATGTCGAACTGGAAAAGCCGTGCACGGAAAATTGCCGGACGGCAATGTGCGGTTTTATCCTGGATTTGCTGCGCAAATCCCCAATTGAAGACATGAAAAGGAGGAATTACAAAATGAAAATGAAAAAGGCCCTTGCACTGGCTCTGTGCGCGACGATGACCGTCGGTATGGCCAGCATTACCTCAAGCGCATCGGATTCTGAGACCAGAACGATCAAGATTGGTACCTGGTATGATCACTTTTATGACAGCACCAATACGGATATCTATGATGATCCAAGCGTTTCGGATGAGGAGCTTGCGCAGATGCACTTCGACGTGGTTGCGGAAGTAGAAGAGACATACAATGTGACGATCGAGTTCGTGAACCTGACCTGGAGCGGCGTACAGGAATCCATCAATACTTCCGTACTTGCGGGCACACCGGACTGCGATATCTATGAGGTAGACTTAAGCTTCGGTATTCCTGCGGCTTTGAACGGCTTCGCGACGAACCTCGAGGAAGTTCTTTCTGAGGACGCGAGCGTTTTAAGCGATCAGGAGATCTTTTCACAGGTAGATATCGGAACGGACAATGGCGTATATCTGTTCCAGACCAACAGCGGAGAAATGCTTCTTGCGAATACCTATATGCTTGCATACAACCAGCAGATCCTGGACGCGGCTGGTCTGGAGTCCCCGAACGACCTCTATGAGAGAGGTGAGTGGACCTGGGATAAGTGGAGAGAGTACATGATCGCTCTGACCCAGGATACGGATGGCGACGGCGTGATTGATCAGTATGGCTATGGCTCCCGCTATGATTTCCTGATCTACCTGATGCTGATGAGCAACGGCACCGGAATCGCGATGAGTGATACCGAGAACCTCTCCAGCGCGGAAGTGACCGAAGTCCTTGACTTTATCTACAATATGTACAATGTTGATAACGTAGCGGTACCGTGGGATGCGGATGATTTCGATTCCAATATGAACAACTATCTGGACGGCAATGTGGCATTCTGGATCGACGCGGCATGGATCTCTTCTCAGAATGAAGACTACGCGCTTGATTTTGATGTTACCTGGGTACAGTTCCCGGTTGGCCCGAGCGGCGATCAGGAGACCAACTTTACCAAGAATGTCTCCTCCGGCAACGCATGGATGATTCCGGCCGGCGTAGAGGATCCGGAATTCGTGTACGAAGTCTTTGAAGCATGGGCGAACTGGTATCATGACGACACTGATGTACGTGACGGAGACCTGACCTGGTGGGAAGACTGTGCGATTACGGAAGAAAACTATGCGGTAATGGAAGATTTAGGCGAGAGAGGCGGCTTTGACCTCTGGAACGCGCTGAGCCTCGAATGGGATTGGACAGTACTGCTTGACGGCACCATGACGGCGTCTCAGTTCCAGGAGACCTGGAAGCAGACCGTGCAGGATGCTCTGGACGCGTTCTATGGCTGATGATTGACGAATGATGCGGTTGCTGCAGCTTGCCGGGATCCGGAGAGCCGCCGCATGCAGCATCGCCTTGCGGGTGACAGGACGGTATGTCTGTGATTTTATGTGGGAATCGGGACATTGTCTGTGTCAGAGATTTGCGGGGCGGCTCTTTGTCAGATTGCTGTGAATGCAGGAACCTGCTATGACGCTGATTAAGAACGCAGACCGCCCGGCTTCGGTTCGGAACCGGGCGGTTTTAAAAAAAGTTTTTAGAAGAAGTTTAGTATAGATTTTTACATATCTTGAAAAAGCGGAACAGATAACCTTCCCTACAGGAGAAAAAATGTATGGCTAAAACGATTACAATGCGTGATATTGCGGCGAAGGTGGGCGTGAGTACAGTTACTGTCTCCAAGGCGCTCGGCGATAAGGACGGCGTGGGCAGTGAACTCCGTACTCTGATCAAGGAAACCGCAGATGAGATGGGCTACCACTACAGCATGGACGCGAGCTCATTCCGAAAGGGAAGAAATTATCGGATCGGCGTTCTGATGGAGGAGCATTTTACCGACGACAATTCTACGGCGCTTTCTTTTTATATGCGGCTCTACCACAGCGTGGTTGTGCAGCTTTCCCGTTTCCATTACTCGGTACTGCTGGAAATGATCACGCCGCAGATGCTGGAAAAAATGCAGATGCCGAATGTCATTTCTGAGATGCGGATGGATGGATTGATTGTGATCGGCAAGGTACAGGAGGAGTATCTGAAGCTCATTCGGGAATCCCGTACTCCGCTCGTGTATCTGGATTTTTACGACAAAAACCTGGAAGTACCGAGCGTCATTTCGGATAATGTTTATGGTTCTTATCTTTTGACAGAATACCTGATCGGGCTGGGGCACACAAGATTTGCGTTTCTGGGCAGTATTGACGCAACGCCTAGTATTATGGATCGCTATCTCGGTTATTACCGGGCACTGGTGGAGCATGGACTTAAGCAGGATGAAAAAAGGATCATCTCTGACAGAGGAAAGGATGGTCTTGGCATACCATTCCGTTTGCCCGAACGCCCGGATATGCCGACAGCGTTTGTGTGCAATTGTGATGAGACAGCGTATACTCTGATCGAGCAGCTGTATGAAATGGGATACCGGGTGCCGGAGGATATTTCGGTAGTTGGTTTTGACAATTATGTGCCGGGAGCGTATGCACTTCCCAAACTTACCACGATGGATGTAGATATGGATGAAATGTCCAGACAGGCCGTTGAGATTCTGATCCGCCTGATGAAAGGGCAGGAGCAGGTCTTCGGCAGAAAGGTAGTCGGCGGAAAAATGATCATCCGTGAATCCGCTGCCCGGGTAAAGGAATGAGAACACAGACGGAAAATCGGAGAAAACCGGCATGCCGGACATGGAAGAGACGAGGAAGACATCCGGTGCTGCTTCGTATGCTGCTTCTTTGCATAGCGTGCTTTTTTGGCAGCATTGGTGCATACGCGGCTTCTCTGGAGACGGATGTGGATGCTGTCCTGACAAAGAAGACGAATGCAGCGAGGGAGACAAAGGCAGCGAAAGAGACGATTGCAAAAGAGACCGATGCGGATGAGGCTGCTGCAAAAGGGACTGCACTGGAGAGTACAGACACCTCTGCAGAAAATACAGAAAACGGAGAGCTGATCGCGGATATGGAAAATCTGACCGCCATGGATGTCGTGAAGGATATGAAAATCGGCTGGAGCCTTGGCAACACGCTGGATTCCACAAAAAGCAGCGCCAAAGTGGATGCGGATCCATCCGTATTTGAGACGGCCTGGGGCAATCCGGTCGTGACGCAGGAGCTGATCGACGCAGTGCTGGACGCCGGTTTCAACGTCGTGCGCATTCCGGTGACCTGGACCGGTCATTTTGGGGACGCGCCGGACTATGCGATCACGGAGAGCTGGCTAGACCGGGTGCAGGAGATTGTGGACTACGCATATGACAAAGGCGCATATGTGATCATTAATATGCATCATGAAGAGTGGAATGAGCCCTATTACGACAATGAGCAGACGGCCTGCGAAATTATGACAGCGCTCTGGAGCCAGATCGCAGAGCGATTTGAGGACTATGATGAGCATCTGATTTTCGAGGCGCAGAATGAACCGCGGAAAAAAGGCACGGAGGTCGAGTGGATCGGCGGCGACCAGGAGGGCTGGGACGTCGTCAACGCGACCAACCAGGCGTTTATTGACACCATCCGCGCCGCCGGCGGCTGCAATCCATACCGGATGCTGATGATTCCGGGCTATGCGGCGAACAGCTCCGTTGCGCTTTCACACATCGAAGTGCCGGAAGACGACGACCGGATCATCGTTTCCGTACATGCCTATGAGCCCTACAACTTTGCTCTGAACACGGAGGGCACGGGCGAATGGAACAATGACACGGCCGCGATCGACACGCTGATGGCGAATCTGAAGGAGTTTTTTCTCGACAAAGGCATTCCCGTTATCATCGGGGAATTCGGCGCGATGAATAAGGACAACGAGGAAGAGCGTGCCGCGTGGGCCGGGTATTATCTGAGCGCCGCGTCGGAGATCGGCGTACCATGCATCTGGTGGGATAACGGCGCGGTTGTCGGCAGCGGGGAGCTCTTTGGCATCATCAGCCGTTATACGTACAAATGCGTGTTTCCGAATCTGCTGGAAGCGATGCTGAGCGCGGCAGAGTAATTCCTGTTTACGGTACCGTGTTTTATCCGGATTTTACATGGTGATGATTTATCGTATGCTTTTTGAAGGGCAGCCGTATTACAGATGGAAGCTGCGTGAAGGAACAGAAAACAGAACAAAGAAAAAACAGAGCACAGTAGATTCCCCCGCCCACGAGCAGGCTTGCCAGGGCGGGGATTTTATGTTCCCCTAAAAAAAGAAACACAAATGCTGCCCCGCCGCCGAAAAGAGCCGGAAGCAGCGTTTGCCTGAGGGCGCCGGAAATGGTGATGGTCAGTGCACCGCATCGGCGCAGAGTGTAAAGAATGCAGATGGTCAGAAGGAACTGATCGAGCAGAATCCCGCACAGGTATCCGTTCATTCCTTCAGACGGAACCAGAAGGACAATGCAAAGAAAACGCAGAGCGAAGCCAAGGAGGTTCCAGAGGAGAATGATGGAGGATTTCCCCAGACCGTGCAGGATGCTCATCAGGGTTCCGCTGATATAGAAAAGGGGACAGATAAGAGCGAGCCTGCGGATATAGATACCGGCGAGCTCACTGTGAAAAATGGTGCTTCCGAGCGCTTCCCCAAACAGCAGAAACACGCCAAGGCAAAAGCTTCCGATCAGCAGCCCTCCAAGGAAGGAAGCGTTTACGGTGCCGGAGAGCCGGGAATCTTCATGAAGCGCCTGCGCTTCGGAGACGGCGGGTAAAAGGAGCATTCCGAGCGCCGATGTGACAGCGGTCGGAAAAAGGATCATCGGGAGAGCCATTCCTGTCAGCGTTCCGTACACAGAGAGCGCTTCGGTAGACGTCATTCCGGCACGCCGGAGCATCAGCGGGAGCAGGGCGGCCTCCATGGCCTGAAGAACGCAAAGCAGCATCCGGTTTGCCCCGAGCGGGGCGGACATGGTGAGAATGCGGCGCACAGATACCAGAAGGCTGCGCCAGACTTGCTGCATAGTTTCCGTTTTTTTCTGAACTGCGTTCCTGGTTGGGAAGAATCGGCACCAGGATTCCCGGAAACATTCCCAGCAGGATCCCTGGCAAGCTCCCAGGCAGGATCCCCGGCAAGAACCCTGGCAGGATCCCTGATAGGAATCCTGCCTGCTTTTTTTTCGATGGCTTTGCTTTGGGCGAAGACATTTCCTGTCTGTAAGGAATATACACCCGGAGCAATATACCGCAGAGAGGGCTTCCCCGGCGATCTGCCCGAACACCATCAGAGGAGCGCCCGGTTCTCTTCCATTTCTGATGGAAAGAGTATAGAGAAACAGGACGGTCGCGATGCGGGCCAGCTGTTCCAGAATCTGGGCGAGCGCCGGAGGGACAATTTTTTTTGCCCCCATAAAATAGCCGCAGATGCAGCTGCTCATCATCTGAAATGGCAGCGAGAATGTCATGAGTCTCAAAAGAATGGCGCATGATTTTTCAAGAAGGAACTTTTCCGCAATCAGCGGCGCGCAAAGGTACAGCACAGTCAGAATCAGCAGGGAGAGAGAGACAGAAAGAAAAAGACCTGCGGCCAGGATCCTCCGGGCTCCCCGCGCATCTTCCTTTGCCCGGCATTCAGCGGCAAATCTTGAGATGGCGCTCTGTACGCCTCCGCCGCAGAGGGCGGTGCAGAACGAGTACACCGGAATCGCGAGCTGATAGAGTCCGATCTGGGCGGCGCCAATCGTTCTTGACAGGAATATTTTATAAAAAAAGCCTGCGAACCGCGCGAGCAGCCCCATGACGGTCAGCAGAAGCGTTCCTTTGATGAGATAGTGTTTCTGGTTCATGGCGCGGCGGCCTTTCATGGGGATTTGTTTAATCCTATGCCGGGAGTGCTGCTTTTCAGAACAGGACAATGTCAGGGCAGATGACAGTCGGGCAGCTGTAAGATGGAGGAAATTTTTAAATTTCCGATAACGGCAAAAATATAACGGATTGTCCTTTGAATTCTATTGATATTTTGCCGATAATCGGATATACTTATGCGGAAACAATGTCTGCATTGAAAAGATATTGTGCGGGGAGGTGTTTATCATGAAATACCTGAGCGTTTCCGAGATGGCAAAAAAGTGGAATCTGTCGGAGCGGAGTGTCAGAAACTATTGCGCACAGGGACGGATTCCGGATGCTTTTTTAACTGGAAAAACCTGGAATATTCCCGAAACTGCGGAGAAGCCTGCACGGGTTAAAACCTGTGAAATAAAAGCAAAAACCTTGTCTGAACTTTTGAAAAGCGAGAAGCAGAGCAGGGAAAAAGGCGGAATTTATCATAAGATTCAGATTGAGCTGACCTATAATTCCAACCATATGGAAGGAAGTCGGCTGACACACGAACAGACCCGTTATATTTATGAAACAAACACGATTGGCGCGGATTCCGATGTGATCAATGTGGATGACATCCTGGAGACGGTAAATCACTTTCGCTGCATTGACCTGATTATAGACACGGCTCATTTGCCGGTCAGTGAAAAGCTGATGAAGCAGCTGCATTCGATTCTGAAAACCGGAACGAAAGACAGCAGAAAGGACTGGTTTGCTGTCGGCGGCTATAAGAAGCTTCCAAACGAAGCCGGAGGAAAGGCAACCGCGGCGCCGGAGGACGTGCCTGCAAGGATGAAACAGCTGATTGCTGAATATAATGCGGCTGAATCAAAGTCTCTTGAGGAGATATTGGATTTCCATTACAGGTTTGAATGCATTCATCCATTTCAGGATGGAAATGGCCGTGTCGGGCGTCTGATTATGTTTAAGGAATGCCTGAGAAATGATATCGTACCATTTATCATCGAAGATGATCTGAAGATGTTTTATTACCGCGGTCTGGCTAAATGGCAAACGGAGAAGGGCTATCTTACAGATACCTGTCTGACGGCGCAGGACCGCTTCAAGGCTTATCTTGACTATTTCCGTATAACTTATGAACCGTGAGCACTCATTGTGATGCGCGTCCGTGATCCACGAAGCAAATCATGGACGCAGAACAGGTATCTCCGTCTGCAAAGAAAATCGAAGGAATAAAAAACTTATAAAATCAATTGCAGCAGAATTAATGACAAGGACGAAAAAATCTGATACACTATGCACGGAAAAAGGGCGGAGCAGGTGATGCAGTTCCCTTTCAATGCAGTTCCCCTTTCGGAATCGCAGCGGAAAGGCACGATTCGATGGCTTCCTTCATAGAATAAGACAAAGGACAAATGGTCAGGAATGGAACGCCTGCGTTCCTGTTCATGACACTGGGGTTCTACGATTCTCTTCGTTCGTTGCCTGTGTTCATGGGCTGCGATACAGATTACAGATAGAAACGGATTTCATATACGGAGGCAGATATGAAGCTTTCAACAAAAGGGCGCTACGGTCTGCGCGCAATGGTGGATCTGGCACTGAACAGTGAGACGGAAGCGGTCTCGATCAACAGTATTTCCGAGCGGCAGGAAATTTCGGAGAGCTACCTGGAGCAGCTGATCGCGAAGCTGCGGCGGGCTGGTCTTGTCGCCAGCACACGAGGCGTGCAGGGCGGATACCGGCTGACCCGCCCGGCGGATCAGATCACAGCCGGAGATGTGCTGCGTGCGCTGGAGGGTGATATGCGCGCGGTCGACTGCAGCGCGTTTGATGAGGAGGGCTGCGAGGGCGCGGACCTGTGCGTGACGAAGTATGTCTGGCAGCGGATCAATGAGAGCATCGATCAGGCGATGGATGAGATTTATATCAGTCAGCTGGTGGAGGAGAGCCGGAAAGTCATGGAATACAGCCGGGAGCATCCGGAAGAATGTGCCGGGAAGCACTGCAATGGATAACAAATGCCTGACAGCACTGCAACAGAACGAAAAGTGACAGGGAGAGCCATATGGACAAATTCATATATCTGGATAATGCGGCGACGACACGAACGTCGCCGACTGTCGTTGAAGCGATGCTTCCTTATTTTGGTGAATATTACGGCAACGCTTCCGGCATATACAGCATTGGAGTAAAGAGCAAAGAGGCGATCAGTGAAAGCCGTGAGATCATCGCTTCCACACTCGGAGCGAGGCCGGAGGAAATTTATTTTACCGGGGGAGGCTCAGAGTCGGACAACTGGGCGCTGAAGGCGACTGCGGAAGCTTTTTGCACAGGGGTGAGACAAAATGATCAGGCAAAAAACCATATCATCACCACAAGGATCGAGCACCACGCAATCCTGCATACCTGTGAATATCTTCAAAAACAGGGCATTGAGGTGACATATTTAAATGTCGATGAAAACGGTTTGGTGAGACCGGAGGAGCTGGAGCGGGCGATCCGTCCGGGGACGTTTCTGATCTCTGTCATGTTTGCGAATAATGAGGTTGGCACGATCCAGCCCATCCGTGAGATCGGAGAAATCGCCAGAAAGCATGACATTCTGTTTCATACGGACGCGGTGCAGGCCTACGGACATCTGCCCATCGACGTGGAGGAGCTGCACATCGATCTGCTGAGCGCGAGTGCACACAAGCTAAACGGGCCAAAAGGCGTTGGCTTTCTGTATATCCGGCGCAATCTCCGGATTTCTTCCTTTATTCACGGGGGTGCGCAGGAGCGCAAACGTCGGGCGGGCACGGAAAATGTGCCCGGAATTGTGGGCTTTGGAAAAGCGGCAAAGGACGCGTTCGGGACAATGGAGAAGCGCAGCGCATATGAGACAAAGCTTCGGGATTATCTGATTGACCGTATTCTGCGGGAAATTCCCTTTACGCGGCTGAACGGGCATCGCACGAAGCGCCTTCCGAATAATGCGAACTTCAGCTTTCAGTTTATTGAGGGAGAATCTCTGCTGATTATGCTGGATATGGAGGGCATCTGTGCATCCAGCGGCTCCGCCTGCACGACCGGCTCGCTCGACCCGTCCCATGTGCTGCTGGCCCTTGGACTGCCGGATGACATCGCACACGGTTCCCTGCGTCTGACCTTAAGCGCAGAGACAACCAGGGAGGAAGTTGATATTACGGTAGAGAAGATAAAGAGGATTGTAGAACGCCTGCGGAGCATGTCACAGCAGTATGAGGACTTTTGCCGGCGGATGTAAATAATTTTTCTGCTGCATCATTTTTCTGTCAGAGAATACTGTCGGCAAGCTGAACCTCTGGGGCTGCGTTTTCCCTTGCAGATTGCAGCGGAATGATACAGGACTATATTTCGGAAAATCATGGTAACAGTTCCGTACACAACATATAGCAGGAGCGCCGCGCCATTTGGAATCGCGCAAAAGCGAGAGGGCGTGGCCTGCGTCCTGCATCAGAGAACGATGCAGGACAAGTACACAGGGAGAATGGTATCAATATGGATAAGAAAAAAGTAGTCGTCGGGATGTCTGGCGGCGTGGACTCTTCGGTCGCCGCTTATCTTTTGAAGGAGGCGGGGTGCGATGTGATCGGCGTGACTATGCAGATCTGGCAGAAGGAATCCGAGGAAGAGATGAGCGCGAACGGCGGCTGCTGCGGCCTTGGCGCGGCGGCGGATGCGGCCCGCGTGGCGCAGAAGCTGGGAATCCCGCATTATGTGATGAATTTCCGCGAGGAGTTCCGCAAAAAGGTGATCGATTATTTTATGGAGGAATATCTGGCCGGGCGCACGCCGAACCCCTGCATCGCCTGCAATCGCTATGTGAAATGGGAATCTCTGCTTGCCCGGAGCCTGCAGATTGGAGCGGACTGTATTGCGACCGGCCATTACGCGCGTGTGGAGCAGCTGCCGAACGGGCGCTACGCGATCCGCCGGTCGGTGACAGCCGCGAAGGATCAGACCTACGCGCTCTATAATCTGACGCAGGAGCAGCTTTCGCACACTTTGATGCCGGTCGGCGAATACGAGAAACCGCAGATACGCGCCCTGGCGGAGCAAATCGGCCTGCCGGTCGCGCATAAACCGGACAGTCAGGAAATCTGCTTCGTGCCGGACGGGGATTATGCCGCTTTTATAGAAAAGAACAGCGAACAGATCCCGCCGCCCGGCAATTTTGTGACTGCGGATGGGAAAATCCTTGGAACGCACCGGGGCATCACGCACTATACCATCGGGCAGCGCAAGGGGCTGAACCTGGCATTGGGACGTCCGGTGTTTGTGACGGAAATCCGCCCGGAGACCAATGAGGTCGTGATAGGGGAGGCGGAGGATGTGTATATGGATCATCTGATTTGTGACCATCTGAATTTTATGAGCGTTTCGGATATTCCGGACGAGCTGCGTGTGACGGCTAAGATCCGCTACAACCACGCCGGGGCGTCGGCAGTGGTTCGCCGCATTTCGTCCGATCAGGCGGAGGTTCTGTTTGACGGGCCCGTCCGCGCGGTTACACCCGGACAGGCCGTTGTGTTTTATGACGGGGAATATGTCGCGGGCGGAGGGGTTATTGTCTCCTGAGGAAATCAGGAACTGCTGCAAATAATATGTGCAAGATGCATAAGTTATTTCGTAACAGTTCCTTAGTAACCTTCACGTTCCCCATACCGGCAAAATACGGAGCCCCGGATATCTGTAATTCATTCAAATTAAAATCCGCGTGTCTTTGTGTGACAAAACCCTTGCAATTTTTGGCGAAACACGTTAATATAGTTTCTGTGTATTTGGGGAACGGATACTATCTTTTTCATGCGCGCGATTTCCGCGGGGAAATTCTCTGGCATCTGCGGACTGGCGTGCGGGGGAACGGCATAAAGCCGCTCCTGATACTATTGGACAGGAAATGGAGGGCCAAATGATGAGTATTACAGAGCAAAACCTGGCGGGCAAGCGGATTGCTTCTTTGCTTGACGACAACAGTTTTGTAGAAATTGGCGGGTACGTAACAGCCAGAAGCACGGACTTCAACCTGCCGCAGACAGAGACACCCGGGGATGGCGTGATCACTGGCTACGGTGTGATTGACGGGCATCTGGTGTACGTATACAGTCAGGATGCGTCCGTCCTGGGCGGATCAATTGGCGAGATGCACGCGAAGAAGATTGCGGGTCTGTATGACCTGGCAATGAAGATGGGAGCTCCGGTGATCGGACTTCTGGATTCCGCGGGACTTCGCCTTCAGGAGGCGACAGACGCATTGAACGCGTTTGGCGAGATCTATCAGAAACAGGCGCAGGCATCCGGCGTGATTCCGCAGATTACAGCTGTGTTCGGCAGATGCGGCGGCGGACTTGCCCTGATTCCGGGACTGACGGATTTCACATTTATGGAGGGTGAGAAGGCAGAACTGTTCGTGAACTCACCGAACGCACTTCCGGGCAACACGAAGGAGAAGTGTGACACATCTTCCGCAAAATTCCAGAGCGAAGAGACCGGGCTGGTTGATTTTGTTGGCAGCGAGGACGAGATTCTCGGCAACATCCGCGCACTGGTATGTATGCTTCCGGCAAACAATGAGGATGACCTTTCCTATGAGGACTGCACGGACGAGCTGAACCGGGCCTGTGCGGATCTGGCGAATGCGGCGGGGGATACGTCCATCCTGCTTTCTAATATCGCGGATGACAATCTTTTTGTAGAATTAAAAGAGGCTTACGCTCCGGATATGGTGACCGGCTTCCTGCGCCTGAACGGCACGACGGTCGGCGCGGTTGCGAACCGCTCCGAGGTCTATGATGAGGAGGGCGAACTGAAGGAATCCTTTGACAGCGTGATCAGCGCGCGCGGAGCCCAGAAGGCGGCGGAGTTCGTTTCCTTCTGCGACGCATTCGAGATCCCGGTGCTGACCCTGACGAACGCGACCGGCTTTAAGGCATGCAAGTGCTCAGAGAAGAAGATGGCGAAGGCGGCGGCGAAGCTGACAGCTGCGTTTGCGGGCGCGACGGTGCCGAAGGTGAACGTGATCATCGGCAAGGCATTCGGCAGTGCATATGTCGTGATGAACAGCAAGGCCATCGGCGCGGATATGACGTTTGCGTGGAAGGATGCGCAGATCGGTATGATGGACGCGCAGCTCGCTTCTAAGATTATGTATGCGGGAGAGGATGGCAAGGTCATCAATGAGAAGGCGGCGGAGTATGCGTCGCTGCAGTCAAGCGCGCTTGCCGCGGCAAAGAGAGGATATGTGGACAATATCATCGAGGCTGAGGACACCAGAAAATATGTCATCGGCGCTTTTGAGATGCTGTTTACGAAAAGAGAGGACGGACCGTCCAGAAAACATGCAACCGTATAAGCGAGGTGAAACAGATGAAACTTAGAGTAAAAGCCATATTGCTGGCACTGGGTCTTACTGTTTCCTCCTTTTCCATGGCGGTATACGCTGAGGAAGAGACCGATGCAGCGGAGCAGGTGACCGACGCGGCAGAGGAAGAGACGGTTGCCGGGGAGTCAGCGGATGAGGAGACCGAAGCTGCCCAGGAAGAAGCTGATGCGGCGGAAGATGAAACTTCCGATGCCGCTGAGGATGAGACCGAGGCGGAGACGGAGGAAATGACTGCGGAAGAGTATTATTCGCAGTTGATTGACAATTACCTGGTTCAGATTGATGCGTGGACAGATGATCAGGTCGATTCCTACATGGAGAGTGAGGATGAGGTCACAGCTCTGATCGCCTATAACTGGAACACGGTAAAGACCGAGGTGGGTAATTATATCGGAGTAAAGGAAATCACGGGTGCGGAATCCACGTCAGATGGTTACGGCGGCGTGATTACAGCGATTGCAGAGTATGACGCTGTCGGCAATGGCGGCACGGTTACCGTTACGCTGGAATATGAGTATACGTATTCTTCAACGTACGGCCAGTATATGATGAGCATCGCCGGTCTTACCTGGGATGTAGATTACACGATGGGCGTGATGATGCAGAAGGCGGCTTTGAATACACTGATGGGCGTCTGCATTGTATTCTGTATGCTGGCGTTCCTGAGCCTGCTGATCAGCAAGATTCATATCATTCCGGAGGCACTCGAGGCGCGGAAGAAGGATAAGGAAGAGCCGACTCCGGTGCCGAAGCCGGTGGCTGCCCCGGCCCCTGCTGCGGTTGAGGAAGAGGAAGTGGAAGTGAATCCGGCGGACGATCTGGAGCTGGTGGCTGTCATTACCGCAGCGATCGCGGCTTACCGCGAGAACGAGAGCGCAGTGGATACCGGAGATTCTTATGTAGTACGTTCGATAAAAAAAGTAAATAAAAGAAACTGGCGCAGAGCCTGAATACGGGAGGTCTATCATGAAAACTTATACCATTACAGTAAACGGAAATGTCTATGATGTAACAGTAGAAGAGGGCGAGGGCACTGCGGCAGCTCCGGCAGCGGCAGCACCGAAGGCGGCTCCTGCAGCGGCGCCAAAAGCGGCTCCGGCAGCAGCACCGAAGGCGGCTCCGGCAGCGGGCGGCGCGGCAGGCGCAGTGAAGGTAACCGCTTCTGTTCCGGGCAAGGTGCTTAGTCTGGAAGCAAAGGTGGGCGATACCGTGGCAAAGGGCCAGAATCTGATTATTCTGGAAGCTATGAAGATGGAGATTCCGGTTGTTGCTCCGCAGGACGGCACAGTGGCGAGCATGGATGTTGCGGTAGGCCAGTCTGTAGAGAACGGAGACGTTCTGGCTTCCCTGAACTAATTCACTGTTTTTTCAATTTGACAGGGAGGTAATAAAATGACCTATGTTGTAAACACGTTGTCCAATTTATGGGAACAGACGGCGTTTATGAATTTGACGGTAGGAAACTACGCGATGATCATCGTAGCGCTTTTCTTCCTGTATCTGGCAATCGGACATGATTTTGAGCCTCTGCTCCTGGTTCCGATCGCGTTTGGTATGCTGCTGGTAAATATCTACCCGGATATTATGGCAGAGCCTTATGTGGACGCGGCCGGTGTCTCTCACGCGGGCGGACTTCTCTATTATTTCTATACACTGGATGAGTGGAGTATCTTACCGTCGCTGATCTTTATGGGTGTCGGGGCGATGACGGACTTTGGTCCTCTGATCGCGAACCCGATCAGCTTCCTGCTCGGCGCGGCGGCACAGATTGGTATTTATGCTGCTTACTTCTTCGCAATCCTGCTTGGATTTAACGGGAAAGCGGCGGCCGCGATCTCGATCATCGGCGGTGCGGACGGTCCGACCTCCATTTTCCTGGCAGGTAAGCTTGGCCAGACGGAGCTGATGGGTTCGATCGCGGTGGCGGCATATACGTATATGTCTCTGGTTCCGATTATTCAGCCGCCAATCATGAAGGCATTGACGACGAAGGAAGAGCGCAGCATCAAAATGCAGCAGCTTCGTCCGGTATCGAAGCTGGAGAAGATTCTTTTCCCGATCATCATTACGATCGTGGTCTGCCTGCTTCTTCCGACGACGGCTCCGCTGGTCGGTATGCTGATGCTGGGCAACCTGTTCCGTGAGTGCGGCGTTGTAAAACAGCTTCAGGAGACCGCGTCCAACGCTATGATGTACATTGTCGTTATCCTGCTGGGCACCTCTGTTGGTGCTACTACCAGCGCGGAAGCATTCCTGAATATGGATACCATTAAAATCGTTGTTCTTGGTCTGCTTGCATTTGCAATTGGTACTGCGGCCGGTGTGCTGCTGGGCAAACTGATGTGTAAGCTGACGAATGGCAGGATTAACCCGCTGATCGGTTCCGCCGGTGTATCCGCCGTGCCTATGGCGGCCCGCGTATCGCAGAAGGTCGGAGCGGAGACGGATCCGACGAACTTCCTGCTGATGCACGCGATGGGGCCGAACGTGGCAGGCGTGATCGGTACCGCCGTGGCGGCCGGTACCTTCATGGCGATTTATGGTGTGAAATGATGTATGTGATTTGAGATAAGCTGCCGCAGGTGATTTTCCATAAATGAATGGGGCGCATCTTTGTCGGATAAATGGAGTTATCTGGCATAATATGTAGTCGTGCAGTGAAAACAGCAGCATGGCCAGAGATTAACAAAGATGCCGGGGATGCTGCGGCGAATGATACAGAGAAGACGATAGAAAGGAGTCATTATGGCTGAACAGGTGAAAAAACCAATTAAGATAACAGAGACCATCCTGCGTGACGCGCATCAGTCTCTGATTGCCACCAGAATGTCGACCGAGCAGATGCTCCCGATTGTGGAGAAGCTGGACAAGGTTGGCTATCATTCAGTTGAATGCTGGGGCGGCGCGACATTTGACGCATCCTTACGTTTCCTGAAGGAGGATCCGTGGGAGAGGCTCCGCAAGCTGCGCGATGGCTTCAAGAACACAAAGCTGCAGATGCTGTTCCGCGGCCAGAACATCCTGGGCTACCGCCCGTATGCGGATGATGTTGTGGAGTATTTCGTACAGAAATCTGCGGCGAACGGCATTGATATTATCCGTATTTTTGACTGCCTGAACGACCTGCGCAACCTGCAGACCGCAGTTACGGCGGCAAATAAGGAGAAGGTGCATGCGCAGGTGGCGATGTCCTATACGCTCGGCAGCGCTTACACGCTGGACTACTGGATAGACCTGGCAAAGAGAATTGAGGAGATGGGTGCAGATTCGATCTGTATCAAGGATATGGCCGGACTGCTGCTTCCGTATCAGGCAACCGAGCTCGTTTCTGCGCTGAAGAGTGCAGTGAAGCTCCCGATTCAGCTGCATACGCATTACACCTCCGGCGTCGCTTCCATGACCTACATGAAGGCGGTCGAGGCTGGGGTTGATGTCATTGACACCGCAATGTCGCCGTTCGCACTGGGTACCTCCCAGCCGGCGACCGAGGTAATGGTAGAGACATTCAAGGGGACTCCGTATGATACCGGCTTTGACAGCAAGCTTCTGGATGAGATCGCGGACTACTTCCGCCCGATGCGCGACGAGGCGCTGGAGAGCGGACTGCTGAACCCGAAGAACATGGGCGTCAACATCAAGACCCTTCTCTATCAGGTACCGGGCGGCATGCTCTCGAACCTGACCTCTCAGCTGAAGGATATGCACGCGGAGGACAAGTACTACGAAGTGCTTGAGGAGGTACCGAAGGTAAGGAAAGACCTCGGTGAGCCGCCTCTCGTGACGCCGTCCTCCCAGATTGTCGGTACGCAGGCTGTAATGAATATCGTTGGCGGTGAGCGTTACAAGATGGTGACGAAAGAGACGAAGGATATCCTGAGTGGCAAATACGGCGCTACTGTGAAGCCGTTTAATGAAGAAGTACAGAAGAAGTGTATCGGAGAAGACGCGGAAGTCATCACCTGCCGTCCGGCAGACCTGATTCCGGACGAACTTGACACACTGCGCGGAGAGATTGCACAGTGGTCTGAGCAGGATGAGGACGTGCTGAGCTATGCACTGTTCCCGCAGGTAGCGGTAGATTTCTTCAAGTACAGACAGGCGCAGGAGCAGAAGATCGATCCGACCCTGGCAGACGAGAAGAACAAGGCATATCCGGCGTAATATGAGCATATAATCTCGCGGCAGTTGCAGGATCGCAAGGATATTGCAGTTTGTGATGCAGATAAGATGTGACAGTACCGGGCATCTAAATTGGCTTACCACACCAGTTCCGGGAGGAGTATGGTTAGCACCGTCCAAACACGAAGTGTTTTTTTTGCATGGACGTTGCGACTTGCCGCCGAGCTTTGCGAGGGGGCGTTTCAGAGCACCGTCCAAACGCGAAGCGTTTTTTGCATGGACGGTGCGGCCTGCCGCCGAGCTTTGCGAGGGGGCGTTTCCTAAAACTGTATCGGAGGTGTCCGGTCTCACGCTAATAATCCCGGGAACACGCTCCGGCTGGTGTGATATAGAGATAACAGACGGTATGTAACGATTCAAAACAGTACCTCGCATTCGCTGCGAGGTACGTATGATAACGTAACTATTACGACTGCATTTTAAAATTCTGCGAATCATTCCGATCATGCATATGGGAAACCATTGCAATATGGGCTGTTTGTGCAGAGAGTATAGCAACAGAAAAATTCGAAGAAAAGGGAATGGTTATGAATGATACGACTCTTGTGATCATGGCAGCCGGAATTGGCAGCAGGTTTGGCGGCGGCGGAGTGAAGCAGCTGACTTCCTTTGGCCCCTGCGGCGAGATTATCATGGATTATTCCATTTATGACGCGATCGAAGCGGGGTTTACAAAGGTTGTTTTTGTCATTCGGCGTTCGATGGAGAAAGACTTTCGTGAAATCATTGGAGAACGGATTGCAAAGAAAATCCATGTGGAATATGCTTTCCAGGAACTGGACAATTTGCCGGACGGCTATGTGGTTCCCCAAAACAGAGAGAAACCATGGGGAACCGGGCAGGCGATTCTTGCGTGCCGTGAGGTGATTCATGAGCCGTTTGCGGTGATCAATGCAGACGATTATTATGGAAAGGACGCATTTAAAAAGGTTCATCAGTTTCTGACAGAGATCGATGTAGATGATGCTTCTGCTGATCAGAAAAGGAGCCCCGCCCAGAAGCGTTACCAGTTTTGCATGGCAGGGTTTGTCCTGAAAAATACCCTCTCGGAATACGGGGGAGTGACGCGTGGAATCTGCCGTGTAAATGAGGCTGGAGAATTGATTGAGATTCTTGAGACGAAGGATATTATTAAGACCGTGGATGGCGGCGCTGCAGTATATTCCGGAAATGCGAGTCTGATCCGCCTGGATGCGAACTCTCTGGTATCTATGAATTTCTGGGGATTTACTCCGGATTTTATGGAAGAGCTGGCGGACGGATTCCAGCGATTTCTGGATGATCTGGATGGAAATGAGACGAAGGCGGAATATTTGCTTCCAACGATTGCTGATCGTCTGCTCAAAGAGGGCAGGGCGGAGATTACGTTGCTCCCTTCCAATGACAAATGGTTTGGAGTCACGTTCCGCGAGGATGTCCCGATTGTCAAAAAATCGATTCTCAAATTAATTGAACAAGGAATCTATCCGGGCAATCTGTTTTGAAGCCGTCTATCATAGCCGGCAATAATGTTTTGTATTAACGTCTGAAAAAATAAATGTGAAAAATAAGCTTTGATGCCTGCGGAAAATAGTTCTTTACAAAAAAGAAATTATTTAGTAGAATAGCAAAGCACGGGGTATGGCGTAGCTTGGTAGCGCGCTCGGCTGGGGGCCGAGAGGTCGCAGGTTCAAATCCTGTTGCCCCGATTTTTTCCTGATTTTCAAGGGTTTCCAAAGTTTATCGAAACAAATGTTCTGATTACCTGTGATTACCTTTGAGGAGGAATTCTTGGATATGTGACAAATATTTCAAGCAACATATTTATTATATGAATAAATATGAATGCCTTACTGTTTTTATAAGAAGGAATCCCTGGCTGCTATCAGAATTCCTGAATGACAGGAATCATTCCTGATTGCAGAGAAAGATGTTAAATATGCGTATTGCAAAATGGGACAATCTGAAGTTTGTGTTGATGTATCTGGTCGTCTTTGGACACATGATCAGCCGGATCGATGATTCCTCGGCTGCGCTGCAGGGCCTGTGGCTGTTTATTTATACGTTTCACATTCCGGCTTTCTTGTTTGTGTCCGGGTTGTTTTCGAAACGGACGGTGGACGAGCATCGTTTTGAGCGGGTATTTTCTTACCTCTTTCTGTATTTTTTTATGGAGTTTTTCCGCTGCGTAGTGTATTCTCTGGCAAGGGGAAAGGTACTTCGCTTTAAGTTATTTTCAGAGACTTCAACGCCGTGGTTTGCCCTGGTGTTGTTTTTGTGTTATCTGGTCACAACGTTATTTACCTCGCTTAAGCGCAGCTATGTTTTGATTTTTGCTGTCCTTGCCGGTATTTTTGTCGGGTATGCGAAGGATCTGGGCAGCTTTCTTGCGGGAATGCGTTTTTTTATCTTTTATCCGTTCTTCTATCTGGGGTATTGTATTCCGGTGGAAAAGCTTACTGAATGGACGGAGCGGAAGGCGGTTAAGATTATCTCTGCGGTGTGCCTTGCTGCTTTTCTGGCAATCTGCCTGGTATTCGAGGAACCGTTATCCTGCTGGCAGTCTTTTTTGAAAGCGAGGAATTCTTATTACGGGATGGATATGCTGCGCTGGGGCGGAATGTATCGGGCTGTATATTATGTTCTTGTGGAGTTTTTGATTTTTTGTGTGATTGCAGTGATACCGAATATCAGGTGTGTGATTTCTGTCTGGGGGCAGCGGACGCTACAGGTTTTTGCGCTTCATTATCCGATTCTGTATACTTTATCAAAGCGATGCGATCTGGAAGACCGGCTCATGTCTCTTATGCCCGCACACTATGAATGGCTGATTGCAATCGCGGCGTTTCTGTTGACAGTCGTTTTGTCATTGAAGATCTGGACGCCATTCTTCACTTGGCTGATGCGGCCCGGGCGGAAGGATGAAGGCTGTAAATTGGAGACATAATTCCCGTGTATTGTTGTATTCGGTCAGACTGTTTTGATGACCGGATACTGCTTGGGACAGGCCCACGCGCTTGCCGCGAAGACCGTATGGAAACGTATAATATAAGGGGCGTGAATAACATGAGTTTTTATGATTCCTTTGAGAAATTTGCGGACAGGATAGCCTTTCTCGATGACCGGGGAGGACAGATTACATATGAACAGCTGAAGGCATTTTCCGAGTCTCTGGGGGAAAAGCTGAAGAAAAGAACACTGGCGTTCTGCCTTTGCGAAAACAGTCTGGGGAGCGCAGCCGGGTACCTTTCTTTTTTGCGAAACCGGGTTGTGCCCCTGATGCTTGACCGCAAAATCGATGCGGGGCTGTTTGGTCATCTGATGGAAGTGTATCAGCCGGAATGGCTGTATTTTCCTTCTGACATGGAGGAACAGATGAAGGAGCGCTTCCCTGAGTATCGGGAGGTTCACCGTGCATATGAGTATGTTCTTGCCAGAGCATGCCCGGTGCCTGCCGGCATGGAAAAGGGTGGGCAGGCAGAGAGAACATCCAGTGCCGGTCAAACAGCGGCTGATCCGGTTCCCGGATCTAAAGAAACAGCGGATCCGACCGAGTGTGAGCTTTACGGTGAACTTGCCCTGCTTCTTACGACGTCCGGCTCCACGGGCAGCCCGAAGCTGGTGCGGCAGAGCTACCGGAATATTCAGTCAAATGCGGAAGCGATTGCTGCTTACCTGGAGCTGGATGATACGGAGCGCCCGGTGAGTACGCTGCCGATGAATTATACGTATGGTCTCTCGGTGATCAACAGCCATGTGCAGGTCGGAGCGACAATTCTGCTCACGGATAAGACGATGGCGATGAAACAGTTCTGGGATTTTATGAAGAACGAGAAGGCTACCTCTTTCCCCGGTGTTCCGTTTACCTATGAGCTTCTGAAGAAGGTTCATTTCTTCCGGATGGATCTGCCGGATCTGCGCTATATGACGCAGGCCGGGGGCAAGCTTTCTCCCCAGCTGCATCGTGAGTTTGCCGAATGGTGCCAGGAAAATGGCAAGAAATTCATTGTTATGTACGGCCAGACAGAGGCGACTGCCAGGATGGGGTATCTGCCGGCTCAGGAGAGCCTGAGAAAATATGGTAGCATGGGCAAAGAAATCCCAGGCGGCACGTTCACACTGATTGACGTGGATGGCAGCGAGATTACGGAGACAGACAAGGTGGGCGAGCTGGTCTATAAAGGCGACAATGTCACACTTGGATACGCCGAATGCCGTGCGGATCTCTCCAAAGGTGATGAGCGCGGAGGAGTTCTGGTCACCGGCGATATGGCAAAAAGGGATGCGGAAGGCTATTATTATATCGTCGGCAGAAAGAAACGCTTTCTGAAAATATTCGGAAATCGTGTAAATCTGGACGAGATTGACCGCCTGATTAAGACGAGGTTTGAGGAAATTGACTGCGCATCGACAGGTGTGGACGACCGTATGACGACTTTTATCACGGATGAGTCGAAAATCGCAGAGGTGCGGCGGTATCTGGCCGCTACGACGCATTTAAGTGAATCCGCGTTTGATGTGCGTTATCTGTCGGAAATACCCAAAAACGAATCCGGGAAAACGCTGTATAAGGAGCTTCCGCAGCTGTAGGGTCTTTCGAACTGCAGATATATTGAAAATCCGATATGGTGAGAATGAATTTAGAGAATGAATTGCTGGACATTTGAGGATAAATATCCTGAGGATAAACACCTTGAGGATATGACAGGAGTATCTAATAACTGGTGGCTTAAAAAAGAGATATACGATATTGTATATGGAAAGAGAGGATAAAAATTATGGAAAAAGTGATTGAGATTCTGAGCAGCCTGAAGTCCGGCGTGGATTTTGCAAGCGCAGAGGGAATTGTTACCAACAAAATCATTGACTCGATTGATATCGCTACCATGATTGCCCGGATTGAGGATGAATTTGACATTGAGATCACGATGGAATACATGGAGAACAAGAATTTTGACTCTGCACAGGCCATCTGGGAAATGGTGCAGGACCTTCAGGAAGCGTAAGCCGGAGGCGCGACATTCATGACGATTACATCAGTAAGTTTCCTGATTTTTCTGGCTCTTACCGTGCTGGTATTTTACATCTGCCCGGTGCGGTTTCGCTGGATTGTGCTGCTGATTGCCAGCCTTTGCTTCTATGTTCTGGCCGGGGCAGTGAAGTTCCTGCCATTTATTGTGTTTACATCACTGGTGATATGGCTGTGCGCGATGAAAATCGGGAAGCTGTATGAAGAACAGGACGAAAAGCTTCAGGCGCCTGGCCTTGAGAGAACTGAGAAAAAAGCAATTCGCGAAGAATACAAAAAGAAAGCAAAACGGTTTCTGCTGCTGGCGCTGGTACTTTGCGTCGGTATTCTTTGCGTGACAAAATTTACAAAATATGTTGTGAACTACCTGAACCTGCTGACGCAGGCGCTAAACGGCAGTGCGCCTTTTAGCGCGGCATGGGTGATTGTGCCGCTTGGAATTTCTTATTATACGTTTTCGACAGTGGGGTATCTGCTGGATGTGTACTGGAAACGATATTCTTATGAGAAAAGCTTTCCGCGCTTCTTTTTGTATGCGATTTATTTTCCGCATATCATACAGGGACCGATTTCCCGGTACAATCTTCTGGGACAGGAGCTGAAAAAAGAGCTGCGGTTCGATTCGCAGCGGGTAGCCTTCGGCCTGGAGCTGATGCTCTGGGGCTTCTTTAAAAAAATGGTCATCGCGGACCGGCTGAATATTTATGTATCCAGTATCTATGATGGGAATGATTATACCGGCAGTCTGTTTCTGATCGCGGCGATTTTTGACGCGTTCCAGATCTATACGGATTTTTCGGGCTACATGGATATCGTCAGCGGGGCGTCGCAGATTTTTGATGTTACGCTGGAAAAGAATTTCAATCATCCGTTTTTCTCCGAGACGGTGCCCGAGTTCTGGCGCAGATGGCATATGACGCTCGGCGGATGGTTCAAGGATTATGTGTATTATCCGTGCTCAATTTCCGGGTTTATGAAGAACCTGAATAAAAAAGCGAAATCCGCGCTGTCCGACCGGGGGGCACGGTTTGTTGCGGTCGTTATTCCGGTGTTTGTTACCTGGGTGCTGACCGGTCTCTGGCATGGCACCGGCACGCCATATGTGTGCTGGGGTCTGTATTATGGAACGCTGATTACGATATCGACGGCATTTGCTCCGGAATTTCAGAAGTTAAACAAACTGTTAAAAATCAACACGGATTGTTTTTCGTGGCATCTGTTCCGCAAACTGCGCACGTTCGGCTGTTTCGTGGGCGGCCGTCTGCTCACCAGTCCCGGCAGTGTCCGCAGGGGACTGTTGATTGTCAAGACGATTATTTTTGGATTTGCTCCGTGGTACATTACCGAGGGGGATGTTTATAACCATGGGCTGGATCTCGCGAATTTCTGGCTTGTGCTGATCTGTCTGGTTATTCTCTGGGCGGTAAGTATGATGCAGGAACGGTTCTCCGTGCGGGAGAAACTGGCCGGTCAGAACATTGTATTTCGGTGGATTATTATTTATCTGGCTATTTTCGCAATTCTGATTTTTGGTGTATATGGGATCGGATATGACGCGACGGCATTTCTGTATGAACAGTTTTAAGGGGAGACGTTTCAGATGAAATTGACAGGTAAGAAAGGACAGAAAGGAAAGATCAGGCGTATATTTAAAATTGTTCTTTTCGTTTTGATTTTCGCCCTCTTATTTAATTATTTCCAGCGGCTCCTCATGAAAAAGTGGCTGGATGACCAGAATGCGACTTATATGTGGGAAGAGTTTCACAGTCTGGAGGAAGATACCGTAGATGTACTTTTTATGGGCACCAGCCATGTTCATGAGGGCATAGATCCGATGTATATTTACGAGAATTCCGGAATCACCACCTATACCCTAAGCGGAAGTCAGGCAAGGT
The DNA here is from genome assembly GCA_021202075.1 of Lachnospiraceae bacterium. Lineage (GTDB taxonomy): Bacteria > Bacillota > Clostridia > Lachnospirales > Lachnospiraceae > Choladousia. Next base: position 138,643 of record JAJQDT010000060.1, on the reverse strand, counting down.
TTGATACAACTTATCTGGCCCTGAAGGAAGCATTAAAAACACAGAGCCCGAAAATCCTCTTTCTGGATATGTCGGCAATTCAATATGATAAGCAGCTTCGGGAAGCCAAAATTCATCTGATCACGGATCATATTTCGCTCCCGCTGGACAAAATTGAACTGGTTCGCAACAGTGAGGATGAAGAATTGACGATGCTGGACGTGCTGTTTCCGCTGTTTCGGTTTCATTCCAGATGGAATGAAATCAAAGCTTCTGATTTTCAGTATGCGACCGGCGATCTGGATACGACTTACACGCGTGGGCATTATGTAGATTATACAACCATTACATCAGAGTTTCATTTTTATGATGAGGACGGTATGACCAGTGGGATCACGGATCGCGACCGGAGTTATCTGGACAGGCTGGTAGCGCTCTGTGAGGAGAATGATATCGAATTGATCATGTACAAGCTCCCGGCTCCATACTGGAGCCTTTCCCTGTCGGAATCAGCCACGGAAATTGCCGCAGAGTACGGTCTGGAATTCTGGGAAATGTACTATGAATTCGATGAGATTGGACTGGATGTGACAACTGATTTCCGGGATGCGACCGATCATTTGAATCAATATGGCGCCGAGAAGATTTCCTCTTATCTGATGGAATATCTTGAGGAAAATTACGACCTGGAGGATCAGAGAGGTACGAATGAGCGATGGGACTCGGATCTGACCGGGTATCATCAGGAGCTGGAGGAAGCTTATCAGACGATGCTTGAGAGAGAAGCGGCGGACGAAGAGGCCGGTTTGACTGATGATGAGGACGAGGAAGATGATGAGGCGATCGATCATCTGGTCGTGGATGCGGCTGCGGAGGAAGAATAAAAAGCGGGCATTGGGGTTTAGGATGGAAATGTCCTGTATGCTTTGACGGGGCTGCTGTCGAAATGGAAGACGGATATTGGATATGGAAAATGACAGGAAGCTTATACAAATGAATAAGACGGGCATAAATAGAAAAAAGGTAGCAAAGGCAGTGCTTTTTGCTGCCATTTTTCTGATTCTGTTTTATTTTGCACAGCGCCTGCTCCAGGCGAAATGGACCGGAAACAGCTCCAGCACGACTCTCTGGGCGGAGTATGTGAGTCTGGAAAAAAACACAGTGGATGTGTTTTTTGTGGGAACCAGCCATGTGTATTCCGGTTTTGATCCCATGTATATTTATGAAAACAGTGGAATCACAAGCTATACCATGAGCGGCGGAGATCTGCGCTTTGATCTGATTTACACAATCCTTTTGGAGGCGCTTAAGACACAGAGTCCACAGGTGATTTTCCTGGATATGTCTTCGGTGCAATACAGTGAACAGGCGAAAGAACCGAAAATTCATCTGATGCTCGATCAGCTGCCGGCGTCGCTTGCCAAGCTGAACTTTGTTTTAAACAGCGGAAACGAAAAATTGACGCTGCTTAACGGAATGATTCCGTTTTTTCGCTATCATTCCAGATGGGAAGATCTGAGTGCGAAAGATTTTCAATACATGACCGGTGATATGGAGCGTACAGTAACAAGGGGTCATTTTGTTTCATATAAAAAGACAGCTACCGGATATCGTTTCTACGAGGAACCGGAGGAAGAATTGAGTGAGGTTACGGATTATCATAGGATACCTCTACAGAAAATTGCATCCCTCTGTGAGGAAAACGGGATCGACCTGATTTTGTTTAAAGTACCGTCACCTTCGTGGTATCTGGAGGAATCAGAGGCGTCGCAGCAGCTTGCGGATGAACTGGGACTTCCTTATTGGGAACTGTTTTATGAGGTCGATGAGATTGGACTGGATACGGAGACGGATTTTCGGGACGCAAACGAGCATCTGAATCAGTATGGCGCGGAAAAGCTTTCGGATTATCTGATGGAGTATCTTGACAGGGAATATGATCTGGAGGATCATCGCGGCAGCAATGAGCGCTGGGATTCGGATTTGCCGGAGTATCAGCAGCTTGCCGACGAAAGACTGGAAACGCAAATGCTGATTGACGCCGGTCTCCTTGAAGAGAATGAGGAGGAAGCGAGCGCGGAAGAATAGGCGTGCTCCGGGTGTTTCGATTAACTGTTGCTGTCTGCAGCAGAAAGCTTATGGCGGAAAAGAGGAATTTCTCAATGAATGGAAAGGATCGCGGCCATCTGTATACAGAGACAAGGGGAGAAGGGGAGCCGCTGCTGATGATCCACGGGATTATCAGCGACAGTACTTTTTTTAGCGAAAGCGCGGATATTCTGGGAAAATCGTATCAGGTGATTACCTACGACCGCCGGGGATATGGAAAAAGCCGCGAAGAAAGCTACGAGAGCTTTACCGTTTCGGAACAGGCGCAAGATGCAGCGGATGTTTTGCGCGCTCTGTGCACAAAACCGGCATGGGTGGTCGGTTACAGCACGGGCGGACTGATAGCGATCGAGCTGGCACTGCAGTTTCCGGAGCTTGTGCGTGGACTGCTGCTTCTGGAGCCATCGCTTGGCTATGACGCGGAGAATGGGAAACGCCTCATGGAATGGAACCGTGAACTGAATCAGTACGTTCAGGAGGGAAGAGCGAAACAGGCGCTTGTCGCATTTACGCGGGTAACCGGTCCGAACGAGGACGGCAAAAGAAAGGTATCTCTTTTGGAACTGCAGAATGTTTATCGGAATCTGGAAACTTTTCTGCATGGGGAACTGAATGAGGTTCAGCACTACCAGCCTCCGGTGGAGGATCTGCGGGGGATAAAAGCTCCTGTGACGGTGGGTGTTACAGAAAAGGGGAAGGACGGTATTTTTGCGACATCATCGTTGAGCGGCGCGAATATCATTGGCTGGCCGGTTCTGTGGTTTCCCGGAAATCATAATGTCGGAAAAGACCGGCCGCAGGAATTTGCGGACAGGGTGAGGGAATGCTTTGCCAGTGCTAAATGAGCGTCCACTGGACGTTCAGCGCTGCAGGACCGTTCATCACCGCGTCTGGGCGGCGCTATTGCAGGTCATAAAGGCTTCGATACAGCCAGGGAATCACGACTATTATAAATTTCCTGCGGATTTCGGCTGTAAATTTTTCAGTTTTTCTTGACATTAAGCTGGTTTTGGATTAATATACCGATAAGGCAAAGGCGTCTGGATCTATTTCAGATGCCTTTCTTTTTATGCGCGGGGCCGGGCAAGGTATATCCCATGCGAAGCGTGGGATGCCACCCGGCGAGGGTGTTTTGCGGCTAAAGCTGCCCCGGCTCGCGCGGGCGGATAGGAGAGAAGAACATTCCCCTATCCGATTGGCTGGTTGACATAATGGAGGGAATTTTTATGATCAGACTGGAAAATGTCAATAAATATTTCGGCGAGCTGCACGTTCTGAAGGATGTGAACCTGGAGGTGAGCGAGGGAGAGAAGCTGGTCATCATCGGCCCGTCCGGCTCCGGCAAATCGACGACAGTCCGGTGCATGAATTTCCTCGAGACACCGACGAGCGGTCATGTCTATATCGACGGTCAGGAGCTGACGACCAGGAATAAGACCAGGATTGTGCGCGACTCGATGTCGATGGTGTTTCAGCAGTTCAACCTGTATCCGCATATGTCTGTGCTCAAAAACCTGACGCTGGCGCCGATGAAGCTCCATCATAAGAGTAAGGCGGAGGCGGAGCAGCTGGCGTATCATTATCTGGAGGTCGTGGGACTGACGGACAAGGCACATGTCTATCCGACGACGCTCTCCGGAGGGCAGCAGCAGAGGATTGCGATTGCACGGGCGCTCTGCGCACAGACCAAAATTATTTTGTTTGATGAGCCGACCTCGGCACTGGACCCGGAGACCATCCAGGAGGTGCTCGACGTCATGATTAAGCTGGCGCATGAGAAAATCACGATGGTGGTGGTGACGCACGAGATGGGATTTGCGAGAGAGGTCGCGGACCGCGTGGTGTTTATGGCGGACGGACAGATTCTCGAGGAGGGGACTCCGGAGCATTTCTTTGAGCATCCGGAGAACGAGCGGCTGAAACAGTTCCTCGGGAAGATTATACGGAAATAAATGATATTGATTTTCAGACGGCGATTTTGGGCAGGAGCATACCGGGTGGATTATTTTTATTAAAATTGAGAAAGGTTTTCTGATTTTTTTGAAAATGTATTTATGAAAAAGCATAGGAGGTATGTGTGGCGCCCCGCGAAATCGCGGTTTTGAAAATAGCAGCTGCAACCATTAACATTATCATTTTAAAAATCAGGAGGAATTTAATTATGAAAAAAAGAACGTTACTTGCGCTGGGACTTTCCCTGACGATGGCACTGTCGCTTTGCGGCACATGTGCTTTTGCGGAAGAAGAGACGGAAGCGGAGAGCGAGGCGGCCGCTGAGCTGATTATTACAGAGGATGTGCAGGAGATTATTGACCGCGGCGTCCTTCGCGTCGGCGTAAAAAATGCCGTGGTTGGCTTTGGCTATGAGGATACGCTGACCGGCGAGTACTCCGGCATGGAGATTGACATTGCGAACCTGATCGCGGAAGAGCTTGGTGTAGAGACGGAGTTCACGACCGTGACCGCGGCGACCAGAACCGAGCTGCTGGACTCCGGCGACATCGATTGTGTCATCGCGACATTCACGATTACAGATGAGAGAAAGGAGAGCTGGGATTTCTCTACTCCGTATTATACCGATTATGTAACGGTTCTCGTTGAGGATTCCAGTGAAATCACGTCTCTGGAGGATCTGGTTGACACGACCGTGGGCGTTTCCTCCGGTTCGACCTCCGCGAGATCTCTTGTAGAGGCGATGATTGATGCGGAACTGATCAGCGGCGACGACTATGATTCCGAGACCTTTGATCCGGCACTCTGGACGGAAGGCGTTTCCTTCCAGCAGTATGACGACTATCCCACCATCTCGACCGCTCTGAGTGCAGGCGAGGTCGATGCGTTCTGCGTGGATAAGTCCATCCTGGCAATCTACAAGACGGAAGGCCGTTCCTATATTGACGCGGAATTCGCGCCGCAGGAATATGGCGTAGCGACCACGAAGGATTCAGGCTTCTCGGCATATGTAGAAACATTGATTACCGGGTGGCTTGAGGATGGCACGATTGACGGATTTATTGAGACCTACGAGCTGCAGTAATTCTGCTCGCGACTAATGAGGCGAAAAGGAAACAGTTCGCTGAAGTGTCACGCCGCCGCAGGATGATGCTGCGATGGCGTGGCACACACGTAATCTGGAAGCGCCGTCCGCAAAGCGCGGATAAATATTTTTTCGGGAATCGGATGCAGGATCCTGCATGAATAAAATTTCGATGAAAGCATACGGGGCATCAAATCTGCTGCAATGGCAGCAGGACTGCCTGGATCATTGCTTCGTGGGAATAAAGCAGGATTGAAGCAGGGTGAACATGGAAGGGGCTAAGGAGCAATGTCAGGTGTTTTTTCACAGGCAGCATGGATGAAGGTCTGGATATACCGGGGGACGTTTCTGCACGGGCTTGCGACTACCGTGCAGACGGCAGTGCTGGCGATTCTGCTTGCCTTGATGATCGGTATTGTACTGGGACTGTTTGCGACCGGGCATATCCGGATACTGAAGATCATTGCGCGTATTTATGTAGAATTCATCCAGAATACGCCGGTGATGCTGCAGATCTGTTTTCTGTATTACCTGCTTGCCTTTTCTGGACACAGCATCGGTATCATCCCTGCCGGTATCGTTTCGCTGGGCATTTACCATGGCGCGTATATGGCGGAGGTCATCCGGGCAGGCATTGAATCCATTCCAAAGGGCCAGTTCGAGGCGGCCAGGTCGCAGGGCTTTAACTATTTCGGGGAGATGTATTATATCATCCTTCCGCAGAGCATTAAAATCATTCTCCCGCCGATGGTGAACCAGGTGGTAAACCTGATTAAGAACACCTCCTGCCTGTATATTATCGGCGGTACGGATCTGATTTCGCTGACCTACAGCTTTGTCACCGGCGCGACGACCGGTGGAGCGTACGGTCCGGCATATCTGGTAAGCGGCGCACTGTTCTTTATCATCTGCTATCCGCTCTCTAAGCTGGCGAGCACCTGGGAATCCAGGCTGAAGCAGAGAGACCAGAGAGTCGTCGTGGCCGGGCGGGAAAGCACAGGAAGGGGGATGGAGAACGCATGAAGACATTGAACGCAAGCCTTTCCATGCTGAGAAATACTGCAATCCTGCAATATCTGATGAAAGGGGTGCTTTTCACCCTGATTATCTCTGTGATTGCGGTTGTATTCGGCCTCCTGATCGGATCCATCCTTGCGCTGGTGCGCAACTACTGCCATACCGGGAAGAACAAAATCTTTCGGTATCTGGCTACGTTTTATATTGAACTGTTTCGAAACACGCCGCTGCTTCTGTGGATTTTTATCTGTCTGGTATTCTGCCCGACGCCATGGTTCCTGAACCGGAAAATGTTTGGCCTGAACTCGGCTGCGGATGTGAAGCTGCTCTTTAAGGGAGCGGTGGCGCTGATTCTCTTTACTTCCTCGGTCATTGCGGAGATTGTGCGCGGCGGGTTAAACTCGGTGGCAGAGGGGCAGTTTGAGGCCGGCTATTCACAGGGCTTTAATACGGTGCAGGTCATGGTCTATATCATATTGCCGCAGGCTTACCGGAATATTATTCCGACGCTGCTCTCGCAGGTCATCACAACGATCAAGGACTCCTCTTATCTGGCAAATGTGGCAGTCATTGAACTGATGGCCCGGACGAAGCAGATCATGAGCTCCGCGAACCGCTACAACGGCACCGGGGTCATCAACGTTTCGGATGTATTCGTCCTGTTCGGATTCGCGTTCCTGATTTATTTTATCATTAATTTTACACTTTCCTGTGTGGTGCGGCATATGCAGAAGCGCATGAAAGAAGGAGCAAAAAAACCGGCGGATATTGTGGCTGTGGAGCAGTAGGCGGGAGGTTTGCATGGAACAGTACGTTATAACAATTTCGCGCGAGTTTGGCTCTTTGGGGCGCACGATCGCGCAGAGGCTCTCAGAAATGCTTGGAGTCGAATTCTGGGATCGCGACATCGTGGAGGCGGCGGCAAAGCGCACCGGACATTCCGTCTCCCTGATCAGTGACGAAGAGGAGAGGGCAAAGAGCTCCTTTTTCCTGCGGAAAAGCTATAAGATGAGCCTGACGACCTACAATATCAACGATGAGATTTTCGAGACAGAGAAGAACATTATTCTGGACGCGGCGGCAAAAAGCTCCTGCATCATTGTTGGGCGCTGCAGCGACTATATCCTGCGGGATTTTCCGAATCATCTGAGCGTGTACATTTATGCGCCGTATGAGGAGCGGCTCAGAAACTGTATTGAGACGCTGATGATGGATGAGAAAACGGCCCGCAGGATGATACGTGAAGTCGACATGGCGCGTACCTACTACCAGAGAAAATACTGCCCGGATGTCCGCTCTGCGCGAGACTGCAGCGACCTGATGATCGACAGCTCCCGGTTCGGTGTGGAAGGCACAGCGGAGCTTATTGCGCAGGGACTGAGAATCCGGTGCGGCGGTGATATCGGGGAAAATGCGTGAAACGGATAGGGAAGGAATTCAAAAATCGGCCGGATAGCGAAACTGCTGTCCGGCCGATTTTTCGTTATATGTCGCATTCGTTCTATTCCGGGCTGCGTCGAGGCTTTTATGATCTGCGATAGCGCCGCCCAAACGCGAAGCGTTTTTTCATTGGCGGCGCGTTCTGCCGCCGAGCTTCAGCGAGGGGGCGTTTCAATTCGCGCGTCAGATGATGCAAGATGGGCAAGTAATTTCACGGCAGTTCCTCAGATAAATACGCAGCATGAGAGCAGCCGACGCAGCTGAGGGTGTTTTTGATCGGCGCAGACCAGCGCACATCAGATATCTTTTGACCTGCGTATCATAGGGTGATATAATCTCTACGTGAGATCAAAGGACGTAAAAGAGCCTGTCTTTGCTGCCATTTATGTCCCTGTCTCTGATTTCTCAATTTGAAAAAGAGCACAAAATTTGTGGTTTGGGCTCGCAGGAGGCGTGAATATGAAAATCGACCTGATCCGGCATGGCTGTACGGCCGGGAATCTGGAACATCGGTATGTCGGCTCGACGGATGAGCCATTGACGGCGGAGGCCGTCCGGCAGCTGGAGGTGAACCGCGCACAGTACCCGCAACCGGATATTGTATTTGCGAGTCCGCTCAAAAGGTGTGTGCAGACGGCGGAGATTTTATTTCCAGATGTAAAAATCCAGCTTGTTTCGGATCTGCGGGAGTGTGAATTTGGAGAATTTGAATACAGAAATTATGAGGAGCTGAATGGGGATTCGCGCTATCAGGCCTGGATAGACAGCGGCGGTGCGCTGGCGTTTCCGGGCGGGGAGAGCAGGGAAGTGTTTTCTGCCAGATGCTGTGCGGCTTTTTCCGATTGTCTGGAAAGTGTCCTTGCTTCTGCCAGACATGGAGGGCAGGCATGTAACAGCGGCAGTCAGGACTTGAATCATACGTCTGTGCATCCGATCTGGGAAGAAACGAATGGGGCGCCTGTGGAAACGCGCGCTGCGTTCGTTGTGCATGGCGGAACTATTATGGCGATTCTTGACCGGTTTGCCAGGCCGCATGGGGAATATTTTGAGTGGCAGGTAAAAAACGCGGAAGGGTTTTCCTGTGAGGCTCGGGATTTCTTTTGTCTTGCGGATATTCGCCCTCTTCCTCTGGCTCCGGCTCTGACCGGGATAGAGGATCAGTTTGTTATGAAAAAGAATAAAAGGCTGCGTTGCGGCTATACGACCGGCTCCTGCGCGGCGGCGGCGGCAAAGGCCGCTGCCCGGATGCTTTTGACCGGGAAAAGCTGCTTTCGGGCGGAGCTGATGACGCCCAAAGGGATTCGCCTGTATCTTCCGGTGGAGGAGCAGGAGATTGCGGAATCTTACGCCAGCTGTGCCGTGCGCAAATATGCGGGAGACGATCCGGACGCGACCGACGGCGTTTTGGTTTTCGCGCGGGCGGAATTCACGGAAGAATTCGTAAATTCTCAGGAGCCTGATTTGGCGCAGGACTGCGATTTCGGAGAAGCGCCTGACAGGAAGTCCTTTTCAGATGCGAAAGATGCGAAAGAGGAAGTATTTTCATCGGATTCTGCTTCAGGGTCAAATTCCGGCAACACATCCGGGAATATGTCTGGAAGCTTGAAACAGCCACGTATTTTTATTGACGGAGGCGTCGGCGTCGGGCGGGTGACGAAGCCGGGGCTGGAGCAGCCGGTCGGGGCTGCGGCAATCAACCGGGTGCCGCGGGAAATGATTATGCGCGAAGTGGCCTCTGTCTGCGAGGAGTGTGAGTATACAGGCGGATTAAAAATCACCATTTCGGTTCCGGACGGGGCGGAAATCGCGAAGCGGACATTTAATCCGCACCTGGGAATTCAGGGCGGAATCTCCATTCTGGGAACGAGCGGAATCGTTGTACCGATGAGCGAGGATGCTTTGATTGCGAGCATTCGTGTGGAGATGAAGCAGAAGGTCGCGCAGGGAGAACAGTATATCCTGATCACGCCTGGAAACTATGGCAAGGATTTTATTCGGAGAGGAGCGTCGACCTCTGGCTCCGGCGATTCGGCTCGCATCCGCTGCCTTTGCGCAGATGATTCCATGAAGTGCAGCAATTATGTCGGTGAGACGCTGGATATTGCGGAAGAGCTGGGGGTGAGAGGGATTCTCTTTGTCGCGCATATCGGTAAATTCATCAAGGTTTCCGGCGGCATCATGAATACCCATTCGGCGCAGGCGGACTGCCGCGCGGAGCTGATGGCGGCGCAGGCGGCGCGGGCAGGCGTTCCTTACGAAATCGTGTGGAAACTGCTCGATACCAATACGACCGAAGAAGCAGTCGGCATCCTGATGGCGGCCGGATGGCTCGAACAGACGATGTCGGAGGTCGCTGAACGGGTGAAGTTCCATCTGCAGAAGCACTGCCGGGGAGCACTGGAGACGGAGGCGATTCTTTATTCCAATCAGTATGGCTATCTTGGCGAGACAGACGGCGCGGACGAACTGATAAAGAAGCTGGAAACACTGTCGCATCGTTCCGGTTGATCCCTGCGTCCTCGATTTTCTGCGAGAATCGGGACATGAAACGTGTGTCACTGGCACGCAGAACCGTTTAGCCCCTGCCGGGTGGCATCCCGCATTTTATGTGGAATATTCGCCGACCGGAGCGTAGAGGCTTTTAGGGTGTGCGATTTGCTCATCAGGCGATGCAAGATGCATAAGTTATTTCACGACAGTCTCTTAGTACAGATACTCCCGCAGCGCGTCCATTTGCGCTTCCCCGTCGCTTAAGCCAAGCTCATAGACCTGCTGCAGCTTTGAAGGGTCGCTTTCTATGCGCCCGATTTCGATCGGGGATGATGGGCGGATGACAAAGACCTGGCCGTCCGATTCCAGAGCCTTAAGCGCTTCGACTGCCTCATTATAGACCGTGTGACGTTTCTGAAGCTGTTTCTGCAATGCCGGATATCTGTGATAAAAGGTCCGGATCAGGGCAGCCGACATAGGTTCCTTTCGGTAGGACAGATCGCGGGTGAGAACGATAATCAGGCGATCATAGCCGTTTCCGAGCATCCACGAAAACGGGATGCTGTCCGAGATGCCGCCGTCCAGATACCGGCTCTCGCCAATCTTTACCGGCTTTGAGACAAATGGCATGGAGGCAGAAGCGCGCAGCACATCCATTTGCTTATAGACGCTTCGAATCCGCACATATTTTGGCTTTCCGGTCTCCACGTCCGTGATGACGGCGTAAAACGGCACTTTCTCGGCGGTCTTCCGGTACGCGGCATCGTCAAAGACATCCAGCTCATATGGAACTGCATGGTAGGCGTATTCGGTACTGATAATATTTCCCTCTCTGAGCAGAGGAAGAATTCCCATATAATTCCGGTCGTGGTTGAATCGTTTGTTGTAGCGGATGACGCGCCCTCTCTGACCGGAGAGGTAGTTCACTCCGAACAGCGCGCCGGCGGAAACGCCAATCACGCCATCTGCCGCAATCTGTTCATTCATCATAATATCAAGGATTCCGGCGGTATACATGCCGCGCATGGCGCCGCCCTCCAGTACCAGTCCGATTTTCATTCGTCTCACACCTTTCTGTCTCACTCACAGCGTCTGATTCGTTCTGAACGCGGCTGCTTTGGACCGGCTGTTATGCCACTGATCCTCAACCGCGGAAATAATATGTACACATTATAACGATATGCCACCCAAAAATCAACTGTTATTTTGCAAAGATACGAGTGAAAAAGGTCAGCGCGAAAAAAGACAGGGAATGGGACGCCCGCAATATAAAAGTCAATGTAAAAGCCGTCAACTTACAACTCTGTGGCCCATAAAAAGCCGCCAACTTACAACTCTGTGCTTGAAGCAGGGACTTTTCTGTGGTAAACTGTTTAAAGTCCGGCGGTGTAAAATTCTTGGCGCGGTTCCCCGGACGGAATATGTGCAGTACAGGATGTATGTCGCCGAACAGGGCTATGCATGGAACAAGGCAATGCACGGTACAGGAGGAGAAGGTCTTGGAGCATCACAGTTTGAAAAAGAAGGAACGAATTGTGGTCGTTGGAGCTGTGAATGTGGACATCTGCGCACGACCGGACGCTCCAGTCGTGCGGGAGGATTCGAATCCGGGCCGGGTTTCCATGTCGATGGGCGGTGTGGGCCGCAACATCGCGCACAATCTCCGGCTCCTCGGACAGCCGGTATCCCTGGTTACGGTATTTGGCGATGACCACAATGGAATACGGGTTCACGACAATCTCGACCAACTGGGAATTGATCTTGAAGGATCCCGGACAGTGGCGGGAGCTTCCACTTCCTGCTATGTATTTATCACAGACGAGAAAGGAGAGATGCAGCTGGCAGTCTCAGATATGAGTATCTGTGAGCATATATCCCCGCAGTTTCTGGCGGGAAGACTTGATCTGATCAATCAATCCTGCCTTTGCGTTCTGGATACGAATCTGCCGGAGAAATCGATTTGCTATCTTGCGGAGCATGTGACGGTTCCTCTGTTTGCGGATCCGGTGTCGACCGCGAAAATGCACAGGCTGGAGCCGGTTCTGAACCGGATTCACACTCTTAAGCCAAACCGCCTGGAAGCGGAGCTGATGACTGGCATACCGATTCATGACGAGGATTCCTTAAAAAAAGCAGCCTCGGTACTGCTTGAGGATGGCGTACAGCGTGTGTTTATTACTCTTGGAGCGGGCGGAGTTCTTGCGGCGGATCAGGAGCAGATGCTGCTTTTGCCGGGGATTGAGACCCGTGTGCAGAGCACGACCGGCGGGGGCGACTGCTTTATGGCGGGACTGGCATATGCCTTCCGGGCCGGGTTTTCCATGGAGGAATCTGCGCGGCTTGCTCTTGCGGCGGGCGCGATCTGTGCGGAGGGCGCACAGACCATCAATGAGGAACTCTCGATGGACGCAGTACATAAGCGGGCAGGAGTGTTGTCTGTGCCGGATTAGGGAGCCTGACTGCGGATTACCATTATAAATGGCAAGCAACAAACTAATTTATATAAATAAACAGGAGGAATGCAAAAAAATGGAACAGCTGAATAAGTATCTGGATGTGGCGCCGGAGGTGCAGGAGGCGCTTGCGGCGGGGAAGCCGGTCGTGGCGTTGGAATCGACGATTATTTCGCATGGCATGCCGTATCCGCAGAATGTGGAGACGGCACTGGCGGTGGAAAAGATTGTGCGCGACAATGGCGCGGTTCCCGCGACCATCGCGATTCTCGGCGGACGCCTGAAGGCCGGCATCAGTGTGGAAGAGATCGATTATCTCGGGAAAAAGGGACTGGATGTGATTAAGGCCAGCCGCCGCGATGTGCCGGTGCTCGTGGCGAAAAAAGAGGACGGCGCCGCGACCGTGGCGACAACGATGCTGATTGCCGCGATGGCGGGGATAAAGGTATTCGCGACTGGCGGTATCGGCGGCGTGCACAGGGGTGCGGAGACGACCATGGATATTTCTGCGGATCTGGACGAGCTTGGCATGACGCCGGTGCTTGTGGTTTGCGCGGGCGCCAAGGCGATCCTGGATCTGGGACTGACGCTGGAATACCTGGAGACCAGAGGCGTTCCGGTGATCGGCTATCAGACCGAAGAGCTTCCGGCTTTTTATACCAGAAAAAGCGGATTTAAGGTGGACTACCGGCTGGATACGCCTGCTGAGATTGCGGCGGCGTGGTCGACGAAGCTGGAGCTGGGGCTCAAAGGCGGTATGCTGGTGACCAACCCGATCCCGGAGGAATACTCTATGGACTGCGAATACATCAACAAATGCATCGATGATGCGATTGCCGAGTCCAAAGAGAAAGGGATCAAGGGCAAGGAGACGACGCCGTTCCTGCTCGCGAAGGTGACGGAGATCACCGGCGGCGACAGCCTGGACGCGAACATTCAGCTTGTTTTCAACAATGCGAAGCTGGCGGCGCAGATCGCGGGTGAGATGTGTAAGTGAGCCGATTTGCCATAAATCAGGCAAACTGGCACAGTCTGACCGGCAGCTTTACGTGGTCAGTCTGCGTGGCTTTGTAAAGTCTTAAAAATTAGTGTAAAAAAATCGAAAAAAACAGTTCAATTTGTCGAAAAGTGTGTTATACTGATTCCTGTAAGTGCGCTGCGGGGAGAGCGGCGCATAAAGGAAATGCATAGAAAAAATGCACAGAAGGGTTGCATAAAAGGGGTTCTCAGGATGATCCAGGGCCGCAGTGGCTTCAGGATAAATAATTTAAAAGAAGGAGAGAAAAGAAATGAAGAAAAAATTGCTTGCATTGATGCTCTCAGCCGTTATGGTCGTTTCCATGGGTGCGATTACGGTACAGGCTGAGGAGAGCGTATCCGCTGATGACATCGAGGATACCATGACATCGGATGACGGTACTTATGAGATCGCGTTCGTTACGGATGTCGGCTCCCTGAAGGATAAGTCTTTCAACGAGGGTACCTGGAACGGTGTGAAGCTTTACGCAAATGAGAACGGCCTTTCCTACAAGTATTATCAGCCGGCAAATGAGAGCGAAGCGACGGATGATGACCGCTATGACGCAATGGCTGCTGCCTGTGAGGCGGGTGCAAAGGTTGTCGTGTGTGCGGGTTATCTTCAGGAGGCTGCTCTGACACAGGCGGCGATTGACTATCCGGATGTGCAGTTTGTATTCATTGATGGTTATACCCTTTATGACGGGGATGATGCTCTGGCTAATGTGGCAGGCATTAATTTCCAGGAAGAGCAGTGCGGTTATTTCGCAGGCTACGCAGTCGTGATGGAAGGCTTTACTGAGCTCGGCTTCTCCGGCGGCGGCGGCGGAACGAACCCGGCATGCTGCCGTTACGGCTATGGCTTCGTTCAGGGCGCAAACGACGCGGCAGCGGCACTTGGCGTTTCTGTAAATATCAATTATTCCTGGCTGTATGGTTCTTCTTACTCTGCATCCGCAGAGCTGCAGACCATGGTCAGCGGCTGGTATACCAACGGCACGGAAGTCGTATTCGCGTGCGGCGGCGCTATGTTCTCATCCATCGCGGCAGCGGCTTCCGCAAACGATGGCTATGTGATCGGTGTTGACGTAGACCAGTCCAGTGAGTCTGACACGGTTATCACTTCTGCTATGAAGGGTCTGGCATCCGCTACACAGTACGCGATCGGCGTTTACTATGACGGCGAGTGGGATACGCTTGGCGGCACGACCACAACGCTTGGCGCAGCTGACGATGCAGTAGGTCTTCCGACCGATACCTGGTCGATGGAGAACTTCTCAGTAGACGATTATGCAGAGCTTCTTACTGAGGTCGTTGACGGCACGCTTGTAGTTGACAATGACTATGAGAACGCTGATTTCGACAGCTTTGAGAACGCGGTTGTCACGATGGTAGAGTAGTTTATCAGGCAGTTACATAATGCGGTTCCCCAGCCCGCCGGGCCGGTTCTGCACAGGCAGATAAACAACGGATAAACAGCAGATAAGCTGTGAGCATAAATGCTCTTGAAAGGGGAGGGCGCATCAGGCGGCCTCCCCTTTTTTAAAAAAAAGGTAACTGTGAAGGTACTGAACTGTTACGAAAATAGATACGAAGGGGGGAAGAAAGCAATGCAGCCAGACAATGTCATTGAGATGCTCCATATCACGAAGCGGTTTCCGGGAATCATTGCCAATGACGACATCACCCTCCAGCTGCGAAGAGGTGAGGTACATGCCCTGCTCGGAGAGAACGGCGCCGGGAAATCCACGCTCATGAGTGTTCTGTTCGGCCTGTACCAGCCGGAGGAAGGGACGATCCGGAAGAACGGCCAGGAAGTGAAGATTAATAATCCGAATGACGCGACCGCTCTTGGGATCGGGATGGTGCATCAGCATTTTAAACTGATTGAAGTCTTTACCGTGCTGGATAATATCATTCTGGGCGCGGAGACAACGAAGCTTGGTTTTCTGCAGAAAAAAGAAGCACGCGCGAAGGTAGAGGCTCTTTCTGAAAAATACGGACTGAAGGTCGATCTCGACGCAAAGGTAGAGGATATTACGGTCGGTATGCAGCAGCGTGTGGAGATCCTGAAAATGCTTTACCGTGATAATGAAATCCTGATTTTTGACGAGCCGACGGCGGTTCTGACGCCTCAGGAAATCGAGGATCTGCTGGAGACGATGCGGGCATTTGCAGCGGAGGGAAAGAGTATTCTTTTCATTTCACATAAGCTGAATGAGATTATGTCGGTGGCGGACCGGGTCACGGTGCTTCGAAAAGGGAAGTACGTGGGAACGGTAGATACAAAGGATACGGATAAGCAGAGCCTTTCCAATATGATGGTTGGCCGTCCGGTACAGCTTGAAGTAGTTAAGGACGAGGCAAAACCGCAGCAGCCGGTGCTTCAGGTGCGGGATTTGTGCGTGCCGTCTGCGACGCATAAGCGCGACGCAGTAAATGATGTCTCCTTTGATGTCCGGGCGGGAGAGATCGTGTGTATCGCCGGTATCGACGGGAACGGGCAGAGTGAGCTTGTCTATGGGCTGACCGGCCTGGAAAAATGCTCCGGCGGCACGGTTACTCTCTGCGGAGAGGACATCTCACATGCCTCCATACGGGAGAGAGGGCGGAATATGAGCCACATCCCGGAGGATCGCCACAAGCATGGGCTGATTCTTGATTTTTCCCTGGAGCAGAACATGGTTCTCCAGCGTTTTCAGGAGCCGAAGTTCCAGCACAGCGGATTTATTGACAACGCGGCAGTGCGCAGCTATTCCGACCAGCTGATCGAGCAGTATGATGTGCGTTCCGGGCAGGGCTCGGTTACTGTGGCGCGCAGTATGTCGGGCGGCAATCAGCAGAAGGCAATCATTGCCCGTGAGCTGGACCGGGACAAACCTCTGATCATGGCGGTACAGCCGACGCGCGGACTGGATGTCGGCGCGATTGAGTACATTCACAGCCAGCTGATCGCGGAGCGCGACAAAGGGCATGCGATTCTCCTTGTTTCTCTGGAATTGGATGAGGTTTTGAGCCTGAGCGACCGGATCCTTGTGATTTATGAGGGTGAAATCGTCGGCGAGCTGGATCCGAAGAAAACGGATGCCCAGGAGCTGGGGCTTTATATGGCCGGCGCGAAACGCCAGGATCGAAAGGGGGCGGGCGGAGTATGAAAGAGAAATCGGGAGGCTTCTTTGAAAAAGAAGGAACGAAAACAGTCATTTCTTCTGTGATTTCCATCATTATCGGCATGGTAGTCGGAAGCATCATCATTCTGCTTGTCGGGCTCTCGAACAAATCACTGGGGCTTGGCAGTGTCGGAGAGGGCATTCTCCTTGTGTTCGGAGGCCTGTTCAGTACCGGGCGCAACGCGGCAGGCGCGCTGACCTTCGGCTTTAACTCGACGAACTTTGGCAATATGCTGTTCCGTGCAACGCCGCTGATCCTGACCGGACTTTCCGTCGCGATTGCGTATAAGACCGGACTTTTCAATATCGGCGCACCCGGACAGTATCTGATGGGAACGATGACGACGCTTCTTGTGGCGCTCAGCATTCCGACCGGCTCCTCGACTCTTTATGAGAACGGCGGATGCCCGGCCTGGCTGGTGTGGGTGCTGGCATTCCTTGCCGGAATGCTTGCAGGCGCGCTCTGGGGAGCGATACCCGGACTGGTAAAGGCATACCTGAATATCAATGAGGTTCTGGCCTGCATCATGTGCAACTGGATTGCCGCGAACCTCGTCACCTGGGTATTTGAGAGCAGCAGCCTGCGCAATACCATTGAGTCCGGCAAGACCGGCTACATTTATAAGACCAGCTATAACGGGGTAGCGACTGCGAAGCTCGGGCTGGATAAGATTTTTTCCGGCTCTCAGATCAATGCCGGGATTCTGGTCGCGATTGTCCTTGCTATTCTTGTGTACATCCTGATGGATAAGACGACGATGGGCTATCAGCTGAAGGCCTGCGGCAGCAACCGCCATTCGGCGCGCTATGCCGGTATCTCGGATAAGAGAAATATCGTCCTTTCCATGGCAATTGCCGGCGGCCTTGCCGGTGCGGGGGCGTCCCTGTACTACCTGGCAGGCAATACGGAATTTTTCTGGTCGACGTACCAGTCGCTTCCGGATGCGGGCTTCACCGGAATTTCCGTGGCGCTGCTGGCGTCCTGCAACCCGATCGGCTGCGTATTTACCGGCTGCTTTATGTCCATGCTGGACATCTGCGGTCTGCAGCTGACCAATCTGACCGCATATAACGAATACATCACGGACGTGATCATTGCCGTGATCGTTTATCTGAGTGCGTTCTCGCTTCTGATCCGTATGCTTATTACCAGCAGCAGGAAGGAAGATGGGCATGAGGATAATGCAAATGCGGATACCAAGACAGATGCAGCTAAAACCGTTTCTTCCGGACAGGGGGCGTCCTCCGGTATGGCAGGAACGAATCCGGCGAAAACCGTTTCGGCGGCCGGGAAGGGAGGCGAGGCGCTATGACATTCCTGATTCAACAGACACTGCTTTACGCGGTTCCACTGATGATTGTTGCGCTGGCCGGTGTATTTGCCGAGCGGAGCGGTATCATCAATCTGGCCCTCGAGGGTATTATGATTTTCGGAGCATTCTGCGGCGTTTATTTTGTAAATGTAGTACAGCAGGCCGGGTGGTTTGCCCAGGCAAAGGACAATGGCAACTGGGTGGCGCTTCAGGGCTTTGAGATTCTGGCACTTCTTGTGGCTGCCCTGTGCGGCGCGATTTTCTCTCTGCTGCTTGCATTCGCCGCGATCAATCTGAAGGCAAACCAGACCATCAGCGGCACCGCGCTGAACCTGATGGCGCCCGCACTTGTGCTTTTCCTGATCCGGATTCTGGCAAACCAGAGCACCCTTTATATGTCAGAGGGCGATGCGGCGAGCTGGTTTATGATAAAAAAGAGTACGCTGGGGTTTGATAAGAACGCGGATATTGGAGTTCTGGGTGAGATTTTTATCAATAAGGTTTATCTGGCTACGTATCTCTGTATCCTGCTGTTTATTATTCTGTCTGTTTTGCTGTATAAGACGCGCTTCGGCCTGCGCCTTCGTTCCTGCGGTGAGAACCCGCAGGCGGCGGATTCCCTGGGCATCAATGTGTACCGGATGCGTTATGCGGGTACCATTATTTCCGGTGCGCTTGCCGGTCTGGGCGGTTTCGTATACGCTCTGACGACCGCGAACTGCTCCGCGAACGGCGACGTAGCCGGATTTGGTTTCCTGGCACTGGCGGTTATGATCTTTGGTAACTGGAAGCCTGGCAACATTGCGGGGGCAGCGCTTCTTTTCGGATTGTTCAAGTGCATCGCGGCCTCCTACGCGAGCATCGATATCAATGGCGATGGCGTCTATATGCTGGCTCAGATTGGCCTGAGCTCGAACTTCTACCGGATGCTGCCGTACCTGATCACGATGATCGTGCTGGCATTCACTTCAAAGAAGTCTCGCGCGCCGAAGGCGGAAGGTATTCCGTACGACAAGGGACAGCGGTAACAACTTTTAAAGTTTTGAGGATTCTGAAATCCGTCATTTTGTTTTCTAAATGGAAGCAATGACGGATTTCTTTGTTTTGCCTGAGAATAGCTGAGAAATAGATATTCAAAATTATAGTTGCATTAATATTGAAAGTGTGATAATCTAAAGAGACAATTATATGCCTGTTATTTAATATGGACAATGGAGGTGACCGAGTGATAAATATATTTTTCTGGAATACAGGATTGAATTATCTTAATAAAAACAGGGATAATGAATTATTTCAGAAGAAATATCAATTGATCAATGATATTCTTGTTGATGCAGTTGGCCAGTATAAGATTGATATTTTGATTTTGGCGGAATATCCACTTGATTTAGAGCCTGTTTGTGATAAGATATCATTAACGGGCAAAGACTTTAAAGCTGCTCATGTTCCGGCTGATACGAGAGTGAAATTATTGACAGACCGAAAATTTACTTCGGAACTTATTGGCGATTCGCGATATTTTTTCATATCCCGTATTGACAGTCCTGTTATGAGTTCCGATTTTTTGCTTGCCGGTGTTCACCTGTCCAGCCAGTTGCATGTATCAAAAACAGGGATTGAGACGGAAGCAAGGCAGGTGATGTTTGATATCAGAGAAGCGGAAAGACGAGGCAATACAGATAGATGCATGATTATTGGGGATTTTAATCTCAGCCCTTTTGATAATGCTTTGACGAATTGTGATTCATTCAACGCGCTGCCCTATGCTGATATCGTTCTCAGAAAAGAAAAACGAAGATTTTACGGAAAAGATTATCAAATGTTTTATAATCCTATGTGGAATTTCCTTGGCGATTATGAAGGAAAGCAGCAGACTTATTTTTATGATTCATCGGAACCTTCGAATCTATACAGATATGTATTTGACCAGATACTGATAAGCGCTCCTATGCTTGACTTGTTTGTTCCTTCTTCCGTAAAAGTGATTTCAGAGATTAATGGAAAAACGTTGATAAAAAATGGGAACATTCCGGATAAGCAGAAATATAGCGATCATTTACCAATTATGTTTTCAATGAGGGAGGATTACGATGAACAGCTTGTGGAAAACGGATAAGTATGAAACCGATGGATGTATGCCGCCAAAAGATATAATTGAGGAACAATTCAGATTCCTTAACGATCGCACGGACGGAAAAGTGATAGGAAGAGTAAAAGAATATGAGGGAGAATATCAGAGTAAGTATGAGACGGATCGTTCGTTATTTGATCTTACTTCCCCGGTATACGGGGTAACTGATCCGTTGAAAGCCAGAAAAGCATTCGATGTTCAGTCCGTTTTAGGTGAACAGTCTGAATTTGTTTATGAGTTTTATCTAACATCTGTTGAGACGCCGAAATACAAATACAGGATAGGGATCATAGATTACAGTGTGTTGCTTTATCCTGCACATCTTGTTTTGGAATTATCCCTGGCGAAAGAAATCGGCATTGATGCCGAAATTAACATTGACAATCAGGAGCTATTTATTGAGATCCTTTCTAAAATTTTAAACAGCAAAAGGGTGAGCTCTGTTATTGCTAATTTATTGAGAATAAACGGTACAGATGTTCAATGAAGAAATTCTTATTTTATTGTGGTATAGAATAAGGCTGCGATGAAAGTATTTTCATTGAAAGGTGTAAAACGAAAGCCAATGATGTCTAAAACAGAAGAACAAAAGAAAACACTTGCCCTGGAAATTATTGAGCGGCTGAAAACGGAATATCCGGATGCGGACTGCACCCTGGATTACGATCAGGCGTGGAAGCTCCTTGTGAGCGTCCGCCTGGCGGCGCAGTGTACCGACGCCCGGGTGAACATCGTGGTGGAAAAGCTCTACGAAAAATTCCCGGACGTGGATGCGCTCGCGGCTGCGAGCCCGGAGGAGATCGAAGAGATCGTCCGGCCCTGCGGCCTGGGAAAAAGCAAGGCGCGGGACATCAGCGCCTGTATGCGTATCCTGAAAGAAACCTATGGCGGAAGGGTGCCAGATGATTTTGACGAGCTTCTGAAGCTTCCGGGTGTCGGGCGCAAGAGCGCAAACCTGATCATGGGCGACGTCTTCGGAAAACCGGCGATTGTCACGGATACCCACTGCATCCGCCTGACGAACCGGATGGGACTGGTCGACGGCATCAAAGAGCCGAAGAAGGTTGAGATGGCGCTCTGGAAGATTATTCCGCCGGAGGAAGGCAACGGATTCTGCCATCGGCTGGTCTATCACGGACGCGCCGTCTGCACCGCGCGGACAAAGCCGTATTGCGACCGGTGCTGCCTGGCGGATATCTGCGGAAAATGCGGGGTCTGATTTATGCAGAGAGATAATGACCAGACAGCCGGTTGAAAGGTATAAAGAAAAGGCATTAAAGAAAAGATACTTATCTGAATTTACGGTTGGCAATGAGCCTGGCATTTGGCCATAACGGGAATGTAAAACTTTGCTGATCGTGCATACGAATGAATTTGAACAGATGGTTGATAATAAGACAGTAGGCACGGAGGTGTCCGCTGTCTTTTTTTCTACAAGGAGAGCCGCGCAATGGAAAATCGCTTCGCGATTGTTTATCCCGTACGAAGTGCGGGATGCCACCCCGGCGAGGGGCGCGGCCTGCGTCCATCATCTGTTGCAGATGATGGACAATATAAGGAGGAGCTTATGAAGAAATTTCAAAGGTTGTTGATGGATGTATTATTTGATATAGCGAGCGGCGTCCTGCTTGCGGCTGCGTTTTACAGCTTTGCGATACCGGCGGATTTTCCGATGACCGGAGTCTCCGGCCTGGCGCTGATTCTGTATTATCTGGCAGGGATACCGGTCGGAACGATGACCATTGTGCTGAACATCCCAATCGCGCTTTGCTGTTATCGGACGCTGGGAAAACGATTTTATCTGAATTCGCTCAAAAGTATGGTGATTACCTCTCTGATTATGGATCTGCTCGGCCCCAGGCTTCCGGCCTATCATGGGGAGCTGATTCTGGCTGCCATCTGCGCGGGCGTTCTCTGCGGGATCGGATTTGCGATCGTATTTATGCGGAACTCGTCCACAGGCGGATTTGACTTTATCATGATGACGGTTCGCTATTACCGCCCGCATCTTTCGCTGGGGAGAATCGCGTTTACGATGGACGTGGCCGTGATTGTGTTCGGCGGTCTGCTGATTGGAAACGTAGATGCTGTGATTTACGGAATTATCCTGAACTATCTGTACACGACGGTTCTGGATCATGTGCTCTATGGCACAAATGCCGGAAAGCTGACGATGATCATCACCGACCGTCCCGTGGAGATGGTGCAGGCGATCGATGAGACTGCGGGACGCGGCGCGACTATCCTAAAAGGAGAGGGCGGCTACAGCGGCGAGGAGAAGGATGTCGTCCTGTGCGCGAGCAGCAAAAAAGAGATGTATAACATCCGGAAGCGGGCACATGAGGTGGACGAGAAGGCGTTCGTAATCATCGTGGAATCCAATGAAGTCATCGGGGAAGGGTTCCGCCTGCCGGGGGATACAAATATCGCCTGATGCGCGAATCGCGGATCATAAAAGCCTTCGACGCAGCCAGAAAAGTCGGAACGCAGGGAACGACGGAAAGAAAAATGATGGTTGCAATTTTGATGAATCTGGAGTATATTACTCGTAAGTATACAAATTTGCAGCAAGTACCACAAAAAAGCGGCGTGAGCTTTTACCTTTGCGGAGGGATGCAGATATGATTGGAAGAAAAAACGAACTGCAGCAGCTGAAGCAGCTCTATGAGAGCGGCCATTTTGAATTTTTGGTGATGTATGGGAGACGTCGGGTAGGAAAGACGACAATCCTTCAGGAATTCGCTGCAAGGCACGAGGTCCTTTTTTATTCTGCGCAGGAAAAAAATGACAGCCTAAACTTACAGGATTTTTCAGGAGCTGTACAGAGATATTTTGATGGGCAAAATCTTGCTCCCTTTCGGTCATGGGAGGATGCTTTTTCCTATATTTCCAGAAGGGCAGCCGAAAGAAAAACAATTCTGGTGATTGATGAATTCCCATTTATGGCCGGTCCGAATCCTTCTATTAAAAGTATGCTTCAGCATGAGATTGATCATCATTGGAAGGATTTGAATCTTTTTCTTATTTTATGTGGATCCAGCGTAAGCTTTATGGTGAATGAAATCATGGGATATGAAAGTCCCCTCTACGGAAGAACAACGGCCTCAATGGAAATTTTGCCCTTTGATTATCTGGATGCAGCCCGGTTTTTTCCGAAGTATACGCATGAAGAACAGCTGATTGCTTATGGCATATTGGGGGGAATTCCGCGATATTTGAACGCATTTTCGCCGGATTGTTCGATACAGGAAAATCTGGAGAAGGAGGTCGTGCGAAACGGCGCCTTTTTATATGATGAACCAATGATGCTGCTGCGAATGGAGCTGCGCGAACCGGGAGTATACAACAGTATTCTTGAAGTAGTCGCCAGGGGATGCAATAAAGTGACAGAGATTGCGGATGCGATTCATGAGGACAAGAGCAAGTGCAGTAAATATATTTCTACTCTGCTTGCAATTCGGCTTTTGGAAAAACGAGTGCCATGCGGGGAGCCGGAAGGGAGCAAAAAAACAATTTACGCTTTGGCGGATCCGTTTTATCGGTTCTGGTATCACTATATTTTCTCAAACAAGAGCTATTATGAGTTACTTGGAACGGCCGACGCCGCCGCGGAAATTATGGGAGAGCTTCCGGATTTTATGGGACTGGCGTTTGAGGAGATCTGCAGACAGTATCTGTTCCGCCAGGCCAGAGAAAGGAAGCTTTCCTTTGTTCCGGCTTCTATCGGGAAATGGTGGGGAAACAATCCTGCCATCAGAGCGCAGGACGATGTGGATATTCTGGCTCTGAATAAGAAAAAGACAGAAGGACTTTTCTGTGAATGCAAATATACCAGCCGTCCCATGCCTATGGAGGAATATGAGGATTTGCTGATGGCGGCAAAGGCGTTCCCGGAGAGCATGAAAAAACAGTTTTTGTTTATCAGCAAAAGCGGATACACACTCCCTGTACAGGAGCGGGCAGCAAGGGAAGGAGTGAGGCTGCTGACGTTGGAAGATCTGTTCAAAGATGAGTAGGATTGCTTTGCTTTTATGAAAAATGTAAAAATGCAAGTTAATGATAGAAATCCGCTGGCATTCATGGTATAATTTCCCTGATTACGTGCATGGCTTTTTCATGAAATGAGGGAGGTTCAGGATTATGAAACGGAGATTTTTGGCATTTTTCATGGCAGTGATTATGGCTGCGTCAACGCCTGTGGGTATGGTCTCATCATATGCATCGGATCTGTCAGGGGAATCTTATGTGGATGACGCTTCCGGGGATGCGTCAATAACGGAAAGTGAGCTTGAGAGTGCCGTATCGGTAGATGACAGCTCAGATTTAGGTTCTTTAATAGCAGACGTGACGGAATCTGAAATCGAAAATGAGTCGAGTGTGAATCATATTTTCGAAAAGATCCCGAGAGGAGATGACGCGCATGGCAAAGATTTTTAATGTAACAGGAGCCTGCATCCCGACCAGACATTATATGGTTGATCCGAAATCAAGACTGGAAGAAATCAAAAGGATGGTGGACGCCGGAGATTACTTTTCGATTAACAGAGGCAGACAGTACGGAAAGACCACCACTATGCGTGCGCTTACTCAATATTTAAAAGAGAGTTATGTGGTTGTCAGCCTGGATTTCCAGAAAATGACTTCGAAGGATTTTATGGATGAATGTGCTTTTGTGAACGGACTTGCCAGGGAAGTTGGGAAGGCGGTCAGACGATTTTTGGATGTTTCGGATTTACAAAAGGAGAGATTGAGGGAGCTGGCAGTTAACAGGACGGATTTTTTTGGACTGGCAGAACTGTTTGAGTGTTTTAGTGAGTGGTGTGATGAGTCCCAAAAGCCAATTGTACTACTAATTGACGAGGTAGATACTGCTTCGAACAATCAGGTCTTTCTGGATTTTCTGGCTTTGCTGCGGGCGTATTATCTGGACAGGGATGTGACGCCGACCTTTCAGTCTGTAATTCTTGCGGGAGTATATGATATAAGAAATCTGAAAAGGAAAATCCGCCAGACAGAGACGCCGCTTCGACAGGGACTGGAGGCAGGATACAGCAATCGCGAAAAGAATGCTTCACGCTGGAATGCAGTGGACGAGGAACATAAGCAAAACAGTCCGTGGAATATCGCTGCGGATTTTAATGTGAGTATGAGTTTTTCAGCAGATGATATTGCGGGAATGCTTACTCTGTATGAGGCGGATTATCAGACGGGGATGGATATCAAAGTGATATCGGGGATGCTTTATGATTATACATCCGGCTATCCGTTTCTGGTTTCACGGCTCTGCAAATTGATGGATGAAACTCTTCCTGCTGCGGAACCGTTTAAATATAAGGCAGATGCATGGACTGCGGAGGGAGTTCGCGAGGCAGTGAAGATGCTTCTCTCTGAAAAGAATACGCTGTTTGATTCCATGTTCGGAAAATTGAATGACTATCCTGAAATGAAATATAAAATTTTTACACTGTTGTTTCAGGGACAGCCGGTCACCTACAATGCGGATGACCCGGCAATTGATTTGCTTTGCATGTTTGGCTTTGTAAAGGAAGATCGGGGAACGCTGCAGATTGCAAATCGAATTTTCGAGACAAGACTGTATAACTATTTTCTTGCAAGACCAAACGTGCGGGAGGAAGAAATATGCAGGCTGGCTTCGAGAGATCAGAATCAGTTTGTTCAGAATGGATTTCTGGATATGAAACATATCCTGAAAAAATTTGTGGAATACTTTGACGACATATATGGTAATCAAAACGAGAGATTTGTAGAAGAAGATGGAAGGCGCTACTTCATGCTTTTCCTGAAACCAGTTATCAATGGTACCGGTAATTATTATGTCGAATCACGGACAAGGAATCAGGAACGCACGGATTTGATTGTGGATTATCGCGGCGCGCAATATATTATCGAAATGAAAATATACCGCGGGAATGCTTATAATGAAAGAGGCGAGAAACAGCTTTCGGATTATCTGGAGCATTATCACTTACAAAAGGGTTATATGCTCAGCTTTAATTTTAACAAAAAGAAAAAGCCGGGAGTCTCAGAAATTGTCCTCGGAGATAAGCTGCTGATTGAAGCAGTTGTGTAAGGATGTCGGTGATTTGATGTAAAGAAGTATAGGGGAGAGAAGCACTCCCCTATCCGATTATGTGGAGCTTCTGCTTTTTTATTGGATTTCCATCTTGTCAGAATCGCATACAGGGTATATAATACGTTTCGAACTCAAAATCCGAGTAATTTACTCGGGTTTTGACAGAGGAGCTGAAAAATCAGGAGCTGCCCGATGTGAGTCCTGTATCAAAGATTCTCTGTGAAGATAGTGGGCCATACTTGAAAATCTGGAGGAATGATATGTCAGGGAAATTATTACAGGTAAAGGATTTATCTGTGCGGGTGGAGGAGAAGGAAATCCTTCACGGTATAAATTTAGAGATTGGAAAGGGCGAGACGCATGTCCTGATGGGGCCGAACGGCGCGGGAAAATCGACGCTGGGCTATGCGCTGATGGGCAATCCGGGTTATGCAGTGACCGGGGGGCAGATTGTATTTGACGGGAAGGAGCTTGAGGAGGATTCTCCTGCGGATCGCGCGAAGGCCGGGCTGTTTTTGTCGTTTCAGAATCCGCTTGAGGTGCCGGGGATTACGCTGAGTAATTTTATCCGCAGCGCGCTGGAGCAGCGCACGGGAGAGCGGATCCGCCTGTGGGATTTCCGGAAGGAGCTGGAGGCGAAGATGGAAATCCTCCAGATGGATAAATCCTATGCGAAGCGGGATCTGAATGTCGGATTTTCCGGCGGTGAGAAGAAGAAGGCGGAGATCCTGCAGCTCCTGATGATGAAGCCGCAGCTGGCGATCCTGGATGAAACGGATTCCGGACTGGATGTGGATGCGGTGCGCACGGTTTCCCGCGGGGTCGAGGAGTACCAGAAGGACAAGGACGGCTCGCTGCTGATCATCACGCACAGCACGAGGATTCTGGAATCGCTCCACGTGGATGTGACTCATGTGCTCGTGAACGGACGGATCGTCGCGGAGGGCGATGCCTCTCTCGTCGATGAGATCAATGAGCACGGCTTCGAGAAGTACGAGTGATCGGACAGTCGGTGAAAACATGTCCATGATTCGTTTACGAATCGTGGATGGATGGAGGATGTAACGGAGAATGAAGGAAAAGACCTGGGTTGAGGATGTCAACCGCAGTATTTATGATGTAAAAAATGAGGAGAAGGATGTCTACCGCCTGAAGGCGGGGCTGACGCCGGAGATCGTGTCGCAGATTTCCGATGAGAAGCATGACCCGCAGTGGATGCGGGAGTTCCGGCAGAAGTCTCTTCAGATTTATAATGAGATCCCAGTGCCGGACTGGGGGCCGTCGATTGAAGGCCTGAATATGGACAAAATCGCGACCTATGTCCGGACGAATACGAATATGAAGGCGAACTGGGAGGACGTGCCGGAGGATATCAAAAAGACGTTTGACCTGCTCGGCATCCCGCAGGCGGAGCGGGAATCCCTCGCCGGGGTCGGCGCGCAGTATGATTCGGAGCTGGTCTATCATAATGTAAAGGCGGAGGTCGCGGCGCAGGGCGTGGTCTATACGGATATGGAGAGCGCGCTGACCGGCGAGTACGCGGATATGGTGAAAAGCCATTTTATGAAGCTGGTGCCGCCGCGCGACCATAAGTTCGCGGCGCTGCACGGGGCGGTCTGGTCCGGCGGCTCGTTTGTCTATGTACCGCCCGGCGTTAAGGTTGACATTCCGCTGCAGTCCTATTTCCGGCTGAACGCGCCGGGGGCGGGGCAGTTTGAACACACACTGATTATCGTGGATGAGGGTGCGGATCTGCATTTTATCGAGGGATGCTCGGCGCCGAAATACAACGTGGCGAACCTGCACGCAGGCTGCGTGGAGCTGTTCGTCGGGAAAAACGCGCGGCTGCGCTATTCGACCATTGAGAACTGGTCGAAAAATATGTATAATCTGAACACGAAACGTGCGAGAGTTGAGGCGGGCGGAAAGATTGAGTGGGTGTCCGGCTCCTTTGGCTCCCATGTGTCGTATCTGTATCCGATGAGCGTTCTAGCCGGAGACGGGGCGCGGGCGGAATTTACCGGCGTCACATTTGCCGGAAAAGGACAGAATCTGGATACCGGAGCGAAGATGATGCATCTCGCGCCGAATACGTCTTCCTATATGAATACGCGCTCGATTTCAAAGGGCGGCGGCATCAGCACCTTCCGCAGCTCCGTGACGGTCATGCCGAAGGCGAAGCACAGCAAGTCGTCCGTTTCCTGCCAGTCCCTGATGCTGGACCGGATCTCGCGCTCGGACACGATACCGGCGATGGACATCCGCACTAGCGACGCGGATATCGGACATGAGGCGAAGATCGGGCGCATCAGCGACGACGCGGTCTTTTACCTGATGTCGCGGGGCATTCCGGAGGACGAAGCGCGCGCGATGATCGTCAGCGGCTTCGCGGACAATGTCTCGAAGGAGCTGCCGGTCGAATACGCGGTGGAGATGAACAACCTGATCCGGCTGGAGATGAAGGGCAGCATCGGGTGAGCACAGATTCGCAGCTTATGGATTCGCTTGTGTCTGTAGAAAATCGCAGCGATTTGACTGAGCGTTACTGTTTGCTGAGAAGTTGGAAGCAAAGCGCAATGAACGGAGAAAAGAATTGCGACTGGCTGCGGATGGTAATAAGATTTCGCGGTCGACTATTTTGGAATAGAATCAGGTAACTGAAGGAGTATGGAAATGGGACTTGATATGACAATGAACCGGCTGCCTGCCCCGACCTGGAACTGGCTGCATGTGAATGAGGCCAGTCTGGCGGGTGTGTATGCGCCTGATCAGGGGCATCTGGAGGCAGAGACGCCGGAGACGATACAATATCATAAATATGATACGGTCGGAGTCGGAAACAATGCGGTAAAGGATGTGGCTGCAAAGCTTGTACGGATTCCGGGCGGCGCGGGATCGGACATGGAGGAGCTTCGGAAACAGGGAGATTTCGATTTCCACATCTGGGAGATAGGTCCGGGTGTGAAAGAGAGCGAGCCGGTGCGCCTTCATTTTCGCTATGAAAATAACGCGGCTGTGCAGAATATCATCGGTGTGCATGCGCAGGAAGACAGCGAGATTACCGTGATCATGGATTTTTGCGGTGCGAAAAAGGCGGATGAAGAAAAAATCTGCAGTGGTCAGGCAAAAATGAGTATGGTATCGGAAGCGGAGGATTTTGATCAGGCCGGGCAGTATGCCAGGATGGCAGAATTAAATACGGCAGAAGCAGAGCAGATGGACAGCAGCACCGTGCAGACAGGGAAAACCACTGATTTTGACAGGACAATCGGCGGCAGCCTCGCTGCGGTTCAGACGAGAATCCTCGCGGAAAAGGGCGCGAAGGTTACCCTTGTCCAGATTCAGCATCTGGAGGACGGATTTACATTTATCAATGATGTTGGAGCCTCCCTGGCGGAGGGCGCAAGGATGGAATCCATACAGATCGTGCTCGGCGGCGGGGATACCTACATGGGTCTGCGCACGGACCTTGGCGCGAAGTCGGCTGCACTGGAAAGTAAAATCGGTTACCTGCTGGATCACGATCAGAAGCTGGATGTGAACTATCTGGCATATCAGACCGGCGCGAAGACGACCAGCCATATGGACGTCTCCGGCGTACTGCGCGGCGCGTCGCAGAAGCTGTTCCGCGGCACCATTGATTTCCGGAAGGGTTCGGAGGGAGCGAAGGGCGACGAGAAAGAAGATGTTCTGCTTTTCTCCGACGATGTGGTGAACCGCACCGTTCCGCTGATTCTCTGCGAGGAGGAGGACGTCGAGGGAAACCACGGCGCGACGATCGGCAGACTGGACGAGTCGCTGCTGTTTTATCTATCCTCGCGCGGCATTGAGGAGAAGGAAGTCTATGAGATGATGGCGCGGGCGCGGATCGATGCCATCTGCGGCGGTATCTCGGATGAAAAGACGCGGGAGCTGGTGCGGGAGTTTCTCGGCTGAGTTGATGTCTGCAATTGGATGATTGAGGAACAGGCGCCTGATTGGGCGAATATTTTCGCGCAAGTGAGAAATATGGTGAACCAACACCCTGATAGCAGTGTACGTAAAAAGAAACATGGTGAAGCGGCCCTTGACAGAATATGGAAATTGGGAATGCAGCATGAGATGACAGGTTCGTTTGTAGAAAGAAAGGAACCACGAAGTATGACAGAGAATAGCAACCAATGGAAGATCGATGAAATCCGCCGGGATTTTCCGCTCCTTCAAAATACGGATTACGCATATCTGGACAATGCGGCGACCTCTCAGAAGCCGAAGGCGGTGCTGGACGCCGTGCGGGATTTCTATGAGACGAAGAATGCCAACCCGTTCCGCGGCCTGTACCCGCTGAGCGAGGCGGCGACGGAAGCGTATGAGGACGCCCGCCGGACGGTGAAAGAGTTTATTCACGCGAAAAGCACGGAGGAAATTATCTTTACCCGGAACGCGTCGGAGAGCTTAAATCTGGTGGCGTACAGCCTCGGCAGTATATTACTGGAGCCGGGCGATGAGATTGTGGTGAGCATCGCGGAGCACCACAGCAATATGCTTCCCTGGCGGCAGGCGGCGGATCGGGCCGGCGCGAAGGTGGTTTATCTGGAGTGCGGCGGGGACGGCAGCTTTACAGAGGAAGGGCTGCTGTCGGTGCTTAACGCACGGACAAAGCTGGTCGCGATGACACAGGTCTCCAATGTATTTGGCCGGGAAAATGACATCCGCCGGTTTGCAAAAGTCTGTCATGAGCGCGGCATCGTTTTTGTGGCGGATGGCGCGCAGAGTGTGCCGCATATGAGCGTGGATGTGCAGGATCTGGATGTGGATTTTCTGGCATTTTCCGGACATAAAATGCTTGCGCCGGATGGAATCGGCGTTCTGTACGGCAAGAAGAAATGGCTGAGCAAGATGCCGCCATTCTTAAGCGGAGGAGAGATGATTGAGTCGGTGACCCACGACCGGATCATTTATGCGGAGCTGCCGCACAAATTCGAGGCGGGAACGGTGAACGCGGGCGGAGCTGTCGGGCTTGCGGAGGCGATTCGCTATATGCAGCGGCTCGGGCTGGACTGGATTGAGGAGAGAGAGCGGGCGCTGACGGCGCTGGCTTATTCCCGGATGCAAGCAATCCCCGGCGTTCATATTCTGGGCAGTGGGAACCCGGATGAGCACCACGGCATCCTTACTTTTACAGTGGACGGCGTTCATCCGCACGATGTCTCGGAAATCCTGAGCGCTTCGAAAATCGCGGTGCGGGCGGGACATCACTGCGCACAGCCGCTGATGCAGCAGCTGCACGTCGGCTCGACGACGCGCGCCAGCCTGATGTTTTATAATACGGAAGAGGAAGTCATCCGATTTACAGACGCCCTGGGGCAGGTAAGGAGGGAAATGGGATATGGAGAGTAGAACCTTTTACAATGAGATATTGATCGACCACAACCAGCACCCCGGCCACAAGCACGAGCTGGATGGCGCGAATCTGGTGCTGGAGGGTGTAAATCCGAGCTGCGGCGACGATATTTTCCTCCATCTGAAGGTGGAGAATGATATCATAACGGATGGCTCCTTTGTCGGGGACGGCTGTGCGATCTCGCAGGCCTCCGCTGACATGATGCTTGATCTGATTATCGGAAAATCGACGGAAGAAGCAAAGCGCCTCGCGGACATTTTCAAGCGGATGATCCATGGGGAGGTCTCGGAGGATGAGGTCGAGGAGCTCGAAGAGGCCGGAGCGCTTCAGGACATCTCCCATATGCCCGCGCGGGTGAAATGCGCGATGCTCGGCTGGCGAACCATGAACGAGCTGCTGGCGGATGAGGCAGAGGAATAAAATGAATTTGCAACCGCTCTAAACGGTTGTGCGCCTCATGGCAGACTATGGAACTGCACACAGCGATTCTGGATCGAATCGTAAAAATGATTTATGCGATATCAGAAAAACCAGATAAAAAACGTCCTTCGGGGCGTTTTTCTTTAGACGATTCAAAATGGTTTTCTGTGCTTTTTGACAAAGGTTTGGTTCCGGTTTATCCGGGACAGGGAGTACGAAAAAGAAAGGAATCCGCAGGGATACTATGAAATTTCAATACAAACATACCGTCTACGCCTGTTTCATCGGTTATGTTGTGCAGGCGATTATCAATAATTTCGCGCCGCTTCTGTTTCTGACCTTTCAGTCGCAGTATGGGATTACACTGGACAAAATTGCGCTTCTGACCGGACTGAATTTTGGTATTCAGCTGCTGGTCGATCTGCTTTCCGCAAAGTTCGCGGACAAAATCGGTTACCGTCCCTGCATTGTCGGTGCGCATGTGTTTTCCGCGGCCGGTCTGATCTTGCTGACGATTCTGCCGGATCTGTTTCCGAACGCATATGCAGGACTGTGCGCGGCTGTGGTGGTCTATGCGCTGGGTGGAGGACTTTTGGAAGTGCTGGTCAGCCCGATTATGGAGGCCTGTCCGGGTGATGAGAAGGCAAAGGCGATGAGCCTGCTGCATTCCTTTTACTGTTGGGGGCATGTCGGCGTCGTGCTGCTCTCCAGCCTCTTTTTTGCGGTATTTGGCATCCGGAACTGGAAAACCATGGCAGTTATCTGGGCCATTGTGCCCATCCTGAACGCTCTGTTTTTCGCAAAGGTGCCGATCGGTTCGCTGCTCGAAGAAGGAGAGAACGGGTTAAGCATCCGCGAGCTGGCGTCGATGGGCTCGTTCTGGATTTTTATGTTGCTGATGGCCTGTGCGGGGGCATGCGAGCAGGCAGTGAGCCAGTGGGCGAGCGCCTATGCGGAGAGCGGCCTGCACGTGTCAAAGACCGTCGGCGACCTCGCCGGTCCGCTCCTCTTCGCGGTGACGATGGGCAGCGCCCGGCTGTTTTACGGAAAATTCGGCGAAAAAATCGATCTCAGGAAATTCATGTGGGCGAGCGGTCTGCTCTGCCTTTGCAGCTACCTGATCATCGGGTTGTCATCCCTGCCGGTTCTCGGTTTCCTCGGCTGTGCGCTCTGCGGCCTCTCTGTCGGCATCCTCTGGCCCGGCACCTTCAGCCTCGGGACCCGTGGTATCCCAAAGGGCGGCACGGCGATGTTCGCCCTGTTTGCCCTGGCCGGTGATGTAGGCTGCAGCAGCGGTCCGACCTTTGTGGGAACGATGGCGAACCGGTTCGGCGAGCAGCTGAATCTTGGCATTCTCGCAGGAATCATTTTTCCGGTTATGCTGCTGGTCGGATTAGTGTTGGAGAGAAGGATGGATTTGAAATAGGTCGACCTTAGCTTCAGACAAAGGGTAATGAACCCATAAACGATGCAAGCAGCCCGTATCGTAATTCCATGTGCATTCTGCGTATTATGCACAGGTTCTTACGATACGGGCTGCTGTCACATACAAAACAAAAAATAGATATTGACGTACGCAATCATGTACGTTATATTGTAAGTAGAAAATGCTGATAAAGATTAAATTTGTGAAGGAGGAAACGCTATGACTGCTATAAATGCGACTACTGCGCGGAAAAATTTGTATCAGATAATTGCTGATGTGAATACGAATAGTACACCTGTAACAATTACGAACAGCAGAGGCAGGAATGCTGTGCTGCTTTCTGAGGATGACTGGAACGCGATACAGGAAACTCTTTATCTGAATTCGGTTCCGGGTTTTACTGAGAGTGTCCAGAAGGCGAAAAAGGAAGCGATTGCGGACTCGGCTGTTTATGAAGAGGATGAAGAATGGTAAACTATCAGGTTCGTTTTTCAAAGCAGGCAGAAAAGGATAAAAAGCGGTTGAAAAGTGCCGGGCTGGAGGAAAAAGCCAGAGAATTGATCCGGATTGTTTCGGAGGATCCGTTTCAGAATCCTCCGCCGTATGAAAAACTGCTGGGAAATCTGGCGGGGAATTATTCAAGGCGTATCAATTTGCAGCATAGATTTGTATATGAAGTTCTTGAAAATACGGAAGGATGGACGGATCCGCAGGGAATCGAATATAGGGGTATCGTCAGAGTACTTAGAATGTGGACACATTATGAGTGAGGGAAGAATTTGAGTATTGTTCATGCACCTGGCTATGTTATTGAGTAAAAATTGTAAAGCTGGAGGGCAGCCTATGACCCAGGGAATTACAAAGAAAATCTACCTGGAACTGACGCCGCCGACGGAGGAGGATAACCGCTCCGCCCAGAGGCGCGTTCTGGATGCAATCGAGGCCGCTTTTGATGCCGATTTTTCGCCCGGGGATGTCAGGAGTCAGACATCGTCAGGCGATTCTTTGAATGTAAAAATGCCTTTATCCATCATGCGTACCCTACATCCGCTCTGTGAGGAGGCGGACTGGAAGCTGATGGCCTCACTCGCCTGGGATGGACGCCGATGGGAGATCACAGCTTTGGAGGCGGGCGATACCAGTGAGGCTCATTATGGCCTGGCGGTGGATCTTGGAAGTACCACGATTGTGATGCAGCTGGTTGACTGCAATCGCGGAACGGTGATTGCACAGGAGAGCGCGTACAACCGACAGATCGCCTTTGGCGAAGATATCCTAACCCGGATTTTTTACAGCAAGGACAACCCGGAGCGTCTGGAAGAGATTCGGCGGGCGACGATCGATACCATTGTGGAGCTGATGGAGACGCTGGAGCAGAAGACGGGGATCCCGATCCGGACAGATATGCATTCGAACGCTGGCTTATCTACAGGGACGG
Source organism: Lachnospiraceae bacterium (assembly GCA_021202075.1). Classification (GTDB taxonomy): domain Bacteria; phylum Bacillota; class Clostridia; order Lachnospirales; family Lachnospiraceae; genus Choladousia. Next base: position 103,726 of record JAJQDT010000060.1, on the reverse strand, counting down.
GTACAAAGACCGACACTGGCTTCGCATCAGGGGCTGGACAGTGCATTTCCATGGTCGTGGCGGGCAATACCACGATGACGCATTTTCTATTCGGGCTGGATGCGTTCTGCGTCTTCTCCTCTCCTTATGCGGTGTCGGCGGACCAGCCGGGGTTTCTGAAGGCCGACAGGCTGGATATTCCGCTTCCGGGTTATGTTTACTGCTATCCGGGAAAAGCGAATTACCTCGGCGGCGATATTATCAGCGGGATGGTGGCGATCGGCATGCACCGCAGGGAGTCGATCTCGCTGTTTTTCGACGTGGGGACAAACGGCGAGCTTGTTGTTGGCAATAAGGAGTTTCTGCTCTGCGGCGCCGGTGCGGCGGGTCCGGCGCTGGAGGGCGGCGTCGTGAAGACCGGCATGCGCGCGGCGGAAGGCGCGGTGCAGCATATAAAGCTGGTGAAATGCGACCGGGGACGGAAAGCGCTGTACGGCGATGAGGACGAATTAATTGTGAACATTCGGTCGCACGGGCAGGCTGAGACCTGTTATCAGCTGGTGTGTGATGTCATCGGCGGCGGTGCGGCGAAGGGTATCTGCGGCTCCGGTATTATTGACCTGATTTCGGAATTGTTCCTGCATGGAATCCTCGACCTGCGCGGGAAGCTGGTACCGGAGAAGTCGGACGCGGTGGTCTGGAGAAAGTGTGAAGAGGACGAAAAGGAATCATCGGATTCGGGAAATGCAGATTTGAACAGTGGCGCATCTTCTGATTTTGGCTGTGCACAGCAGGAATCTTATGTGGATAAAACAGATGACACCAGGAGGATGGAAGGGGAAGGCGAATACGCGTTTTGCTACGCGCCGGGAATTTATTTCTATCAGAGCGATATCCATGAATTCATCCGCACAAAGGCGGCCGCATACACGATGATGGAATATCTGCTGTCCGAGACCGGAATGAGCCTGGATGAGGTGAGTGATTTTTACATGGCGGGCGCGTTCGGCTCCCATGTCGACAAAACGTCCGCAGTAAACATCGGAATGTATCCGGATGTGAATCCGGAAAAAATTCACGCCGAGGGAAATACTTCCATTGCAGGTGCGCGGATGCTCCTGCTTGACCGGGAGATTGCAGAGGAACTGCCCGGAATCCTGGATCTGATGACGTATGTGCAGTTTGGCGCGGTAGAGGATTTTCTGGAGAAAATGACGGCCGCTTCCGCGCTTCCGCATACGGATCTGGAGCGCTATCCGTCCGTGAAGAAACGGCTGATGATTAAAAAAAGACAGCAGCATCAGGTAGAACGATACAGTTGTGATGCACACCTTAAAAAGCAGGAAATGGTGTAGAACCATTTCCTGCTTTTGCGTTTTCGCTGCAGGATGGAACTGTGCAGCCTGTTTCATCTCGGATAGTTAGCAGCTTCGTTGTTTTATTACATATTGTTTTTAAAAGAAAGAAAACTCAGTATGCATAGTAGAAATCCGCATCCGGGTACAGTGCGCGGATCTCCTGCGCCTGCTCTTCTGTGCAGCTGATGATGTGCAAATTTGGGATATCGGTGAGCCCATCATAGCTTAAGCAGGTGCTCGCGTAGATTTTCAGCGTAGTCAGCGATTCCAGCGAGGACAGCCCGTAGAAATCAGTAATCGTCGCGTTTTTGATGTCGAGCTCCCACAGGGCTGGCAGCTCGATGGAATCCAGGGAGACTTCCTCCATGTTCCTAACAACCACACCTAGCGATTCCAGCGTGGAGATGGCGGACAGCTGGCTGATGGACAGGCCATTCATGGAATGGACGAAGAGTGTCGTCAGTGAAGTCTCGCTCATGGCGCTGATCAATGCGTTTGTAAGGTGGTCGATTTCCAGAGAGCCCAGATTCTCAAGCGAGACAATCTGCGAGTAGTCAGCCAGATCCAGATCATAAATATTCAGCTCCCTGATGGTACAGTTCTCCAGTCCGGCCAGCGAGCGGATATTGGTCGAACTGATGTTGAGACTGCTTAAGTTCGTTAGTGTAGAAATCACGGAGACATCCGAGATCTCCAGCCCGGCCAGATTCAAAGTCCGGATATCGGTATTTCCCTCCAGGGGCGACAGATCCGTCAGCGGATTGTAGCCGATTCCAAGCTCCGTGATGGTCAGCCCCGTATCGGCGAGGACGGACAGATCGGAGATCTGCTGCCGATAGAGGCACAGGGTGTGCAGGTTCGGCATGTGCGTGATATCCTCCAGGGAAGAGATTGTGCCGGTTCGCTCATAAAGCCCGGCTTCGCGCATCTCATCGTCATAGACGTAGGGATAATCGCCCTGAAACCAGAACTCATCGTCATCGGAATAAACCTGCAGGCCAAAAATGTGAAGCGACACGATCTTTTCCAGATCGGCCTCTGTAACGGCTTCCTCCTCATCAATGCCCAGCTGGGCGCGTACTGCTTCCTCGATCAGTGGTTCCGTGAAGGTGTAAACGGTATCGGTACTGTCCGCAATACCCGCCTGATCATCATTGAGGTATATTCGAGTGCCCGCCGCCAGAAGGAGCACAATCACAAAAACAGCGGCGACCATCCGCAGGATATGAGAAAAATAACTGGCCATATGGTTATTCGCGTCTTCCGCGGTTTCGGAATCGCTCCTGGTGTCAGTCCCTTGTGCCAAAGGCGAAATTCCAGAGGAGAGCGCCTGATCGACGGCTGCACCATCGGTCATGGACGGAGCCGCATAGAGATGCGGGAACCGCACAGCCAGCAGGTCGGCAAGCATCTCGTTCGCGCTCTGGTAGCGCTGATCCGGGTCAAACATCGTCGCCCGGCGAATGATGGCGGCCACTGACGGCGTCAATTCAGCCAGAAGCTCGTCATTTGGCGTATATTCCCCCGTCAGACAATAGAAAAACACAACCCCAAGCGAATAAAGATCGCTTCGGGTATCGCTCTGCTTGTATCCGAACTGTTCCGGCGCCGCGGTCAGCTGGGTTCCCATCACAAGCGTATCATTGCGTTTGCCCGGCTGGTAAAAGCGGGAAATACCGAGATCGATAAAATGGCATCCGCCATCCGGATCGACAATGATATTCTGCGGCTTGATGTCGCGGTGAATCAGCGGGGGCGTCAGAGAATGCAGATACCGGAGAATGTCGGTTAGCGCGATCAGGTAGTCGAGAGACTGCATAAGCGGAATCCCCGGCTTCTCATAATTGGTCTCGCAGAGCTCCTCCAGAGTCTGCCCCTTTATATAGGTGCGAATGAAAAAGACTTCATCGTCAGGCACATATTTTTTCAGAAAAACGGCAGTCGGAAACTGCAACGGATACCAGGGATCCTCTGAAGTGTGAATGGCATTAAGAATTTTTTTCTCATTGAAAAGCTGCGCAGCATCCTCCGGCTGCACAGCCGTTTTTAAAAGATGCAGGCTTCCCGTGTCTTTTTCCCGGAGAAGATACGTGCCGACGCCGTTTGATTCTGAGTATTTCAGACAGGATTCCACTTCATAGACAGACGCCAGATCAGCCGGAAGCGCAAACAGGGTCTCATCTGATTGCTGATTCATGGATTCTTATTCCCCCCCCGATTTTCTTTGTAAAGGGGCAGCTCGCCTTCCTGAATCAGCAGCTGGTTGGCCTGCTGCATCGAATATTTCTTCTCAATGGCGAAAATAATCGCCGCATCGCGCTTCACCTTCGGATAAAGGATGCCCTGCCGGGCAAGCCGGAGCAGCTGATTCGTCTCAGTCAGAGTCGCGGACAGGCACAGGCAGATGCGCAGCACCATATTGCGGCCGGGAGTCTTCTGGCCGCTTAACACGTGATAGAAATAGGAGCGTTCAATGCCGCTCTCCACAATCACATCTGTCGGAGCCTTATCATGCTTCTGCATAGTATGATAGAGAAAATGGCAGAAGATGGGCTCCTCCTCCTGATTGTGGTACGTATTCGTCACCTCGGAAAAATCATTCGACTTTTTGATAATCGAAAGAAGCTGGGATGTTGTGATGTCTTTTTTCTCGTGTCGCTGCGGCAAAGCAATCCCTCCTTCCCAAGTCCTGGCCATGAACTGTTTCCATGGCCGTCAAAAAATTTCACGTCAGATTCTACCGTGCCGAAATCGATATCTATTACAGCAGTATATCATAGACAGGCAAAAACGGACAGACGTTTTGAAAATCTCTTCCGAAAAGTCTTCTTTTGGGACACAAAAAATCTTCTTTTGGGGCATATTTTCTTTACGTTTTCATAAATCTGGACGATTCAATTAATATATTTACCCTTGACATGATTAGTCACTCATGTTAAGATAGAATCACACAAAAGCAGTTTGCATTTGGTGTTTTTATCCGGGGATTGTTTAAAAACACAGAATGAAAAAGAAAATAGAAGAATTAAATCTTCTCGACAATTTTCTGTTTGGGTCAGTAGTGACTTATCCGGAAATTGGCGAGGAATTTGTCAGGCTGCTGCTCAAGTCTATATTTAATAAAGATTTTGGCAGGCTTACAATTGTTCCGCAGAAGGAATATCCTGGTGCGGACACAGATTTACATGGCGCCCGTCTGGATGTTTATGTGGAGGCGGAGCCGGAGGAGACCGGGCTGGAACGCGCGTCTGTTTATGATGTCGAGCCGGAGCAGAATGACAGGAAAGAATTGATTCGTGTCCTGCCGCGGCGCGTGAGATTTTACCATGCCAAAATTGATGCGGTGAGCCTTGGCAGTGGAGAAGGATACAGGCATCTGAAAAATGTGATTGTAATCATGATTGTTCCGTTTGACCCGTTCGGGAAGGATCGGATCGTGTATACCATTCGGAATATGTGTCAGGAAGAGCCGGGAATGCCTTATGATGACGGGGCGAGAACACTATTCTTGTATACAAAAGGAACACGTGGACGGTCCACGAAGAAGTTGCGCGAACTCCTCCGCTATATGGAGGATACTACAGAATCAAATGCCGTGAATTCATCCCTGCGAAAGATTCACAGGATGGTTGAAAAAGTGAAGCGCGATAAGGAGGTGTCACTGGATTATATGAAGATTTTTGAACGGGAAGAAATGATTCGCGAAGAAGGACGAGAAGAAGAGATGGCGAATACGGATCGTGAACGCCGCAGAGCAGAAGAGGCGGAGAAAGCTGCCAGTGCAGCGATGCGGGAAGCCGATGAAGCGAACTTCAAGCTTGGTAACGCAATGAAGACAATTCAGGAACTTTCGGATATGGTACTATATCTGAAGAACGAATTAAAAGCTACAGGAAAAGTGCAAAACTCATTTTCCGGAGAGAACGGATGAACCGGATTAGAACAGCTGCAGACCGGATATCATGGCGCAAAGCAAATGATGCGTCAGGTATCCGGGTTTTTATGCCACCGGGCGAGGGGGCATAACCCGGCGAGGGAGTTTTGCGGCTAAAGCCGCACCCGGCCGGAGCGGCGTATGTTTCGATTTGCGAAGCAAATCGAGAACTCTGGCCAGGGTGAGCAGACTCCCTGTCTGATTTTGTGTTACATGTTACATCTTTGTCCGACGGTACGAAATTTCATAATAATTTTCTTCTCAGACTTCACGAAAAGTTTTTGCGAAGTCTTTTTTTGGGACACCATTAAAAATAACGAGAGTGATAAAATCGATGTGATTAATTGACTCGGAAATAATGAATCTATTTTCTACTATTACAAGGAGGAATTCTTATGAACGTGAAAAAGAGAGTCACAGCTCTGGCGATGGCGCTGGTGCTTGTTCTGACACAGGGCATCGGCACCGGGACAATCGCCCTTGCTTCGGAAACGGAGACGGAAATGACTGTGTCTGTGGACGGACAGGAGCAGGAGGGAACAACTTCCGAGAGCTCAGAAACGGATGAAGAGGTGTCCGACGATGGCACCGCGGAATCGGCTTCGGACGAAACCGCGGAAGTGACTTCTGACACTACTGATGAAACCACTGCATTTGTGACAGAAGAAACGGAGGCAGTCGAGACAGCGGCTGCGGCGGAAGCGGAGACAACTTCTTCGGACGAGACTGCTTCGGATGTTGACGAAGCAGAAGAAACGGATGAGGAGAACAACGAATCCGGGGAATCGGCGGACAGTGCAAACAGTACGGATGAGGAAACCCTGGCGGAAAATGTGACTACTGAGAATGAATCCGATTCGTCTATTGATTCTGACATCATTCTCGAGATTGTAGATCTGGATGCTGCGGAAGAATCTACCGAATTGACTGACGAGACGGAGCTGATGGATGAAGACGGCATCCTGCTTGTGGATGAAGAAGCAGATACGGAAGAAGATACCGATGGTGAAGAGGATTCGGAGAGCTACAATATCTGGTTTTCTCAGGTCGGAGATCTGGATGATTCCCGCCAGGATGAATATGGCAATACCTGGAGCTACGTCGGCGAGGAACTGACGCTGACGGTTGATACCAGTGAACTGGATGCGGACGAAGATCTTACCTATGACCTGGTCTATGAGATCGGCAACTGGCCGGATGAGGAGGACAGTGACTGGACCCCTTATGAACTGACAGAAGGGTACAGCATTGATGGCAGTACCATTACTCTTGGTGTGTCGACAATCGCGGAATCCATTGAACTGGAGGCGGGAAACGGAGGATTCCATGTAAGAGTATACGCGACAGATTCCGATGATAATGAGATTGCTGAGGCGTATATCTGGATCAGCTACTGGGATCCATATTATGACTATCAGCTCCCGTACGGCGACTGGAGCGCGCTGCCGGACTGGGATTACTGGATCAGCAGTACATTCAACTGTTATGTGGAGGATCCAGATCATCCGTGGGGAGATAACGTTGACATTACCATTTCAAGTGTTACCGTAGCGAATGCGGAGGATGAGGAATCCGAAGAGGATATCTGTGAGGAGAACTCCGATGACTACAGTGAAGGTTATAATATCCACACGCTGTCCGAGGGGCACGCGGTGGCCACGGTGACTTATTCGGATCTGGACGGTAATGAAGTTACGGATACGTTCGATATCTATGTAGGCGGGGATGTATATAGCCTGGATATCAGTTCCAGCACCGGCAAGGATCACCTGCTTCCGGGGGCAGACCTGGATCTGACCGCATCGGTATGGCATGATGTCTACTATTATGATGAAGACAGCGAAGAGTATGTTTACGATGGATATGAGGCAGAAGATATCTCCTTTGAGTGGGATCTCGCGGATGAGAACGACAGAGAATATCTGACTATTGAAAAGGACACGGATGATTCTGCTGTTCTTCATGTGACTGCGGCTGACGAGCTGGAGGATGATTACGATGTGCAAATCTGTGTGACAGTATATGACAGCACAAAAAGCGTGATTGCGTCAGGTGATTACTGGATTTATATTCGGAGCGGCTATTATCAGCTGGTGCTGACGGAAGATGTAAATACGGACCTCGAGGTTGGAGAAACAACGACAGTCGTTCCGGAGCTTCGTCTTTACAGTTCGGACACAAATTCGGAAGATGGATACGACGTTGTCGAAGACGTTCAGTACCGCTGGGACTGGGATGAGAGTGCAGTTCGAATCACGGATGCAGACGGCACGGAACTGTATTATGATGAGGACAGCAATGAGCATACATATGGTTCCGCGAACTTCACGCTGACGAAGCTGGAGAACTGGGGCACCGGTCTTACGCTTTATGTTGAAACGGCGAATGAAGATGGGGAATATGACGAGACTGAAACATATGATATTTACCTGAATGAACTGGGTTATGGTATCTGGTATGAGGATGCTGCTAATCAGGGGCGTTTTGATGAATGGGGCAACACCTGGGGCTATACGGATGAAAGCCTGACGCTGACCTATGAGACTGACATTTCCGAGGATTATGATTCTTATACAATTCAGGTTGATGCAGGCGAATGGGTTGAAACCGATGAGACCGACGAGAATGGGGATTCCATTTATGAATGGTCATCCTATGAACTTGACTCAGATTCCGGAGTCAGCTGTGATGGCAGCACAATTACTCTCGATATTACCGCGATCGCGGAGGCAGCAACGGGTGCGTCAGTGGAGGACGAGGACTTCTCCTATGACGGATTTAATGTGCGCGTGGTGATTATTCCGACAGCGGAAGAGTTCAGTGACTACGAACTGAATGTTGCAGATATCTGGGTAGGGTATTGTGAGCCGTATTATGACTATCAGGTTCCGTACGGCGACTGGAGTGCACTGCCGGACTGGGATTACTGGATCAGCAGCACGTTTAACTGCTACGTGGATGATGCGGATCATCCGTGGGGTGAGGATATTGAAATCACTATTACGGATGTTACCGTAGAGAACGCGGAGGATGAGGAATCCGAGGAGACGATCTGTGAGGAGAATTCAGATAATCATGAGGATGGCTACAATCTTCACACACTTGCCCTGGGACATGCGGTGGTCACGGTAACATACAATGATATAAACGAAGACGAGGTAACGGATACGTTCAATATCTATGTAGGCGGAGACGTGTACAGCCTGGATATCAGCTCTGATACAGGAACTGATAATATTCTGCCGGGAGAGAGTCTTGATCTGACTGCGTCTGTATGGCATGACGTTTACTATTATGACGAAGACAGCGAAGAGTATGTTTATGACGGATATGAGGAGGAAGGAATCTCCTGCGAGTGGAGTCTCGCGGATGAAGACAACAGCGCATATCTGACCATTGAAAAGGACACGGATAATTCTGCGATTCTTCATGTGACTGCGGCTGATGATCTGGAAGATGATTATGATGTACAGGTTTATGTATCTGTCTGTGACAGCAATGGAGATGAGACTGCATCCGGGGATTACTGGATTTATATCCGAAACAATTATTATCAGCTGGTACTGACGGAGGATGTAAATACGGACCTCGAGGTGGGCGAGACGACGACAGTGGTTCCGGAGCTTCGGCTTTACAGTTCGGACACAGATTCGGAAGATGGATACGACGTTGTCGAAGACGTTCAGTACCGCTGGGACTGGGATGAAAGCGCAGTGCGGATCACGGATGCAGACGATACGGAGCTGTATTATGATGAAGACAGCAATGAGCATACATATGGTTCCGCGGACTTCACGCTGACGAAGCTGGAGAACTGGGGTACCGATCTGACTCTTCATGCTGAAACTGCAAACGAGGATGGCGATTATGAAGAGGTGACCGATTACTGGTTTTACCTGAATGAACTGGGATATGGTATCTGGTATGAGGATGTTGCTGATCAGGGGCGTTTTGATGAATGGGGCAACACTTGGGGCTATACAGGTGAAAGCCTGACACTGACCTATGAGACTGACATTTCCGAGGATTATGGTTCTTATGAGATTCAGGTAGATGCAGGCGAATGGGTTGAGACCGATGAGACCGACGAGAATGGGGATTCCATTTATGAATGGTCATCCTATGGACTTGACTCAGATTCCGGAGTCAGCTGTGAGGATGGCATGATTACTCTTGATATCACGGCGATCGCGGAGGCAGCAACGGATGCGTATGTGGAAGATGAAGATTTCTCTTACGAGGGATTTAGTGTGCGTGTAGTGGCTGTTCCGACCGCGGCAGAGTTCAGCAATTATGAATTGTATGCGGCGGAGATCTGGGTAGGGTATTATGAGCCGTACTATGATTATCAGCTTCCATACGGCAACTGGAGTGCGCTTCCGGAATGGGATTACTGGATTTCCTCTACATTTAACTGCTATGTAAATGATGCGGATCATCCGTGGGGCGAAGACGTTGAAATCACGATTACGAATGTTACCGTAGCGAATGCGGACGATGAGGAATCCGAGGAGACCATCTGTGAAGAGAATTCCGAGAATCACGAGGATGGTTATAATTTATACACACTCTCGATCGGTCATGCGGTGGCCACGGTGACTTACACGGATGTGAATGGAAATGTGGTAGAGGATACATTCGACATCTATGTGGGTGGAGATGTGTACAGTCTGGATATCAGTTCCAGCACAGAGAAGGATCATCTGCTGCCGGGAGCGAGCCTGGATCTGACCGCTTCCGTATGGCATGATGTCTACTACTATGATGACGAGAGCGAAGAGTATGTTTATGATGGATACGAGGCGGAGGACATCTCCTTTGAGTGGAGTCTCGCAGATGAGAATGACAGCGAATATCTGACCATTGAGCAGGATGAGGATGATGCGGCTGTTCTTCATGTGACTGCGGCTGACGATTTGGAAGAGGACTATGATGTTCAGATTTATGTCTCTGTTTATGACAGCAATGGAGATGAGATTGCATCCGGAGACCACTGGATTTATATTCGAAACAGCTACCATCAGCTGGTGCTGACAGAGGAGATCAATACAGACCTTGAGGTTGGCGAGACAACGAACGTTGTTCCGGAGCTTCGGCTTTACAGCTCGGATACGGATTCAGAGGGTGGCTATGATGTGATCGAAGATGTTCAGTACCGCTGGGACTGGGACGAGAACGCAGTGCGGATTACCGATGCGGATGGCAATGACCTGTACTATGAGGAAGATAGCAATGAGAATACCTACGGTTCGGCGGACTTTACTCTGACCAAGCTGGAGAACTGGGGCACGGATCTGACGCTTTATGTGGAGACACCAAACGACGATGGTGACTATGAAGAAGTGGCCGATTACGGGATTTATCTGAATGGCCTGGATTATGGCATCGGCTTTTCGTGGGCCGGCAATGATGAAGAGAACTGTCGTTTTAATGAAGACGGCAACACCTGGGGCTACACGGATGAGACTTTGGCATTGAACTATGAATCTTATATTTCCGATGAGCTTGATGCCTATGAGATTCTGGTTGATGTCGGTACGTGGGAAGAAACGGATGAAACCGATGAAGAAGGTAACATTATTTATAACTTTAATTCCTATGGACTTGATTCGGATACCGGAGTTAGCATTGACACGGAAAGCGGCACAATTTCACTGGATATGACTGCGATTGCAGAGGCAGCGACGGGGGCATCCGTGGAGGAGGAAGGCTTCGAATACGACGGATTTAATGTGCGTGTGGTGGTTGTGCCGACTGCAGAAGAGTTCAGTGAGTATGAACTGAATGTAGCGGATATCTGGGTTTCCTATCATACACCGTATTATGAACTGGAGGATTCCTATACAACAGATATTCTGCTTGGCCGCGGCTTCATTTATGAGGACAATACCATTAATTACTATGTAGAGAACGAGAATCATCCGTGGGGCGAAGATATAGCGCTGACAATAGAGAACATTAGCAGCGAAAACGTTACTGATGAGGAAGACGATATCTTTGAGATCACATCGCCGGATGATAATGAGGATGGAACCTGGCAAATCTGGTCTAAAACAGTCGGAACTGCCACGGTTACTTATTTGACAACAAGTGAAGAATTTGGAGATCTGACTATTGACGTTGAGCGAACCGTTTACTCCGACATGGACTATATGGAGTTTACATCCAGCACAGATACGGATCAGATTCTGCCGGATGCAAGTCTCGATCTGACGGCGGCTTTATGGCATGAATCCGCAAGTTATGATGACGAGGGTAACTACAGCTACGAAAGCTATTGCCGTGATGACGGCGAGGATATTTCATATGAGTGGAGTCTCGCGGATGAAGAGAATGATGGCGATTATATAAGCATCGGAGCAGATTCCGATGATTCCTCTGTGCTTCATGTGACGGCTGCTGCGGATCAGGAAGACCGCGATGTCCAGATCTGTGTGACGGCTTATGACAGTGACGGTGAAGAGATTTATTCAGACGAATACTGGATTTATATCCGAAACAGTTATTATGTGATTGCGATGGATTCAGAGATTTCTGTTCCAAACGAGGAATCACTTACCCTGACGCCGGAAATGATTCTGTATACGACGGACGAACCGGATGGGACAGTGGTCGATGACGAGGATGTTACCTGGGAAATCACTGGATGGGACGACAGTCTGTTTACATTGGATGAAGACGGGATGACAGTGATAACGGCCGATGATCTGGAACTCGGAGATGACGGCGTTATAGAGACCTGGCTGGATTTTACCGGAACAATCAAAGAGAGCGAAGAAATTCTGTATGATTGGATGACGGTATATATTGTGGAGAAGACAGAGCTGACGGAAGATAATACTGCGATTGCGTTAGACGCAGCTTCGTACACATATACCGGTTCAGAAATTGAGCCGACCGTTACTGTTACCTTTACGACGGATGATGGGGAAGAGGTTACGCTTACAGCGGACGAAGATTATACGATATCGTACAGTGATAACATTGATGCCGGCACAAAAGCGACGGTAACAGTCACTGGCAGCTACTTCTACAGCGGTTCAGTTTCTGAGACTTTCGCCATCTCGCAGGCGAGCCAGACGCTGACAGCAACAGCGGCCGCTTCATCAATTACGTATGGAGAGACGACAACAATTACGGCCTCAACGACTGGCGACGGTGCGCTCGCATACAGCTCGAGCGATACGTCGGTAGCATCGGTGAGCAGCAGCGGTGTGGTGACCGGAGCAGGGGTTGGAACCGCGACGATCACGGTGACTGCGGCGGAAACCACTAACTACAGCAGGGCGAGCGAAACCATTACAATTACTGTGACTGCTGCAAGCATTGCGAGCGCATCGGTATTGCTGGATAAGACCAGCTACACCTATGACGGCACGGCAAAGGAGCCGGGCGTGACGGTGACCTTAAATGGCACGACGCTGACAAAGGACACGGACTATACGCTGACTTACTCAAATAATACATCGGCTGGAACGGCAAGTGTAACGGCGACTGGCACAGGCAATTATACCGACACGACATCGGCGAAGACCTTCACAATTGCGCAGGCAAGCCAGACCGTGACGGCGACCGCGGCAGCTTCTTCCATTGAGGCTGGTTCTACGACGACGATTTCTGCATCGACAACCGGCGACGGTAAGCTCACGTACAGCTCGAGCAATACATCGGTAGCGATTGTGGACAGCAGCAGCGGCGTGGTGAC
>JAJQDT010000060.1:0-90650 GCA_021202075.1 Lachnospiraceae bacterium | reverse complement strand
AGCAGCAGCGGCGTGGTGACAGGTGTGGCCGCCGGAACGGCAACGATCACAGTGACAGCAGCGGCCACAACCAATTACACGGCAGCCAGCGGGACGGTTACGATTACGGTAACGGCGGCAGAGACCGATGCATCAGCGCAGACGGAAGCAACGGATTCAACGACCGATCAGACGGCGTCCGGCGCGGCAGTTGGCACAGTTTACACGGATTCTACAGCGGAATATACCGTGACGGCCTCGGGCACGTCCGGGAATACCGTGACGGTGACCGGTCCGGCCTCAAAGAATGTGACCAGTGTCATCATTCCGGCTTCGGTGACCATCAACGGGGTTTCTTATAAGGTAACGACAATTGGCGAGAGCGCGTTTGAAAACTGCACAAGTCTTGAAACCGTGGCGGTTGGCGGAGCTGTCACTGTCATTGAAACGAAGGCGTTTAATAAGTGCACCAATCTCAAGACCGTCAGTGGCTGTTCAGAGGTGGTGAGAATCGGAGCCAGTGCATTCAACGGCTGCAAGAAGCTGATCTCGATAGACGGCATGACGAAGCTGACAACGATTGAAAGCAAGGCATTCTGCAATTGTGCGAAGCTGACGACTGTCGGAAGCAAAAAATCCAGCATTACGCTGGCTTCGATTGAGACGATCGGAAGCAAAGCATTCTATGGCTGCAAAGCGGTCAAAAAGGCCAACCTGACATCAACGGCACTGACTTCCATCGGAACGTCCGCGTTCCAGAACTGCACGGTCATGAAGAGCTTTACGAGTAAATCGAAGGTGCTCAAGACCATTGGAAAGAAAGCGTTCTATGGAGATAAGAAGCTGGCGAAGGTAACGCTGAAGACGACAAAGCTGACGAAATCCAGCGTGAAGGCAAATGCGTTTAAGAAGATTAAGTCGAACTGCACCTTCAAGGTTCCGTCGTCAAAGGTATCGGCATACAAGGCCATCTTTAAGGCGAGAGGCGCTTCCTCTTCGATTAAGGTGAAAAAGTAAGAATCTCGGACAGAACTCCGAACTGCATTTGATTACTGCAGCAGTGACGCTATCGAATACGAGAACAGAATCTAAAATGGAAAGCCCTATGCAAAAAATGCATAGGGCTTTTCATTTTGATGCTTGAATCACGTTTCGCCATATGGTAATCTATTCATAACTATTTCAGTTTGGAGTGAATGCTATGGATCAGTCAAATTTTAAGATAGATTACCCCTTGTCGATCCGCCCGATGCGGGAGATCAATGGGTTTCAGGTGCGGCCGGGGTTTTTTGATATGAATGGCGCGATGGCGCTTGATTCCGGCGTGAATTTTACCGTGCATACAAAGGAAGGGACCTCGTGCGAGCTCCTTCTTTACCATAATGGGGAGGAGGAGCCGTACGCGGTGCTCCCGTTCCCGCAGGAATATAAGATCGGCGACGTGTACGCGATGATCGTGTTCGGGCTGGACATTGATAAGTTTGAGTATGCTTACCGGGTGGATGGGCCGTATGATGCGGAGAAGGGGCTGATTTTTGACCGCAATGCGGTGCTGCTGGATCCCTACGCGCGGGATGTCGCGGGGCAGAGACACTGGGGCATGAAGAAAATGGACAGCTATCATGCCCGCGTGATGAAGGATTCGTTTGACTGGGGCGCGATGCCGCAGTCGAAAAAAGAGCTGAGCGACCTGATCATCTATGAGCTGCACGTGCGCGGGTTCACGCAGCATCCGTCGTCCGGGGTGCGCTACCCCGGCACGTTTGACGGCCTGCGGCAGAAGATTCTTTACCTGAAGGAGCTAGGGATCAACGCGGTGGAGCTGATGCCGATTTTTGAGTTTGATGAGACGCGCGATATGCGGGAGGTGAACGGGCGGACGCTTCTGGACTATTGGGGCTACAATCCGGTCTGTTTCTACTCGCCGAATTCGAGCTATGCGGCGTCCGCCGCGACGCACCGGGTCAGCGGCGAGCTGAAGAACCTGATCCGAGAACTTCACAGGAACGATATTGAGGTAATTCTGGATGTGGTGTTCAACCACACGGCCGAAGGCAATGAGCTCGGCCCGACGTTCAGCTTCAAGGGTTTTGACAACCGCGTCTATTACATGCTGACGCCGGATGGAAATTATTATAATTTCAGCGGCTGCGGCAATACGCTGAACTGCAATCACCCGATTGTCCAGCAGATGATCGTGGACTGCCTGCGCTACTGGACGATTTATTACCGCGTGGACGGGTTCCGCTTTGACCTGGCCAGCATTCTGGGTCGCCATGAGGACGGCACGCCGCTGAACAATCCGCCGCTGCTGCGCAGTCTGGCGTACGATCCGGTGCTGAGCAATGTCAAACTGATTGCGGAGGCCTGGGACGCAGGCGGGATGTATCAGGTCGGAAAGTTTCCGGCCAGCCGCCGCTGGGCGGAGTGGAACGGCAGATACCGTGATGTGATGCGTTCTTATTTAAAGGGCGACAACTGGGTGGCCTGGACGGCCGCGTGGAGCCTTGCCGGGTCCGGCGACCTGTACGGGAGCGCGTATGAGGATGGGAAAGGGAACTATGTTGGCTACAATTCCTGCATCAATTTCCTCACCTGCCATGACGGCTTTACTTTGTATGATCTGTATTCTTATAACGAAAAGCACAATGAGGCAAACGGCTGGAACAATACGGACGGCACGAATGACAACCGCAGCTGGAACTGCGGCGCGGAGGGCGAGACAGACGACCCCGAAGTCAATCAGCTGCGCCGCAAGATGATCCGCAATGCCTGTACCGTACTTTTTTGCAGCCGCGGCACACCGATGTTCTATGCGGGGGACGAGTTCGGAAATACCCAGTTTGGAAATAACAACGGTTACTGCCAGGACAACGAGATCTCCTGGCTGGACTGGAGCTATATCGAGAAAAACAGAGATATCTATGAGTTTTTCAAATTCATGATTCATTATCGGCTGCGCCACCGGATCATTCAGAAGCGCCTGCCGGACGCGGTCTGCGGGATGCCTGCCCTGCGCGCCCATGACGTCAATCCGGAAATTACCGATTTGCCGGAAAACGCGCGCACCATCGGCGTCAGCTTCGCGGGCTATGACCGCCAGAAGGGGCGCGACGACATGATCTATATCGCGGTGAACTCCTACTGGGAGCCGGTCGAGATCGGCCTGCCGCAGATTCCGCATGGCGGCGTCTGGTATCTGAGTGTGAACACGGCGGGGGACGAGTGCGGCAGATATTTCTACGAAGAACACGAGGAACGGCGCATGGGCGGCACCTTCCTGATGCAGCCGCGCTCCGTGGCCGTGTTCGCGGGGCGGTCATACTGAAACGAAAAGAAGCAGAAAAGGAGAACTTATGAAGAAAACCATACGTATCCAATATTTAAATGACGATATTAAGCGTCTCGAGTACATCGGCGGCAAGTCGGACTGGGTCGATCTGCGCGCAGCGGAGGAGATTACGATGAAACAGGGAGAGTTCCGCCTGATTCCGCTCGGCGTGGCGATGCAGCTTCCGGCGGGATACGAGGCGCACATTGTCCCGCGCAGCTCGACGTTTAAAAATTTTGGCATCATTCAGACGAACCATATGGGCATCATCGACGAGACCTATGCCGGTCCGAACGACTGGTGGTATATGCCCGCCTACGCAGTGCGCGACACGGTAATCCATACAAACGACCGTATCTGTCAGTTCCGGATCATGGAGCACCAGCCGGAGCTTTACTTTGAGACAGTTCCGGCGCTGGATGCGCCGGATCGCGGCGGACTAGGGAGCACCGGGAGGAACTAATACCTGGTACCTCGTTGCCGGATGCTCCCAAACAGCCTGGCTATCCGGAAGACGAGGTGCCGGGCGGGAACAAATGCGCGGAAACTTATGAACAAAGAAAGTCGACTGCAATCTCGTTGGCTTACGACGTTGGGCGGTTCACCCGTTGCTTCTGCCAGAAATAACAATGATACGAAAGAAAACGACAGTGATTTTCGCAAAAACAACGAAAATATTTGACAAAAAATCAAAATAATTATTGAAAATACAAAAGACATAGTGTATAATACTTCTAATGTTTTGAAAATTTCACAGAAAAGCTTTGATGTGTTTTGATGTGAAATCGAATCTTCAAATCTTCAAATCTTTAAATCTTTAAATGATCAAGTCTGTTTTTCAGAAGTGGGGGAATGAAAAAGGAGGCAGTGCTATGGCAAGAAGGAAGAACCCGTCGGTACCGAAGAACGATATGCCGCTCGGGAAGGCGATGAAGCGGGACTGGCAGCTCTACGTGATGCTTGCATTTCCGATTATTCTCGTGATCGTATTCAGCTATGCCGCGTACCCGGGGCTGCGTATGGTATTCATGGATTACAAGCCGATGAAAGGGTATTCAGGCAGCGAGTGGGTAGGTCTTGAGACGTTTAAGAAGATCTTCAGCGACAAGGATTTCATCCGTGCTCTCCGGAATTCGATTGTTTTCAACCTGCTTGATCTGGCGCTGGGATTTCCTCTGCCGATCATACTGGCATTGATCCTGAACGAGCTGCGCTATGCGAAGTTTAAAAAGGTGACGCAGACGATTCTGTATCTTCCGCATTTCCTTTCCTGGGCGATTATCGGAAGCGTTGCGTATACGATGTTCCGTCCGACATCCGGTCTGATCAACATTATCCTGATGGACTGGGGCGTGATTGAATCCGGCATTCCATTCCTGACGGAGAAATGGCACTGGGCGGTGACCTACCTGCTGATCGGCGTATGGCAGACGATGGGCTGGGGCACGATCATGTATCTGGCGGCAATTACCGGTATCAGCGGCGACCTCTATGAGGCGGCGATGATCGATGGCGCGGGGCGCTGGAAGCGGATGCTTCACATTACGCTGCCGGGGATCCGGCCGACCATTGTTACCCTGCTGATCATGAACCTTGGCCGCGTGATGGGCAGCAACCTGGAGCGCCTGACTGCTTTCCAGAATTCGATGGTACGTGATTTCCAGTACCAGTTCGCAGTATATATCTATGAAAAAGGTCTTTCCAGCAGCAAGTACAGTATGGCGACCGCGGTGAACCTGTTCCAGTCACTGGTGGGTGTGGCGCTGGTGCTGATCGCTGACCGTGTTGCGAAGAAGCTTGGTGAAGACGGACTGCTGTAAGATGCTCATACCGCGCCGGAGAAGGATGTATTGTGGCAGATGGTGCGGCAGGCGCGGGAGGCCTGTTTCGCAGGATCCTGTTTCCAAATGCAGTCCTCCGAACTGGCAGGTTTGAATAACGAGTGTACTGATTTCCGGGATTCAGGGAGGGGTAATACATATGGCAAAGAAAAAGAAAAATGTTTCGGGCGAGGGCGAGTATTCCTCAGACGGCAGCCACGCGATATCGAAGTTCCGCGTTAGTGATGCGGTGATGATGGCGATTCTGGTGATTCTCTGTGCGACCTGCGTGCTTCCGTTTGTGCATCTGCTGGCGAAGTCCATTTCCAGCAACAGTGCGGTTCTGGCGAAGCAGGTGACCTTCTGGCCGAAGGGGATTAATTTTGACGCATACATCTCTATTTTTAAGGATGGAAGCCTGGTGTATTCGTTTGTATACAGCCTGGTTGTCACCCTGATATTTACACTGCTGGGCATGATTGCCTGCACCTGTGCGGCGTACCCGCTCTCCAAAAAGAGGCTGAAGGGACGCTCCTGGATCACGTTTATCCTGATGGTTCCGATGTATTTTACCGCCGGTATCATCCCGACGTACCTGCTGATGCACGATCTGCATCTGCTGGATACGATGTGGGTATTGATCTGGCCGCTGATTTACTCTCCCTACAATATGCTGATTATGAAAAATTATTTCATGTCCAATATTCCGGAGAGCCTGGAGGAGTCCGCGTTTATCGACGGCGCGACGAATGTCCAGGTGCTGACAAAGATCGTGCTTCCGCTCTCGAAGCCGATTCTCGCGACGCTCTCTCTGTTCTACGCGGTGGGCCGCTGGAACGCCTATGCGGACAATATGTACTATATCCGCACCGACAGCCTGAAGATGGTACAGTATAAGCTTTACCAGATGGTAGCGTCGGCGAGCGAGGCGCAGACAACGACTCTTTCTGAGGCGGCGGCCGTGACGAGCACGCCCGAGGTGCTGCAGGCGGCAGCGATTATGTTTGTCACCATCCCGATTATCTGCATCTACCCGTTTTTGCAGAAATATTTTGTGAAAGGCACAATGCTCGGCGCGGTGAAGGGATAATGTATTCAAACGGTCAGTGCGGCGTATGCGCGGATCCGGTTATGAATAGAGAATCACTATATTAAAAAAGGAGGATTTACTGCATGAACAAGAAGGTTTTCAAAAGAGTGCTCGCAGCGGCACTTGTCGGCACGATGGTATTCGGAAGCATTCCGGCGATCGCCAGCGCGGACGAAGCGACAGGCATGGACGCATGGGAGGCGTTTGACGAGAATGTAACGATCAAGATCCCGGTTTACGACAGAGGCGCGGAGGGCGTTCCGGATGTCACAGACAACTACTGGACCGAATGGGTACAGACCGAGTTCGGCGATCAGTACAACATCACCGTAGAATATGTCGGGATTACCCGTACGGATGTTATGACGGATTATGCTCTGCTCGGCGCGTCCGGAGAGCTTCCGACAGTTCTGATGGAGTATGACTATGACAAGCTTGCAACATGGGCGACTGAGGGTTATCTGACTGAATATGATATTGATCAGTTCGCTGAGATCGCACCGACCTATTATCAGGGCATGGTGGACAGAGACCAGCTCCAGTATGTGGAAATGGCCGGCGGCGATTACCTCGTATTGAGCGAGAGACCGTACTATGAGACAAACTATACCTATGTTACGTTTGTCCGCATGGACTGGCTCGAGGAAGTGGGCTATGACTACATCCCGAATCTGAGCTCTCAGGATTATATTGACGCGATGCTGGCGATTAAGGAAGCCGGGATTGCGGAGTATCCGGACGGCGGCGTGATGCTGACCGGCGTCGGTTCTGATCAGTCCTATGCATGGAGAACCTATCCGCAGGATGAGGAGAACTGGGTAATGTACGGCGACTATCAGATCCCGTCCCTGAGCAGTGCGGAGAATAAGGCGCTCCTTTCGTTCTTGAATCAGAAGTACAATGCCGGCATTATGAATCCGGAGTATTACACCATCGACACGGAGACCGATAAGTCAAATTTCATCAATGGCGAGACTTTCGCTTATTCCGGATATATTTCGGCATCCATGGACTGGCTGGAGTCCTTCTATGAGCAGAATCCGGACGCGGAACTGGCAGTTGTGGTTCAGTCCACCGAGCTGAATGACGAGGGCTATGCGCCGGCTTACCGTGCGAACAACCCGTTCGGCATGATGATCGGCTTCTCCTCCCTGGCGACCGAGGATGAGATCAAGGCAGCCATGATGTACATGGAGTGGATGTGCCAGGAAGATACCCTCTTCACGTTCCAGTGGGGCATCGAGGGCGAGACCTTCAATTATGGCGATGACGGACTTCCGGTATCCGTAGATTATGCGGAGCAGCCGTCTGAGTACAAGCAGGGCTACAACAACAGCATTGACTACTGGTGCATCGTTTCCGCTTCCAGAAATGCGGGCACCATCGAAGAAACGATCATTGCTTCTCTGCCGCAGAATCTGCCGCAGAATTTCAATGACGCGGTGATTGAGAACTATTACAATCAGGTAGAAGTGGCTTCCTATGGCTGGGCAGTGACCGACTGTATGTTTGGTGATTCCCTTGAGTCTGTGACAGAATATCAGGAGACGCTGCTGAATCTGTACATTGAGCTTCGCGACAAGCTGGTCGTGGCGTCTGAGGATGAGTTTGACGCTCTCTATGAGGAATATTCGCAGCAGTATCTCGATGCGGGTTATCAGGAAGTTATTGACGAGCGTCTTGAACTCTTCAACGCGGGCATGACCACCAAGCTTCCGACCTATGACGACGCAGTAGCGACGACATTTGAGTAATTGTGCATCATTTATAGTAAATGGCAAAAGATGTTTGCCGTTCACTGTAGAAAACAGAATATCCGGATAAGGATTTTACAGGAGTACGGCACCCCCGGCGTAAGCCGGGGGTGTTTTCGCAGACGGAGGAGCCGGACGGATTGTTTTTGCGGGTGCGAAAGGCCGGAGAACGCATGGCTTTATGCAGGATTGATGATTGGTTCTGAAAGGATGGGAAGGAGGCAGTATGTTAAGACTGGAGTATGAGAAACAGGAAATCGAGCAGGTGATAGACAGAATTGTAAAAAAGACTATGAACATGGATCTGACCTGGGACTGGCCGTGCGGAGTGGCGTATTATGGGATCAGCGACGCGTACGAGAAGACCGGGAAGCAGGAGTATCTGGAGCTTCTGAAGGATCGGATTGACGAGCTGATTGACCTGGGGCTGCCCGCCGTCTGGACGGTCAACGCCTGCGCGATGGGGCATTGCCTGATCACTCTGTATCAGGCGACCAGTGAACAGAAGTATTATGACATTCTTATGAGCAAAATAAACTATATTACGAATGACGCGCTCCGATTTGGAGATCACGTGCTGCAGCATACGGTTTCCGCAAAGAATGATTTTCCGGAGCAGGCCTGGGCGGACACCCTGTTCATGGCGGCGTTTCTGCTGCTGCGGGTGGGCGTCATGAATAAAGATGAGGCGATGATTGACGACGCGCTGAATCAGTACTACTGGCACATTAAATATTTGCAGAACCCGGACAGCGGCTTTTATTATCACGGGTATAACAACATCACGGGCGACCATATGTCAGGCATTTACTGGGGCAGGGCGAATGCGTGGGCCGCATTTACGATGTCAAAGGTGAGCGACATCCTTCCTGAATGTTATCTCTACCCGAAATACATCGATATCGCCGGTTCCCTGAATGAGCAGCTGGCTGCGCTGAAGACCGTGCAGACAGAAAACGGGCTCTGGAGAACCGTCCTGGACGACCCGGAATCCTATGAGGAGGTGTCCGCTTCCGCGGGGATCGCGGCGGCGATGCTGAACCGCGGGAATCCGCTGCACTCCAAATACATCAACAAATCCATCCGGGGGCTCCTGGCGAATGTCAGCGAGGAGGGCAAGGTCATGAACGTCTCCGGAGGTACGGCTGTCATGAGAGATATCGAGGGCTACCGCAGCATTCCGAAAGCCTGGATCCAGGGCTGGGGGCAGGGGCTCGCGCTCACATTTTTCGCCACACTGCTCGTGTCCAATGACATCGCGAAGGATGGGGCGCTGTAAATGAATTTTTCCACACTCCCTGTGTCAGTTGATTTCCCGAAGGACGGAGCTGTTATAAATGAATTTAGAAAAGACAGTCGTCCCTGATGGGAAATTACTTGTAAAAAGGACAGAAGTGGGATACTATTTACCTGAGAATGACTGACCTGTTTGAAAATTCCGTAAGGAGGAATCTATGGCAGAAATAAGAAAAGGCGGCTTTACTCTGCCGGGCGAGTCCGGCTATGAGCAGCTGACTCTGAAAATGGCGGAAAAATGGGGCGCGGACGTGATCCGCGACAGCGACGGTACGGTGTTGTCCGATGAGATTGTCCACGCGGGCTATGGAATTTATTCCACGATCTGCGTGATACGTGACCACAATGAGTGGGCCGCGAAAAATCAGGATAAGCTGCAGCAGACCTTTCTCTGCACACCCCCGGCGGTAGCAGTTCCGCCGGAAAAAATTCCGGAATCTGTTTCTGAAAATGCTGTGGCAGAGGCTGATGTAGCATCGAAGGCCGACATTGCATCAGAGACCGGCGCAGGATTGGAGAGTGCCGATCTGCAGACGGCTCCCCTCACGATCGGCCTGCTGGATGCGTTTTTTGCGGAGCAGTTTCGCGTCAATGACAGCGATGCCGCATTGAAATACTGGGAGGTCTATGACCGCACAGCCAACCGGAAGCTCAGACGTGAGCAGTGGATGTATGACCGCACGAACGGCAGCGTGACCATCCGCGGCGCAGTACCGTTCCATAAGTATACGGTCAGCTTTCTGGCCTACCGGATCTGGGAAGAGATCTCCATGTACAACCATACGACCAACCACTGGGAGAAGGAGCATCTGATGCAGATAGACCCGCGCTATCCCGAAACGCAGGAGTATCTGCTCGGATGGATGAAGAACTGGTGCGAGACGCATCCGGACACCACCGTGGTTCGCTTTACTTCGATGTTTTACAATTTTGTCTGGATCTGGGGCAGCAGCGAACGAAACCGCAATCTGTTCACGGACTGGGGCTCTTATGATTTTACAGTCAGCAGCCTCGCGCTGGACGAGTTTGAAAAAAAGTATGGCTATGCCATGACGGCGGAGGATTTTATCAACAAGGGTAAGCTCCATGTGACGCACATGCCTGGAAATGCGCGCAAAAAGGACTGGATGGAATTCATCAATGATTTTGTGATTTCCTTTGGGAAACAGCTCATTGACATGGTACATTCTTATGGAAAAAAGGCCTATGTCTTTTATGACGACAGCTGGGTCGGCGTCGAGCCGTACAATGGAAGGTTCCGTGAATTTGGCTTTGACGGACTGATTAAATGTGTTTTCTCCGGCTATGAGGCCAGGCTCTGCGCCGGGGTGGATGTCCCGACGCATGAGCTGAGGCTGCATCCGTATCTGTTCCCGGTGGGGTTGGGCGGTGCGCCGACCTTTGCCGAGGGCGGGAATCCGACACGGGACGCGAAGGAATACTGGATCCGCGTGCGGCGCGCCCTGCTGCGGGCGAAAATCGACCGGATCGGGCTGGGCGGTTATCTGCATCTGATTGAGCCGTTTCCGGAGTTTAGTGACTATATCGAAAAGGTGGCGGACGAATTCCGGCTGATCCGCTCGTTCCATGATGAGGGGAAGCCGTACACCATCAAAACCAGGGTCGCGGTGCTGCACAGCTGGGGCGCGCTGCGCTCCTGGACGCTGTCCGGGCATTTTCACGAGACGTATATGCATGACCTGATCCATATTAATGAAGCACTTTCCGGACTTCCGGTCGACGTCCGCTTCCTTTCCTTTGAGGAAGTGAAAAACGGTGTGCTCTCCGACGTCGATGTGGTAATCAACGCAGGCAGAGCCGGAAGCGCCTGGAGCGGCGGGGACGCGTGGAAGGATGATGAGCTGGTGACCATCCTCACAAAATGGGTTTTCGAGGGCGGCGTCTTCCTGGGCGTAAACGAGCCCTCCGCGGTCGAAGGTTATGACACGTATTTCCGCATGGCGCATGTCCTCGGCGTCGATGAAGACACCGGCGCGAGGGTGTGCCACGGGAGATGGACATTTGAGGCCACGCCGGAGATCGGCGACAAACTGATTCCGGACGGCGCAGCCATCGAGGCGAAGCCGGATCGCTATCTGACAGATGGTACCGCGAAGGTGCTTCTGGCGGACGGAAGTACGCCGCTGGTAACCGTCCACGACTTTGGAAAGGGGATGGGCATTTACCTGGCATCATTTCAGGTGAATACTCTGAATACCCGTATGCTGTACCAGCTGATCCGCTATGCGGGCGGCGAAGGGATTTCCGGTCTTTATATGACGGACAATCCCTGGACCGAGTGCGCGTGGTATCCCCAAAGCGGCAGGCTGGTCGTGATCAATAACAGCGACGCTGTGCAGACCACGTCCATCCCGACGGAAAAAGGGATCGAGACCGTGACCGTCGCGGCGTACGACACAGCTGTATTGTCACAGCCGGGAAACCGGTAAAGGGACGGCGGCCTGTGACGTGATTTTACTTTCCTTTTCGGGCAGTTCATGATATGATGCAATACGGGAAAAAAGGTCTTAAAGAAAGGAGCTATGAAAAATGGATATTCGTTATTCAGCAAACCAGCGCGATGTAAAGCGCTACACAACGGAGGAGCTTCGTAATGAGTTCCTGATTCAGAATCTGTATCAGGCCGATCAGGTGGTCGCGGTGTACAGCCATGTGGACCGCATGGTGACGGTCGGCTGCATGCCGGTCAACGAGGAAGTGTCGATCGAAAAGGGGATCGATGTCTGGGCGAATTTCGGCACGCATTATTTTCTGGAGCGCCGCGAGATTGGTATTTTCAATATCGGCAATCCGGGGAAGGTGACCGTGGACGGCACGGTTTATCCGATGGGAAATAAGGACTGCCTGTATATCACGAGAGGTGCGAAGGAAGTTCTGTTTGCCAGCGACAGCCCCGAAGCTCCGGCCAAATTTTACATGGTATCGGCCCCCGCGCACTGCTCCTATGAGACACGGCTGATTAAGATCGCTGATGCGGCGAAGCGTCCGCTCGGAGCGTCCGAGACCTCGAATAAGAGAGTCATCAATCAGTTTATTCATCCGGACGTTTTAAAAACCTGCCAGCTGTGCATGGGGCTGACGGTGCTCGAACCGGGGAGCGTCTGGAATACGATGCCGGCGCATACGCATGAGCGCCGGATGGAGATTTATACATATTTTGATATCCCGGAGGGGAACGTGGTCTTCCACATGATGGGAGAAGGGCAGGAGACACGCCACATTGTGATGCACAACGAGGAGGCGGTCATTTCCCCGTCCTGGTCGATTCACGCCGGTGCAGGCACCAGCAACTACGCTTTTATCTGGGCGATGGGCGGTGAGAACCAGGAATTTGACGATATGGATAATATCGCGATTCCGGATCTGAGATGACAGAGAAAGATGCTCAATAAAAAATCGCTTTGTGTGCACGAACATGTATTGAGTGCGTATTTTTGTTGAAAAAGGCGTAGCCATTTTATAGAGTGTGAAAGCAGTGATGCAAAATTATAAAGCGTGAAAACAGTGGTGCAAAAGCGCGGAAAAAGAAACCGTCTGCGGCAGGCTCCGGACGTATAATGCGTCAATGGCATAGCAAATAGTCTGCGGCCTGCTGCCTGGAACAGATATGATATTTGACAGAATGACAACAGAAGGGAGGAAAGGGAATATGAGTGTTTTAGATTCGTTTTCACTGGAAGGAAAGGTGGCGCTGGTCACCGGGGCCACCTATGGGATTGGCTTTGCGATCGCGTCCGCGTACGGGCAGGCCGGAGCGAAGGTTGTTTTTAACGGACACAACGAGGGCCGCTTAAGGGCAGCCGAGGAGGAGTACCGGAAAGCTGGGATTGAGGCGAAAGGTTACCTCTGCGATGTGACGGATGAGGCTCAGGTAACCGCCATGGTGCAGAAGATCAATGAGGAGGTCGGCGTGATCGACATCCTCGTCAACAACGCGGGAATCATCAAACGCATTCCGATGTGCGAGATGTCCGCGGAAGAGTTCCGCCAGGTGATTGACGTAGACCTGAATGCACCGTTTATCGTTTCCAAGGCCGTGATTCCCGGGATGATTGAAAAGGGGCACGGCAAGATCATCAACATCTGCTCAATGATGAGCGAGCTAGGCCGGGAGACGGTATCCGCGTATGCCGCGGCGAAGGGCGGCCTGAAGATGCTGACCAGAAATATCTGCTCCGAGTATGGGGCGCAGAATATTCAGTGCAACGGCATCGGGCCGGGCTATATCGCGACCCCGCAGACTGCGCCGCTGCGCGAACCGCAGGCGGACGGCAGCCGCCATCCGTTTGACCAGTTTATCTGTGCGAAGACGCCGGCGAACCGCTGGGGTGAGACGGAGGATCTGATCGGACCGGCCGTGTTCCTGGCTTCGGATGCGTCCAATTTCGTCAATGGACAGGTGCTGTATGTAGACGGCGGAATCCTCGCCTACATCGGAAAGCAGCCCTGACAGAAAGGAACAAAAAAATGCAGATTGGGATTCGATTGCATGATGTGAAAAAAGCGCCGCTGGAAGAGCGTCTGCAGACCGCCCGCGAACAGGGCTTTGTATGTGCGCATCTCGCGCTTTCAAAGGTGATCAGTGAAAATCCGGTGGACGACGGCGCACTGACGCCCGGGTATGCGATGTATTTAAAAAAGCTTTTTGCCAGGAATCAGATGGATATTGCTGTGCTTGGCTGTTATCTGAATCTGGCAAATCCGAATCAGGAGAGCCTGAAGGTGATTACGCGCCGCTATCTGACGAATATCCGGTTCGCCTCGATGCTCGGCGCGGGCGTGGTTGGCACGGAGACCGGCGCGCCGAATGAGGACTATCATTTCGAGGAGGCCTGCCATACGGAGGAGGCCCTGGAGCTGTTTATCCGGAACCTGCGTCCGGTCGTCGGGTACGCGGAAAGAATGGGCGTGATTCTGGCGATTGAGCCGGTATACAGGCACATTGTCTGCAATCCGAAGCGCGCGAGAAGGGTGCTGGATGCGATTGCTTCCCCGAACCTTCAGATTATCTTTGACCCGGTCAATCTGCTGGATATCAGCAATTATCAAAACAGCGATGAGATTTTTGCCGAGGCGATTGATCTGCTCGGCGAGGATGTGGTCGTGATGCATCTGAAGGATTACCGGGTGGAGAATGGCAGCCTGGTCTCCACAGCGGCCGGAACCGGTCAGATGGACTATTCCCGGATCATCCGCTTCATGAAGGAGAGAAAGCCATACATCCACGCGACGCTGGAGGACACCGTGCCGGAAAATGCCGTACAGGCGCGGGAGCATATCCAGAGGCTTATGAGTCTTTTATAATGAATTGCGAAACGGCTAACTGCGTCAAGGCTTTTATGGCCTGCGATTTGCGCGTCAGGCGTTTGTGAAACGGTTAACTGTGCCGAGACTTATATGGCCTGCAATTCGCACATTAGACGGTGCAAGATGGGCAAGTAATTTCGCGGCAGTTCCGAAAGTCGTTTTCTGTAAAATCCTCCTGCGCAGAGCAGATGCGAACGCGAGGAGGATTTTATAGTATTTATGGTATTTGGCGATGCAGGATGCATAAGTAATTTCTTAACAGGTTCGTATTATAGGAGAGAAGCATGAGAAGTATAATCAGCATGAATGAGGACTGGAGATTTATCCAGGGAAACGCCGGTCTTCCGGACATTTTGCCGCAGGACTGGCAGAAGGTAAACCTGCCGCATACGTGGAACGCCGTTGACGGAATGGACGGCAATGGCGCGTATGACCGCGGAACATACTGGTACGCGAAGGAATTTGCGACGCCGAAGCAGGCTTTGCCGGGCGGACGTGTGTATGTGGAAATCCTTGCTGCCGGGCAGCAGGCGACGGTCTATGTAAATGGCAGGGAGGCCGCTTATCATGAAGGCGGCTATTCGATCTTTCGCGCGGATATCACCGGGCTGTGCAAAGAAGAGGGCGAAAATCTTCTTGTCATCGCGTGCAGCAATGAATACAAAGAAAGCGTTTACCCGCAGTCTGCGGACTTTACGTTTTACGGCGGACTCTATCGGGGCGTGAATCTGATTTCCGTGCCGCAGATGCATTTTGATCTGGACTATTATGGAGGCCCCGGAATTGTAGTGACGCCGAAGCCGGATGCCGGAACTCTTTCGGCAGGACAGGCCGCAGGCACTTTGGAACATTCGAACGCATGGAACGCAGAGCAAGGGCATGAATGCACCGGTGCAAGCTTTGAGATAGAGACCTGGGTGACAGACCCGGATGAGAATTTCACAGTGATGTACTCGGTTCGAGACGTGGATGGCTGTGAGGTGGCTTCCGCGGTAAGACCGGCCGATGATACCCGGGTGACAGTTTATGCGCCGGATGCTCAAATGTGGGATATGGAGCATCCGTATCTGTACACAGTGACTGCGACGCTGCAGCGCAGGAATGAGGCGTATGATGAGATATCCGCCCGGGTCGGCGTCCGGAGCTTTTCTGCTGACCCCAGTAAGGGCTTTATCCTGAATGGTGTGGAGACGCCGCTGCGCGGGGTGAGCCGCCATCAGGATCTGCTCTACAAAGGGAATGCCCTGAGCCGGGAGGATCATTATCGTGACGCAGAGCTGATCAAGGAGCTGGGTGCGAATACGGTTCGCCTGGCGCATTACCAGCATGATCAGTATTTCTATGACGCCTGTGATGAGCTTGGATTTGCGGTGTGGGCAGAGATCCCGTTTATCAGCGTGTTTAACGATGACCCGGCGGCGCACCAGAACTGCATCAGCCAGATGAAGGAGCTGATTATTCAGAATTACAACCATCCCTCTATCATGTTCTGGGGGATATCAAATGAAATCCTGATTGGCGGAATCTCAGAGCAGCTGGTGGAAAATCATAAAGAATTGAATGAGCTCTGCCACCAGCTCGATCCGACGAGGCTGACGACAATGGCGCATGTGACTATGACGCCCATCGAGAGCCCCATACACGGGATTACCGATGTCGAGAGCTACAATCACTATTTCGGCTGGTACGGCGGAAGCGTGGAGGACAATGGCCCGTGGCTGGACAATTTCCACAAGGTGCACCCGGACATCTGCCTCGGCCTCTCCGAGTATGGATGCGAGGGAATCATTACGTATCACGGGTCGCATCCGGCCTGCAAGGATTACAGCGAGGAATATCAGGCACTTTATCATGAACATATGGCGAAGGTTCTCGACGAACGGCCGTGGATGTGGTCCAGCCATGTGTGGAACATGTTCGACTTCGGCTGTGCGGCCCGAAACGAGGGCGGCGTAGCAGGCAGGAACAATAAGGGCCTGATGACGATGGACCGCAGGACGAAAAAGGACAGCTACTTTATTTACCAGGCATACTGGACGACAAAGCCGATGGTGCATATCTGCGGCCGGCGCTACGCGCAGCGTGCTATGATGCAGAGCGATTGTCGCAATCAGCAGACAAATGCGGCGTCCGGATCTGCGTCCTCCACTCAGAGTGCTTCTGTCGGCGGCCAGACTGAAATCCGCGTCTATTCGAACCAGCCGACTGTGGCTCTGTATCTGAACGGGAAGCTGCTGGAGGAGAAGTCGGCGGATAAGGTGTTTGTCTTTCATGCGGCGTTGGAGGAGGGCTTTAACACGGTGCTGGCCCTCGCCGGAGATGTGAAGGATTCCATTACCCTGGAGCGGGTAGAAAAAGAGCCGTCCATCTATGTACTTCCGGAGGTAAACGAGCGCAATGAGGGCGTGGCGAACTGGTTTAAGCTCGCAGGGGATCTCAATCTGGATTCACCGATGGAATTCCCGGAAGGGAAATACAGCATTCGCGATAAGGTCGAAGAAATCGCAAAAAATCCGGAGGCGTTTGCGGTATTATCCGAAGGATTTAAGCTTGCGATGAACATGGAATTAAAGCCGGGCGAAGGCGTGTGGGGCATGATGAAATCCATGAATATGGAAGAAATCCTTAAAACGGGCGGTTCCATGGTGCCGGATGGCTTTGCCGAGAGCCTGAATGCGAAATTGATCCGATTCAGTAAAACTCCGGAGTAGATTTGAGGATGAGGATGAAAATGATTGATCAGCTTTATTATTATACCGACCCGGACCGCGCCGAGCTGTGGTGGGAAAAACCGGAGGGTGCGGGGTGCGGCACACACTATCAGATTTCCCTGGATGGAATGACTGCAGGGGAGACGGACAGGACACATTATACCATTGAGAATCTTGAGGTTGGCCGGGAATATACCGCGCAGGTATCCGTCCTGGCTGCTGACCGGGATTCCTCCGCAGTCCAATCCGCCGGGCATTTCTCCCCGGATGGAACCGGCGCAGCGGCTTCAGCCGAATTAGCGATTCAAAAATCAGCGATTCAAAAATCAGCATCCGTCACATTTACAACGCCCCTGCCGCGGAAACGCATTGACGTCACAGCGGCTCCTTATTTTGCAAAAGGGGACGGCCGGACCATGAACACGGCCATCCTGCAGAGGGCGTTCGACGATTGCCCCGCAGGCGGTGCGGTTTATCTCCCCTCCGGGACTTATCTCACCGGCGCATTGCGCCTTCACAGCGATATGGAACTGTATCTGGAGGAGAGAGCCGTTTTGCAGGGGACGGCAGATCCCGCAGATTATCTGCCCCGTATCAAAAGCCGCTTCGAGGGTACAGAGATGGAGTGCTATCAGAGCCTGTTAAACCTGGGCGAGCTCGATCATACCTCCGGCTGCAACTGTACCAACGTGACGATCCGCGGCAAAGGAACCATCAGAGGCGGTGGCGCTGCGCTGGCTAAGGCGACCATTCGGTCTGAGAGGGAGCGGTTAAAGGAGTATCTGGCCGCCAACGCCGACGATGTGGCGGCCTGCGAAAACGACAACACCATTCCCGGACGTGTGCGCGGCCGTCTCATCAATATGAGCAACTGCAGCCGGATCCGCATCAGCGGCCTGACCCTCGCGGATGGCGCCAGCTGGAATCTGCACATGGTCTACAGCGACCACATCATCACCGACCACTGCTATTTCAGCTCCAAAGGCACCTGGAACGGAGATGGCTGGGATCCGGACTCCAGTGAGTACTGTACGCTTTTTTCCAGCGTTTTTCACACAGAGGACGATTCCGTCGCCATCAAATCCGGCAAGAATCCGGAGGGAAACAAAATCAGCCGCCCTACCCGGCACATCCGCATTTTTGACTGTTACAGCGCGTTTGGCCACGGCCTGTGCATCGGTAGTGAGATGAGCGGCGGCGTCGAGGACGTGAAAATCTGGGACTGCGATCTGGAGCATTCTATGGTCGGCATTCAGGTCAAGGCTACCAGAAAGCGCGGCGGCTATGTCCGCGGCCTGATGGTGCAGGACTGCATCGTTCCCTGTCTGCAGGCCGTTTCCGTGGGCTACAACGATGACGGCGTCCCGGCATCGGAACCGCCGTATTTCGAGGACTTCACCTACGAGCGCGTGACCGTCACAGGCAGGAGTCTCCTCGAGGACTGGAGCGACTGCAGAGCTATCGAGTTCATCGGCTTTGACGAGGCGCACCCGATCCGCCACATACGGTTTCAGGACGTCAAAATTACCGGCGGCCTCGGAGTGAACACCACACTGTGCGAGGACGTGCGGTTTGAGAATAGCCTGCCTGCTTAGGAACTGATATGGAGATTCTGAAAAAGGAGCCGAAGACAGCTCCTTTTTTGTAAATACCAGGTTTCCAAAGACGGGTAATTCTGCACAAAAAAAGAATGAAAATACTATGAAAACATGTCAATTGATAAACTGGTATACTAGTGTTACAATAAAGACCGGGCAATAGAGAAATAAAATCCAGCAAAAAACCAGGGAGCGTCCGGCTGTGCGGACAGAAAGGGCGGATTTACGCCCGGGAGGAGAGAAAAATGATTCCAGAATCCGGAGCATCTTATCAGGAGAAGTGTAATCTCAGACAGAAAAACGCGGGCTTTTTTGCCTTCTTTCTCAGCGGAATCTGTGCGATCAGCAGCAGTGTTGTCGTCAGTCTTTTGCAGGGAAGCTATGGATTTGCCTATGGAATGACGGGGACGCTGCTGTCTCTTATGAGCGCGGGAAATCTCCTGTCCGGATTCCTGACCGGCCTGCTTCCGGGCAAAATCGGGACCAGGCGGACGGTGACGATCCTGACAGTCGGATACGCTGTCGGTTATCTGTGCATGGGGCTGTCCGGATGGATGGCTGTCCTGATGCTGTCATTTTTTCTGGCTGGCATGGCGAAGGGCTGTACGATCAATACCTGTACGATTCTTGTCGGAGATAATTCGGAGGACCGCACCAGGGGGATGAATGTGATGCATGCGTGCTATGCGTTCGGCGCGCTTCTGTGTCCGTTTTTTATAGCGGCTGCGGCGAAGGCGGGCAGCTTTGTTCCTCTGTATGTGTTGGCTGCGTTCGGGTTTCTTCTATGGCTGATTTTTTTTCGAACCCCGCTTGAGAGGGAAGATGGCAATCAGAAGGGGCAATCGAAAACGCAGACAGACTGGAGCTTTCTGAAAAGTAAAAAGTTCTGGCTTCTGACCGGGCTGATTTTCTGCCAGAATGCGGCGGAATTCAGCGTGAATGGCTGGATGGTGACGTATTTTAAGGACAGCGGCATTATTTCCGGGATGCTCAGCACCTACACGGTAACGGTGATGTGGACGGCGACCCTGATCGGACGGCTGCTGATTGCATTTGTCTTTCCGATTAAAGATGCCTGCCGGGCGATGATCCGGATGAGCCTTGGCTGTATCGTTTTTTATCTGGGCATGATGCTGACCGGGAGTCAGGTACCGGCTATTTTGCTGCTGTTTGCGTTTGCGTTTTCGATGGCAGGGATGAATCCGACCGCTGTCGCCAGCGCAGGCCGGATGACCAGCGCGGCGAGTATCGGAGTCATGCTTCCGGTCGCGAGTATCGGCGCGATTGTTATGCCGTGGATTGCGGGCGTTATCTCGGAATATGCGGGTCTGAAAATTGGAATGGTGTCAAATGTAGCGCCGTGCGTTGGGCTCCTGGTTTTTGCGGTTCTGATAAGCCGGATCCGCGGAGATGTGAACTGAGCGGGTTTTGAAATAAAACAGTCCCTGCTCCGAATGTACAGGAACTGTTTTGTGATAAAATGAAAGCCGCACAATGGAAAATCGCTTCGCGATTGTATATCCCGTACGAAGTGCGGGATGCCACCCCGGCGAGGGGCATATCCCATGCGAAGCGTGGGATGCCACCCCGGCGAGGGGCATATCCCATGCGAAGCGTGGGATGCCACCCCGGCGAGGGGTGCGGCCTTCGTCCATACTCGCATGGCGAGTACGGACATATGAATAAATGTTTTGCAAATTAAGAAGGAGGAGATGCAAGATGGAGAAGTTATGTTACGCAGCACTGAGGGAGACGGGTTATACCGGCTACATTCTGGAGAAGGCTCCGGAGAAGGTCATGCAGTTCGGCGAGGGAAATTTCCTTCGCGCGTTTGTGGACTACTGGTTCGATCTGGCGAATGAGAAAGCCGGATGGAACGGAAAGTGCGTGCTTGTGCAGCCGATTAGCGCCGGACTCTCGAAGATGATCAATGAGCAGGAGGGACTCTACACGCTGCATCTGCGCGGAAGCCAGGATGGCGAGAAGGTGGATGACGCGCGTGTGATTTCCAGCGTCAGCCGCTGCCTGAATCCGTATGAAAAGGCGGATTTTGATGAGGTTATGAAGGTGGCCGAGAGCGATGAGCTGGAGATTATCGTGTCGAATACGACGGAGGCCGGCATTGTCTACGACCCGTCCTGTCAGCTTTCGGACCGTCCGGCTTCGAGCTTTCCCGGGAAGCTGACCCAGGTTCTGCTTCGCCGCTATCAGGCGGGTAAGCCGGGGATTATCATGCTTGCCTGCGAGTTGATTGACAACAACGGAAAGGAATTGCTGAAGTGTGTAAACCAGTACATTGACCAGTGGGAGCTGGGAATCGGATTTGAGAAGTATGTCAATGAGGACTGCACGTTCTGCGGCTCGCTGGTGGATCGCATTGTTCCCGGACGCATCCGCGATCCGAAGGAAGTGGCGGCGCTTGAGGAATTCCACGGCTACGCGGATCCGCTCCTCGATGTGGGCGAGGTGTTCGGTCTCTGGGTTATTGAGGGCGACGAGTCGCTGAACGATGTTCTTCCGTTTAAGAAGGCGGGCCTGAAGGAAAAAGTATTTGTCACGCCGGACATGAGTCCGTATAAAAAGCGCAAGGTCCGCATCCTGAACGGGGCGCACACTGGCTTTGTGCTGGGCGCGTATCTCGCCGGGGAGAATATCGTGCGAGACTGTATGCATGACGAGACAATCAAAGGCTTCATGAACAAGATGCTCTATGACGAGGTGATTCCGACCCTTCCGCTGGATAAGGACGACCTGCTTGCGTTTGCCTCGGCGGTACAGGACCGCTTCAACAATCCGTTTGTGGATCACGAGCTGATGAGCATTTCCCTGAACTCGACCTCCAAGTGGAAGGCACGCAATATGCCGTCCTTCCTCGAGTACATCGAGCTGAAAGGCGAGCTGCCCATCTGCCTGACCACGTCGCTGGCGGCCTACATCGCGTTTTACAGCAATGACATTCAGGAGCTGACCGATAAGGGGCTGATCTGCCGCCGCCCGAAAGTGGGAAAAGCTTCAGAACTCGCCGATCGGACCTATACCGTCAGCGACGACCGCTGGGCGCTGGAATTTTACTATGAGCACCGGGCGGACAGCGAGGCGGATCTGGTTCACGCGGTTCTGACGAATGAGAAAATGTGGGGACAGGATCTGACACAGATTGCCGGACTGGAAGCGAAGGTTGTTGAAATCCTGAAGAAAATCCGGACGAAAGGAGCAAAGGCGGCGTACGCGGACTGCCTGTAATACAAAGGCTAAATGTCCGTAAAACGAATGCCTGCATCCGGGTTTACGGACATTTACATTCCACAGTATTTCGGGAATGATATGTCGTGTATGGAACCATATTACGAATATGAAGATAATAAAAATTGCTCCGAAAGATAATGTCGCGGTGGCCCTTCATCCGATCGCGAAGGGGGAGCCGATCGAAGCGGACGGGCGGATGATTGCGGCGCTGGAGGACATCCCGCAGGGCCATAAGGTCGCCATCCGTCCGATAAAAAACGGGGATGACGTCATAAAATACGGGTTCCCGATCGGGCACGCGGTAAGCGACGCGGCGCCGGGGACCTGGATGCACACACACAATGTGAAGACCAACCTCTCCGGGGAGGTTGCGTATACGTATCAGCCGGATCTGCATTACCCGGATCCGGTGGAGCCGGAACTGTTTTCCGGTTTTCGCAGAAAGGACAGACGCGCGGCCATCCGCAATGAGATCTGGATCATCCCGACAGTAGGCTGTGTCAATGATGTGGCGAAAAAGCTGGCGAGGGACAATCAGGATCTGGTTGACGGCAGCATCGACGGCCTGTACGCGTTTACCCATCCGTTCGGGTGCAGCCAGACCGGCGCGGATCACGCGCAGACCCGAAAGCTTCTGGCGGCGCTTGCGCGGCACCCGAATGCAGCAGCGGTGCTGGTGCTGAGCCTTGGGTGTGAAAATCTGACGCATGAACAGTTCCTTGCGGAGCTGGGAGAGTATGACGCGGATCGGGTGAAATTTCTGACCTGTCAGGACGTGGAGGATGAGTTTGAAGCGGGGCGGCAGCTTCTGGAACAGTGCGCGGAATACGCGGCACAGTTTACCAGGGAGCCAATCCCGGTAAGCGAGCTGGTGGTCGGCATGAAATGCGGCGGCTCGGACGGACTCTCCGGCATTACGGCGAACCCGATGGTTGGCAGATTCAGTGATATGATGACGGCGCGGGGCGGCTCTACGGTTCTGACGGAGGTGCCGGAAATGTTCGGCGCTGAGGGGCTTTTGATGAACCGCTGCGCGGATGAGGCGGTTTTCCGGAAAGCAGTCGATATGATCAACGGGTTTAAAAATTACTTTATCAGCCACGGCGAGGTGGTTTATGAAAATCCGAGCCCCGGGAATAAGGAAGGCGGCATCACGACGCTGGAGGATAAATCCTGCGGCTGTGTGCAGAAGGGCGGAACCGCGCCGATCATGGATGTCATTGGCTACGGCGATCCGGTGGTGACAAAGGGACTCAATATGCTCTACGGACCGGGCAATGACCTTGTCTCCGCGACGGCCATGACTGCGGCGGGCGCTCACCTGATTCTTTTTACGACCGGGCGCGGCACCCCGTTCGGTGCGCCGGCTCCTACCCTGAAAATATCGACGAACAGCCAGCTTGCGGCGAAGAAAAAAGGCTGGATCGATTTTGACGCGGGCACGATTGCGGACGGCGAGCAGATTGACGACGCGGCGAAACGTCTCTTTGCGCTGGTGCTTGAGGTCGCAGGCGGCCGCCGGACAAAGACGGAGCAGCGCGGATATCGCGAGATTTCTATTTTTAAGGACGGCGTCGTGCTGTAATTACAGGAAACGGCAGGAGTCGTTCTCCCTCGGCTTTTTGATAATTATTTAACATGATTAAAATTATCCCGTAAAAAATAAAATTTTCGTGTTTTTGCACAAAAAACGTGTGAAAATTCTGTGAAAACATGCTAATTGATAAACTAGTATACCAGTGATAAAATAGAACCATCAGCGGGGGCGCCCGGAAAACGCGAACAAAACAGAAGGAGGATTTTCCAATGAAGAAAAAACTTATGGCACTGGTGCTCGGTATGACGATGGTAATGTCTGCGTCGATGATGGCATCCGCAGCGGATGTTACTCTGACAATGGCAGAGGTAAACCCGGCGGACACGATTGTTGGCCAGATGGATCAGGCATTTGCTGACAAGGTAGCGGAGCTTTCGGACGGTTCCATCGAGATCAACATTATGTTCAGCGGCGTTCTTGGAGCTGAGGAGGATGTTCTGGATACGATGCTCGGCGGCGGCGGCACGATTGATATCTCCCGTATTTCCGCGTTTGCACTGACCAGCTACGGCGGAGAGAAGTCCATGCTTCTGTCCCTGCCTTATACATTTGAGAGCAGAGAGCATTTCTGGAATTTCGCTACATCAGAGCTCGCGCAGGAGTTCCTGCTTGAGCCGGTAGAGAACGGCACCGGTATTCGCGGCCTGTTCTACGGCGAGGAAGGCTTCCGTCATTTCTTTACAGTTGATGAGATCTCCGGCATTGAGGATCTGGCTGGCATGAAGATCCGTGTTTCCAATGACGCGATTATGAACGGTCTGGTAGAAGGACTTGGCGCTTCTCCGACAGTGGTTTCCTTTACAGAACTGTACTCCGCACTGCAGACAGGCGTTGTTGACGCTGCAGAGCAGCCGATCGCGAACTATCAGTCGAATGCATTCCCGGAGGTTGCTCCGTATCTGATCCTTGATGGCCATACCCTTGGCGCTGTTCAGGTAGTTATGACGGACGACGCATGGAATTCTCTGACAGAAGAGCAGCAGGCGATCATCACCGAGGCCGGTGAGTATGCGTCCAACTACTGCCGTGAGATTTCCGAGTCCGCAGAGAATGAGGTTCTCGAAGAGCTCATCGCGGACGGCGTGACCGTGATCGAAGTAGATGATCTGACTCCGTGGCAGGAAGCAGTTGCAGATCTGGTTGCTGAGAACATCGTAGGTCAGGAGGATCTGTATCAGCAGCTCCTTGATTTCGCAGAGTAATAGAGAGCAGAGGCATGCAGGCCGTTTTGCTCTGTCGGAATACGAAATGCGCACGGAACGCAATTGTTTAAATAGCTGTATATACTGTGCGTAGCGCAGGGCGCGCCGGCGTGACCTGAATGTCCGTCGGCGCGCCTTCTTATGTACACAGGAAATCTGATTGCGCAGCTATGCGGTTGGCGTGTCAAATGCGTATGTTTTTTGATACGAATATTAGATGATAACGAAGGAGGGAGTTTTTTATGGAAGCTTTCTTTCAGAAAGTAGATAAAATCAAACCTGTATTTGATATTACATACAAGGTGGTGCTGTTCATCTGTAAGATTTTGCTGGTCGGGGACATCCTGATCACCAGCATGAGCGTGGCCGGCCGATATATCTCTTTTATCCCGGATCCGTCCTGGACGGAGGAAGTCGTGCTGACCTTTATGGCATACATGGCGGTGCTGTCCGCAGCTATGGCGATCCGGCGCGGCGCTCACATCCGGATGACCGCCCTGGACAATTATCTGCCGAAGGCGGCCGTGCATGTTCTTGACTTTCTGGCGGATATTGCCGTCCTGATTCTGGGCATTATCATGCTGGTGGTCGGCATGCAGTACGCGATGACGATCGGTTCGAAGGGAACCTATGTCAGTATGCCGTGGCTGTCCCGGTTCTGGCTGTATTTCCCGGTGCCGGTAGCCGGTATCGCCATGATCGTTTTTGAAATTGAAGTGTTGTATAATCACGTGAAGACGCTCTGCGGCTTCGGAGAGGAGGGTAAATAAGCATGAGTACACAGACCGTAGCAATTATGATCCTTCTGATCAGTTTCCTGGTAATGATTGTCCTGCGTTTCCCGATCGCGTACGCGGTTGCCATCGCCTCTCTCCTCTGCCTGTGGTACCAGGGGCTTCCGTTTTCGACACTCTGTCAGCAGATGGTAAAGGGCATTAACTCATTCAGCCTGATGGCGGTCCCGTTCTTTATCACGATGGGCTGTCTGATGGGCTCCGGAGGAATATCGGAGAAGCTGATAGCGCTGGCCGATACCATCGTGGGCTGGATGACGGGCGGCATGGCGATGGTGAATATCGTAGCTTCCTATTTCTTTGGCGGCATTTCCGGTTCCGCAGCGGCGGATACGGCGTCCCTGGGAAGCATCCTGATCCCGATGATGGTCGATCAGGGCTATGACGATGACTTTTCCGTCGCGGTTACGATCACATCCTCCTGCGAGGGCCTTCTGGTTCCTCCGAGCCACAATATGGTTATCTACGCGATGTCGGCGGGCGGCGTTTCCGTCGGAAGCCTTTTCCTTGCGGGCTATGTTCCGGGTGCACTGCTTGCTCTTTCTCTGATGGTCGGCTCCTATATTATTTCGAAACGGAGAAATTATCCGAAGGGCTCCCCCTTCAGCCTGAAGCGCCTGGTAAAGCAGTTCTTTATTTCCATATGGGCGCTGCTCGCGATCGTGATCGTTGTAGTCGGCGTTGTTCTTGGATGGTTTACCGCTACCGAATCGGCGGCAATCGCGGTTATCTACAGCCTTATCGTCAGCGTCTACGTCTACAGGGGCCTGACCTGGAAGGGCGTCTGGAAGGAGCTGGAGAACTGTATTGATACGCTCTCCATCGTTCTGATCCTGATCGCGACCTCCAGTGTATTCGGATACTGCCTGACGCTTTTGCAGGTACCGACTTTGGTGGCAAATGCAGTCATCGGACTGACGGACAATCCGATCATCATCGCGCTGCTGCTTGACCTGATTCTGCTGTTCCTCGGCTGCATTATGGACATGGCGCCAATCATCCTGATCGCTACCCCGATTCTGCTGCCGATCGCACAGTCCATCGGGATCGGTTCGATCCAGTTTGGTATCATGATCGTCCTCAACTGCGGCATCGGCCTTCTGACGCCGCCGGTAGGCTCCGTTCTATTCATCGGCTCTGCGGTCGGCAAGGTAAAGATGGAAAAAGTCGTAAAGGCGACTCTGCCGTTCTATCTGTGCATGATCGTTGTGCTGCTGCTGGTAACCTTTATTCCGCAGGTCAGCACCTTCCTGCCGAATCTGCTCATGTAGTACGCCAGTTTCGGGCAGCGGCATATAGCCTGCAAGGCAGGCGGCCTGTGGCCTGCTGTGCGGAACAATAACAGCAGCGAAAAAGGAAAGCCACGTAAAAGAATTGCCTGGCGGCAATGGCGTGACCTTCGTCCTGCATCACAGACGATGCTGGACATAAAATAGAAAGATGAGCAAAAAAAGGAAGCGAAAGCATGACTTACCGTTATCGAAGTGAAATCAGGCCGCTGGATTACTGGATTTTATCCATGTACCATACGTATCATTCTATGGTGGGTATGTGCAA
The DNA here is from genome assembly GCA_021202075.1 of Lachnospiraceae bacterium. Lineage (GTDB taxonomy): Bacteria > Bacillota > Clostridia > Lachnospirales > Lachnospiraceae > Choladousia. The sequence goes on along the minus strand of JAJQDT010000060.1, from coordinate 63,347 downwards.
TCTGGTGCTGTTGGCGGCATCCATCGCGCTTGCCGTGCGCTTCTGGGGTGAGGTGAACGTGAATGTCCGGGTATTTCTGTTTTTATTCTGCCTGCTGATTCCTGTTTTTCATCCGGCCGGAGTCTGGATGAGGGCGCGGTCACAGGCGAAGGGAGCACCGCAGGGTACGGAGCTTGCGTTCGGGGAACCGGGTATTTACGTGACGCTGGACGGAAAGCACGATCTGATTCCGTGGAGCAGAGTCAAAGGGGCAAAAAAAGAAGCCAATATGATTATCATTTTTATCGGGGGCGGACAGGGCTATATGCTGACCGATCATGTCCTCGGGGAAGAAAAAGACGAATTTTACAGCTACGTGAAAGCCCATGTCTACGCCGACGAAAGACAGGATTCCGGCAAGCGGAGACGGTAAAGTTTTGCGAGAAGTGGGCGGTTCCGGTCAGGGCTGCCCACTTTTATGCACAGAGCCGGGCAAGGAGTTTTGCGGCTGAAGCCGCACCCGGCTCGCGCAGGCGGATAGGGTGAGAGGAATTCCCCCTATCCGATTATCGCGGAGAGCCGCGCCATTGGAAGGAAAGGAGATGATTCGAATGAAACCGGTAAAGAACAGAATCTGGAATGCATACGCCGATATTGACGCGGAGGAAACCTCCCCGGGCGTGGTGCGGCGGATTCTCGCTTACACGGACGAGGTGATGATCGTTGAGAATCAGTTTGAGAAGGGCGCCGTGGGCGCGCTGCATCATCATCCGCATACACAGATCACTTATGTGGTCAGCGGTTCATTTGAGTTTGAGATTAATGGGGAAAAGAGAGTCGTAAACGCGGGCGACAGCCTGCTGAAAAAGAATGGCATTGAGCACGGATGCGTCTGCCTGGAAAAAGGTGTTCTGCTCGATGTGTTCGCACCGATGCGGGAGGATTTTATAGCGCAGGAGTAAGAAAACGCAGGGCAGCTTTTCATTTTAAGTGCCTGAGGTTCCGATTTCTGCATGTATAAAGCATGAGAAGCGGACGTGCAACAATCACTTTAAGAAAGGAAGTGTATATGAGATGGAAATGACATTACGCTGGTACGGGAGCAAATCGGATTCGGTTACACTGCAGCAGATCCGTCAGATTCCGGGCGTGAAGGGTGTGATTACGACTCTGTATGAGACCGCGCCCGGCGATGAGTGGGACAGGGGAGAAATCCACGCGCTGAAGGAAGAGGTGGAGGCGAGCGGCCTGAAGATTTCCGGGATCGAGAGCGTCAATATTCACGATTCGATCAAGACCGGAGCGCCGGACCGGGACAAATACATTGATAATTATATCAGGACACTGGAAAAGCTGGGTCAGGAAGACATCCACATGGTATGCTACAATTTTATGCCGGTGTTTGACTGGACGAGGACGGAGCTGGCGCGCGTGCGCTACGATGGCTCGACGGTGCTGGCCTATCATCAGGAGACGGTGGACAATCTGGATCCGGGGAAAATGTTTGAATCCATCGCGTCGGATACCAATGGTTATGTCATGCCGGGCTGGGAGCCGGAGCGCATGGATAAGGTAAAGGAGCTGTTCCAGCTTTATAAGAATGTCGATGAGGAGCAGCTGTTCGCGAATCTGAAATATTTTCTTGAAGCGATTATGCCGGTTTGTGATCAGTATGACATTAACATGGCTATCCACCCGGATGACCCGGCATGGAGTGTGTTTGGTCTGCCGCGCATTATTACTAATCTTCCCAATATTCAGCGGATGATGAGTATGGTGGACAATCCGCACAATGGTGTGACTTTCTGCTCCGGTTCCTATGGAACCAATCCGGACAACGATCTGCCGGGCATGATCCGTGCGCTGAAGGGCAGGATCCATTTTGCGCATGTGCGGAATCTGCAGCACAATTATCCGGGAGATTTTGAGGAAGCGGCGCACCTGTCCGCGGATGGCAGCTTTGATATGTATGAGATTATGAAAGCGCTCTATGACATTGGATTTGACGGACCGATCCGTCCGGATCACGGACGCATGATCTGGGGTGAGGTTGCGATGCCCGGCTATGGCTTGTATGACCGCGCGCTCGGAGCGACCTATCTGAACGGCCTCTGGGAAGCGATTGAGAAATCAAATCGGAAGTAAGAGGTTATATATTGAACGGTAAAATTGTTTTGTGAAATGACGGATATTATTATATTGTATTTGTCCGAAAGATATTCGGCAGAAAAAAGCATGGAGGGTAGTGAATCATGAAAGCATTTATGGATAAGGACTTTCTCCTGTCCACCGGGACTGCACAGAAGCTGTTTCACGAGTATGCGGAGACGGCGCCGATCCTGGATTACCACTGCCACATCAACCCGCGTGAGATTGCGGAGGACCGCAAGTTTGACAACATCACGCAGGTGTGGCTGGGCGGCGACCATTACAAGTGGAGACAGATGCGCTCGAACGGCATTGAGGAGAAGTACATTACCGGCGACGCCACGGACCGTGAGAAATTTCAGAAGTGGGCCGAAACGCTGGAAAAGGCCATCGGCAATCCCCTGTATCACTGGAGCCACCTGGAGCTGCAGCGGTATTTCGGGTACTACGGCGCGCTGAATGGCAGGACGGCGGAGGAGGTGTGGAACCTCTGCAATGAGGCGCTGCACCAGGACGACATGAGCGTGCGCAACATCATCCGCCGTTCGGGCGTGACGCTGATCTGCACCACCGATGACCCGGTCGATACGCTGGAATGGCATGAGATGATTGCGAAGGATGAAACCTTTGAAGTACAGGTGCTTCCGGCATGGCGGCCGGATAAGGCGATGAATCTGGAAAAGCCGGATTACGCGGACTATATCGCGAAGCTTTCAGAGGTGAGCGGGATAACGATTGCATCGTTTGCGGATCTGGTACAGGCGCTGAAAATCCGCATGGAGTATTTTGCGGCGCGGGGCTGCAGTGTTTCCGACCATGGCCTGGAGTACGTGATGTACGCGCCGGCGTCCGCGGATACCATTGACGCGATTTTCGCAAAACGCCTGGCGGGCCAAGCCGTTACACGGACGGAAGAAATGCAGTTCAAGACTGCGTTTATGCTGGCGATGGGCAGGCTCTATCACGAGTTTGACTGGGCAATGCAGCTCCATTACGGAGCGAAGCGCGACAACAACCAGGTGATTTACCGCTCTCTGGGACCGGATACCGGCGTAGACTGTATCAATAATTACGCGCCGTCCTCTGAACTGGCGGATTTCCTGAATGCACTGGTTGTGGATGAGAAGCTTCCCAGGACGATTCTTTACAGCCTGAATCCGAATGACAATGCGGCGATCGGCACGATTCTCGGGTGTTTCCAGGGCGCGGGCGTGGCCGGTAAGATTCAGCAGGGCAGCGCCTGGTGGTTCAACGATCACAGGCAGGGCATGACGGACCAGATGATTTCGCTTGCGAACCTCGGACTGCTCGGCAATTTCCTTGGTATGCTGACGGATTCCAGAAGCTTTTTGTCATACACGAGGCATGAATATTTCCGCCGAATCCTGTGCGATCTGATCGGGAAATGGGTGGAAAATGGAGAATATCCGAATGATGAGGAATCTCTGGAGCGGATCGTGCGCGGAATTTCCTACGGCAATGCGGTGCGCTATTTCGGGTTTGATCTGGATCCGGATGCGCGGCGGAGCTAATCGTGAATGACAAGGTACCGTTTACTATTAATTCTCGTCCATGGTTACAGGAGGCACACGGTGCAAATAAAACGACGAACATCGCTGCCGATAATGATCGGATATGTGGCGCCGGGCCTGACATCTGACGTACGATTTTAATTATTTTTTATTCACAGAATTAACACATTTTTGCTTAAAGATAGGGGGCATGATGTGAAGGTTTAAGGAGGCAGAATATGTACGTAGAAGAGCGTCAGGCGGGGGAGAACGGGAGAGATTATGCGCTTCGTGTGCTGAAGGATAATATCATTGATCTGAACCTGAAGCCGGGAAGCATGGTCAGCGAGAACGATCTGGCGGCGGTGCTGGGGCTTTCCCGCACACCGGTGCGGGAGGCGCTGCTGGATCTGGCGAAAGCCAAACTGGTGGAGGTTTTTCCGCAAAGGGGAAGCCGGATCAGTCTGGTAGATTATGAGCTGGCCGAAGAGACGCAGTTTGCGCGCAGCATCCTGGAGTGTGCCACCGTCCGCCTTGTGTGTCAGAAGGTGACGGAGGATGACGTCCGGATTTTGCAGGAAAATATCATGCTTCAGGAATTCAACCGGAAGGATGCGAAAAAGCTGATGGCTCTGGATAACGCGTTTCACAGAGAGCTGTTCCGGATTGCCGGAAGGTTACATACCTGGGAAATGCTGAGCAGCTACGCGGTTCACTTTGACCGTATCCGCGAGATGGCACTCCATTCGGTCCGGGATCTGAAGATTATTGACGATCACAAACGGATCTGTGCGGCTGTCGATGAGCATGACGAATCGCTCTCGGAAGAGATTATGAGAGAGCATCTGGAACGCTACCGGGTCGACGAGAAGGAGATACGGGAAAAATATCCGGCGGAATATTTTGTATAAACCGTCCGGACAGGGGATGCGCAAATTGGCATGCTGCCTGTGAGCGGGCGGATTGGAATGAAAAACCAGGAGGTTTATAGTTATGCGTTTGAGTGAGGAAGGCCTGAAAAACCGCCAGGAATGGCTGGATAAGGGCTATCAGCTTCCCAGGTTTGACCGGGAAGCGATAAAGGCTAAGACAAAGGAGACTCCGGAGTGGATTCATTTTGGGGCGGGCAATATTTTCCGCGCGTTTCAGGCGAATCTGCTGCAGGGACTGCTGAACGCAGGAGTGTGCGATACCGGCCTGATCGTGGCGGAGGGCTTTGACTATGAAATCATTGAGAAAATGTATCTTCCGCATGACAGCTACAGTGTTCTGGCGACGCTGAAGGTGGACGGCACGGTGGAGAAGACCGTGGTTGGCAGTATTGTGGAATCGCTGACGCTGGATCCGGAAAATGCCGCGGATTTTTCCAGATTAAAGGATATTTTTACGGCAGATTCGCTGAAAATGGCGAGCTTTACGATTACCGAGAAGGGCTACAGCCTGGTAAATGGCAGGGGTGAGACACTCACGGCGGTCCAGGAGGACTTCGCAAAAGGGCCGGAGCAGGCGACCAGCTATATCGGGAAGGTAGCGGCGCTTCTCTATGCGCGCTATCAGGCGGGGGCAAAGCCGATCGCGATGGTGAGCATGGACAACTGTTCGCACAATGGCGACAAGCTGTACGCCGCGATCCATACCTTCGCGCAGGAATGGGTAAAGAATGGCGTGGCGGACGCCGGTTTTGCGGATTATATCAATGACAAATCAAAGGTCGGCTTCCCGTGGAGCATGATTGACAAAATCACCCCGCGCCCGGACGCAAATGTCGAGAAGATTCTCGCGGACGACGGGCTTGAGGAGCTGGAGCCGGTTATTACTTCGAAGAAGACGTATGTGGCTCCGTTTGTCAACGCGGAGGAATGCCAGTATCTCGTCATCGAGGACGCATTTCCGAATGGAAAGCTTCCTCTTGAGAAGGGCGGCGTGATCTACACGACGCGGGAGAACGTGGATCGTGTTGAGAGGATGAAGGTGTGCACCTGCCTGAACCCGCTGCACACCTCGCTGGCTGTGTTCGGCTGCCTGCTCGGCTACGAGCGCATTTACGAAGAAATGCGGGATCCGGTGCTGAAAAAAATGGTGGAGACCATTGGCTACAAAGAGGGACTTCCGGTGGTCGTAAAGCAGGATCTGCTGGATCCGCAGAAATTTATTGACGAAGTCATCAATATACGCCTGCCGAACCCGTTCATGCCGGATACGCCGCAGCGGATTGCCACGGATACCTCGCAGAAGCTGGCGATCCGTTATGGAGGCACCATTGCAGCTTACGCAAAGTCAGACAGTCTGGATGTGAAATCGCTGAAGCTGATACCGCTGGTACTGGCCGGGTGGATTCGCTACCTGATGGGGATCGACGATTCCGGAAAGGCATTCGAACTCAGCCCGGACCCGCAGCTTACGACGGTCTGCCCGTATGTGCAGGATATCCGCTTAGGCGAGCCGGACAGCGCAGAAGAGAAGATAAAGCCAATTCTGCAGAGAACGGATATTTTCGGCGTGAATCTGAATGAGATCGGGCTGGCAGATGCGGTCATCGGCTATTTTGGCGAGCTCATCGCGGGAAAAGGCGCAGTGAGAGCGACGCTGGAGAAGTATGTGGGGTAATTAGTGTTTAGTGGCCAGTGCTTAGTGGCTGGTGGTTAGTGACTGACGGTTAGTAGTTAGTGGCTGATGGCTGGTGATTAGTAGTCGGTGGTTAGCGAATTGTACTATCAATATAAGGAAAGGAAAAGCCGCTGATTAAGCTATGTGGGATGTGAGGCAGGATTCCATTTATTGGATGATCAGCGGCAGGGTATGAATGATGGAATTAAATTTAAGACCGGCAAATGAGTGCAGATATGACGCGTTGTCTCTGGGCGAGATTATGCTTCGCCTGGATCCGGGCGAGGGCAGGATCCGCACGGCCCGCTCGTTCCGCGCCTGGGAGGGCGGCGGCGAGTACAATGTAGTACGCGGCCTGCGCCGCTGCTTCGGGATGCGTACGGGCGTGATTACAGCGTTCGCGGACAATGAAGTCGGCAAACTGATGGAGGACTTTATCCTGCAGGGCGGCGTGGATACGTCCCTGATTAAATGGATGAAAACAGACGGCATCGGCCGTGTGTGCCGCAATGGACTGAATTTCACCGAGCGCGGCTTCGGCATCCGCGGCGCGGTGGGCTGCTCGGACCGCGCAAACACGGCGATTTCGAAGGCGACGCCGGAGGATTTCGATTTTGACTATATCTTTGGCGAGCTCGGCGCGCGCTGGCTCCACACCGGCGGCATTTACGCGGCGCTCTCCGAGCAGTCCTGCGAGACGGTGATCGCGGCGATTAAGACTGCAAAGAAATACGGCACGGTGATTTCCTATGACCTGAACTACCGCCCATCCATGTGGAGCGCCATCGGCGGCCAGGCAAAGGCGCAGGAAGTGAACAAGGAGATCGCAAAATACGTAGACGTCATGATCGGCAATGAGGAAGACTTCACCGCATGCCTGGGCTTTGAGATTGAGGGCAATGACGCGAATCTCAAAGAGCTGAACATTGACGGCTACCGCAAGATGATCAACGAGGCGGCAAAGACCTATCCGAACTTTAAGGTTGTAGCTACAACCTTACGGAAAGTAAAGACTGCGACGGTCAACGACTGGAGCGCGCTCTGCTGGGCGGACGGCGAAATTTACAAGGCCGCGGATTACAACAACCTCGAGATCATGGACCGGGTTGGCGGCGGAGATTCCTTCGCGTCCGGCCTTGTGTATGGCCTGATGACGGGCAAAGGCGCGGAGGCGGCAGTGAACTACGGCGCGGCTCACGGCGCGCTGGCAATGACGACGCCCGGCGATACGACCATGGCAAGCCTGAAAGAGGTCGAGGGCATCATGTCCGGTGCGGGCGCGAGGGTGCAGAGGTAATGAATTTTGCCTGCGCAGGCGAAAAAAACGCATAGGTAAAGAATTTTGTCTGTGCAGGCAGAAGCGCAGAGAAGATGGATAATGGTTACGTGACAGAAAAGAGAGGGCGAAAAAATGCTGAATCAAATGGAAACAACTATTCAGAAGATGGGTGTCGTTCCGGTAGTCGTGCTGGAAAGCGCCAGGGACGCTGTGCCTCTGGCAGAAGCGCTCTGTGAGGGCGGTCTGCCCTGCGCGGAAGTGACATTCCGCACAGCGGCGGCCGAGGAGAGCATCCGGAAGATGACAGAGGCTTATCCGCAGATGCTGGTAGGCGCGGGAACGGTTCTGACAACGGCTCAGGTGGATCAGGCTGTGGCAGCCGGTGCGAAATTCATCGTCAGCCCGGGCTTTGACTCGGAGATCGTAGACTACTGTCTGGAGAAAGAAATCCCGGTTTTCCCGGGCTGTGTGACGCCTTCCGAGGTGGCGCAGGCCGTGAAGAGAGGATTACGGGTGGTGAAATTCTTCCCGGCGGCGCAGTTCGGCGGCGTGGGAACGATCAAGGCGCTCGCGGCGCCCTATGTCGGGCTGAAGTTCATGCCGACCGGCGGCGTCAATGCGGGCAACCTGGAGAGCTACCTTACCTGTGCGCCGATTCTCGCATGCGGCGGCAGCTGGATGGTGAAAAGCGACCTGATCAAACAGGGAAAGTTTGAAGAGATAAAGGCTATGACGGAAGAGGCCGTGGATCTTGTGAAACAGATCCGGGGCTGATTCGCTGGTACGTACCTGGGGCGTTGTGTTACGGCGTTCCAGGTACATCTGCTTCAATAATATCTAAATCAAGAAAAGCGGCTGAGTCAGCCGCTTTTCTTGATTCTGCGTTTAAAACAAAATGAGTAATTGAATTGTATAGATTGCCCGGATCGCAGACCGAATGGGAACGGAAGACGCAGAGACGCTGCTGCGGATCTGCCGGGCCGTGGAAGATGCTATTTTGTCTGCTCAAACAGCCACTCGCGTACAGTATCCAGATCATATGCAACGCGCCAGGTGTTCATGTGCTCTGTGGCGTCTGTGGAGGTCACGTCGTCCCTCATCACGGTTCCGGTGTCAAATATGGTCCAGTTAATCGTCGTCCCTGCAGATGCCTGTTCCGCTGCAAGCTGCTCCTGCTCTTCATCGGTCAGAGCGGCGGACCACTGGGCGATGGTGACTTCGGTGCCTTCCGCCTCCACGGCTTCTGTGATTTCGGTCATTCCCGGATACGCTCTCGCGTCCCCTTCCGAGCAGATCATCCAGATGTTTTGCGTGGACAGGTCGGAAATGGAATCGGTATAGGCGGAATCGGTCTGTCCGGCTACCAGGAGCGCGCCCGCAAACTCATCCGGATAGTCAATGAGGAGCTTGATGGAACGGATGGTTCCCGAAGACTGCCCGACAAGATATTCTCTTGACGTATCTACGCTGTACTGGCTGACAATCTCTGCCACCAGTTCCATTGTATAAGCCGGGTCTTCGGTATTGGAATCTTCATACTGCGGAACAAGGACGATGGTTTCATGCTCGCTCTGCCATTCCTCTGTCGTCCAGATCACGCCTCCGAGGCTTTCTGTCAGGGCAAGGTACTCATCGCTTCCTTCTCCCGTGGCGTCCGGCATAAACAGGACGAGAGGATATTCCATGGCTTCGTTGTAATTCTCCGGCAGATAAAGGCTGTACATCATGGTGGCGCCGTCAGCGAGGGTAAACGTATACTGGGAAAAGTTTTCAACCAGAAGATTCACGTTATTTTCGTAATCTGTGGTGCAGCTTTCCGCCCATGCATCCAGTGCGGTTCCATCCGAAAATGAGATCGTTCCGGTCTGTCGGAAGATAACCGTCAGCTGATTGCTGAGAGCAGACAGGGAGGAGAACATGGAGCCTCTGCTGTTGCTGCCGTCTCCGCTCTGAAAAGATTCTCCTGTATTTTCAGACGCGTCGTAGCTGCCCTTGCCAGAACGGTCGCCTCTTTCACTGAATCCGGAATCATCCAGGTCATCAGACCGGGACTCCCTGTCGCCAAAAGTAAAGTCTGTATCCCCGGACTCAAATTCCATATCATCAGACGCAAAGTCCATGTCTCCCGATTCGAATTCCACATCGTCAGACGCAACGCCGATATCACCGGATCCGGACTCCGTATCATTAAAATCAGAGGAATCCGGCCTTTCACTGCCTTCGGAGGTCTCCTTGTCGCCCATAGAAATATCCCCGTCAGAACCGCCGCCTCCCGAGCCGCTTCCTCCGTAGTTTGAGGTCGTATAATCGGTGGAGATTTCAATCAGCACGTAATTTCCTGCTGCACTGTCATCGGGAAGGACTTCCTCCGAATTTGTCCAGACAGCTTCGATGTCATAATCCTCAATCTCAAAATCATCAGCCGAGACTGTGGACGGATCGACTTCCGAACTGTACTCAATCACGAGATACCACGGCTTTTGTCCGTCGCCGTATACGTTTGTTACAAGATAATAATTTTCGACTGACGATATGCCTGTGTCATTTTCAGCCGAACCTTCCTCCGTGCCGGTCCCGACAGCAGCTTCGCTTTCCTCAGAGCTGGCTGTTATCCCGCATCCTGCGGCGAACACCAGAACAAGCATCAGGGAAAGCATTTTGGAAATACACTTTTTCATATTGTTTTTCATTACCTGAATTCTCCTTCCTTTTGGCCGTCTTTTAATTTTTCCGGCCTTTTTGTACAGCTCTTTGACCATGACAGCCTTTTGATTTTGGCTGTCTTTCGTTTTCGACGGCCTTCCGACTCCGGCAGCTTTTCGCTTTTGGAGACATTTTGTCTGTAAATTGCTATTTTTTCATGATTTTGTGGAAAAATGGTGAACAATCTGTGTCAGATATATGAACACTGCCATGAGGAAAAAACACTTACACATAATACTATATGTTTGATATAATGAGATCCCGCCCCGGCCGTCCTTTTTGCCCTTCATGTGCAGACCGCCGACATACGCGCAGATCTGCTTTTGCCCGCAGGCCTGAATGCCAGATGGCTGCGGATAGATCTGACTCATCCGGAAGCCCAGGTGTTTGCAAAGGATGTTCTGAACCATATGCGGGAGCGGCAGTCTGGCGGGGTTCAAAGCCATGAATCAAAATGGAACGCTTATAAATATTGGCAAAGCCATATGACCTGTGACTTGTGTATAGAATTTCAACCCTGTTTTCTGCATATAAAAATCCAAAATATATGCAGAAAACAGCTCACCAGGCTTGATTTTCTGCATATATTTGATTAAAATAATATGCAGAAAGGAGCCTGGACTATGAGAAAATTTGATTACAGCTTTTTGAATAATGGGCTGCTCCCGGCGAATTTGGTGACATTAACTGCCAATATAGCCAGTCTTCGGACGATGGCCGGCGTGCGAAAAGAAGAATATGGAGCAGTTTTTACAGAATTAGAGGCCGTGGCAAAAGTACAATCCGTAAAAAACTCGAATGCAATTGAAGGTATTGTGACCAGCGATGAACGTATTGCGGCTATTGTGAATCAGAACAGTGCGCCGTTGAATCATAATGAGGCAGAGATTGCCGGATACAGGGATGCGCTGAATGCGATTCATCTTGGGTATTCATACCTTGATTTTCGGCAGAGTGATATTTTGCGGCTTCACGAGACGATGATGTCCATTGCCGGATATGAATATGGAGGCAGGTATAAGATAGATGATAATGTAATACTGGAAGTAGATGCGGAAGGAAACAGAAAAGTAAGGTTTCGTCCGGTTCCGGCAGCGGAGACGCTCTCGGCTATGGAACAGCTGGAGCTGGCATATATGGATGCAAAAAATGATGCGAATATTAACCAGCTTCTTTTGATCCCCTGCGTGATTCTGGATTTTTTGTGTATTCATCCGTTCCGCGACGGCAACGGCAGAATGTCAAGACTGCTTTCCCTGCTGCTTCTCTATAAAAATGGATATGACGCAGGAAAATATGTTTCGTTTGAGGAACAGATTAACAATTATAAGGGATGGTATTACGAAGCATTGCGGAAATCCTCCGCAGATTGGGAATCGAACGGAAATACGTATGCTCCGTTCATAGAAAATTTTTTGTCAACCTTATATATGTGTTATAAGGAACTGGACAAGAGGTTCGCGGTGGTTCATGGCCGGAAAATCACGAAAAAGGCCCGGGTAGAGGCTACAGTGCTAAATAGCCTGACGCCGATTTCCAAAGCAGAAATTTGTGATATATTGCCGGATATCAGTCCTACGACTGTAGAAGCTGTGTTGGGAGCAATGGTAAAAAGCGGCTCCATTCGCCGGCTTGGTCAGGGACGTGCCAGCAGGTATGTGAAAATATAGTTTTTACATGGAGGTTCTGATACAGATCCCTGAATCCGCAGAAGCTTTCTGTATCCGGTGCATCTGTCGGTTGCGAAAACGACAGGTGTTGAGTATAATTATGTGGTTCAAAGGTAGAGATACCAACGGAAATTACGGCAGGGGAGATGTTTAAACTATGGAATATATCTGGTGTTTTATAGCGGCATTGGGAGCAGGAGTCGGTACGGGGCTGGCGGGGCTTTCGGCGGCGACGGTTATGGTTCCGATCATGATTGTTTTATGCCCGACGTTTGCCGGAGAGACCGGCGCTTACCACGCGACAGCGATCGCACTGGCCTCGGATATTCTCGGCTCGGCATTTACGACATCCATATACATCCGGCACAAAAATATCGACCTGAAGCGCGGCTGGATCATGCTCGTCTGCATTATCAGCATGTGTATTGCCGGGAGCTTTGCCGCATTTGAAGTGGGGAATGTGGTTCTCGGAGGATTTTCCCTGTTTTTATGCGTGGGAATCGGTATCCGCTTTCTGTTAAAGCCTGACACATCCCGTGAGGACACGGTGAGCCAGGGTGCCCGTCTGGATGCTAAGGGGATTATGATATCCCTGTTTTTTGGCCTTACCATCGGATTTGGCACGGGCTTTGTTGGCTCCGGCGGCGGAATGATGATGCTCGTGGTCTTTACTGCTTTTCTGCGGATGGATCGCCGGTCAGCGGTCGGCACCAGCACGTTTATCATGACCTTTACGGCAATGATTGCCTTTATCAGCCATTCGCTGATTGACCCGACCATCATTCTCAAAGACTGGCCGGTTCTTGTCCTCTGCATTGTGACGGAATCTGCGGCATCCATCATTTCCGCCCGGTTTGCCAACCGTGTAAACAGCCGCGTTGTCGGGCTGGTGACTGGCGCAGTTCTGACGGTAATCGGTGTTATAATGCTCGGGATTAACTACAGGACACAGATTGCGTCTTTCCTGCGCTTTCTTCCAATGTTATAAGGAATCCACAGACCGGATCGGCGTCTTCGCTGTCGATCTGGTTTGTGCTGAATGCGTGTCACTGGCATCTGCACTTCGTTTCTCAAAAAAGCTTACCTGCTGAAGATGCTGTTAAACTGGTACCCCGGCAGATGATTGACAAAAATTTTAAAGTGCTTTATCATGCACACATACACCCTTATGTATAGGGCAGAGATGATTTTTTCCGGCTACGTTCCGTAGCTCTGGACATATTCTGAGGAGGAGATAATGGCATGAGACAATGCATGGACGCAGAAAACCTGCATCGCAGATTAAAGAAAATAATCGGTCAGGTTCAGGCGATCGATCGGATGGTGGACGAGGACATACCCTGTGAAGATATTCTGGCGCAGATCAATGCGGCGAAATCCGCTTTGCATGGATGCGGCAAGGTCGTTCTGGAAGGGCATATTCAGCATTGCGTGCGTGACGGCATCGAGCATGGAGACGCCGACAAAACGATCGCCGACTTCACGAAAGCCGTAGAACGCTTCGCCAATATGGGATGAAGTCGCTTTAACATTCATACTCACATCATTAAGTGTGCCCTCGCCGGGTTTTATCCCCTCGCCGGGGCGGCATCCTCGTCCTTCGGACGGGATATTCCCCAATCGAAGATTTTTCCAATGAGAAGCAGCCTTGTATGGCTGCTTTTTTTCATAAAACACTTGACAATCCTATACCCCTATATGTATAATAAACCCATACCCCCATAAGTATAATAGAACGGGCAGGAGGAATAAAATTCATTATGAAAGCAGTGATTTCCAGGCTTGAATGGCTGTTGGAGCTTGGCGGAATGAAAAAGGATATCATTTTACTTGTGATATCAGGGGCGGCGGTATTATGCAGCCTGGCCGGATGGACTTTGTTTCCTTTTGATATGGCGTGGATTGCCATTGTTTTCTGCGGAATCCCGATCATTATGGAAGCCATCATCGGCCTTGTGACGGCTTTTGACATAAAAGCGGATGTACTGGTCTCCATCGCCCTGATCGCTTCGGTGATCACCGGAGAGATTTTTGCCGCCGGTGAGGTGGCGGTCATCATGCAGCTTGGAGGACTTCTGGAAGAGCTGACTGTGGCGAGAGCGAGAAGCGGCATTGAGAAGCTTGTAAAGCTGACCCCGACGACGGCCCGAATACTCGCTGCGGACGGGAAGGAGAAGATCGTCCCTTCCATGCAGGTCAGAGTCGGGGATAAAATCCGGGTTCTCCCGGGGGAGACGATCCCGGTGGATGGCGTGATCCTTTCCGGTCAGACCTCGATCAATCAGGCGGTGATGACCGGCGAGTCCATGCCGGTAGATAAGACTGCCGGGGATGAGGTTTCCTCCGGAACCGTCAATCAGTTTGGCGCGTTTGATATGGAAGCGACGAAGGTAGGCGAAGACAGCTCCATCCAGCGTATGATACGTCTGGTGCAGTCTGCGGATGCAGGAAAAGCAAAAATTGTTGGAATCGCAGACCGGTGGGCGACCTGGATCGTGGTGATCGCGCTCTCTGCCGCCGCCATCACCTGGCTTCTGACCGGGCAGATCATCCGGGCCGTGACGATTCTGGTTGTATTCTGCCCCTGCGCGCTGGTACTGGCGACGCCGACGGCGATCATGGCGGCCATCGGAAATGCCACGAAGCACGGCTTTCTTGTAAAGGAAGGAGACGCGCTGGAACGTCTGGCGAAAGCAGAAAAAATCACATTTGATAAAACAGGGACCCTCACCTATGGAACACCGAAGGTCATTTGTGCAAAAAGTATTCTGCCGGGAGTGTCTTCGGAAGAAATCTATGCTTCCTGCGCCGCCGCAGAGCAGCTGTCTGAGCATCCGCTTGGCAGGGCAATCGTAAAGAGCTACCGCGCAGAGACGGGAAAAGACATTCCCTCCTGCGATCAGTTTGTCATGCTGCCGGGACGCGGTGTGTCCGCTGTTGTCAATGGGGCAAAGATACTGGCCGGTAATTATGAGATGATGGCGGAAAAGGGCATCGCAGTCTCCGATACAATGCTTTCAGAAGCCGAAGCATACCTGCGACAGGGCTGCACAGTGATCTATGTGAGTGCAGACGACCATCTGGCCGGCTTTCTCGTCCTTGCCGATACTCCGAGGGAAAACAGCGCTTCCATGATCGACCAGCTCAAGAGACTTTCCATAGAGCCGGTCTTGCTCACAGGGGATAATGAAGAAGCCGCCGCTTCGATTGCCGGGCAGCTGCATATTGAGGAAGTCCATGCGGAATGCCTGCCGGAGGATAAGCTGAAATGGATCGGCTCTTATCAGGAAAAGCAGGAATCGGTCTGCATGATCGGCGACGGCATCAACGATGCGCCGGCATTGAAAAAAGCGGACATTGGGATTGCCATGGGCGGCATCGGAAGCGATATAGCGGTGGACGCCGCCGATATCGCGCTGGTAGACGACAAGGTAGAAGAGCTGCCCCATCTCGTGGCGCTCTCCAAGCGGATGATGACCACCATCCGGCTGAATATGACATTCTCCATGACACTCAACTTTATCGCAATCATCCTTGCAATCACAGGCATACTGAACCCGATTGTGGGCGCACTGGTGCACAACGCCGGTTCCGTGCTCGTAATCATAAATTCGGCGCTCTTGTTAAATTGGAAAAATGAAAGGAGAAACTTTTAAATGAAAACATTGCGCGATGTCCCGGTAGGGGCGACAACTAAGGTGGTCAGGATTCACGGAGAAGGAGCCACCAAACGACGGATCATGGATATGGGAGTAACAAAAGGCATCGACATTTATGTGCGAAAGGTCGCGCCGCTGGGCGACCCTGTGCAGGTGACGGTTCGTGGTTACGAGCTTTCTGTCCGCAAGGAAGATGCTCAGATGATCGAAGTTGAGTAAAGGAAATCGAAATACAGGTTATCATGCGGTAGGTGTTCAGTGCAAGGGATATATGAATTGAAGATTTTTCCGGTACTGACGGGGCGAAAGCCCCGTCTCTTTTTTGAAAACATACCCAAAATGATCGGGACTGCCATATCCGACCATTTCTGCGATTTTTTCTATGCTAAGGTTGCTTTCAGCCAGCAGTTCTTTAGCTTCATCCAGTTTTAGCTCAGCAATAATATCCCTGTAATTTTTTCCTGTCGCCGACTTAATCTGTTTACTTAAGTAGGCGCTGTCGTAATGAAAACGTTCGGCAAGGGTTTCCAGTGTAAGTGTGTGGTAATTCTGGCGCATATAATTCAGAATTGCCGGCATGCGTGTTCGGGATATGACCTGATTTGGTGTGATGGCAGTTTCGTCCGGGCTTTCGGAAGCCCGGATAATGTTTGCGTAGAAAATCTGCAGGTAATTGTTGAACAACGTTTCTGAATAAGTGTCCTTTGTTAGAAATTCTGCAAACAGATGCTGGATCAGACTGCGGATGTTCCTGGAAGCGTGCATAGTAAAGAAAACCGGATCACGTGATTCCTGAAACAGGGCGCGGCGGAAAAAGGCGGAAACAATATTGTCCTGGTATAAAAGCTGGCTGAAATTTTCTGTGAAGTGTTCTTTTGCAGAGACAATATTGACAACCAGATCTTCCGGCATCGTAAACAGAGCGTGTGGGATACCTGGCGGAAAGATGCAAAGCTCCCCTGCGTGCATTTCTCGTTCACCGGAAAGCATTCTCAGACGGCAGTTTCCTTCTAGAACATAGCACACAGAAAAATAATCCACTGATATCAGCTGCATGTCTGAGCAGCAGGCTTCGAGGGATATTTGTACTTGATTGTAGACGGAGAGCTTGCGAATATCATTGCAGACCGTCTGTCTTACATTTTGTATTTCCGCTAATGGAATTGGAATCTGCATGGTAAGCTTGCGAAGATCTTGGTAGTTTACAAGATTCCATGACAAAAAATCTGGCTTTTCAGGAATGCCATTGACACAGGAGCCTTTGTCAGCAAGCATTTGTACGGCATCCTGAAAGCTAAGGCCGCGGCTGTGCTCCCTATAATAATCAGCTTTTGTTTTCTGAATTGCTCCAAATAGAACATATGTATAGGGGATCATTGCTTATGGTCTCCTCTGCATATAAATTTAAGATGTTTCAAACCTGTTCCATGTTTTACACTCATGAATCCATGTATCATTTCAATCCATGCCTGTGTCCCTGATTTTCGGCAAAGATCGGGGCATAGAACAGTCCTGCAGCGTTAAACGGCCCTGCGTGCCAGTGGCGCGTGTTTTATGTCCCGATTTTCGCAGAAAATCGAGGACGCAGGGACGGATCAGAGCGAAACGATGATGTCTTTGACATGAAGCATTTTGCCTCATTTAGAATACAATACCATACTTGACACAAAAAATCGAGGATTTTATGACAAGATATCCCTGTTGCAGCGAAAGGAAATGTATTATACTCAGAACATATAAAAATTTCTACGGAGAAAACAGGAGGAAACGAAATGGTTACACATGATTTTAACAGGGGATGGTCGTTTGCGTATTCCAGCGGAAATGCGTATCAGGACGCAAAGGGTGCTGCATATAAGAAAACCGTTGATCTGCCGCACGATTTTATGATTTCGACGAAGAGGATGCCGGATGCGCCGACAGAAGGCGCAGGCGGTTTTTTCCAGGGAGGAATTGGCACCTACGAAAAGCATTTTGAACTGAATGCTTCACAGAAAGGGCACCGGTTCCTGCTGCTGGTGGAAGGCTCATACGGGAACACTGAAATCTGGATCAATGGCAGTATGGCTGCGCTGCATCACTATGGGTATACGGAGTTTTATGCGGATCTGACAAAATGGCTGAAATTCGGTGAAGACAATAAACTGAAGATTGTTGTTGAAAACAATTCGCATCCAAACAGCCGCTGGTATTCCGGAAGCGGTCTCTATCGCCATGTCCGTCTGCTGGAGGGGGAACCGATTTATCTGGCGCCCTGGTCAGTTAGCGTCCGCACACCAGATATGCAGACCATTTGGGCGGAGGTGACGCTGACAAATACATCGGTATCAACTGCTGATGCAAAACGGGAAGTAACGCTTTCGATTCTGGATGAGGATGGAAGGATTGTGGCGGAGCAGACAAAGCAGGTGGTTTGCCATGTGCCGGATGAAAAAGGAGAGACGAAACAGGTGGCCTGCCGCACGCAGGATGAAGGAAAACAGACGGAAGATTTCTGCTTTATGCCGAAAGCGTCCGCGGAAACAACGTGCGCATTTCATTTTTCTATAGAGGATCTGATTCCCTGGAACCTCGATAAGCCCTATCTGTATACGGCAAAGGTGCAGGTACGTAAGCCTGGAAAAACAGATGTTCAGGGGACAGATAATCAGCAAACGGGTTCTAATAAAACAGGTGCTCAGGAAACAGATTTTCTGGAAGAAAAAGAGGTCTCTTTTGGCGTCCGCACCCTTTCGTTTACGCGCGAGCGCGGCTTTTGCCTGAATGATGAACCAGTGAAGCTCAAAGGCGGCTGTATCCACCACGACAACGGCGTTGTTGGCAGCTGTGCATTTGACGCGATGGAATACCGCCGGGTGCGCCTGTTAAAGGAAAACGGCTACAACGCGATCCGCACCAGCCACAATCCGCCGAGTACGGCCCTGCTCGACGCTTGCGACCGGCTGGGAATGCTGGTGATGGATGAGGCGTTTGACTGCTGGAGGGCAAAGAAGAATGCGGCCGACTATCATCTGTACTTTGAAAAGTGCTGGAAGGAAGACCTGGCTTCCATGGTCTTGCGTGACCGCAATCATCCTTCCGTAATTATGTACAGCATCGGAAATGAAATCGGAGAGCGGGACGGAAGCGGAAACGGACCGGAAATTTCTGAGGCGATGTGCGCCTATGTCCGCAGTCTCGACGACACCAGAGCGATTACCAACGGCGTGTGCGCTGTATTTCTGGATGCCGGCGAGTTCGGCGGGATTCTGGCAAATATTTTTGGCAGCGGGGAAGAGATCGATTTCGCCGGCCTGCCGGATGAGGTAAAGGCATTCCTTGCGCAGGCGGATGAGGTGACAAAAAACTGGGGCACGATCACGGCGGATTTTGTGAAGGACCTGGATGTGGTCGGCTACAATTATCTGGACGACCGCTATGAGGAGGATGGAAACGATTTTCCGGAGAGGATCATTGTCGGCACAGAAAGCTATCCGAAGGCGATGAAGCAGGTGTGGGAGCGCACGATGGCGCACCCGTATGTAATCGGTGATTTTACCTGGACAGCGATGGATTACCTTGGGGAGAGCGGAATCGGACACGCTTTCTATGACCAGGACGGCGGCTTGTTCTGCAATTATCCCTGGCATACCGGAAACTGTGGGGATTTTGATATCTGCGGATTTGTCCGTCCGCAGGGAAAATTCCGCCGCCTGCTGTGGAAAATGGACAGCGCGCCGGTGATCTCGATTTTGCATCCGGAACACACGGGCAAAAAGGAAGCCATTTCCAGCTGGGGCTGGGCGGACGTATATGAAAGCTATACCTGGCCGGGATATGAGGGAAAGGAGATCCGCGCGGACATCTACAGCGACGCGGAGGAGGTTGAGATAAAAGTAAACGGCAGAACCATCAGCCGGAATGCAGTCCCGGAGAGCGGGATTGTCTCGGTTCCGCTGATCTATGAGCCTGGCGTGCTGGAAGTGATAAACTACCACGGCGGGAGCGCGGCAGAAAGCAGCTCGCTTACGACATCTGGAAGTGCTGTATCGATCCGGCTGACGCCGGAGGAAATTCCGGAAAGCTTCCCCTGCCGGGAGAGTATTCTGGTGATTCGCGCTGAGGCGGTCGATCCGGACGGCAGGCGCGTACCGGACTGGCAGGCCGAGACGCGCTGCGTTATCAATGGCGCCGTACGGCTTGAAGGATTTGGCTCCGGAAGTCCGACCAGCGAGGATGATTATTCGTCCGGATGCTGTCACTTCTTCGAGGGCCGCGCACTGCTGGTTCTGCGAAGAACGCAGGAAGACGCACTGCAGTCAGATCGGCGGAAAGAAACGCAGGAGGGCACTCCTCAGGCAGCCCGGCAAAAAGAAACGCAGGAAGACGCACCGCTTACCATCCGGGTGGAAGAAACCCGGGAAGGAGGCATTTCTGGAGAACTTATTCTGGAGAAGAATGACTGAACGTGGGAGCGACGGCTGCGGACAATAACGTTTCTCAGGTATTGCAGGAAACATGGTCGGCGAAGCTGTGAGCCGCTGAGTCATTAAACTCATAAAACAAATAAAACGAGAGACCCAATAGAGATTTATCGTGAAAATAAGAGATCCAATAGAGACAATAGAGATTCATCATGAAAATTTGTGTCACCTGGCGGATTGGCGGGGAACATGGCGAGAAAAACAGTGGAGCATTTTATCAGGATTGGATGGACAGATATATAAAGGACTTTCTGAAGCGCAAACCGGATAGCGTGATCGTACAGCTCGGCTGCGGGCTTGAGACGACCTTTTACCGTGATGACAACGGAACGACACACTGGTACGGAGTGGATTTGCCGAATGTGATCCAGTACAGAAAATCAATCATGCCGGAATCGGAACGGGAAAAATACATAGCCGGAGATGCCTTTGATTCCGCATGGCTGAAGCAGGTTCGGGACGAAGCTCCCAATGCTCCGATTCTGATTACCTCAAGCGGCCTGTTTATGCGGTTCGTTTTACGTGCATGAGACATGTGAATTAAAGCTATATTCGGTATTAAAGGGGGCGAAAGCCCCTTTTTTTTGAAAATATATCCAAAGTTCGCTGGTTAATGCTTTTCTCGTATGTGATGTTTACAATGTAATAAATATCACTGGATGTTGAGACATCGATTTTTCTGATTATTAAATCTGCCTTATCTTTTTCAATGGGTAGGAACAAAAATGTGCGTAATTGACAATACATAACTTGGAATTTATAATTTTGCTATAAAATTTGATTAATGAAAGCGGGTGCGTATGAGCGTGGATAGGGTAAAAATGCAGAATGTGCATAAAAATTTTGCCGGAATTGCTGCACTTAAAGGCGTGGATTTCTATTTGAAGCCTGGAGAAATTCATGCTCTTGTTGGTGAGAATGGAGCCGGTAAATCAACCCTCATGAAAATACTTTCCGGTGCGTATACGGCGGATTCGGGAGAGATATATATAGATGGGGAGAAGGTATCAATTGGCAATCCACGTAAGGGAAAAGAACTTGGAGTTGGAATTGTCTACCAGGAACTTGAACTGGCTGATGAACTGACGGTGGCTGAGAATATTTTTATTGACAGTCTTGGCAGGAATGGAATTATTAACTGGAAAAAACTAAATGCCCGTGCAGAAGAAATAATGAACAGTCTGGGTTTCAACATCAACGTAAAGAATCTGGTAAGGAATATAAGTGTAGCCTATAAACAGATGGTAGAAATAGCGAAAGCGCTGTCAGAGAACGCCAGGATACTCATTCTTGATGAGCCAACGGCAGTTCTTTCACCACGGGAAACGGAAAAACTGTTTGAGACACTTAAACGCCTGAGAGATCTGGGAGTGAGTATAGTCTATATTTCTCACCGGATGGACGAGATATTCTCTATTTGTGATTCTGTAACGATTATGCGGGACGGCGAAGTTACAGGCAATGGCTCAATTAAAGACTTTACTGTAGATGAAGTAGTGGAACTGATGATTGGCCGCAAGCTGCTGAATATGTATCCTTACCGGGAAAGCCGGATCGGTGAACCGGTTCTCGAGGTAGAGGAACTTACCGGCGGGGTGTTTGAAAATATTAATTTCAATGTGCGCTGTGGAGAAATTTTAGGATTATTTGGTCTGGTTGGGAGCGGACGCACAGAAATAGCCCGGGCTGTTTTTGGGGCTGACCCTGTTAAAAGCGGAAAAGTAGTGCTGGACGGTAAAACGGTGAAACTTCGTACTCCCAGTCAGGCGAAACGGGAAGGGATTGCGCTGATACCGGAAAGCAGGAAAGAACAGGGACTGGTATTGGAGAAAGCCATCAGCGAAAATCTGACATACTGCAACATAAACCGTATATCAAAACCGCGCGGAATCCTGCGCAGACAAAAGGAAAAAAAGCTTGCGGAAGAGTTAGTGAAGAAGCTTTCGATTAAGGCTCCCAATATATACAATCCGGTCAGCAGTCTGAGCGGCGGGAACCAGCAGAAAGTCGTAATCGCAAAGTGGCTGACAACAAATTCTAAAGTCATGATTATGGATGAGCCTACACGTGGTGTGGATGTGGGTGCAAAAGTAGAGATTTATAATATCATGAATGATCTGACGGATCAGGGTGTCGGCATTATAATGATTTCCTCTGAGCTTAATGAAATTATCGGGATGTGTGACAGGGTTATTGTTATTGACAATGGACACAAAATGGGAGAACTGGTACGAAAGGATATCAATGAAATGAATATTATGAAACTTGTGGTAGGAGGTGCAAATTAATAATGGGTAAGCAATCAATCACTGCAAAAAAAATCACTGCGGCTTTACGCGACTACCTTCCGGCCGCTGTGTTGTTGCTTTTAGTTATAATATCAAGCTTTTTGTCCTCAAATTTTCTGACAGCTCAAAATATCTTTAATCTTTTAAGACAAAATGCCGGGCTGATTGTTATAAGTATGGGCATGCTGATGGTTATTCTTACAGGTGGTATTGACCTTTCTGTAGGTTCCATTGCAGCATTTTCAGCGGTAATTTTCACTACCTTATTAGATACGCGGACATCGGATGGAATGCCGCTGGTTCCGGCGCTCCTTCTCACTGTTCTGCTGAGCCTTTGCTTTGGAGCCGCAGTCGGCTATCTGATTGCCTATCAGAAAATGGCTCCATTTGTTGTTACGCTTGCGAGCATGACGGCAGCCCGTGGTGTGGCTTATATGATCTCTCATGCCAAAACAATTCCAATTACAAATGAGATTGTTACCACGTTCAACAAAGACCGGTTGTTCGGTGTTCCATACTCCGTTCTTCTGGCCGGCCTGGTAGTTATAATCGTATCGCTTATACTTCATTACACAAGCTATGGCCGGTATGTGAAGGCCATCGGCAGTAATGAAAACTCTGTGCGGCTGTCAGGTATCCGTACAAATCTGTATGTAATGTCTGTGTATATGCTCTCAGCTTTCCTTTGCGTATTTGGCGGTATCATGGAATCACGTACAGGTGTGGGAGACGCCCGTATCTGTGACGGAATGGAACTGGATGCGATTGCGGCCTGCGTGATCGGCGGGGCAAGCCTTTCCGGAGGCAGGGGGACGCCTGTAAATACATTGATGGGTGCTTTGATTCTGGGGCTGATCAGTAATATTATGGCTCTAATGAAGGTGGCGTCTTATCCGCAGCAGGTTATCAAAGGAATTATCATCATTGTAGCAGTGCTGCTTCAGGGGCACAATAGCAAAGAAGGCTGACAGATAAACTATGCACACAGGCGCGCATGGAATGGCTGCTTCGCAGCCTCGCGTCTGGCGCAAAGTAAAACGACTTACGTCGTTTTATTATAAGTGTATAAAACTTGTGAGTAGTGCCGCAAGTTTGAAAGGCAGTGGAGTCCAACGCACTACTTGGAGACGCTGCCGGATATGTCACTATAGTATGATAGCAAATAAAAAAAGAAAAGGCAGGTATTTACATGAAAAAGAAAATATCAGTATTATTAGGTCTTTGTATGATGCTTGGCTGTGTACCGACAGTTCATGCAGAAGAAACTTCCGAATTAAAGATCGGGCTGAGTATGCAGACCCTGAACGGCGCCTACTTTGCCGCTCAGGAAGAGCGTTTCCGGGAACTCTGTGAAGAAAAAGGTTATGAGTGCATCACGGCTGACTCGAATGGTGACACCAGTACCGAGCTTGCTAATGTAGAAAACTTTATCACAGAGGGTTGTGATGTGATTGTTATTAATCCTGTTGATGCTGAGGCTTCCGTCGGAGCGACTCTTGAATGCCAGGAAGCGGGTGTGGCTGTATTTATTATGGATAATTCCATCGATTCTTCAGCATATTATGAGTCTATGATTCAGTCAGACAATTATACGCTTGGTACATTAGTAGGAGCTGATATTGCCGCATATTTTGGAAATACAGAGATAAATATGGGCCTGCTTAGCGGAAATGCCGGAAATACACTTGGCGTGGCTCGCCGTACAGGAGTTATAGCAGGTATTATAGAGGCTCAGCTTGAGAGCAATGGCGAAGCAAGTATCAATATCGTAACTCAGGGATGGGGAAACTGGAATCAGGCAGAAGGACAGCAGGCTATGGAAGATATGCTTACTGCGGCTCCGGAGATGAACGTCATTTTCGCGGAAAACGATGATATGGTTCTTGGTGCATATGAAGCCTGTGCAGCTATTGGCCGTGATGACATCATTATCTGCGGCTGTGACGGCAATAAAAATGTATACGCTCTGATCCAGGATGGCGATCAGGTCCTTGCAACCGGCCGTAACGATCCTTATGAGTGCGCGGAGATGGTAATTGAGACGATTGAGAGCTGGAACAGTGGTGAAGAAATTTCCAATCTGGTATATCTGACTCCTGTCAGTGTAAGTGACTCGAACATTGATACTTACTATGATCCGGATTCTACGTTCTGATCTGGTAAGAGCAGCGAGGTAAAATATGCAGATGTTTATAGACGGGCAGAAATGTGATGCCCGGAATGGTAAAGTGATACAGGTGCTCAACTCCGCTACCCAGGAAGTGCTGGACACCGTTCCACGCGCGACAGAAGCGGATATTGAGCGGGCGATAGAGGCCGCTTTGCAGGGAAAGAAGCTGTGGGCACAAACGCCGGTACATGAACGGTGCCGTCTTATGCTCAAATGTGCGGATGCGATTGACGGAAGACGCGAGGAGTTAGCCAGAGGGCTGAGCACGGAGATGGGAAAGATTATCCGGGAAGCCCGCGGGGAGATCCGCGTGTGTGCTCAGATTATGAGAGGGTTTGCGCAGGCGGCCACTCAGCATTTTGGACAGACGCTGACGGACTATCAGATCGGTAATGAAAACGATATTATTTTTACCCGCCATGAACCTCTGGGGGTTGTGGCGTGCATTTCTCCGTTTAATTATCCAGTTGAGTTATGCACTCAGAAAATGGCCGCAGCGCTTGCCGCAGGGAATGCGGTCATCATCAAGCCTGCTACAGATAATCCTCTGACACTGATGAAGGTAGTGGAGATTTGTCTGGAACAGGGGATTCCCGGAAATGTTCTTCAGCTGGTCACAGGAAGCGGCTCAGAAATTGGCGGGCTTCTTTCGGGCAGTCCGAAGATTGACGCGATCAGCCTCACCGGTAGTACGGAGGTAGGGCTTGAAGTGGCGCAAAAAGGTGCGCAGACGCTGAAGCGCGTTTTCCTTGAGTTGGGAGGCAACGATCCGTTTATTGTCCTTGATGATGCTGACCTGGAACTGGCTATTGAAAATGCGGTAGCCGGACGGCTGCAAAATGCCGGACAAACCTGCTGCTCGCCGAAACGGTTTCTGGTGCATAATAGTCTCCACGATGAGTTTATCGACGGGGCAATGCGCAGGTTTGAGAAGCTTCATCATGGAAGTCCACTGGATGAAGAAACCGACTTCGGATGTCTGATCAGTGAGAAGGCGGCGAAAACCGTTCGGCAGCAGGTTGAGAAAACAGTAGCCCAGGGCGCTAAGTGCATTTGCGGCGGGAATATTTATAATAAGACATATTTCGAGCCGACCATCCTGGATGGGGTGACGATGGAAATGGATGCGGCCAGAGACATGGAGATTTTTGGCCCGGTATTCCCCATCCTGACCTTTAAAACGGATGAAGAGGCTGTTCGTATTGCGAATGCAACCAGCTATGGATTGCAGGGAGGAGTGATGACCCGCTCCATGAAGCGTGCGATGTGGGTGGCTTCCAGACTGCAGTGCGGAGGCGTTGTTATCAACAGCTCCGGAAATTACAGACATCTTCAGCAGCCGTTCGGCGGATATAAGATGAGTGGTTTAGGGCGAGAAGGGGTCAGCGTTACTTTAGACGAAATGACACAGCAAAAAAGCTACATCCTGAAGGGAATACTCGCCTGATCTATGACGCTGCCGACTGGTTTACACTGGTCGGCAGCATCCGTGTTGAAAGAAATATATTCTTCTTTGATTATGACTTGACCTTCACGGCAGGCATATGTTATTTTTAGATTGATCTACGCTTCGCCGTGTCTGGAATGCATCAGCCTTTAAACCGCGAAATTGAGTACAATTAATGTTATCGAGGAGATTATTATATTGTTTGGATCAGAATCAGAATCTTGCTCAGTTGGAGTTATTTGTAAAGAGAAGAGGAGAATTTTGTAATGAATGGTGTAGATTTAAGAAGTGAGACTTTTCATCGCCTTTCTAACAATGACTTCAATTGTGAGAAAGAGTTAACCATGTCTGTTATTTCAGGGAAATATAAGGTTGTGATTATCTGGCATCTGGGAAACGAACGTCCCTATCGTTATGGTGAGCTTTCCCGTCTGTTTAAGCAAATCAGTAACCGGATGCTGACAAAACAATTGAGAGAACTTGAACATGATGATATTATCAGGCGCATTCAGTACCAATCGCAGGTTCTTCATACAGAATATTCTCTGACGGAAAGGGGATTTACACTCCTTCCAATCGTGAATTCCATGTATAAATGGGGACAGGACAATATGGATTTTTATGTCGAACAACTTCATAGACAAAGAGAGAAAAACGAAAAGTAATCCTGCAAATATGAGAAATGCGAGCTCATTTTAAAGGACGGCCGTCTGATTTAAAGCGCGAGCAGCTCTTTGACCGCATCCTCCCGCGCGGAGAAAACCAGCATTTTCAGGATCTCCTCTGCTTTCTTTTCACAGAGTGTTTCCATTCAAAGACAATCAAGAACAATTGTATGTGCCCATCCGGGCACTTTTTCCTTTGCTGTAAAATATTCCAGGTCTCCTCCAGAAACCGTCTGACAAGCATAGATATTTACTATTCTCTTTACAGTCTGGTAAGAATACAACGCACGGATCAAAACACAGACGCAGGAACTGAAACCGCCATGCGCGTTCAGTACTACAGGCATTTCCTGAAAAAACAGATGCCTGTAAAAAATTCGAATGGATCAATAACCCCCGGTGGGGCTTGTGTTCAAAATATCAGAATTATAATCCTCTTATCCTCTTAAAAAGAAACGGAAAGCATTTTGAAGATATCTGAATAATAATAGTCCTGGAGAAGAAAACTGGAGGCAAATGATGAAAAGAAATTCAGTTACGAAGCTGCTGGTGACAGGAGCGCTGATCACTGTGGTAACTGCGGGAACGGCGCTGGTATCACAGGCGTCCGGACATATGGTATTCGGGTAGACCCAGACCTACAGCTCACTTGATCCGAGCAATGAATATGACGGCTGGATGATTGAGCGCGCGGGTGTTGGGGAGACGCTGACGAAGCTGGATACATCCATGAATACAGTTGGCTGGCTGGTTGAGGATGACTATTCGGTATCGGAGGATGGTCTGACATGGACGTTTACGATTAAGGATGAGGTATGCTTCTCCAATGGGACAAAGCTGACCGCGGAGCTTGCAATGGCGTCGATCCAGTATGATTTTGATAATTCAGCCAGAGCAGCGGATTTCTTTTCTCTGGATTCCATGACAGCGGACGGACAGACTCTTACCATCACGACGACCGAACCGGCGCCGACCCTTCCAGGCATGCTGGCAGATCCGTTCTTTGTGATTTTTGATACGACGGTGGACATCTCAAATCTTGCGGATGACGGCCCGATCTGCACCGGCCCGTATGTGATTGAGAGCAACGACCAGATTTCCATGACGCTGAACGTAGTAAAAAATGAGAACTACTGGGATGGAGAACCGCAGCTGGATTCCATCGAATTCCTGCAGTTCCAGGATCCTTCCGTTATGAATCTTTCCTTCCAGTCCGGTGAGCTGGACGCCTGCTATGGTCTGAGAACCTCTGACGCGGCACTGTACATAGATGATGACAATTATATCCTCGAAATGTGTAACGGACTGCGCACAGACTGGGGCCTGATGAACCAGAACGGACTTCTGGCGGACAAATCACTCCGCATTGCCCTGCTGGAATGTCTGGATATGGAGACGATCTGCGCGGTGCAGCTGAACGGAATGTTTGTGGCGGGAAATACGCCGTTTGCCTCGGAGGCACTCGGTGTAAATGATC
The DNA here is from genome assembly GCA_021202075.1 of Lachnospiraceae bacterium. Classification (GTDB taxonomy): domain Bacteria; phylum Bacillota; class Clostridia; order Lachnospirales; family Lachnospiraceae; genus Choladousia. The sequence continues at coordinate 35,281 of JAJQDT010000060.1, read as the reverse complement.
TGGAGAATCCGTATTCTTATGACCTTGAGGATGCCGCGGCGGTTCTTGAGGAAGCCGGATATGCGGATACAGATGGAGACGGCATCATTGAGACACCGGACGGTACACCGGTTGTCCTGGAGGTTTACTCCTATACAACCAGAGCGGAGCTGCCGATCATCTGCGAAGCGCTGCAGTACGCGGCGGGCACCCTGGGGATCCAGTTAAATCTGAACTATGTACAGGATCTCTGGGCGGGTACCATCCAGAACGGAAGCTATGATCTCTGCATTTTCAACAGCAGCGGATTCCACTCCGGAGACGCGGCAGTGTTCCTGCAGCAGTACTTCAAGAGCGACGCGGTTTACAATGCATATGGATACGCGAACGATGAAGTGGATGCGCTGATCACGTCTCTTGAAAGCGTATTTGACACGGACGAGCGCGTGGAGGTTGAACGTGAAATCTCACAGATCCTGATGGATGACGCGTGTTGCGCATTCTACAGCTATCCGACGATCTACATCGCGGCGAAGAATACGGTAAGCGGCCTTGAGTGCACACCGGCGGATTACTACTGGATTACGGCGGATGTGGCGATGGCAGAGTAAATCGAGCGCTGAGAATACCGTAGATATTTTTGGATTTGGAGGGGCAGGTATGAAAATATCTGCTTCTCTTTCCGCACATATGATACAAGGGCGCTGTGTGCCAGTGACACGCATATCATGTCCCGATTTTCGCAGAAGATCCAGTACGCAGGCCCTCGCCGGGTAAAATCCATAATCGGAGATTGGGGATGTGGGCATCCTGCCTGAAAAACAGATGGGGTACATGACCGACTCAGGAGGAATTTATGAACGCGAGACAAATCAGGAAACGGCTCGTTCAGATGGTGCTCGTTCTTATCGGGATCAGTTTCTTCACTTTTATTTTGACGTATCTGTCTCCGGGTGATCCGGTGACGGCCATGTATTCCGCCAGCGGCTCCATGCCGAGCGAGGCGGTATTGGAGGCGACCAGGGAGGAACTGGGGCTGAATGATCCGTTTCCGGTTCAGTACTGGAACTGGCTGACCGGCTGCCTGCACGGAGATTTCGGAACCTCTTATTCTATGCACAAGCCGGTGCTTGAGCTTTTGTCATCGCGCCTGCTGCCGACTCTGAAGCTGGCCTTTACCTCCCTGATGATCATGCTGATCGTTTCGGTACCGCTCGGAATGCTTTCCGCTGTGTACAGGGGAAAGCCGGTCGATTATGTCGTGCGCGGGCTTACCTTTTTCGGCGTCTCCATGCCGAATTTCTGGGTGGGTATGCTTTTATTGTACCTGTTTGCGATCCAGCTGAAGCTGCTTCCGGTAGTATCCTCCGGGCAGGGCTTTAAGAAGATCATCCTGCCGGCACTTACCCTTGCGTTCGCGATGATGGGAAAATACACCCGGCAGGTGCGCACCGCCGTGTTGGAGGAGCTGAATCAGGATTATGTCATCGGCGCACGTGCACGGGGAATAAAGGAAAGCACGATCCTGTGGAGGCACATTTTTCCGAACGCCCTGCTCCCACTTGTGACCATGCTTGGCCTTTCGCTCGGTTCCCTGCTAGGCGGTACCGCTGTGGTTGAGGTCATTTTCTCCTATCCGGGGCTTGGAAATCTGGCCGTGACTTCTATCAGCGCGAGGGATTATCCGATGATTCAGGGATATGTGCTCTGGATCGCCCTTATCTACATGGGAATCAACCTGATCGTGGATATTTCCTATGATTATCTGGATCCGAGGATCCGGGAAAGCCGGAAGGCTATCTGATCACCGTTCCGGTTTTTCCGAGGTATGCTTCCTTTGCTGTCTCAATCGAGGTAATCGTTGCAGAGCGTCCTTCCTTCTGGGAGACAAAATGAACGGAGGCTTCAATCTTCGGAAGCATTTTGTCCGTTCCGAATTCCCCATTCTGAATGTACTGCAGTGCCTCGGAAACGTTCATCTCGCGGATGGGCTGCGGGTGTTCCGATTCATAGCCGAGATAGACAAACTCTTCGTTGGTCAGTATCAGCAGCTGATCCGCGTCCACCAGATCTGCCAGGCGCCCGCTCACGGCGTCTTTTTCAATGACGGCACTGGCGCCCTTCAGATGGTTCCGCTGCTTCAGCACCGGGATGCCGCCCCCGCCGCCCGCGACGACAATATGCCCTGCATTGACCAGCGCATTGATGGCGTCAATCTCCACAATGTCGAGCGGCTTCGGCGCCGCGACGATGCGCCGGAATCCCTTTCCGGGCTCCTCGACGACATAATTGCCCTTTTTCTCTTCCTCTGCGGCCTCCTCTGCATTGAGATAGCGCCCGATCCGTTTGATCGGATGATAAAAGGCCTCGTCATACGGATCCACGGTCACCTGCGTCAGAACGGTGGCAACCGTCCGGTAAATCCCGCGGGAGAGCAGTTCAGAGCGGAGTGTGTTCTGGATATCATAGCCGATATAGCCCTGGCTCATCGCGGAGCAGATGGCGACCGGCGCACTGTAGGTCTCATGCGTTTTCGCGTATTCATTAATAGCGGTATGGATCATGCCGAGCTGGGGCGCATTGCTGTGCGTGATGATAAGCTGGGCGCCCTCCTCTACGAGGTCGGCAAGAATCGAGGCCGTGTGCAGCACGGCATCCCGCTGTTCCGGAAAAGTAGTGCCCAGTGCCTTATGCCCGAGCGCTACGACAACTCTTTTTTTCATAATCGTTAAGCCCTTTCTGGTTCTGCGACAAAAGGATGAAGGAGGCATCCCGCACTTCGTACGGGATATGCAATCGCGAAGCGATTTTTGATTCCCGCGAAGTAACGAGCCAGACAGCCGGAGACCTAAGGGCACTGAGTGCCAGTGGCACTCGTTAAGTGCCGAGCGTAGAGCCGCCGACAGGCCTGTATCCCTTATGACATAGCTTGCACGGATATTTGATATTATAGTGACCTTAACGTAAAAAAGCAAATACTTTCCGATATGATTCGAAAAATTTTGCATACTCGTGACAGGCCATGTCCGCTCAGTACTGCGCGAAGGATGCAGCAGATATATAATTGCTCTGTTCGATGCATATTCCGGCTCGTTTTCCCATATATATGATTATTGTAAATGCCTGTTTGTCCAACGCGCAGGCAGTCATTCGGAAAGGAGTCTGAGGATGGAATCCTTCTGTCATTTGCTTGCAGAGCCGCTGGCCCATCTGTTACTGGAATCCGGATTGGATTTTGAACAGCTGCAGGAGCTTCGTCTGCGGGCCGGACAGCCTGTGATTCTGGTCTGTCAGGGGCATGAGTGGACCCTTTGCAGGCCGGGAAAACGTTCGCGGGAGGTATCGGACGGATACCGTGTTTCTGGCGAGGATCTGAACCGGACACTGGAAGTACTTTCCGGCTTTTCGCTGTATGCGTATGACGAGGAGATCAGGCAGGGATTTTTTACGATTCCGGGCGGACACCGGGTCGGTGTGGCGGGACATGCCGTCATGGATGAGAAAGGTGTGCGGTGTGTCCGCTCCATTTCGTTTCTGAACATTCGACTGTCTCATCAGCGAAAAGGGTGCGCGGATGCGCTAATGCCATTTCTGTATCAGGATGGAGAGGTCTGCCACACATTGATTATTTCCCCGCCAGGCGGTGGAAAAACGACGCTTCTGCGCGATATCATACGCCAGATTTCAGACGGAGGCTCTTTTGGAATGGGACGCACAGTCGGAGTGGCAGATGAGCGCTCAGAGATTGCCGGCGCGTATCTGGGGGTGCCTCAGAATGACATTGGCATGCGGACGGATGTCATGGATGGCTGCGCAAAGGCGGAAGGCATGATGATGCTCCTCCGTTCCATGTCGCCGGAGGTGATTGCCGTGGACGAGCTGGGCAGCAGCCGGGATGGAGAGGCGCTGGAAAACGTATTTTACAGCGGCTGCAGGCTGATCGCAACAGTTCACGGTTCCTCGGTCGATGAGCTGAAGAAAAAGCCATTGCTGAAAAAAATGCAAAAGGCGCGGATGTTTGACCGCTATGTGGTGCTTGGCGGAAGAGACGCTCCGGGCAGTATCAGGGAGATTCGCGGCTCTTTGGGGGAACTGCTATGCGCGCGATGCTGAAATTATGCGGACTGCTTTGTGTTTTCGGAGCGTGCTCTCTGGCCGGGATAGAGATGGACCACAGCCTGAAAAGGCGCTGGCTGTTTCTTCTGGAGATGAAGGATGCGCTTTTGCTTCTGGAACAGGAGATGACCTGGTATCGGACTCCTCTCTGGGAAGCGTTGAAAAGTGCGGCGGATGTCTGCAAAACTCCTCTTAGACCCATGCTCCTGTGTTGTGCAGGTCAGGTGGAGGCACGGGGCGGACAATCCTTTCAGGAAATCTGGCGGGAGAGCATTGAAAAAAATCTGCCAAAAGAGCTGATTTGGAATACCGCGGAGCATCAGCTCCTTCTTGAAACGGCAGGGGCATTTACCAGTACGGATATCGGTCTGCAGAAAATCTGCCTGCAAAAATTTCAGCAGCGCTTTGACAAAATGAGCGCTTTAGCGTATCAGGAATGGCAGGAGAAGGGAACCCTCTGGCGCAGGCTCTCGGCGGCGTCAGGGGCCGCGGCTGTGATTATTTTATTGTAAATGCGTTGTCAATAGCCAAACAAAAGAAGTCGTTTGCACAATTAGCATTTGTATGTAATGGCGCAACGAAAATCGCTGTATGGTGATTTACTGTAAAAGCAGTCGGATATGGGAAGAAGAGGTGGAAAATGAGCATAAACCTGATTTTTAAAATCGCCGCCGTCGGAATCCTGGTTTCCGTACTCGGTCAGGTTCTCAAACAGAGTGGGAGAGAGGAGCACGCATTTCTGACGAGTCTGGCCGGGCTGCTTCTGGTTCTGTTCTGGCTGGTGCCATATATCAGCCAGTTGTTCGAGACAGTGAAGTCATTGTTTGCATTATAGCATTGGTTTTCCTTCATGGAAGGGGCAGTACTCACAGCAAAATTATTCTGCGATCGATGGCGGGGATTCCCGGCATCAGTCAAAATGAAATCCGCTATGGCTGCGGCAAAATCGCTCAGCAATCGATGGCGGGTGCGCCGATGTCAGGCGTATCGACTGAAAAAAAGACATCTATGATATCAATATATATTGGCATATCGAAAGGATGTGAGAGCCACGAATATAATCAAAATCGCCTGCCTGGGGCTGTCCGCGGCCATGCTCGGGCTGTTTTTGAAGGAATCGCATGCGCCGTTTGCGCAGATGATCAGCCTGTCAGCCTGTCTGCTGATCATTTATTACAGCTTGTCCAGGCTCTCATCCGTATTTACACTGCTGGAGACGCTGGCAGGCTATCTCGCGGAGCAGAAAGCCTACTACAAAATCCTTTTGAAGATCATCGGAATCACTTACGTGGCTGATTTTTCCTCAAACCTCTGTCGGGACGCCGGCTTTGGAGCGGTTGCGGGGCAGATCGAAATCTTTGGAAAAATATCGATTCTGGCGGTCAGCTCCCCCATTATTCTGGCTTTGCTGGAGACGGTGTATGCACTGTGGTGAGTGATTTTCGCCTGCTTTTCTGCATGACATTGCCACTGTCCGGGCCGCGCTGAAGATTTTATCGTTTGCGGTTCGCGTGTCAGGCGGTGAAGGATGGGCATACAATTTCGCGGCAGCTCCGCAGCTGGGAGGAGCGTAAGGGAATGTTGGAACAGCAAAGAGAGAGAATGATAATCCTGCTCATTTCGCTTCTGCATATATGCTTCCTCCTGGCGGCTGCTTTTCTTCCTGCGAAAGCGGCGTTGGCCGCTGCGCAAAGCGAGACGGAGGAATCAGCGCTTCTGGATGAATTTACGGAGTACATAGATGCCGCTGAGGTGGAGGAGACGCTTGCGGAGCTGATAGATACAGAGAAATTTTCTTTCCTGGAAACGGTAAAAAGCTTTTTGAACGGAACCATCGCTTTTGAACCGCAGACGCTGGCGGAACTGGTCTCGGAGCTGGTTTTGGGCGAATGGAAGCGGCAGAGGACGCTTGCCGGTCAGATTCTTCTGATTGCACTTTCCTCGGCCATCTTTTCTAATTTTATTCGCGTGTTTGACAACCATCAGATTTCGGACATCAGCTTTTATATGATGTATCTGATGCTTTCCACACTGCTGATGAATTCGTTTTCCTCACTGGCGGAGCAGGCTTCCTCAGCCTGTGAGGCACTGATCACATTTATGAAAATCCTTTTGCCATCCTACGCGATTACTTTGGTGCTGAGCGCGGGGACGCTCACAGCCATTGGCTTTCACGAGGTCACATTGCTTGCCATCAGCCTGCTGCAGACGGTGCTGATCAAAGTGATTTTTCCGGTGATCCATTTTTATATGCTGGTTCTGGTTCTGAACCAGATTACGGCGGACGATTATTTTTCAAGATTCGCACAGCTTCTGGAAACTCTGATCCAGTGGGGCATAAAATCCATTCTGGGGCTGGTTGTCGGTCTGCAGGCCGTGCAGTGCATGATTATCCCGGCGGTCGATTCCATGAAAAATTCGACACTGAACCGGGTTGCCTCCGCGATTCCGGGAATCGGTTCCGCCTGGAACGCGGCGGCGCAGACCGTGGCGGGGGCAGCGCTCGTGATCAAAAACGCGGTGGGCGTGGCGGGCATTCTCGCGCTCGGCATGATCTGCCTGGCGCCATTTGTCCGGCTTTCGGCCTGTGTTTTGCTGTTCCGGGTTCTTTGCGCTGTCATCGCGCCAGTCTGTGACAAACGGCTGGTGGAAGGGATTGAGAGCATCTCCAAAGGAAGCGCACTGCTGCTGCGGGTGATGGCTTCGGCGCTTGCGATTTTTGTAATCTCGCTCGCGATGACATGTCCATGATTCGCCGCCTGCGAATCATGGACGCAGGCCGCGCATCGCGCTTTAGCGCGATTTCAAATGCGCGGCTCTCCTTGATGACATGTCCATGATTCGCGTGCGAATCATGGACATGTATTTAAGGGAAATGGAAAGGAAAGAATTACACGTTGCATCTGCGCTGCGGAGGATTTCCGAGGCGGACCGCGCGGCATGGGCGTGACGTGTATCAGGAGAATTAATATGCTCAAGTGGATGAAAACCCTGGCGGCTTCGGCCTGCATCCTGACGATTTTGCTTCATCTGGTACCCGAAAACCGTTTTGCAAAGTATGTCCGTTTTTATGCAGGGCTTTTGTTTTTCCTGATTGCATCCGGACCTCTTCTGAAAATCCTGGGGAGCGAGGATGAGCTGGAGCGCCTGCTGCAGCTGGAATTTTTGAAAGAGGAATATGAAGAACTCGAAAGTGCGGCGGAGGGACTGTCGGAGCTGAAAAATGAGCAGATTCAGGAGGCATTCCGGGACGAGATAAAAAGGCAGATTTCGGAAATTGCCCTGGCGTATGGGCTGACCGTTCTTGCCGTGCAGCTGGAATTCGGGGAGGATGGTATCTCGCTGGAATCCGTCTCTCTGCAGGTGGGCGTGAACGAAGCTGTGGACGCGGAGGCGGCCGGTTCCCTGACAAAGAGTGAGATAGCCGGTTTGTACCAGATTTCCGTGTCAGCAATCGAGATTTCGGTGCAGTCATAGTGAGAAGACTCGGGATATTCGCCGATCGAAGCGGCAGCGAAGATGCCGACGAGGCCGAAGGGTGTCTTACGACAAATAGTATCAAAATATGATGCGGGATATGGAATAGAGTCATAGAAATTCTGGGGCGGGTCAGATACAGAAAGCGGGGCCAAAGGGATGGGAAAATGGCTGGAAAAGCTGAAAGTCGGGAAAAAAGACCAGATAACGATTCTCCTGCTTTTTGGAATTCTCCTGGTTGTGATCGCATGGCCGTCAGGTGGCGGGACATCGGATGAGAATGCAACCGGAACTTTGACTGAAAATGAAGCCGGGACGACGGACGAGGAGGCTGCGGCAGAAGCTTCGAATGGCTCAAATGTCAAATTTTCTGCAGACAGTACCTTCGCGTCGGAGTTGGAGGAGCGCCTGAAACGGATTCTGAGTCAGGTGGAAGGTATCGGGGATGTGGAAGTCATGATTACCTTGAAGTCGAGCGGAAAGAAGGTGGTTGAGAAGGATGCGGAACAGTCGGAGGCAAGGGAGGAGAGCGTGAATGAGAGTGAATCATCATCCTCGGAGCAGTCAGGGAACGGTGAAAGCACCATCTACGAGAAGGATGCCGATGGAAGTGAAACACCGTATGTGACAGAGGAGCTCGCACCGGAAATCCTCGGCGTTCTGGTGATTGCGCAGGGCGCGGGAAGCCAGACGGTGGTGGCAGAGATTACGGAAGCGGTGATGGCATTATTTGGAGTGGAGGCGCATAAAATCAAAGTAATGAAGATGGAATGAGGAGGATCAGGTGAAGAAACTATTTAAGAAAAACCAGATTATCATTACCACGCTGGCGATCATGATCGCGATTGCCGGATATCTGAATTACTCTGGAGGGCTTCTGGAGGAAGAGGCGGACACGGTAAGCTCCGATGACAACACGGTGCTTCTGACGGATGAAATCGAGGAAAATACATATGTGGACACGTATACAGACATTGTCAGCCTTGACGGGGATGGTACGGAAGAGGCGTCTGCCGGCGAAGAGGGTTCAGTCGGGCTGACAGCCGCCGCGGAGGATGAAAGCAATCTGGCTGCCGGGGAAGCGGATGATACGGATGCTTCGGATGGGGAAGATGGCACAGGCCAGGCGGGGGCGTCTGTAGGGGAAGCCGTTCTGGCGAGCGCCGGGGTTACTGACTTTTCCGAGATCCTGTCGGCGGCAAAGCTGAACCGGGAGCAGGTACGCGCAAAGAGTAAAGAAGAACTGCAGGCGCTGATTGACAGCACAGATATCTCAGAAGAACAGAAAGAGGAGGCTGTGACCGCGATGACGACACTGACGCTCAATGCGGAAAAGGAGTCGGCGGCGGAGCTCCTGCTCGAGGCGAGCGGATACACGGACTGCGTGGTGAGCATTACAGACGATACGGCGGATGTTGTCATCAATACGTCCGGGCTCACGGAGGCAGAGCGTGCGCAGATTGAGGATATTGTGAAGCGCAAGACGGGGGTCGAAGGACAGAACATTGTAATCACGCCTGCGGCGGCTGCCGTGGCAGAGGCGGAAAGCAGCGCGGCGGATGATGAAGCAGGAGACGCTGTGGGTGAAGAGCAGACAGAAAGCACTGCGGCGGGAGAAGACGATACAGAGACCTGGGCAGATGCAGAATAAAAGGCGGGCAGGAGTTCGGCAAACCGTCTCCTGCCCGATTACATGTCCGTACTCGCCCACGAGTGCGGACGCAGGCCGCTCAGATCCGCGCCACGCCGCTTTTCCTGGCGGCTTCGGCCGCCGCATGGGCCACTGCGTCTTTTACGCGCGGATCAAAAGCGGCAGGAAGAATGTATTCTGCATTTAATTCATCGTCGCTGACCAGAGAAGCCAGCGCGTAAGCCGCCGCGACATTCATTTCATCGTTGATGTCGGAAGCGCGCACATCCAGTGCTCCGCGGAACATTCCGGGGAAACAGAGCACGTTGTTCACCTGATTCGGAAAGTCCGAACGGCCGGTAGAGACCACCGCCGCACCCGCCGCTTTTGCCTCATCCGGAAAGATTTCCGGGGTCGGGTTTGCGCAGGCGAAAATGATTGGGTCCTTTGCCATCGTGCGCACCATATCAGCGGTCAGCGTTCCCGGAGCGGAGACGCCGATGAAAACATCTGCGCCCCGAATGACATCGGCCAGGCTTCCCTTCTCATGATCAAAATTTGTAATATGCGACATTTCCTCTTTGATCGGGTTCAGATTATCACGTCCTTCATAAATCGCACCTTGACGGTCGGTCATCACTACATTTTTCAATCCCATGGAAAGCAGAAGCCGGATGATTGCGATACCGGCCGCACCCGCGCCGGATGTGACAATTTTCACGTCTTCTATTTTCTTCCCGACAAGCTTCAGCGCGTTGATCAGTCCGGCGAGCGTGATGACTGCCGTGCCGTGCTGATCGTCATGGAATACCGGGATGTCGCAGCGCTCCTTCAGTTTTTTTTCAATTTCGAAGCAGCGCGGTGCGGAGATGTCCTCCAGATTGATGCCGCCAAAGCTTCCCGAAAGCAGCGCAATCGTATTGACGATCTCATCTACATCCTTGCTGCGCACACAGAGCGGAATCGCGTCGACGTCGCCGAATGCTTTAAATAAGACACATTTTCCTTCCATCACCGGCATTCCGGCCTCCGGGCCGATATCGCCCAGCCCCAGAACGGCGGTTCCATCGGTCACGACCGCGACCGTATTCCAGCGGCGGGTCAGATCATAGCTTTTGCTGACGTCCTTCTGAATCTCAAGGCAGGGCTGCGCCACACCGGGCGTGTAGGCGAGGCTCAGCGCATCCTTCGAGTCCACCGCCGCGCGGGCCGTGATTTCAATCTTGCCTTTCAGGTCATAATGCATTTTCAGGGATTCTTTCGCGTAGTCCATCTTCGAGGTCTCCTTTATTTTGTTTTCCGTCATTTCACACATTCCCGGTAAATATAACACTCTGACGGCAGAATTGCCAGAGGAAAATATAAAAAATCTGTCTCCCGATGAACTGTGAACGAATCGTCGGGTTTTGTCGAAAACTGGCGTGTAACATCTTGCATATGAATATTTGGGATGCTATAATAAAGAAACATAAACGCGGATGAATCTTCCGGCCATTTCTGGACCGCAAGGTACGAAGAGTTCCGTGAGATTATAACTTTTGCCGCTGGAATCTTGGTGACAAAGCGATTACTTGCATTTCTATATTCAGGAGGTATTTGAAAAATGAAACGATTTTTGACAGCAGTAGCGTTGTTCCTGTTGACTTTTGCCGCCGGAATCACAGTGATTCCGTTCGAGACGCAGCGGGTATCCGCGGAGGAGGTATCCGACGGACTGGTAGTAAACGAGGACGGATCCTATAGCTTTTATGACAATGGAAAGAAGGTGACGGGCAGCCTGGTGAACATATCCGAATCAGACGGTTCTGCATCCATTTATTATTTTGATGAGTCCGGAAATGCGGTGACCAGTCAGCTGCAGGCGCTGAAGGTCGGAAGCAAGACATACCGCTATTATTTTGGCTCGGACGGAAAAGCCTATACAAATAGATGGAAGTCTGTCACTACCTCGAAGGGGAAAAAGTACTGGTACTATTTTAAGGCGAATGGCCGGGCGTATCAGGGCACGAAGGACAGCTCGACAGGGGTGGCGGATCCGAAAATTGTCAAAATTTCGGGCAGCAGGTACGCCTTTGACAGCAACGGACGCGCATTGACCGGCGTGCAGGTAATTAACAACAAATTCTACGTATTTTCCAGCCGCGGGAAGCTGAATACCACGAAGACGAATACGCTGCGCAAGGCCGCGAAATATGAATCCGGCGTAACGAAGCTGAAAAAGCTTCTGAAAAAATATGGCGCCACTTACAAAAAGACAACCTATGTGAATTACAGCTGCTACGGAAACGGCAAAGATGGCACAATGGTCTACAGCGGGTTCGAGGTGTATATTTTTAAATCCGCGACGAGCGGGAAAGTGATTTTCCTTCAGGCGGTCCGGACTTCCTGACAGCATGACCGGTAAGTAATTTCGCAGCGGCGGGCTGCGTCGAGGCTTTTATGGTCTGCGATTCGCGCGTTAGGCGGTGCAAGTTGCATAAGTTATTTTTTAACAGGTCTTTATCATCACCCAGGAGTGAAAATGGCAGATAAACAAAAAATGACGAAGCCCACATACCTCGTATTTGGTGCGAGGTGTGCGGGCTTCGTTATTTTCTGTGAATATGGGAGCTTCAAAACATGGCGTATCGTGAAATTGCGAAATTACAGGAATTACAGAGGTCAATCCAGCTTGCTGTCATATGCAGTAATCAGTTCCCCGAATTTCTGATATCCCTTCATGTTCCAGTGGATGCCGTCCCCGCCGCTGTATTCGGGCTTCAGGTATCCGCTGGAATCTTTAAACGCTGCTGTAAAGTCGTAATACCGGCAGCCGCATTTGCGCGCCATGGATTTCAGCTTCGAATTGAGCGTGCTGATTTGCTGAAAACCCTTGCGTCTCGCCGCAACGGAAGCAGATACCGGCGAGACAGACAATACGACAATGTCGGCATTCGGGCATGAGCTTTGTATCTTCTGAATGATTTTTTTGTAATTTGCAACACTGGTGTCCGGCGAGACATATTCGACTTCGTTCATTCCCAGCATAATATACACTCTCGTAGGATTATAGCTGATGATTTTTGAGAGACAGGTCAGACTGCCGAATGCAGCTTTTGTCTGGAAATTTCCTGTATTGATTCCTGTGTAGGCGACTACCTGCAGAGAGCCGCTGATGCCAATCTTTGAGATCCCGTTGTAGGAGCTGGCATAAAGACCGGTGGTGATGGAATCCCCGGCAAAGACAGTCACTTTTCGCTTTGCCACAGCGGATTTTACAGAACTCCAGGCAGAATAGAAGGTTTTTCCGTTTATCTTCTTGTAGCTGCGAATCCGCACATAATACCTTTTGGACGGAACCAGCTCAGTAATGGAAGTGGAAGCGTTGGAGGAGCCTTTGACCGTCACCGTCTTTTTGCCGGACGAAAAGGAACGATTCTGGGCATATTGAATCTGATAGCCGGTAACAACGCTGTTCTGCTTCCATTTTACCTTGATTCCGCCTGCCGCCGGCGTCAGTTTGGAAATAACCGCTTTTGAAGGGAGCAGGATCGATGCTGTATTTTTGGGGGCGCTGACAGAGTCTCCGGAGTATGCCTGCACATAATAGGTATATTTCACATCCGTGGAAATACTTTTGTCCGTCCAGGAAACCGTGGAAGCATCCTCGATGGTATGCGCCAGCTGATAGCTGTCGCCGGAAGCCTTGCGGTAAATGTAGTAGCCGGAGGCTTTGCTGTATTTTTTCCAGCTCACCTTTGCGTACCCGGACGCGGTAGCCTTGACAGAAATGTCGATTGACACATCAGCAAGAGGATCTGACGTGTCTGCGGATGCAGCAGCTGACGCTGACAACGCAGACAGCAAAACACAGAGTAATGTCATTAAAAACAGTTTTTTAAAGTATTTCATGATGCACGCAACCTCGTCTTATTGGAACGGTGAAGGCCGGCTGTCTGATAAGAGGAGCCGTAGTATTGACTGTAGTTCTTTGCCTCTGCAAACAGAGTGTCGTAGACCTTTCCGTTAATCTCTGCCCAGGCATGTCCGGTGTCGTCGCAGACGTAGGCCGTGTATCCGCATTCATGAGCCAGAAATGCAAACGCACATGCCTCTGAGACACAGCAGCCATTCCCATTCACGAATTCATCATTTGCAAACGTGCAGATCCAGTTCCCGGACAACCGCGCCTGCGGCAGGATCCGGTAGCGATGATATGGATGCTTCAGAACCCAGTCAAAGCATTTCTTTAGCTTTGCGGCTTTGGAATCGGAGGTATTTGTATTGGCGAGCATGACTGTTCTCGCGGTGATCATGGTGTCGATAAAGGTTTTTTTCGAACTGTTGACGACCGCCTTACCGTTTGCCTTCAGTTTGATTCCGTCTACCGAGGCATTCTTCTTCTGCACACCGGTACTGCGGTTGAAGAAATAGTAGCTTCCGCTGATTTTTTTCCAGCCGGTAGCCATGACTCCCTTGCTGTCGAAATAATAAGTCTTGCTTCCGATGGTCACAAATTTGTTTTTGGCATACGAACCATTGGAATATTTGTAATACTTGTTTCCGCTTTTGGTAACGATTCCTCCGGTTTTGATGCTTTTGACATCACTCCATGCCGATGCGTACTTGATGCCGTCCACCGTTTTGTATGTACACACACGCACATAATACGTTTTTTTCGAATCGGAGACCAGACAGGACAAGGTAACCGTGGACGGATCCTTAATTGTCTTTGTGACCGTACTGCTGTCGTCAAAAGATTTGTCTGTCGAGTATTGAAGCTGATAGCCGGTGGACTGTTCAGCGACTTTTTTCCAGGTCGCCTTGAATCCGTTGCAGTAGGCTTTCAGCTTTGAAAATACGGGCACCTGTGGAACGATAGAAAAGGTCTTTACCATGGAACCCGTATAAGTCCCCATACCGGTGATCGTCACAGATGCCGTGCCGACCTCTGTATTCTGGCTGTATGAAACGTCATAATCCGTTCCCTGAACCAATATGGAGGCTCCATTGTCACAGGTAACTGTGAGGGTCGGCGAGATGGCGGTCCCTGTGTATACCTGATCCGGAATGTCGCTGACGGCCGCGAGACTGATGTCTGTCAAGACGGTACTCTCAGCGGTCTCAGCTGCAATTACCGGTATCGATCCTGGCAAAACCATGAATAAGAATGCACACAAACAAAAGATTAAAGACTTGCGTAATACTTTCATACATTTCTCCCTCTCTTTCAAACTGGACTCTCATAAATGATTATGAGAAATGGCAACATAAGTAATCTGTATATTTTATGTGCGGAAGGAAGACCAGTTTTTGCAAATATTCTCAGCACAAGCGTTTATATACAACTACCAATGTTCATGCATAGAAAATTATAGCAGATAATATATGCTAATGCAAGCTTTACTTTTGTTGCTTTATGGCATTCCTTTTGTGGCATAATCGATCATCTGAAGCGAATGGGATTGCGGCTGCATTCTTTCAAACGAGGGAAATTCTTATGAATCGCTTTCTTCTTTCCTGTTCACCGGAACAACCTGAGCGGGACTGAATGGATACATTTCTTTATATGACTCTAATTCGGCGTCGGAGGCAGGGGGCGTTGGCATCAGCCCGGTGCATTCCGTATCGGAGCTGACGCTTCCGGCCAGGTAAGGGTCAGTAAACGAAGGGTCAGTAAACGCGGCCGATTCCGGGGTTGAATTTTTGTGGTTGCAGTTTTCTTTCATGGAAATTCCTTTCTGTTTTGTTCTCTGCATAAAGTGTGCTTCGTGAAGAATAATGAAGAATAATGAAGAATAATGAAATCATCGAGTGTGGACGATGAGGCACATGTCTGTTCCTTCCTCATCATTATGACCAGAATTCATGCTGTTTATTCATAAAATATCAGATGTAATGCGAAATTAATAAATGATTAAGAAATAAAACTAATAAAATGAGCTATGAATATTGACAAATAAATCGATTTTAGATAATATATATTGCAATTAGACCATGAACAAGCAATGATTATATATTAAAAAGCATCAAAGAGAATATATGAAATGAATATTCCGAATGGACAAAGATGAGGTGTAAAGGGGGAGCGATTTTGTACAGTAAAGTATTTACAGCGGCACTGAATGGCGTGCAGTGCCGTATCATTTCCGTAGAGACGGATGTGAGCGACGGACTGCCATTGTTTTCTATGGTTGGCTATCTGGCGAGTGAAGTGAAGGAGGCGCAGGATCGGGTGAAGACCGCCCTGCGCAATTCGGGGTTTCCCATGCAGCCCAAAAGGATCATGGTGAATCTGGCTCCGGCAGATATTCGAAAATCCGGCTCCGGCTATGATCTGCCGATTGCGGTCGCGCTTCTTGCGGCGCACCACTATCTGCCCGAGGAAGGACTGGAGCATGTGTTTTTTGCCGGGGAGCTGGGGCTGGATGGCAGTATCTGCCGGATCCCGGGCGTCCTGGGTATGGTGCTTGAGGCGAAGCGGGCAGGCTTTACCTCCTGCATCGTTCCGAAGGAGAATGCGGCGGAGGGCGGCGTGATCCAGGGGATTGCTGTTTACGGAGCCAGAACGCTGCGCGAGGTGACAGAGCATCTGCTCTCTGCGAGGAAGCTGGAGAGCGTGACTATTAATATAGAAGAAAAACTGCAGGAACACGCGCCGGTGATCGAGGAGGATTTTGCCGATATTCATGGACAGGCGATGGCCAAACGGGCTGCGGAAATCGCGGCGGCCGGGATGCACAATCTGCTTCTGACCGGGCAGCCGGGCGTCGGAAAGACGATGATTGCCAGGCGGATTCCCGGAATCCTGCCGCCGCTCCATCCGGACGAGGTGCTGGAGGTCTCTCAGATTCACAGTGTAGCCGGAACACTGCCCCCGGATGGCGTTCTTCTGAAACGCCCCTTCCGGATGCCGCACCACACGATATCCGCGGTCGCTCTTGCCGGCGGCGGGAGCATTCCGCATCCGGGGGAGATCAGCCTGGCCCACCGGGGCGTTTTGTATCTGGATGAGCTTCCGGAATTCCAGAGAGAGGCGCTGGAGATTCTGAGGCAGCCGCTCGAAGAGGGGGAGGTGCGCATTTCCAGAAACAGCGGACAGTATGTATTTCCGGCGGATTTTATGCTTGTTGCATCGAGGAACCCGTGCTACTGCGGCTACTATCCGGACCGGACTCGCTGTACCTGCTCCGAAGGGGAGATCCGCAGTTATCTTCACCGGATCAGCCGTCCTTTGCTGGATCGGATTGATCTGCACGCGGAGGTTCGGCCGGTCTCCTATCAGGAGCTCTCCGGCGGTCAGCCGGAAGAGACCAGCCGACAGATACGTGAGCGGGTTTTGCGGGCGCAGGAGATCCAGAGCCGACGCTATCAGGGCGCAGGAATCCGGTTCAATTCCGGCCTGCCTGCTTCTATGCTGGGGAAATACTGCGCCCTGGGCACGGAAGAAGATCGATTCATGCAGCAGATCTATGAGACGAAGAAACTGACGGCGCGCGCCTGCCACCGGATGCTGCGCGTCGCCCGCACGATTGCGGATCTGGATGGGGGCGGGGATATTACCATCCGGCATCTTGGCGAAGCCGTGCGGTATCGTCCGTCGAAGTTTTTAGAGTAATAAACAGGTTACGAGAGGGGAAATTATGAAGAGAAATATAAGAAAGGAAACGGAGTAACCCGCTTGAGCTTTCGCTGTACGGTTAAAAACCCGCTTCCTTTCTTAAACCAAATTATAACTCAGATAAAATAAAAGTCAAGTACAATTAAAAAAATATAAACAAAAAATTTGCGAATGGCTATAGCCATATATTTTGCCTGATTATACAGGAGGGGATCCGCCATGGAGCTATATTGGGAATGGTTTTGCAGTATCCCGGGCATTTACCGGACGCAGCGGGAAATCCTGCTGCATTGTTTTCATACGCCGAAGGGCGTCTGGGAGGCGTCGGAGAAGGAGATGCTGTTTCTGCGCGACCGGGGATGCCGCTGGATACAGAAAGTGATTGAGTACAAAAAGAAGTCCTCTCCGGAGGACACCGCGCATACGCGCAAGGAACAGGGAATAGAATTTATCAGCCAGGAGCAGGAGGGGTACCCGGAGCGTCTGAAGTCTCTGCGCGACCGGCCGTATGGTCTGTTTTACAGGGGGAAACTGCCGCCTGAGAATGCCAGAAGTGTGGCAATCGTGGGCGCGCGCATGTGCACGCCGGGCGGGAAGGTGATGGCGGAGGCGATTGCGCGCGAGGTGATCCGGGCGCAGGGCGTGGTCGTGAGCGGAGCGGCTTATGGGATTGACGGCGCCGCGCAGTGGGCGGCTCTCGAGGAGGGCGGCGCAAGCTACGGGGTTCTTGGCAGCGGCGTCGATATCTGCTATCCGGCTTCTCACCGGCTGCTGTTTGCCCGCCTGGAACAGCAGGGAGGGCTGATTTCCGAATTTCCGGCCGGTACGAAAGCGATGCCGACACATTTTCCGATGCGCAACCGGATTATCAGCGGGCTTTCGGATGTTGTGGTTGTCGTAGAGGCGAGGAAAAAAAGCGGCTCTCTGATCACGGCGGAATTTGCTCTGGATCAGGGGCGTCCGGTCTACGCCGTTCCGGGGCGCCCGGACGATGATCTGAGCTATGGATGCAACGAGCTGATTTCTCAGGGCGCGGGGCTGATTCAGTCTCCGGAAACATTTGCAGAGGTCGTTTTCCCGGGCTATAAAAAACAGAAGCGGAAAAGTTCCGCAAACATTACACTTGCACCTGCAGAAAAATTAGTGTATAGTAGGTTCGGTTTGCACGGCAAAAGCCTGTGGGAGCTGGAAGAAAACACCGCTCTGTCTCTTTCGGATCTGTGCGACTGTCTTCTGTCGCTTGAAATGAAAGGGCTTATCAGAGAGACAGAGCAGAATTTTTATGTAAAAGTGAAGTGAGGTTTTTATGGCTAAGAATCTGGTGATTGTGGAGTCACCTGCGAAAGTGAAGACAATAAAAAAATTTCTTGGCTCCAATTATGAGGTACTGGCGTCCGGCGGACACGTACGCGATCTTCCGAAAAGCCGTCTGGGCGTGGACGTGGAGCATGGATATGAACCGAAGTACATTACCATCCGGGGAAAGGGGGAAACGCTCGCGCAGCTTCGGAAAGCGGAAAAGAAGGCAGACAGGGTCTATCTCGCAACGGACCCTGACCGCGAAGGCGAGGCGATTTCGTGGCATCTGACCGAGGCGCTGAAGATTGATCCGAAGAAACAGAAACGAATTACCTTTAATGAAATCACGAAAAGCGCGGTAAAGGAATCCCTGAAGCATCCGCGTGCAATCGATATGGATCTGGTAGATGCCCAGCAGACCCGGCGGATTCTGGACCGCATGGTGGGCTATAAGATCAGTCCGCTGCTCTGGAAAAAGGTGAAGCGGGGCTTAAGCGCCGGACGTGTGCAGTCAGTTGCGCTGCGCATGATCGGGGACCGGGAGGACGAGATCACAGCTTTTCTTCCGGAAGAATACTGGACGCTGGATATGGAGCTGTTTGCCGGAAAGGAAAAGAAGCCGCTGGTTGCCCGTTTCTTTGGAACGGATAAGAAACTCACCATTTCTTCCCAGAAAGAGATGGATGAGCTGCTGAAATCACTGGAAAATGCGGAGTATGTTGTAGAGGAAGTGAAAAAAAGCGAGCGGGTCAGGAAAGCGCCGCAGCCTTTTACTACCAGTACTCTGCAGCAGGAGGCGGCGAATGTGCTGAATTTTTCCACACAGAAAACCATGCGCCTCGCGCAGCAGCTTTATGAAGGTGTAGATATCGATGGCAGCGGTACAATCGGACTGATCACGTATCTGCGTACGGATTCCACCAGGATTGCGGATGAGGCGGGTGCGGCTGCAAAAGCATACATCAGCTCGAATTATGGGGAGGAGTATGCCGCAGAGCATACGGAACAGAAGGACGATGGCAGGAAAATTCAGGATGCGCACGAAGCCATCCGCCCGACCGATATTTCCCGTACTCCTTATGCGGTAAAGGATTCGCTTAGCAGGGATCTCTTCCGCCTGTATCAGCTGATTTGGAAACGTTTCACAGCGAGCCGGATGACGCCGGCGAGATTCGAGACGACTGCTATCCGGATCGGGGCAGCGGGTTACCGGTTCACGGTATCTGCTTCAAAGCTCATTTTCGAAGGCTTCCGCAGTGTATATACCGATGAGGAAGAGGAAAAAGAGGAGAATAACCGCATCACGGGCAACATCGAAAAGGGAATGCAGTTAAGAGCCGGGAATGCGGACGTACGGCAGCATTTTACGCAGCCGCCTGCGCATTATACGGAAGCGTCTCTTGTGCGCGCGCTGGAAGAGAAGGGCATCGGGCGTCCGAGCACTTATGCGCCTACCATCACAACGATCATCGCGCGCCATTATGTGGCAAAGGAAAATAAGAACCTTTATATCACAGAGCTTGGCGACGTGGTCAATCGTATGATGAAGGAGGCATTTCCGGCCATTGTAGATGTTAATTTCACCGCAAACATGGAGGCGCTTCTGGATTCCGTCGGCGAGGGAAAGACAAACTGGAAAACGGTGGTCGAAAATTTTTATCCGGATCTGGACGAGGCGGTGACGGCCGCGGAGGAAAATCTGGAGAAGGTTACGATTGAGGATGAGGTGACGGACGTCATATGTGAGGAATGCGGGCGCAATATGGTGGTCAAATATGGCCGTCATGGGAAATTCCTCGCCTGTCCGGGATTTCCGGAGTGCCGCAACACCAAACCGTATCTGGAGAAAATCGGCATCCCCTGCCCGCAATGCGGGAAAGAGGTTGTGATAAAAATGACGAAGAAGGGACGACGCTATTTTGGCTGCGAGAACTCGCCGACGTGTGATTTTATGTCCTGGGCAAAGCCGGTCGCGGAGCGCTGCCCGCAGTGCGGGAGATACATGGTCGAGAAAGGGAACCGGATTGTCTGTGAGAATAAAGAGTGCGGGTATGTCAGCAAATAGTTTTTGCAACCGTCTTGAACTGCATCAAAATGAAAAGGCAATTTGTGGCATGCTGTTCTGAATCATCAATAATGATAAAATTTGCATCAAATTCGCATTTTACAGGTTGATTTTCTGAAAATTTCATGGTAATATAAATCATTATAAAGGAAATGTGCATTGGATTTCCACATCAGGGGGAAATTCTCTGATATTCGGGGAAAATCCGTGCCGGATATGGCTTTGTTGCACGTAGATGGAAAGCCATGAAAGAAAAAGTGCGGAGGAGGTACAAAATGAGTGTACAATTGCTGGATAAGACCAGAAAAATCAATCAATTGTTGCACAACAATAATACCAGCAAAGTAGTTTTCAACGACATCTGTGACGTACTTACCGGGATTCTCGATTCGAACATTCTGGTAATCAGCCGAAAAGGAAAGGTGCTTGGCGTCGGGTTGTGCGACGGAGTAGAGGAAATCAGGGAATTGATCGTGGATCGGGTCGGCGGATTTATTGATCCGTTGCTGAATGAGCGCCTCCTCGGGGTACTTTCTACAAAAGAAAACGTGAATCTGGAGACGCTGGGGTTTGTCGGCGAAAATGTGAAGCGGTATCAGGCCATCATCAATCCGATCGATATTGCGGGAGAGCGACTTGGCACTGTTTTTATGTACAAATATGACAAACAGTACGATATTGACGATATCATTCTGAGCGAGTACGGCACCACGGTGGTCGGTCTGGAAATGATGCGCTCCGTCAATGAAGAGAATGCAGAAGAGAACCGGAAGATCCAGATCGTCAAGTCCGCGATCAGCACGCTTTCCTTTTCCGAGATGGAAGCGCTCATCCATATTTTTGATGAGCTGGATGGTTCGGAAGGGATCCTCGTAGCCAGCAAGATCGCTGACAGGGTCGGGATTACGCGCTCGGTGATCGTGAATGCGCTTCGCAAGTTTGAAAGTGCCGGCGTGATTGAATCAAGATCCTCCGGCATGAAGGGCACCTACATCAAGGTCCTGAACGATTATGTGTTTGATGAGCTCGAGGAAATCAAGAAGAGCAAGAATCTGTAGTTCATACCCGCTTTGCGGGTGTACGGACATGTAATACAATGAAAGCCGCGCATTTAAAGTTGCGCTTCGCGGGTATGGACAAAATCCGCGCCAATCGATTCACGATTGGCGCGGCTATTTTTTTCAAAAAAATGGAATTGCTATGAAAAAGTGAGAAATAGTGAGTATTTGGGAGATTTATCGATAAAATCGACCGAAATTCAAGCTTGTTTGAAGTTGCATTAATCATCCGATTTCACTAATATAAGCATTGTTCGTTAGCACTCGAATCTGGCGAGTGCTAATAAAATGAAAGACAGACAGATATAATATAAGGAGGAATCAAATATGAAATTAGTACCGTTAGGAGACAGAGTTGTACTGCAGCAGAAGGAAGCAGAAGAGACGACGAAGTCAGGTATTATCCTGACCAGCAAGACACAGGAGAAGCCGCAGGAAGCGGAAGTTATCGCTGTGGGACCGGGCGGACTGGTTGATGGTAAGGAAGTAAAGATGACGGTAAAGGTCGGAGACAAGGTCATCTATTCCAAGTATGCAGGCAACGAAGTGAAGCTTGACGAGGAAGAATATGTGATTGTAAAGCAGAGTGATATTCTCGCGATCGTTGAGGATTGAGCCTGATTTGCAGGGATTCGTGATTTACAGAAGCACAGGCGTATTTTTCATAGAATGATTTTTCAATGCTTTGTATTTACTGCTTTGTATCGTAGATTTATATATAAGATGTGAACGATGCTCAGGTTTGATTTTTATTTATATGTATAAAGGACAGGAGGCAATTTATTATGGCTAAGGAAATTAAATATGGTTCTGACGCAAGAGCCGCATTGGAGACGGGTGTGAATAAGCTGGCGGACACCGTACGCGTGACGCTTGGACCGAAGGGCAGAAATGTCGTGCTGGATAAGCAGTATGGCTCACCGCTGATCACGAACGATGGCGTAACGATCGCGAAGGAAATTGAACTGGAGGATTCCTTTGAGAACATGGGCGCTCAGCTGATCAAGGAAGTGGCTTCTAAGACAAACGATGTTGCCGGCGACGGTACGACGACTGCAACGGTGCTCGCGCAGGCTATGGTGCATGAGGGACTGAAGAACATCGCGGCGGGCGCGAACCCGATCGTGCTGAGAAAAGGCATGAAGAAAGCGACCGATACGGCAGTCGAGTCCATCAAGGCAATGAGCCAGATGGTTAACGGCAAGGAACAGATCACGAGAGTCGCGGCTGTTTCCTCCGGAGACGACACGGTAGGCGAGCTGGTAGCGGACGCGATGGAGAAGGTTTCCCAGGACGGCGTGATCACGATCGAAGAGTCCAAGACCATGCAGACCGAGCTGGATCTGGTAGAAGGTATGCAGTTTGACAGAGGCTATATCTCCGCATATATGGTAACTGACAATGACAAGATGGAAGCAGTCCTTGAAGATCCGATGATCCTGATCACGGATAAGAAGATCAGTAACATCCAGGAAATCCTCCCGCTGCTGGAGCAGATTGTTCAGGCCGGCCGGAAGCTTCTGATCATCGCTGAGGACATCGAGGGCGAGGCTCTGACGACGCTGATTGTTAACAAGCTGCGCGGCACGTTCCAGGTAGTCGGCGTGAAGGCGCCGGGCTATGGCGACAGAAGAAAAGAGATGCTGCAGGATATCGCGGTGCTGACAGGCGGTCAGGTGATTTCTGAGGAAGTCGGCCTGGAGCTGAAGGACGCGACGATGGATATGCTTGGACGCGCGAAGTCTGTAAAGGTTCAGAAGGAGAACACGATTATCGTAGACGGACTTGGCGATAAGGATGCGATTAAGGCGAGAGTTGCGCAGATCCGCGGCCAGATTGAGGAGACTACTTCTGAGTTTGATAAAGAAAAGCTTCAGGAGCGCCTTGCGAAGATGGCGGGCGGCGTAGCGGTTATCCGTGTCGGAGCTGCTACCGAGACAGAGATGAAGGAAGCGAAGCTCCGCATGGAGGATGCGCTCGCGGCTACGAAGGCGGCTGTAGAAGAGGGCATCATCGCAGGCGGCGGATCCGCATATGTACACGCGGCAAAGGATGTAGAGAAGCTCGCGGCTACTCTGGATGGTGATGAGAAGACCGGCGCGAACATTATCCTGAAGGCACTGGAAGCTCCGCTGTTCTATATCGCGGAGAATGCCGGACTGGAGGGCGCAGTGATTGTAAATAAGGTCAGCGAGTCTTCGGTCGGCACAGGCTTTGACGCATATAAGGAAAACTATGTTGATATGGTAGAAGCCGGCATTCTGGATCCGGTTAAGGTAACCAGAAGCGCATTGCAGAATGCGACGAGCGTGGCAGCTACCCTGCTCACCACAGAAGCAGTTGTCGGCACGATCAAAGAGCCGGCTCCGGCAATGCCTGCAGGCGGCGGTGAGGGAATGTATTAATCTGTGAGAACGGATGGAGATTCTTTCGCGGCGGACAGGTGAGATCGGACCGTAAACAGCCGGGTCTTAAGCAGCACTGTGCTGTCGGCCGGTAACCTGTGAAAAGTTTGTAAAAAAGAGGGTAAACTTGTAGAAGTTTATCCTCTTTTGTGTTAAAATACGTCTCATGACAGACAGATGCTGTTCGGCTGACCTGTCGGAGAACCAAAGGAGCACACAGGATGGATGACCGAAAGCTAAAAGACAGGATGCGGGAGGAACTGAGGAAATTAAAGGCGCTTTCCTGGAAAGCCAGGATTGCATATGTGTGGGACTATTATAAGCTTCAGATGGTGATTCTTGTTGTCATTATTCTGGCAGTCAATCTGGCATTCACCATTTACCACAACCTTCAGATCGATACGCTGCTCTATGTCTGTATGGTCAACTGCAACACCTATTATGTGGACTCAGAAGCGCTGACGGCGGATTATACGGAGTATCTCGGCGGGATTGGCGATAAAGAGGAGATATCCATCGATACCAGCATACTTCTCGATGAAGAGGATTATTCGACCAGCTATGCCAATCAGATGAAGTTTACGGCTGTCATTTCCGCTCAGATGGCGGATGTGATTCTTATGGATGCGGAGAATTTCGAGGAATATGCCGGGTGGAGCTATTTTATGGATCTGAGAGATATTTTCTCAGAGGAGCAGCTCGAACAGTGGTCGGATTTGCTCGTTTATATGGAAAATGAGGAAGGCGAGAGCGCCCCGTATGCCATCGACCTGGCGAATGCGCCGAAGCTGCTGGAATACAGCGTATATCCGGATGATGGCACAGTTTATGGCGGTGTGGTTGTCAATGGAGTGAATATCGATGCCACAGCGGAGTTTTTTGACTGGCTGTTTTCGGAATAAATATGGGAGAGCACATAAGGCTGCCATACTTATCCGCACGAGGTTTTTCGTGAATGATAATGAATGTTGCTCTGCCGACATGATAATAAAAGGCAAAAAAATAGAAACAAAGGGGGATATGAAAAATGAGTGATATGTATCGGGAGATCCTGGTGAAGCCGGATATGCCGGCAGGGAAGAAATTTCTAAAAGGGTTTTTCCCGGTGATGACCGGGCTCTGCGTCGTGGTCGGTGTGATCCTGTGGCCGTTTCTGATCGGAGCGCTTGTTTTTTTGCTTGTGACCATTTTTGTCGGGCCCAGGCTGGATGTGGAGTATGAATACCTGTACGTAAACGGGGAGTTGGATATTGACGCGATTTATTCCAAACAGAAACGCAAGAGAGTCGCCAGCTATGACATGGAGCATCTGGAAGTTCTGGCGCCGTCGAAATCTCACGCCCTGGATTCTTATCTTAGCCGGCAGGGAGCGAAATACGAGGATTATACATCGGGTCATGCCCCGGAGTGCAGCTATATCCTGGTATTCAACGAGGAGAAAGGCCAGAAGCTGATCGCGGTCGAGCTGGATGACGCGATTATTGCTGATATCCGGCGGATTGCCCCGAGAAAGGTGAATCTGTACTGAATATAAAGGAAAAAGGCGCTGAGGTGGACTGCCTGATATGGATATGGGTGTGATCTGCTGTCTGCGCGGCAAAGTGTGTATGCCTCTCAAGATTGAGGGGTTGAGGAGTTGATGTGGGCTTGTCCAATCTGTTCCGTACCAAAAAGAAGTGGTTGACATGTCTTTGCTGATTTGCTAGAGTAAGCGTAATCATTCAGAACAGCAGGGAATCGTGATCTGCTGTTCTGAATCATTTATTTTCGTAAGGAGCTGATACAAAATGCATAAGTTATTTCGTAACAGATCCTGACAGTTCAGGATGGCGTCAAAATCAAAATGAGGCTTGTGAGTCTGCTGCCCTGAACGGTTTCTTATATTCTTGATTTAGACAGACAGGAAAGAGAGGAGAAAAGATGGGAAAGATTATTGGCGAAGGGATTACATTTGATGATGTGCTGCTTGTTCCGGCCTATTCTGAAGTGATCCCGAATCAGGTGGATCTGACCACGCATCTGACGAAGAAGCTTGTTCTTAACATTCCGATGATGAGTGCCGGGATGGATACGGTTACCGAGCATCGGATGGCGATTGCGATGGCTCGTCAGGGCGGTATCGGCATCATTCACAAGAATATGTCGATTGAACAGCAGGCGGAAGAAGTCGATAAGGTTAAGCGCTCTGAGTATGGAGTCATTACGGATCCATTTTATCTTTCTCCGGAACATACGCTGGCGGATGCGGATGATCTGATGGCGAAGTTCCGCATTTCCGGTGTTCCGATCACGGAAAATGGAAAGCTGGTCGGTATTCTCACCAATCGTGATCTTTTGTTTGAAGAGGATTTTACCAAAAAAATCAAATATTCGATGACCTCGGAAGGGCTGGTGACCGCGAAGGTTGGCGTGACGCTCGAGGAGGCAAAGAAAATCCTTGCAAAGTCAAGAAAAGAAAAGCTTCCGATCGTGGATGATGACTTCAATCTGAAGGGCCTGATCACCATCAAAGACATTGAGAAGCAGATTAAGTATCCGAATTCGGCCAAGGATGAGAAAGGCCGTCTGCTCTGCGGCGCGGCGCTGGGAATTACGGCAAATGTGCTCGAGCGGGCAGAGGCGCTTGTGGCTGCACAGGTTGATGTGGTCGTGCTTGATTCCGCGCATGGCCATTCAAGAAACGTGCTGAACTGTGTGCGGATGATCAAGGAAAAGTTTCCGGATCTGCAGGTGATTGCGGGCAATGTGGCGACCGGCGAGGCGACAAGGGCTTTGATCGAGGCCGGTGTGGATGCGGTAAAGGTCGGCATCGGGCCGGGATCCATCTGTACGACCCGTGTTGTGGCGGGCATCGGAGTGCCGCAGGTGACGGCTGTGATGAACTGCTATGAGGTGGCGGAGGAGTATGGCATTCCGATTATCGCCGACGGCGGTATCAAGTTCTCAGGCGATATGACGAAGGCGATCGCGGCGGGCGCCAATGTCTGCATGATGGGAAGTCTGTTTGCCGGATGTGATGAGAGTCCGGGAACCTTCGAGCTCTATCAGGGCAGAAAGTATAAGGTATACCGGGGAATGGGCTCTATTTCGGCGATGGAAAACGGCAGTAAGGATCGCTATTTCCAGTCGAACGCGAAGAAACTGGTCCCGGAAGGCGTCGAAGGGCGTGTCGCGTACAAGGGCAGTGTGGAGGATACCGTGTTCCAGATGGTCGGCGGCATCCGCTCCGGTATGGGCTACTGCGGAACCCGCACCATTGAGGAGCTGAAGGAAAATGGCAGATTTGTAAAGATTTCCGCGGCTTCTCTGAAGGAATCTCACCCTCATGATATTCACATCACGAAGGAGGCGCCGAACTACAGCATTGAACAGTAGGATATGGCAGGACTTAAAAATTTAGGACGTCTGGGACTTCAGGCGTGAACCGGAACGGAGCAGATCAATTATGGGCAGGAACAGGGAACCGAAAAAAGAAAATAACAGACACAGGCATGTGCTGGTCTGGACGCTGACAATTATTTTTACAGTTGCCGCGGTTGCACTTTTGCTTTATCTGCTCCCGAAGGATGATGAAGATATCGACGCTCTTTTGCAGGAGACGATTCACATCGAGACTGCGCCGCCTCAGACAGAGGCGGAGACGGAAGAGACGGAGGAGACCGAACATGTCATGGTAGTGCCGGATCCGGGCATTGATGAGCAGCTTCTGACCATCAACGACTGGTCCCGCCCGGGAGAAGCGTGTGATACCATTACGAATATCGTCATCCATTATCTGGCCAATCCGGGCACAACCGCGCAGCAGAACCATGACTACTTTGAAAGCCTTAAGGACAATGGCACACTGATCGAGACCGGTCAGATTACAGAGGATGAGGCGGTGTCCATGAGCGCGAATTTTGTGATTGGAACCGAGGGAGAGATCATAGAGTGTGTTCCGCCGGGAGAGATTGCCTATGCCTCCAACAGCGCGAACAGCTACTCGGTTTCCATAGAGAACTGCCATCTGGACGAGACCGGCAAGTTTACGGAAGCGACCTATGAGTCGGATGTGAAGCTGACCGCGTACCTGGTTGATATGTTCGATCTGGATCGGGATGACATCATCCGGCACTATGACGTGACCGGGAAGCTCTGCCCGCTTTATTATGTGGAAAATGAGGACAAGTGGGAAGAGTTTAAGGACGACGTCATGGCCTACATAGAAGAATGCCGCGAGGCGGCTGAAGCGGCGGTCGAAGAGTAGGGAAATGCCTTATTTCGGTGAACCTCCAGATTCAGAAATCGGAGTGATTCTTTTTTGCAGTTCAAATCATATCCTTTTGTGTTAGGAACTGTCGCGAAATAACTTACCCATCTTGCACCGCCAATCGCGCGAATCGCAGGTCATAAAAGCCTCGACGCAGCCCGAAGTATGGAATAAAGTAGAGAAGATAAAGTATGATAAAAGAATATTATGAAAAAATCTGTGCGGGGGATGAGGTTCGGGCGAACCTTATCTCTCTTCGCAATGAATTAAAGGATGAGAAAAACAGGCGTGAGTTTGCGTATCTGCTGGGCGGGGATTTTTCAAAGCTGTGTGTCCTGCTGAAATCGGAGGATCCGAAGGTGCGGAAAAATGCCGCGCTTGTGCTTGGTAAACTGGAATCGGAAGATTTGCTTCCGGTTCTTTTTGACGCCTGGCAGAAGGAAGAGACGCTTTTTATCCGGGCCGACTATCTGAAAGCAATGTCGGAACTGGATTTTCGTCCGCTCGCGGAGCAACTGGAAAAACGCCTTACCGAACTTCGTGAAGTGTCTGCCTGGCCGCCGGAGGAGTGGAAGCATGTTTCAGAGGAGATCCGGATGCTTCAGGCAATGGTTCTTCGCTGCCATGGGATTCGCCACCATCGGTTTTCAGGAGGAAAAGAAAAAGAGGATGTGATCCTGCTGACCAATCGTCGGCAGAGAGAGGCGACAGCGGAACAGATTTCAAAAGGAAAAATTACGATGCTTGCGGGAGGTCTCCGTGTCGACGGTGCGCCGTTAAAGGAAATTCGTCCCATCCGCACCTACAGCGAGATGCTCTTTCCTTTAAAGACAGAATCGCTTCCGGCGGCTTCCCCGGAGCGCTGCGGGGAGCTGCTTGCAAATCCGGTATTGACCTTTGCAGATCGTATGTATAATGGAGCGGGAGCTTTTTTGTACCGGATTGAGCTCAGAGACGGGGCAGCCGGTACGACGGCGGATTCGACTTCTCGAAAGAATCTGACAACACGTTCAGACCATGCGGCGTCTGAGGCCGGAAAAGGAACGATGCCAGTGGAAGACAAGCCGTTCCCTGCGTCATCGCACAGGAGGGAAGAGAGCGAATCTTCCAGCAAAACGAGTGCGGCTCATCATGCCAGGGATATGTTCTGCGCGGGGGAATTCTGGGAAAAGAGGGGCGTTTATCTTCGCCGCATCTCCTCTGCGCTGGAGCGTGCTTCGGATGCGCGTCTGGTCAATTCCGTGACGGATTACGAGATCGAGATTCGGCTGGTGCTGCGCAGAGACGGCACATTTGCCGCGATGCTGAAGCTTTCCTCTTCCCTTGATGAGCGATTTGCGTATCGGAAGGAGCAGGTCGCTGCATCCATTGCACCCGTAAATGCCGCGCTGGCCGTTCGCCTGGCGCAGCCATGGCTGAAAGAAAACGCGCAGATTCTGGATCCGTTCTGCGGAGTCGGCACGATGCTCATTGAGCGTGACCGCGCCGTAAAAGCGGGCACGATGTATGGTCTGGACATCTTCGCGGAAGCGATTGACAAAGCGCGCAGAAATACAGAACGCGCGGAATGCCGGATTCATTATATTAATCGCGATTTTTTCACTTTTCAGCATGAATACCTGTTTGATGAAGTGATAACCGACATGCCGCGAAGCGTAAGCGTGGGTACCGCCGCTGCCGCCGCAGACATGGGTGCGGGAGCGGCTCCGACACCGGACAGGCATGCTTTGCGTAAACTTTATCATGATTTTTTTCATACCATCGGTCGGCTGCTGAAAGAAGAAGCAGTGCTTGTCATCTATACGACGGAGCCGAATTATGTGGTAGAGTCTGTCCGGAGCGCGCGGGATTTTCGGATTGAGAAAAGCTTCCTGTTGAACGAGAAAAACCATACAACGGTATTTGTGATCCTGCGGAGCGTCTGCTGTTTACCGGGTGCGGGGCCGATAATCGCATGAAAAAGAGTCTGGGGAATTGTCTGTAAAATTGCAAAAAAACAACGCTCAGACAAAATTTGGTGAATTACTTCATAAAGTACAGTATATAGTCTGATAAAAAGGAAAATAGTGCAGAAAAAGTTCGATGTATTGAAATTGAAAAAAGTTATTGACAGGGGGTGAAAGTTGTAGTATATTATCTATTGTTCGCTGAACGGCACGGAAAGCAGTGAGCGAATAAAATTGACAAGTTAATAGCGTATGCGCGAGTGGCTCAGTGGTGGAGCACTGCCTTGCCAAGGCAGGGGTCGCGGGTTCGAATCCCGTCTCGCGCTCTGGTTGTAAGAAAACAGCCAAAGCCAGATTGATTCTGGTAGCCGCGGAGGTGGCGGAATTGGCAGACGCGCAGGCTTCAGGTGCCTGTGGTAGCAATATCGTGTGGGTTCAAGTCCCATCCTCCGCATGAAGCTTCCCGGTAGCACCGGGAAGCTTTTTTGTTCTGTTGGAGAATCTGTGTCTCATCTCATCCTATAAAGCAAAATTGCTCGTGAGGATGCGCCTGGACGGATTCTGCATTCTTATTTATACAACACTCTACAACAGGAAAGTTCTATGAACTTCACTGTGGCGGAGAATTTTAACCATATACAGGCACTTTACAGCAGGCAGGAGAAATATGTGATGAACCTTAAAAAGACTTTTCTAATCAGTTTTTGTATCGTAATCGGTGTTGTACTCGTCAGTGGCGGTCTTGTCTACAAGCTGGGACATGATTTGTACGGAAGTGTCAATTATGTTTCGGATGATACCGTCACCGTGGAGGAGACGGTTCCGGAGGAGGAGACCGATGAAGGCGTCGGTGAAGCGGTGAGCGATGATGAGCTTGCCGAGATTCAGAATTCTATGGATACGACAAAGGATGTTGTCACAGATGAAGACATTTACAATGTCCTGCTGATTGGCGTAGACCGGCAGGAGAGAACCTGGAATGGGAACTCGGATTGCATGATACTGGTTTCTATTAATAAGGCGGCGAACCGGGTAACGATGGTATCTCTGATGCGCGATACCTATGTGAATATTCCAGATGTGGGCTATAAAAAGCTGAATGCGGCTTATGCGTACGGCGCGGGTCCGCTTCTCTGTGAGACGATCACAGAGAACTTTAAGATTGAAGTAGATAAATATGTGGCAGTTGACTTCTGGGATCTCGTTGATATTATTGATATTATCGGCGGTGTAGATCTGGAAGTGACGGCGGAGGAAGTCGAGGTGGCGAATGGCTATATCCTGGATATGTGTGAGCGCCTGATGGATATTGATCCGACTTCCCATTATTTCCCGGAAGAGGGCGGCCTCATTCATGCGGATGGTGTTCAGGCAGTCGCCTATGCGAGAAACCGTTATGTAGGAAATTCAGACTTTCAGAGAACCGAACGCCAGCGCTACGTATTGCTGCAGCTGATGGAAGAAGTGAAACAGATGTCCGTGGCGCAGATGACAGAAAAAATGCAGTCGATTCTCGAGTATATTACAACCAATATCTCCGAGACGGAAATCTGGAGCATGCTGACCGAGCTGCCGGATATGCTGGAGTATGATTTTGAGACCAGCCGCGTACCGTATGACGGGATGTACAGTACTATTTATGTGAACAGCCAGGATATGCTTGTGCCGGACTGGGAAGAGACGCTGGAAATTCTGCATGACTTCATTTATGGATCGAGTGAGGAAAGCAGCACGGAGATGACCACGGAGTAGGAAACGAAACAATCAATATATCGGTGTGAAAGCCGGAAAGGCTGTACACCAGGGGAATCGGGATTACAGAACAGAAGGATAATCCCGATTCTTTTTTATCAGGGACGAAAGTTCTTTGAAATAGGCGAAAAACTTCTTTTGCCTGAATAAGGGTGCGATATAGGGGGTAATGATGAAAAAAATATTTTTTACAGATCTGGATGGCACACTTTTAACTGACGGGAAAGAGATCACGCCGGACACGCAGGAAGCAGTGAATCTGGCGCTGCAGGCCGGACACAGAATCGTTCTTACGACCGGCCGTCCGCTCGCGAGCGCATGGATCCAGGCGGAGCGTCTTGGCCTGGTTCGTGAAGGCTGTTATATCATCGCGTTCAATGGCGGGCAGATCTATGACAGCTATCACAAAACGGGTATCTATCGGAAGACGATTTCCCGCTCACTGGTTCCGGATATTTTTGCGGATGCAAGGCGCCGGGGGATTCATATCCAGACATTCTCAGACAAGGAAGTGCTCGCTGAGGAAGAACGTCAGGAAATCCATGATTACGTAAAACGTACCCTGCAGACCTTCCGCATTGTGCCATCGATTGCGCAGGCGCTGGATCAGGAGCCATGCAAGGTCCTCGCAATTGAGACAGAGCGCCGGGATGTCATTGAGCAATTTCAGCAGGACTTATTGAGGCAATACGGCGACATTCTGGACTGCTATTTTTCCAACGACGCGTATCTCGAAATCGTGCCCGCCCATGTTTCCAAAGGACAGGCGTTGCGGTGGCTGTGCGAATATCTGAATATCCCAATTGAGGACTCGGTCTCAGCCGGAGACGCGCCGAACGACATCGACATGATCGAAGCTGCCCATATCGGCGTAGCGATGCGCAATTCCTACCCGGGCGTTGCACAGCACGCGGACTACATGACCAAAGCTGACAATAACCATGACGGAGCGGCGGAGATCATCCATAAATTTATACTGGAAGATGGCTGAGTATTACGCGCTTTCATCACTGGCCATTCGGGATGAAATTTGAAGAGGAGATGCAATCCCATGCAATATGGGGATTCACCTCCTCTTTTTAACTGCTCTGAATGTCAGTCTCGTCATCTTTTCGGTATTCCGCAATATCTTCCAGCCGACAGTCCAGAATCTGACATAGCATATTGAGCGTATTCGTAGATACATTCTGCTCCGCTCGGAGCCGTGAAAGCTGTCCCGCCGAGACGCCGTAATCCTTGATCAGTTTATATTGCGATATTCCCTTTTCCCGCATTGTCCGCCACAGAGGTTCATATGAAATTCAAAAATTATGGTTGAGAAAAACAGGCGATATGCTTATAATATGACTTGCAAGAAGTTCGCGGCGCTTGCGGCGGCGAACTTCGCAAGTCAACGACAGGGTTCTGCGAAGCAGGTTCCTGGAGTATGGCTTATCAGAAGAAAAGCGCGCTTGCAGCGCATATTAACCGGCAGTCGTGCCGGAGCGGGCTTGGTGCGGCAGCATTCTGCCCGGAAGTGAGAGATTTACCACGGGTGATTGAGTAGATGGAAGGGAACAAATAATTTTCAGGCTTATATCAGATTTGAAAAAACGCAGAACCTGCTTCTATTGAAAATCGGGATGTGCTAAAATATGGGTAGTGTCGCAGGGAAAATTAAAGGATTGGAGGGCTTGCTATGCTGAAAAAGGCTGCGCTGGGTATTACGGACTTCGAAGATATCGTAGGAAGAAATGTATTTTATGTAGATAAGACTTATTTTATCAGGGACTGGTATAACAGCCTGGATCAGGTGACATTGATTACCCGCCCAAGGCGGTTTGGAAAGACCCTGACTTTGAACATGGTGGAGACCTTTTTTTCCATACGTTTTCATGGCAGAAATGATTTATTTGAGGGATTTTCTATCTGGAAAGAGGAGGATTTCAGAGAACTTCAGGGAACGATTCCTGTCATCAATTTCAGCCTTGCAAATATAAAACAGGACAACTATGCCAGTATGTGCCATGTTATGCGGACGGTGCTTTCCCAATTGTTTCGGAGGCACTCTTATTTGCTGGAGTCAGATAAGCTGTCGGAATATGAAAAAAGGAAATTCACAGATATTCTCTGCGAAAAAGCATCTGATGAAGACAGCATGAGTGCGGTTCAGTTTCTTTCCCAGTGCATGTATGGGCATTTTGGGAAAAAAGTCATGATTCTGATCGATGAGTACGATACTCCCATGTTGGAGGCTTATACCGCAGGCTACTGGGAGGATGCGATCAAGTATATCCGCCGTATGTTCCATGCCGCGTTCAAGGATAATCCCTGGCTGGATCGGGGATTGATGACGGGAGTGCTGCCCTACGCGGAGCGTACTGGAATGGGCAGCACGAACTGCCGCCGAGCAGAGCGAGGGGGCGCTACCGATTTAACCAGAATTACGCAGGAATCCATCTTTTCTGATCTGAATAATCCGCGTGTTGTAACTTCTACAGTAGAGATGTATGAGACCTGTTTTGGATTTACAGAGAAAGAAGTTTTTGAGGCTCTGGATGTATATGGCATGTCAGGACAGAAAGAACAGGTGAAACGCTGGTATGACGGATTTCGATTTGGGAAACAATGCAGGATCTACAATCCGTGGTCTATCATTAATTTTCTGAGTGAAAAGAAACTAAAGCCCTACTGGATGAATACCAGCGGAAATGCGTTGGTTGGCAAGCTGGTGCAGGAAGGCTCTCTCCGCATTAAGGATGAGTTTGAAACGCTGCTGCAGGGCGGCTCTATTGTGACAGAGATTGATGAATCCATTACTTATGCGGAGTTAACCAATGATTCAAAAACGGTCTGGAGCTGGTTTTTGACTACCGGCTATGTAAAGATTGTGCAGGAACGTGAAAAGGCTTATGAAATACAGCTGACCAATTATGAGGTGCGGGAAGCCTTTTACCATCTGGTTGAGAAATGGTTTTCCGGATCCTATGACAACTATACAGGATTTATTGAGATGCTCCTGAAGGGAAATCTGGAGGGGATGCAGAGATATATGGAAAAAGTGACCCTTCGGACTTTCAGCTATTTTGATGTAGGGAGTGCTTCCTCGGAAAGTGAAATGGCCGAGCAGTTTTATCATGGATTCACGTTGGGCCTGATCGCGGATCTGAACGATACGCATATCCTGACATCAAATCGGGAAAGTGGTTTCGGACGCTATGATGTGTCGATAGAGCCGTTGGATAAAACACAGGACGGTATTATTATTGAGTTTAAGGTGTTTGACCCCAAAAAAGAGAAGACGCTGAACGATACGACAAGGCGGGCTCTTGACCAGATCCGGGATATGAAATATGAGACGGATCTGAAAGCAGGAGGAATCCGCAGGGTTCGAAAATACGGGTTTGCTTTTCGGGGTAAAGAAGTGCTGATTGAAGAAGAAAAGGAACAGTGAGAACAATAGATTAACAGATATGCCGCACTTGACTTATGAACATCAGAATGATAGAATTGCGAAAGTGAGATTGAGATATAGCCTGGACATACAGTGAAAGCCGCGCATGAAAAGTTGCGTTTCGCGCAAGGCACGGCCTGCGTCCATACTCGCAGGCGAGTATGAACATATGATAAAACAGGTTGTTCGAGTGTATATGACGCTGTGAGGAGGACATGAAGTTTGAAACTGAGAGGTAGCGGGTAAAGAAAAACAAGAAGGTATTACAAACA
>JAJQDT010000133.1 GCA_021202075.1 Lachnospiraceae bacterium | reverse complement strand
TGTCTGTCTGTCTGTCTGTCTGTCTGTCTGTCTGTCTGTCTGTCTGTCTGTCTGTGAAAGTCTATTCCGGTTCGTCATCGCCTGTCAAGTCCTTTCCTGAAAATTTTCTTTTTATTTTTACATCATTACACAATCCGCAGCTGTGTCAAGCC
Source organism: Lachnospiraceae bacterium (assembly GCA_021202075.1). Classification (GTDB taxonomy): domain Bacteria; phylum Bacillota; class Clostridia; order Lachnospirales; family Lachnospiraceae; genus Choladousia. The sequence continues at coordinate 67,313 of JAJQDT010000133.1, read as the reverse complement.
GTGTCTGTGCCTTTTCCGCTTTTATTTTTTGCCGGTCGAGCAGACATACCTCCCTTGCGGGGCATATCTGCTCGGCCTTTTCTTTATATACGTATGACAATAAAGAGGACTCGCGGCCTCTTCACACATTCACGCACTTTCTGCATCTTATTCTGAGTATACCATTTTTCCCTTTTTGGGGAACCATTCGTGCTGTCAAACCCGGCCATTCGTGCCATGGTGTTAAAAAGATTCCATAAACTGCGAAAAATGCTATTTATAATTTTTATACACCGATTCAAGCAACGCTAAATTGCAACATCTTGTTTTGATATTTCTATCATATGTAGTCAGTTCCGAATCATCTTTTAAAACCAGGGTTCTGAGATTCCTTGCTGTTTTTATTATCGCATCCGTATCTTTTTTGACAGAACGATACTGATTCTGAAGCAATCTCCGATATTGCTCGTCAGGCTCATTATCAATATCCATCAATAAAACAGCTTCATCTGGAACCGGAATCATATTGTTAAAGTTAATAGCACCATACTTGCCATCATGTATCTTTCTGAAATCCTTGCCATTCCGCATCTTCTGATGCTTCGGTTTGGGTGATGTAAACGGCGCGTAATATTTGATGCCATCAACTTCAAGAATAATTCCTACATATGGACGACTTTCTCGCTTGTTTACTGCTACCTTATTGTCATATTCCCTTATAAATCGGATATAGTCATCTTTTACATTATAAAATTTCATATCTCTCCAATATATGGAAATGGGGACGATTACTCGCCCCCACATTTTCCGGTTCTCACTTGTGTGGTAGAGACTCACCAGCTTTTTCCGGTTCTCTCTTTATGGTGGAGACTCACCAGCTTTTTCTTTCTCGCTTAATGGTGGAGATTCACCGCTTTCGAGGTGTCTGGCATTCTGCTTTTCTCCTCACAGATATTATATCCAAAAGAAGACAGGAATGCAACCGGATTTTAAAATTTTTCTTTTTCCCGTGAACCTGAAATAAGCGGGTAAGGATTCCCACTATGCATTCTGCACAATCTCTATCCTGCACCGGTGTACCTTATCCTTGCGGCTGTATCCGATTCCGACCAGAATAATTCTCCCGGTTGTTTTCGGCTGTTCGCCGAGTTTCCCCTGAAACTTCAGTGCGTAGTTTTTATCTTTGATCTGCTGCAGCGCGGTCTCCGGGGAATCATCGACTTTTAGTTCGATGATAATGCCATCATTCTCATGTCCTGATTCGCGAAGCGAATCGAGGACGTAGGCCGAGCCATCGTGCGAAGCACGATTCTGCATGGCGAGGCTCTCCTCTGCGGAACGATTATGAGGGTAAAAAATATAATCCACATAACCGATTCCCGCCTGATCCTCTCGCTTGATATCATATTTATTTCTCGCTGCGATATAGGCAAGCTTTACGCTGCCGGAAAGTTCCGCTTCATTGTTATAAGCTTTTAACGGCGATTCTGTTATGTGTACGATCGCCAGTATCTTTCCGACCGTTTCCTCAGCCCCGTCATACGTCGCCTGCAGGATGCGTGCGGACTCTTTTTCCAACTCGCGCATATAGCTGTATTTCGGTTCTGTCCGTATAATCCTGTCAAACTCTGTTTTAAGCTCTTTATTCGGTATTCGCACACAGCCATCACAATAATTCAGATATCCGTATACGACCATGGCTGAAAAGATCTCATTTCTTTTTTCAAGCACCGGAGTCGTAGTTGCATATTCAGATATATCTGCTTCTACCGGCTCTCCGGCGACAAGCAACATCACTGCCTCTCGAGCCCCGTCAATATCGTTCACAATATAATCCTTCAGTTCATTATACCCGCCGGTTTTTGGCCAGTAAGCACTAACCATATTTTCCGCAAGGGCACGCACAACCGAATTTGGATTATAAATGCTTTCTCTTTTTTCCTTATAATACCCATCGTACCAGTCTGCCAGATTCTCGCGGGATATGGCCGGAGCCGGGGTGATTTTCAGATAGCGCCGATACAGTTCGTCAACCTCGGCGTTCGTAAACCCGAAGTACTCCCGGAATTGAATACTGTTCGCCATATTATACTCCGCGAAATGGTTCATCGTATCACTGGCGGAATACTTTCTAATCGGGAGGACGCCGGTCAGATATGCCAGCTCTACATATGCCCTGCCTTTCGTCATATCCCCAAGGAAAGCAGTGTATTTGCCTCTGTCTGATTCTGTGAAATAGTCCTTGTGAAAAATATAGTCCCATTCGTCGAAAACCATCAGGAACTTTTCATTATTGTACGCCAGTGAGACTGTACGCAGGATAGCTCCCAGGGAATCTGTCTCCCGAATCTTCGCATTTGGATAAGTTCCCTTTAAGTCATTTAACAGGCGCATCTTAATTGTATCAATATACTCTTTATACGAGCTGCATTCCGATGCATCCTTGCTGAAGTCAATATAAATCAGATTATGCTGATTCAGATGCTTTGCATAATCCTGATTTCCGGCCACCTTAAGGCGGGAAAACACTTCTGCACCGTCCGCTCCTTTACCGAAAAAGGAGCCAATCATTGCGGCCGCCACGGATTTCCCGAATCTCCGCGGTCTTGTGACGGAAATATAGTTTCGTCCCTGCTCCAGAAGAGTAATCAGGTCCGATAACATCTCTGTCTTATCCACAAAGTATGGCTTCTTTGTCTCGCTTTTATACAATTCAAGAATATCTTCCGGGTTCAGATAATATCCCATCCCTGCACCTCCCCATTTTGCCGGATTCGCCTGACCGTATACAAATTTACACGTTCTCTTTACCTGTAGATTACCACGATATTTACCACAATTCAACCGGATTTTCTTTAATAATGTAGTCAGCAGAAGCACAGCGTCTCAATTCAATCATTGCATCCCTTCTTTTCTTTCAATCACCTTTTCCACTCCCGCCTGAAGCGGATACGATTTCCCATACGCCCAGAGGGTTCCTCCATCAATGTCGGCGGTTACCCGCAGAGATGCTTCGTCCGCCTGCACGCGCACATAACCGCCCGGCACCGGCACTGTCCCGGAGAAGCATTTCATACCTCCCGGTGCCGGCGCTTTCCCCGAAAAGCAGTTCATACCGCCCGGTGCCGGTACCTTTCTCGAAAAGCAGTTCATGCCGCCCAGATACGGGCGCACTTCGAAGGTGTCATGGGCGACGCCTGTATTTTGAACACCGAGCAGATACGCGCCAAACAGATAAATCGGGCTCGTACTCCAGGCATGACACAGGGATTTCTCATAAGGATGCCCATACATCGCATAATGCTCCGCCCCTTTTTGGGTCGGGTCAAACTCCTCGAACAACGTCGTCGCCCCGGCCTGCAGCATACCGCCGTAGTAATCGCGGACAGAATCCTCCAGATATTTCATATTCCCTTCCATGCAATGCACCTGATTCTCGAAAAACTTAAAATATGGCGTTGTAATTTGCGGCACCGCATCGTTAAGGATAACTCTCTGATAAATCTCCTTTTTCTGCTCCCCGCCGCACGGAAGATAGAGATATGCCAGGAGGTTGCAATGGCGCGTCACATGCCTGCGCCCGGATTCATAGCTGTCGATAAACACTTTTTTCTCATCATCGTAAAAATACCTCTGAATCTTCTCCTGCAGCGCCTGCGCCTGCTCGTTCAGCCCGCCCGCGTCCTCGCCCAGAACGCCGCAGAGATATGCGTAGCATTCCAGCGCCTTTGCGTACAGGATCTGCTCACCACACAGTGCGCCTTCCCGGTCGATATCCGCCCAGTCGATAAAGATCCAGTCGCCCTCGCGCGCCCGGACAAACCCGTCGACATCTGCTCGTCCCATGCAGAACTTCATCACCTCATCCAGCTGCGGTTTGATCTGCTCCAGATACGTCCGATCGCCGTAGGTCCGGTAATATTCGTAAATCGACATCACCCACAGGAACGTATAGTCATTGATTTTATTGATGTGGCGCACAAACGGGCGCTTTCCGCCCAGCGCAGTCAGTGTGCGCTTTTCAATCTCCGGATCAAAAAACAGATAGTGATTAACAAACAGGCTCTGGTACGCGTCCCCGGACCAGACCCAGCGGTCCCGCTTGATGCCGTCCAGGAAAAACTCCCGGCTGTTCAGATGGAATGTATAGGCCGCCATCTTCCAAATCCGGTTAATCAGATCGTCCTCACAGGAAAAGCTTCCCCGGTATGGAAGCGGCAGGTACTCGTATTCCGCAGATACTTTCGCATTCGCATCACTGACAAACAGATAGCGGAACGCGTAAGCAGGGTAACTCAGCGTGCCGTTTTCCGGTGTGTCCTCAAACCGGATGACCGCCCACTGCGGATCTAGCGCCTCTTCCCGGGATTCCCCATACCGCACAATCACCCTGTCCCCGGTCAGCCCATTCCGGCCATCCAATCTGTCCAGCTCATTCAGGTCATCCGACCCATCCAGACCGTCCAGCTCATTCAGCCCATCCAGTCTCACCCGCGCAAAGGTTTCCTTTCCGAAGTCAAACAGGACGCCGCCGTCTACCATCTCTTTGCTGACAAACGAAACCGGTTCATATGCAAACGGGAACACATCCGGCCGCGCATCCCGGTCAGTGAATAGTTCCGACGTCCCCACCGCCCGCAGGTTCGCAGAGAAATCATCTGAAAGCCAGGTCGCATCACTTTCCACTGCGCCCTCGACATACAGCGCCGGAAATGTATCTGTATTCATCACACGGATTTCCAGAAGATAGTCTCCCGGCTGCAGCACAAGTTCCCTGTTCTTTCCATAATTCTCAGTGACTCCGTCCTCCCGCGTAACCTTCGCGCAGTACTCGCCGCACGCAGTTATCCGCACGCTGCCGCCGTCCGTTATACCCTTTTTTGAAAACAGGATGACCGGCTCCGGCGCGTACACCTTCCAGACCGGCGGCTCCGGATGCCCGTATTCCATCCTTCTGGTATGAAGCATCATGTTGTGATAAATCTCAAACTCGCCAAAATGCCAAATCCACTGACTCATTTTCCTCGTTTCCCTTCTTTTCTGCATTTCTATGATACGAGAGAGCCGGTTGCGGCTTTAGCCGCAAAACCCCTCGCCCGACTCTGTACATACAAAGGTGCCGTACGTCAACCATACACAGCACCTTTACCGCTATCAACAGCACCTTTATTGCTATCAACAGCACCTTTATTGCTATCATAAGTAATAATTTCTCACAGCTTCTCCCCGTTTTCCGCTATGACCTGCTGATACCAGTATGCGGAATCCTTCAGGGTTCTCTCCTGTGTGCGGTAGTCTACATAGATCAGGCCGAACCGCTTATCGTAGCCTTCCGCCCACTCATAATTGTCCATAATGGACCAATAACAATATCCCAGAACCGGAATACCTTCCTCCGCCGCCTTTTTCAGGGACAGCAGATAGCGGTGAATGAAGTCAATCCTTGCCGGGTCGTGCACCTTCTCATCCAGCGAGACGAAGTCATTGCAGGCCATCCCGTTTTCTGTGATCAGCAGCGGCTTCTGATAGCGCTCGTAGAAAAAGCGGCAGCACCAGTACATAATGTCCGGTGTAATATTCCATCCCATCGCCGTTTTCGGGCTGCCCTGATAAGAATAACGGTCGTACCCATATTCATTCGGTGGAAACGGATTGCCTCCCGCCTGATAAATATTAAATCCATAAAAATCCAACGGCTGGGAAATCAGTGCCCATTCATCCGCGTCAAAAACAGGAAGCCGGTCCCCAAACAGCTGCTTTGCCTCCTCCGGGAATTCTCCCTTAAAGATCGGGTCCGCCCACCAGGTATTGGCGCCCGGAAACATAAACGGAGAAATTGCAAAGCTGGCTTTTCTCGCCTCCTCGATGCTCTCTTCCGAGAGGTCCTTCGGAATCACACACTCTCCGGTCGGTGCAAATCCAACCTTCACATCCGCCCGGCAGTTTTCACGGATTTTCCGGACCGCTCTGCCATGCGCAAGAAGGACATTCCGGGTGATCTCCATTATCACAGCCTCTTCATTCCGCTCAAACGGGGCATGCACGCCGCCCGCCAGACCGGCTCCTACAAAAAGCTGCGGCTCGTTAAAGGTCATCCAGTACTTCACCTTTTCGCCAAACGCCTTCGTAACGAGATCGACATATTCTTCAAACCACAGAGGACTCTCCGGATTCTTCCAGCCGCCCTTTTCATATAGAGCCGCGGGCAGATTCCAGTGATACAGTGTAATCATCGGTTCAATCCCGGCTGCAAGCAGCTCCTCGATGAGATTCCGGTAAAAGTCCAGCCCGGCCTGGTTGACCTTCCCCGTTCCCTGCGGCAGGACGCGCGGCCAGCTGATCGAAAACCGGTAGCTTTTCAGCCCGATTTCCTTCATCATGGCAACGTCCTCTTTGTAATGATGATAGTGATCGCAGGCCACATCGCCATTTTCCCCGTGCGCGATATGCCCCGGCTCTCTGGTCAGCGTATCCCAGATTCCCATGCCCTTTCCGTCTTCATCAAAAGCCCCTTCAATCTGATGTGCAGCAGAAGCCGCGCCCCATAAAAAATCCTTTGAAAAACTCATCGTTTCACCCTTTCTATTTCGCGCTGATTATGATCTCATTATACGGGAATGTTATCGTATCCGCAAGAATATTTTCACTCATAACCACCTGCTCTGCCGACAGCAGTCCCGTGTAATGCCAATGAGTAAAATTTCTTTTGTTGTTTCATGAAATCACGGTGATACTATTGTCAGTTGTGGACACTTATATAAAAAATTCTGATAATCGGAGAATGCATAAACGGAAAAGGCCGGATTTGAATCTTCCAAACCCGACCTGATTTTTGAACATTTTCGATTATTTTTATTCTTTTCCGATTCCATTATAAACATTTCCGGTATACCATATACGAAAAGCCTGCATTACGACACGAGAATTCTACACACTACTGCATCAGCTTCATCAGCACACGGGCATACATCTCATGCCCCGTCTTTGAGGGATGATTCATCCCATTTGCCAGAAGTGCTTTTACCGGATAGCCAGCCGCTTCATAAGCTTCCCAGACTGCATAGGTGTCGGCAAGGCATACTTCCTCCTGCACGGCAAGTTCCCGAATCACTCGTACACGATCCTGCAGGGTACAAGCAATATTCTGTCCAAATGAAGGAATATCTGCATCTTCTGTATTGGCAGCTCCTAAACCACATGGTGGTATGTCCATATTCGGAGTCATGAGCACAATATCTGCTTTTGTCTCATTCTTTATTGTGTTAACTACCTCGAGTAAAAGCTTTCGGTATGTTTCCGTATCTCCACACTCAACTCCCCAATTCAAAGAACCGTTAATCAGTACCAGGTCCGGCTGGTAACGGATGACATCCCGATAAAGGCGTTTTTGCATGCCATACATCGTATCACCGGCGATACCAGAATTAATCGTACTCACAGATGTCTGCTCATATTTATCAATCAAATGACTGCGGAAACGTTCCAAATAACACTCACGTGCGTCTGTGATTTCAATTACGTCTCCTTCCTCCAGTTCTCCCTTATCCACTTTGGCAAATAAAACTTCTGGATCTCCTGCGTATTCAAAATGTCCGGCGGTGACACTATCGCCAAGAGCAACAATAACCGGGTTTTTTCGCTCCATTCCGTCCTTTGCTGGTCCATAAGGTCCAAAGATGGATAATGCCCCACGGTTTTTCCGCATTACCTCTTTGAAATGTTCTGGCCGCCGGGCGCCGACCGCAGATGTCTGCTCTGTAATCTCAAGTGCCTTTTTCGCGTATTCCGCCGGTGTCTCGTAGTTTGTTCTCATCGATTGATTCCTCCGTCTGTTTTCACTTTATCCGTTATCACTTCCTGGGTTGCTGCAGTTACCATATTCCTTATTTCACTGTAAAAGCGTCCCCGATATTCAGACTCGCGGCATACACCTGTGTCTACGAGACCAAATGCCAGGTAATCACTTCGAGATACGCTTCCTGATTCGTCGCACTTCCATTTTTTTCAGCATACAAATTCAAATGGAACAGCCGGTATTCCTGCCGAATTGTAAACGTTCACGAGGAACCAGGGGGTCTGGGCGAACTTTATCTGTATTCTTTCCGGAGTTACTGTTGCACAAGCAGATTTTTCCGCATCGCCATTTAACTGCGAAATCATTTCTCCACCTGCATCTCGTTCTGTAGATGAGCCCAAGTGTGCTTCTGCTTCAGCAAGCCTAAGCACCAGCCGGTCACCCTCTGCCCGGAAAACATAGGGCAGTTCTTTTCCTGCATCATTATACAGTTTCAGCGCATCGATGGAATCTCCGGCAATCCGCAGGCCATCTCCGGCGTAGTGGAAGGTGATCTTAATCTCAGCTCCATTCCTTTCTGCGGAAATGGCGCGGGGTGCATCGCATAAAAGCCCTCTTGATCCTGCTTCCGCGCTATATACATGTCCTCTCGCGAGCAGGGCCAGGCGCTCACCGACCGCCTTTTTGTTTTTTGGATGAATATCTTTTTCCTCACCCACATCTGAGATAGAGCAAAGGTACACGTCATTTACGGTATCCGCGACCTGCTCCTGACACTTTCGGATAATCGGATAATGATTGGTCTCGGTGTCCAGAAGCCATGTGCCAAATCCCGGCAGCTGAACGATAAGGAAGGGGAGATTTGCGTCCTTCCAGAGTGCTCTCCAGTCTCCGATCAGCCCGGTCAGCATATCTTTGTATAAAATATTTTTCCCCGGGACGTCGTCGCTCTCTCCCTGGTACCACAAGAATCCCCGGATTGCGTACGGCGCAATCGTTCTGAGCATATGCTCGTACAGGCTTCCGGGAATCTCCTGCGGCTGCAGCAGTTCAAAATAATCATTAAAGTTGCCCGGCACATGAGCGAAGAAATCCTGTATTTCTTCCTCGGACGGAGTGCGCGGCATCACAAATTCCGAAAATGGATCGGCAAACAGGTCTCCCCGATCATTCATCGGATTATGATGCTGTTTTTTCCAATAATCATCCATATCCATCGTAGAAATGCGTTTCTCATAATCCAGCATCCAGGGCAGGCCGCAGTTCCTCACGGTCTCCGGGTTCATCCATGCGGAAGCGGTCGTCCCGCCCCAGTTGCACCCGATGATCCCGACCGGGACATCCAGCGCATCGCAAATTTCCTTCTCAAAATAATAGCCGACTGCACTGAAATACTCTAAATCTTCTGCAGTAACACTGCGCCAGATGTTCTGGCGGCTGTAGTCAAACTCCTCCAGCTGGCCATCGTAGCAGACTTCCGGCACATCAAAAAACCGGATGCGCCGGTTTGGACAGTCGTTCAGCGCATCTTTTAAATACTTTTCATAACGCATATGAAATTCCATATTAGACTGTCCGCCCGCGACCCATACCTCTCCAACCGCGACATCCCGGCAGACAATCATCTCCTCACCCGAGCAGATCACGAGCTGCTCCTCTTCCGAAGCCGAAAGCGCGGGCAAAACCACACGCCAGTTGCCCTGTTCATTCGTAATCGCGCTGGCTTGCTTCCCCTGAATCTCCGCGGTTACAGACGCTCCCGGAGTGCCCGTCCCCCATACGGTGACCGGTTTTTCCCTTTGCAGAATCATTCCATCCTGAAAAATTGTCGCTAGCTGCAACATCTCGAAATTCCTCCTTGTCCTTTTTATGTCCTGCATCGATTTTTGACAGGCCGCGCCCGTCACAAAGCATTTTTCCCGGCGCAGCTCTCCATCCTGAATTCATTCATTGCATTTACTGCAAAAGAGCATGATCCTGTAGAACATTTCACGCATTGCATTTTCAGCAATATATTAACCTAATGTAAGTTCAATTAACACAATATTAACTCTAAGTGTCCAAAAATGCAAGATGTGATAATAGCCAAATATCACACCCCTGATTTGTGAAAATTGCTATTTGACTCTTCGAAAAAGCATCGGTAAAATAGGTGTTGATTCAGATGTACAAAGAAAGGAATCCTATGGATAAGACAGCTTATTTTGAACAGATGCGCGATCGCCGAAAGAACGAAATTCTGGCAGCGGCGAAAGAAATGTTTCTTGAAGAAGGAGTATCTGCCTTCAGCATGCAGCAGCTGGCAAAGAATCTGGACATATCAACCGTTACCCTCTATAAATACTTTAAAAACATGGATGATATCATGCAGGAGTTGGGGGCGCAGATAGTTAAAATTCTTGCAGAGAAGCTTTATATGCAACCGTCCGTTCATACAGAGAACCCAACTACTGTATTTGTACAGCAACTGCGAAATTTTTATGATATAATTTTAAAAGAAAGGCAGAACCTGTCTCTTTTACTTTTATTCCAGATTCATACACAGAATAACAGGGAGCCGAATCCCGTTAGCGAACATATAAAAATCTACCAGGAAAAATGGGCGGAGCGCATGAACGCTTTGCTGAAAGAAATGAAATCTCAAGGTGAACTGAGCGAAAATCTCAATGTCGATGATGCGTTTATTTTTATCTCACAGACAAATACCGCGTTAGTTCAGTATATTGGGCTGAATGTCGGTATGCAAAATCAGGAAGATGAGAAAACCATCCAAAGGTTCATTGAGCAGACCATTCAGGCCTCTGTGCTTTATCTGAAATCACAGGTGCCAGGCACCATTACAGGGGAAGAACTGTTTTTGTAACAGCTATGTAATGGTACCCGATCCCTCCTCAATAGCATCAATTATAGTAAACGACATTAGTCGTTTACTATAATCCAGGTGACATGATATATAAAGTATAAGGAAGGAGCTAAACCAGATGCATGGAATATCCTCCGACTCTTCTGAAATGAACTGCCTGCCATCTCTGGATGACTGGGCGGAAGATATTTTTGCGGATTATGGCGGTTCTGACCGGAAGGAAGGATTGCTTAGTCCGAACAAAGAGAGATATCTCATCAAGTATTCGGAGCAGCATACCCGAATGAATGATCTGGATACCAGCTATGTTAATAATGTACTGTCCGAATATTTATCGAGCCACATCCTCAGCCTGATTGGCTTTGATACGCATGAAACCTTTTTAGCTACCAGAAACCATGAGCTTTTAGTTGCGTGCAAAAATTTCACCAGCGATTCGGAACACTTGATTGAATTCGGAAGGTACCTGCGAAAATATTATGACAGCAGCGATGTGGGCAGGGTTCCGGAATACGCACAGTTGGAATATGTCCTGTCAAGAGATTCTGTGCTAAAGCAAAAGCAAAATGAATTACTGGACAGCTATTGGCAGCGCTTTATCGGCGATGCACTCGTCGGGAACTTTGACAGGCATATGGGGAACTGGGGATATCTTGTCAGTAAAGATGGCAGCATAAAAGCATCGCCAATCTATGACAATGGCAGTACGCTGTTCCCGGCTTTGGCCTCGCATGGAATGGAACAGATCCTTTCCGATGAAAAAGAGATCATGAGACGGGTTCTGCTTTTCCCAAAGGCAGCTCTCGCAATGAATAAAGAAAAGTTAAGCTATTATGATCTGCTGTCCTCCGGGTACAGCGAAAGAATAACAGAAGCGGTGCTTACCGTCGTCCCTGCTATCCTTCGCGCAATGCCCGCAATTATGGATTTCATTGACAGCCAGGCTTTTCTCACAGATATTCGCAAGCGTTTTTATAAAACAATCTTAAAAGCAAGAGTCGAGTTTTTATTAGAGCCCGCCTATAAAAGATGCCGCAGCAGAAGCTTTGATCAGGAGGCCCTAAACAGAATCAGCTTAAATGAGTCCTACAGCGAAGAGACCTTTGAAAAACAGTTTGCGGCTTACAAAAACACCTGATGAATCAGGAGAAAACCGCCTTTTTTGCATCCGCGGCGCTCGCGAATGGTCCCGGAATCACATCGGCACTGCGGTGCTCTCCCAGATAATCAGAGTCAAACCGGATGGCCGTTCCATCCGGATTTTCGTAGGGCTGTTCCGGTTCAAATGCCTTTCCAAGCATTTCGGTGTGAATCATTCCTGCCGTAAATCCTTCCAGCATCTCATAGATATTCATATCCAGATAAAGCTTCCCGTCTCTCTCGGCTAGCTCGATGCGGATGTCGCCGCGGTCGTTTTCGACTACAAGACCACTCTTGTCGTGTCTGCACGCTTTTGCACCGCCGAGGTACACGTTGCCCTCTGCCCATACCGGAAGATGTCCGAAATGCGCCGGCTCGCATTTCGCCATATCGGCGGGCTTCGTAAAGTCAAACTGTGCCATCCACTCGTCATAAGTCGGGTACTCATCAAACATCCAGGTGCCGGCAGCGCGGTTTTCCGTGTCAAAACCTTCCGTGGAATCGCGCTCAGTAATCACATCTGCGGAGGGCCATTTCTGGACAAAAATATTGTTATAGAAGCGGTCGTCCCCATGCAGGATGGTCATGAAGCCCATGACCTCCGTGCGATGCGGGATATGGTACGGCGTATAGCGCCAGCCGGTGCCGTCCCCGACGCAGGTAAACGCCCCGCAGATCAGGTTATGAACCAGCGCCACGCCCTGGGTCGCAAACCGCAGTGATACATCGGAGAGCAGAATGTTGTTGTCAATCAGAGTTGGGCCATGCCCCACCTCCACGAAAATATCCTGAGACATCATGCCGCCTTTCAGGTTTTTCGCAAAGGATGGCCGCTGGTTGTCATGCAACAGGTTCTGCGTCAGGCGCGTTCCCTGTGCCTCCCAGTCGCACCAGATGCCCATCGTACAGTGATGGATGTGATTGCGGCGCATGATGACATCGATTGCAGCGTGCATTTTGATTCCGGCAATTTCCGCCCCGCCCAGCTCCATCATGTTATTGATATGATGAATGTGGTTGTCCTCGATCACGCTGAACACGCCGCCCATACGCCCGATGATGCCGCCCTGCTCACAGTGATGGATGTTGTTGCGCCGGATGATATGACCGCCGACCTTCTCCTTCAGCCAGCCGTGATACTGCCCGCGGCACACGGCGTCGCGCTCCATCTGTGTCGGACTTTTTACCTGTTTATATGTAAAATAATGATCATTTTCGGGATCGAGGTATTTTCCAAGAGAGATGCCCGCGCATTTGCTGTCGGAAATCTCACAGTCCTCAATGATCCAGCCCCTGCTCCAGTGCGGACCAATCATCCCGTCCTGAAACGCGGCAGGCGGCGCCCAGGTCGTCGCAGCCTTATTGATCTGGAAGCCCCGGACGGTAATGTAGTCCACACCCGTTTTCGACGGAAAAAAGCACTCCCGCCTCACATTGATTTCTACCATTTCCTCATTCGGATTCTTCCCCTGGAAATTTGCGTAGAGAACGGTCTCGTCTGTTTCCTCATCCTGTCTGGTATACCATTTGTAAACCGACTCCTCCGGCGACCAGCTGCATTCATACACCTCACCTCTGATACACTCTTCGAGGGTAGCCGTCTCATACATAGCCCGGTCATTCAGATAAACACAGCCGGTATGTTTGTCCGCTTTCGCAAAATACCAGTCGCCATACACATAGGTCGTGTACGGATTGTATTCGCCAAAGATGCTGTTTTTCACCCGCGCCGTCCAGACCGTTCCTTCATACGGCTCCCAGTTCTTTATCTGCTCTGCGCCGGTAATCACAGCGGCGAGCGGTTCCTCACTTCGATATACAATCCGTGCGTCCTCCATTCCCGCATACACCGGATCCACATACTCACGGTAAATCCCCGGCGCAACGACAACCTCATCTCCCGGCCGGGCGATTTTTGCAGCATCGTTCATGTGCTTAAACGGACGCTCCTTCGTCCCATTTCCATCCCGGTCTGCTCCGGCATTGACATAAATAATCATCGCTTCCTCCTCGTTAACGGGCGGGCAATCGCCCCTGCATTTGCCCTTGCATTTAAAGATTGATTATGCTTACGATTGACCTTGATCGAACCATTCATTTCCATTAGACTGATTCGATATTACCGCGAAGCGCATGAAAAAGCAAGCGTAATCATCCTTCATGAGCCATATTGGCGCCAGACACCATTCGAAGTTATTATGGATATCCTTTCTCTTATCGAATACTGATAAAACCGCGGAAAACCCGTGACCCCCGGATGGGGATATTTTTTTGTCGGCAGCCCCAAAAAAAGCTTTAAATATGCGGTCAAAAAATTTTTTCAAAAAGAAACCCCCACCCCGGCTTGCGCACACGTTTTTTCCCAATTATAATGGCGACAACTGAAAGAAAACCTGTACAAACCTCCAGAAAAAAACAGGTTTCAGTATCAAAAGTCACTTAATTTTTCCTTGAAAACATCCCGGTCGATTCGCCTCTGCCGGGATATTTTCATGTGCAGACCCGAACAAATGAGCCGCGAAAAGCAGCAGAGAAGCCGCGGAAAATCCGAAATGAAGCTTGACAGCCGTTTTCAAATAATCTATAATGCCAGAAGCGGCGGCCTTAAGGAGGCTTTGCTCTTAACAAGAACGACAAAGGAGTCTATTTCTGATAATAGACTCCTTTTTTGTTTCCATTTATTTACCATCATCAAAGGAAGGAAGAATTTGTTATGCGTTTGAATCCGAAGGAACAGGAAAAGCTGATGCTTCACATGGCAGGAGAATTGGCGAAACAGCGGAGGAGCAGAGGATTGAAGCTGAACTATGTGGAAGCAATCGCTTACATCAGCTCAGAGCTGCTTGAATATGCCCGGGATGGAAAAAGTGTGGTCGAGCTTATGACGCTCGGCACGAAAATCCTCACAAAGGAGGATGTCATGGATGGAGTGGCGGATATGGTGCATGAGGTTCAGGTGGAAGCGACATTCCCGGACGGCACCAAGCTTGTGACCGTACACAACCCGATTCAATAGGAAGGAGCGATTGAAGAATGAAAATTGGAGCCATCATTCCAAAAGACAGAGAGATTATATTAAATGAGGGGAAACCAACTGTTACGGTTACGGTAAAGCATACCGGCGACCGTCCGGTGCAGGTGGGATCACATTTTCACTTTTTTGAGGTAAACCGTCAGCTTTCCTTTGACCGGGCTGCTGCTTACGGATATCATCTGGACATTCCATCCGGTACGTCTGTACGGTTTGAACCGGGCGAGGAAAAGGAAGTGGTTCTGACGCAGATGGGCGGCGCTCGGCGCATCTATGGTCTGAATGATCTGACCTGCGACCAGGCCGTGGAAGCGACAAAAGCAACAGCACTGCAGACAGCTGCATTAAAAGGGTTTATGTAAGGAGGAGATGGCATGAGCTACAGAATTTCCGGTGAAAAGTATGCAATGATGTACGGCCCTACCGTCGGGGACAAGGTACGTCTGGCAGACACCAATCTGATCATAGAAGTAGAAAAAGACTATACCACATATGGCGACGAGTCCAAGTTCGGCGGCGGAAAGACGATCCGCGACGGCATGGGGCAGTCCGTAAAGACCTGCAGCAAGGACGGAGATCTGGATCTGGTAATTACCAACTGCCTGATTCTGGATTATACCGGCATCATCAAGGCGGATATCGGCATCAAGGACGGAAAAATCGCCGGGATCGGCAAGGCCGGCAATCCCAATGTCATGGACGGCGTGACTCCCGGTATGACAATCGGTGCTTCTACGGAGGCTCTGGCCGGCGAGGGACTGATCGTGACTGCCGGCGGCATTGACAGCCATATTCATTTTATCTGCCCGCAGCAGGTTCCGACCTCCCTGTATTCCGGCATCACGACAATGATCGGAGGCGGCACCGGGCCGGCAGACGGCACAAACGCCACCACCTGTACGCCGGGTCCCTGGAATCTCCGGATGATGTTAAAGGCGGCCGAAGAATATCCGATGAATCTGGGCTTTTACGGAAAAGGAAACTGTTCGGATGAGAAGCCCATCATTGAGCAGGTAAAAGCCGGCGCCATGGGAATGAAAATTCACGAGGACTTCGGTTCCACTCCGGCTGCGATCAACCACTGCCTGAATGTTGCCGATGAATATGACATTCCGGTGGCGATTCATACGGATACGCTGAACGAGGCGGGATGTGTAGAGGATACTCTGAATGCCATCGGAGGACGTACGATCCATACGTTCCACACCGAGGGTGCAGGCGGCGGACATGCGCCGGACATCATCCGCGCGGCCGGCGCGAAAAATGTACTGCCTTCCTCCACGAACCCGACGATGCCTTTCACAGTCAACACGCTGGATGAACATCTCGATATGCTGATGGTCTGCCACCATCTGGACAAAAACATCCCGGAGGATGTGGCCTTTGCGGATTCCCGGATCCGTCCGGAGACTATCGCGGCAGAGGATGTGCTGCACGATATGGGCGTTTTCTCTATGATGAGCTCGGATTCGCAGGCCATGGGGCGTCCGGCAGAGGTCATCACCAGAACCTGGCAGACCGCCCACAAAATGAAGGAAGAACGCGGTCCGCTTGGAGTAGATAAGGAAAACGGCAACGACAACTTCCGTGCAAAGCGTTATGTGGCCAAATATACGATCAATCCGGCCATTACCTGCGGCATCGCGGACTACGTCGGCTCTGTAGAGGTTGGCAAATTCGCGGATCTGGTGCTCTGGAATCCTGCATTCTTCGCCACGAAGCCGGACATGATCATCAAGGGCGGTATGATCATCGCGTCCAAGATGGGCGACGCGAATGCCTCCATTCCGACCACACAGCCGGTACTTTACCAGCCAATGTTTGCGGCGCATGGAGCGGCCAAATATGAGAGCTGCCTGACCTTTGTCTCCCAGGCCGCAATGGATAACCACGTAAAGGAGCAGTACGGCCTGCAAAAAACAGTGGTTCCTGTAAGGAACTGCAGAAACATTGGGAAAAAGGATATGAAATACAACGACGCGACCCCCGAGATCACCGTAGATCCAGAAACATATGAGGTCTGCGCAGACGGCGTGAAGCTCGAGTCAAAGCCCGCGCAGACACTGCCGCTGACACAGTTATACAGCTTATTCTGATCTGCTACAGGAGGGAATACATATGTTAGGCGTTTGTTTATTATTTGTCGGTATTGTTCTGATCAACAACGGTATATGCTCTCTTTCAAATGTGGATAAAAAGGCCGCCGCTGTGATGAATATTTTTACCGGAACCTTATCGCTGTTTATCAACTTTACCAATCTGGTGCAGGGAAACTACTACGCGGCTGGAACCGGCCTGCTGTTCTGCTTTACCTATCTCTTTGTAGCAATCATGGACATCTTTGACGTGGACGGGACTCCGTTCGCCTGGTTCTCCACCTTTGTGGCGATCAATGCCATCGTGTTTGGCTTCATCGAGGGCGTCACCGGAAGCGCAGCGCTGGGCATCGACCCGGACTGGAGATGGGCGGCCATCTGGTGGCTCTGGGCAATCCTGTGGGGTTCCTCCTTTTTCACCGACATTCTGGGAATGAAAAAGCTGGCAAAGTATGTGCCTGTACTCCAGATCGCGGAAGGTGTGATCACTGCCTGGATTCCGGGCGTCATGCTGATGCTGGGTGTATGGTAAAGCATGGGAGAAAAGAAATGTTATGTGAAAAAATACTGGGAACCTTGTCCGACCCGGCATTTGACGGGCTCCGCGTAGATTATGTGGATATTGAATGGCATGAGGCTTTCTCCCGGCTGCACCGCAAAACGTCCGCCGAGGGCGAAGATGTCGGCATCCGGATGGGAAATGAGATCCTGAGTACTGGTCTTAATCAGGACGACGTGCTCTATGCGGATGCGGAAAAAGTGATTGCAGTGAATATTCCTGCGTGCGAGGCTATCCGGGCAAGTGTGCGGCAGGATCACCCGCGGCAGATTGCGAAATTGTGCTACGAGGTGGGCAACACTCATACCTCCATGTTTCGCGGGGAGGACGATTTTACCTTTTATACGCCCTATCATGAGCCGCTGCTGGAGAAAATCAATGGAATTCACGGTGTCACCGCGGAAAAGGTGATGAAAAAATTTGATTTCAGACAGGCTCTCTCCTCCTCCATAAACAATCATCACCATTGACGAGGAGGATTTACAGTAACCGTGAAGGTATTGAACTGTTACGATTTATAATCGAAAAAGTCTGTGAATGGAGAATGTCTATGAACGCCGGAGAACGCAACAAACAGTTTTTACTGCTGCAGGTCAATGACGCACTGTTTCCAATCGGGGCATACTCTCATTCCTACGGCCTGGAAACCTACATCCAGAAAAATCTGGTGGCGACAGAGGAGGATGCCTGGGATTTCCTGTATCGAAGACTCCGGTATGGGTTTTGCTACAATGAATTTCTCTCCGGGCGGCTTGCATTTGAGTATGCCGTCCGGGGTAACTTAAAAGAGCTGAATCGCCTGGAGGAGCTGCTCGATGCCAGCCGGATTCCGAGAGAAACCCGGGAGGCAGGACATAAGCTTGGGGCGCGCTTTGTAAAAACAATCAGCAATATGCCGATTTCTTTCTCTTCCAATATTTTTGAGCAGTATTGCGCGAACCGTAAAGGACTGTGGGTGAGTCATTCCGTTGTCTATGGAGTGTTTTGCGCTGCAGTCGGAATCCCGCTGGAGGACGCCATGGAGCATTATCTTTACGCGCAGGCTTCTTCCATGGTGACCAACTGTGTCAAGACCATTCCGCTAAGCCAGACCGGAGGACAAAAGCTGCTCTGCCGCTGCCAGGATGTTTTTCAGGAAATTCTGGACTGTCTGTATGACCTGACTGAGGAAGACCTTTGCCTGTCCGCACCGGGTTTTGACATTCGCAGCATGCAGCACGAAGGTCTTTATTCCAGGATTTATATGTCCTGATCTGTATTCATTCCGAACAATTTATCAGAGGACACTCTGATCCGCTGTTCCGAATCGTAACTATAGCTATGTAAAGTATAACTATTTACGTCATCTACTGTGAAATCAAAAGTGAGGAATCGTATGTCATATGTAAAAATTGGTGTGGCCGGGCCGGTGGGTTCCGGCAAGACGGCCCTGATTGAATGCCTGACCAGAGACATGGCGAAGGATTACAGCATCGGCGTCATCACCAACGATATTTATACAAAAGAAGACGCAGAATTTCTGTGCAAAAACAGTGTTCTTCCAATGGAGCGCATCATCGGAGTAGAGACGGGCGGCTGCCCGCACACGGCCATCCGGGAGGACGCTTCCATGAACCTGGAGGCCGTGGACGAAATGATGGAACGATTCCCGGATATCGAACTGCTTTTCATTGAGAGCGGCGGGGATAATCTGTCTGCTACCTTCAGTCCGGAGTTGGTTGACGCCACAATCTTCGTCATTGACGTCGCCGAGGGCGATAAAATTCCCAGAAAAGGAGGACCGGGGATCACCCGTTCCGATCTTCTGATCATCAACAAGATCGATCTGGCCCCTTATGTGGGAGCTGACTTAAGCGTGATGGAACGCGATTCCAGAAAAATGCGCGGGGATCGTCCCTTCCTTTTCACTAATATCCGTGACCGGAAGGGCATGGATGCAGTCATCGACTGGATTAAACAAAATGTACTGTTAGAGGGATGCGGATAACGATATGGAAAACAAATTCGGGAAACTGTCTAAGCTGCACCTGACCGCCGCCAAAAAAGACGGCAGAACAATCATCGAGGATCTTTCTTTTACGGCCCCCTTCAAAATCATGCGGCCCTTCTACGAAAAAAAGGAGTTCATGACCGTCATGCTTCTCACCGCGTCCGCCGGCATAATGGCCGGAGACCGGCAGGAGTGGGAGCTCCTTGTCCGGGAAAATGCAAATCTGGAATTTACTTCCCAGGCCTATGAAAAGATACATAAAATGGAAGACGGGTGGGCGGAGCGCCGGGCACATATCACTGTAGAACCCAGCGGCTGTCTGTATTATACTCCGCTTCCTACGATCCCATTTGCGGGATCCGATTTCCGAAATATACTGGAGGTAAATCTGGCCGACGATTCCTCCCGCTTTTGCTACAGTGAGATTTTATCCTGCGGAAGGGCTGCACACGGAGAAGAATTCCGCTACCGCAGGTATCAGAACCTGGTTACCGTTTTTCGAAATGGAAGGATGGTATATCGTGACAACACCCTGTACGAACCGTCACAGATGGATATGCGGGGCTTCGGTATGTACGAGGGATTCACACATCTGGCGAACCTGCTGATTTGCGGCGAGGAAAAAACCGACGACTGGATCCGCGAGGTACGCGCCATGCTGGATGAGCCCGAGGGCATGGAAGGCGGCGTTACGCGCACGGCGGCCGGCCATATCGCTATACGAATTCTCGGCAGAAGCGGACAGCAGTTGACCTGCAAAATCGAACAGATTCTTGCGCTGTAGCTGTGTACAGCAAAAAGGATTGTCTTATTTTTCTCTATCCAACTGTTTCTTTCTTCGCATCAGATGAGCGTAATATCCGATAAACGCGGCCGCCGCCAGTCCCCAGGTGAGCGGATAAACCGCTGCTACTACCTGTATCGTGTGAAAATGGTGTACCAGCAGCTTTAGCAGAATCACCCGCACTACACACAGCGCAGTAATTACCACAGCCATGGACTGCAATGTCTTTCCCATGCCGCGTATGGCTCCGCCCGTCACCTCCTGTATGGCGTACAGGAAATAAAACGGGAAGGAGATGGAAATGATCTTCAGGCCCTCCGTGGTCACACTTTCCTCCGAGCAAAACAGGCCGAGGACCTGTCTGCCAAACGACAAAATCAGCGCAGAAATTCCTGCGGTGATAAATGCTGCCAGCACGTTGCAGGAAAGAGTCCCCTTTCGCACGCGCTCATAGTTCCCGGCGCCGACATTCTGGCCCGCAAAGGTGACCATCGCCTGTCCAAAGGCTACGATCGGCAGATATAGCAGATTTTCTACTTTAAAATACACGGTGAACGCCGCGATCGCGTCCTCGCCGAACCCATTGATGTCATGCTGTACAAAGATATTAGAGAGTGTCAGGATCATGGACTGGATTCCCAGCGGAAATCCCACCTTCAGAATCCGGACCAGAAGCTTCGGATCGATACGCCAGCTCTCCTTCCAGAGTGCTTCCCGCACAAAAAGATATGCGGTCAGCACAACTGCGGTAAAAGACTGCGAGACCATTGTCGCAAGCGCCGCCCCTGCCACTCCCCACTGTAAAAGGATGATAAAAACCGCATCCATGCAGACATTCAGAATTCCACCTGCGGCCAGCACCAGAAAAGGGCTTCTGGAATCTCCCAGCGCCCTTAAAATCCCCGCGGACATATTGTAAAGAATCATAGGAAGAATCGCGAGGATGTAAACGCGGATATAGACAAGCGCCTCCTTCAGGATTTCCTCCGGCGTATTTAAGGCGCGCAACATCCACTGCGCCAGAAGCTCACCGAGCGCGATGAGCAAAATACCTCCGATCAGACCGCTCAGGAGGGAATTGCAAATACTCTTCTTTACACGTTCCGTCTCCTTTGCACCCCAGAACTGCGCCGTTACCACCCCTGCTCCAACGGATATACCGGTAAACAGCCCGATCATGCAGGTGACAATAATGCTGCTCGCCCCGACTGCGGCCGCCGCACTCTTCCCAAGGAAATTTCCGACATAGAGCAGATCTACCGTGCCATAAAGCTGCTGAAAAAGACTGCCAAACAGAAGCGGCACCGCAAATGCAAGAAATCCCTTTACGATGTTTCCCTGTGTCAGATCCTGTCTTTGTTTCATAAATCTTCTTCACTCACTTCCCGGGCTGCGTCCGAGGCTTTTATGAACTGCGATTCGCGCATTAAGCGGCGCAAGATGCACAGGTTATTTCGTGACAGATCCTAAGTATAATTCTGCCGTTTTCCATTCACATCCACAGAGCCTCCCCTTCTGCGAGGAATCCTGCATGGTTCTTTGCCCATACAGGATTCTGTTTTGCCACTGCAAACATTTTGACCTGCTTACAGTCCTCACAGAAACACTGCCCTCCTTTCCTGTTCGTTCCACCGATTCTTTCTTCATAAAATGTCTATCTTATAAACAGCAGATATCCTCTGCGTTATAAGCCTCTTTCCGCCTATACATTTACAGTAAACGACTTTCGTCGTTTTAAAAATTATTTCTGTGCAAACTCCCGGAACTGTTCAAAATCCGTTTCGGGACTGTATGCCTTCAGCACCTGGATCATATCCGCGGCGCTGTAGACATTCTCATACATGCCGATAGAAAACGCATAGAGTTCATTAAATTCTTCTGTATCTGACGCATACCAGTAGCTCTGGTACAGACGGAACGCGCTGCCGTCATCCCGGAAGTCCTCTGCATAGCCGGAGCAGGCATTATACATAGCCGCAAAAGCAGGTGCGACGACCGCCCCGTATTTCCCGACAAGAAGTTTCAGCTTCGCATCGCCATTCACGTCCGATGCATTAAAATAAGCGGAATTTTCATCCGTGAAACAGTCAACCACACCGATCCGGATATTGTGTCCCTCTTCTCTCTCGATTTCTGAAATCTGATTTACCGCTTCCCCAATGGTGAGGGAGGAAAGTACCGCGTCGTAATCGCCTGCGCGCACTGTTTCGCTGACCTCCGTCCCCTCGGACAGGTAGCCAGGCAGAAGCGTGATCCGCACATCAGAACCGGTCCCGATCTCTGTCAGCTCCCCGCATTGGGCAAGCTCTTCTGCGGACATATCGTAAGACAGACCATATATTTCCTGGAGTTTTGAAAGAATTCCAACCGCCCGGAGCCGGTGCATCTCGTTTCCAACCGCACTGCCGCCGGTTACCACAAGATAGCTGTAATTTTCGTCTGTGTCGCCGGCCGCCATAGATGCCGCCAGCCATTCACCTGCTTCCTTCTCCTCTTCACCGGAGGGACCGATCGTACCCAGAAAACAGGGGTTGTCCTTCACACGCTCGTATACCTCGTCGCCTATCGTTCCGGAGGCGCAGATATAATACATTCCGTACTCTTCACACAGAGGCAGCACATCTTCCACATAGGTGGTAAGAAAAGAAATGACGCCCTGCGCGCCCTGTTCATGCAGTTCCTCTATGAATGCAATCTCATCCTCGGCTGAGTCGATCGGGTCAACGTTAAAAAGAAACTCAACATCAAAAGAGCCGCCAATATAGTTCTCCAGATACTGCCGGAATTCCATTGCTTCCTCATCCCCGGCATCGTATACGGACACTCCAATCACCATATTCCCGGTCCATACCTCATCGGCCAGGGCGCGGCCGGAAAAGAAAATCGTTAAAATTGAAATGCAAAATGAAATACAAAAAAGGCTTTTGAACAATTTCATCATCTGTCTCCCATTTTCACCTTATGATCAGAAAAGATGGCAGGCTACCTGATGCCGCTCCCCTGTTTTCCGCAGAGAAGGCTTTTCTCTTTTGCAGATCTCGCTGCATCTGTCGCAGCGGTTCTGGAACGGGCATCCGGGCGGCACATCTAACGGACTTGGCGCTTCACTTTCTATACTCTCGATCTTTTTTGTGAAATCCATTTTTGTAGAGAAAATCGCTCCCAGCATCGCCTGTGTGTATGGATGCAGCGCATTGCTTCCTACTTCATTCCCCGGAAGAACCTCCACAATGTTTCCAAGATACATGACCGCTACGTCGTGCGCAAATGACTGCACAAGCGCCATGTCATGGCAGATAAATATCAGTGAAATCTCCTTTTCCTTCTGAAGCCTGACCAAGAGCTCAATGATGCGGTCCTGTACGGAAACGTCAAGTGCGCTCGTCGCCTCATCGCACACGATAATCTCCGGCTCCAGCGCCAGGGCCCGCGCAATACCGATCCTCTGCCTCTGTCCGCCGCTCATATTGTGCGGATACCGGTAGATAAAGTCCTCCGGAAGCTCCACCATCTGCAAAAGCTCTTTTGCCTTTGCCGCTTTTTCGGAGCGCTTTATGAGGCCGAAATTCATCAGCGGCTCTGTGACAATATCAATCACCTTCATCTTCGGGCTGAACGCGGCGGACGGATCCTGAAATACCATCTGGATCTTTTTCCGGCTCTGTCTCAGCTCCTCGCCCTTCAGCTTTGTAATGTCCTTCCCGTCGAACAGGATCTGGCCTTCCGTCGGCTGGAACATCTGCACGATCATCTTCACAAATGTAGACTTTCCGCAGCCGCTCTCTCCTACGATTCCAAGCGTCCGGCCTTTATATACGGACAGATTTACATCATCACATGCCAGCAGCATGCGTCCTCCTGACGCGGGAAATTTTTTCGTAATATGTTCAGCGGTAAGAAGCGGCTCTTTTCCTCCGCTTCCCTCTGTAAATGCTTCATGAGACATAACGTTTTCCCTCCAGTTCCGGCACAGCCGCCAGCAGATTCCTGGTGTAGTCGTCGTTTGGATGACTCATCACCGATTCCCGGCTTCCGGCGTCTACGACCTTTCCATGCTGCATTACAATCAGCTGATCTGCCATATAGGCCGCCACACCGATGTTGTGAGTGACTACGATCATTGACGTTCCATATTCGTCGCGGAGCTCCATGAACTGCCGGACAATCTGCGCCTGTGTCGTCACATCCAGGGCGCTCGTCGGCTCATCCGCCAGCAAAAGCTTTGGCTGAAACGTCATTGCCATAGCGATGCCAACACGCTGTCTCATACCGCCCGAAAGCTGGAACGGATAGCTTCTCATGATGTTATCGCCATCCGGCAGCCGCATCTTCTCCAGCATTTCAACACCCTTTGCCCAGGCATCCTTTTTTGACATATGTGGAAACGCCACCTCGCTTTGCTCGGAGGCAGGTCGTGCCGCCGATGCTGATTCGCTTCGCGAACGGCGGCACTTCTGATGAGTGCGAATATATTCCACAAACTGATCGCCGATCCGGCGGATCGGGTTGATCATCGCTCCGGAATCCTGAAAGATCATGGAAATGTCTGAACCGCGAAGATTCCTCCACTGCGTCTTGTTCAGCTTTAGCAGGGAATTTCCCTGAAACAGGATATCGCCCTGCCGCACACTTCCGCCGCCCGGAAGAAGTCCAAGCACCGCCCGGATGACCGTCGTCTTGCCGCTTCCGCTCTCTCCTACGATACTGACAACCTCTCCTTCTTTCATATCAAGACTGAAATGCTCAATCGTAGGCTTTGGATTTTTTCCATAAAATACGGAAATATCGTTTATATTTAATAAATCCATTTTCACATTGCCTTTCCATTTACATTACTCATCCCGCGGATCCAGCACATCCCGCAGACTGTCTCCGAGAAGATTGAAAACGATCACGACAATGAGGATCGCCAGACCGGGATAGAGCATCAGCCACGGAGCCGTCTGCATATAACTTCGGCCCTCGCTCAGCATCAGGCCCCACTCCGGCGTCGGAGCCTGTGCGCCGAATCCCAGGAAGGAGAGTGCCGCCAGCTCAAGCATCATGCTTCCGATGTCTGTAGCCGCCGTGATGATCAGTGTCGGCAATGTATTCGGAAACATATACTTCCAGAGAAGATGTCCGGTCTTAGAACCCGTAATGCGGGCCGCAGCGACATAGTCGCAGTTCTTCATTTTCAGTACCAGGCTGCGAGCCAGACGCGCGTATTTCGTCCAGCTCACAATCGTGATCGCTATCACGGCGTTTGTGATATTCGCTCCCAGAATACCGGCGACCGCAATTGCAAGTACCATGCCGGGAAAGGCGATCATCATATCAGCGATCCGCATGATGACGGCGTCCACCCATCCGCCAAAATATCCGGCAATAACGCCAAGGAGACTTCCCACTGTAAAAATACAGGCAACCAGGATCAGAGCCGAGGATACGGAAACCCTTGTCCCGTAGATGACCCTGGAAAACAGATCGCGGCCGAGCTTATCCGTGCCAAACAGGTGCTCTTTGCCAGGAGCCTGCAGGGCATCCGTTAAAATGGCCTCAGATGGATTATGTGTCGCAATCAGCGGCGCACAGACAGCCACCAGTACAATGCCAAGTACCATCAGCAGGCAGAATGTAAACTGTTTGTTTTTTCTGAATACTTTTAATTTCTCACTCATATGCTTATCTGTCCTCCGATTCTCTGGCTTTCCTTCTGCCGGACGGCGCCTTCTGGCTTTCCCGTATTCTCGGGTCCAGATAATCATAAGAAATATCAACGATCAGATTAATTCCCATATAGATGAGCGCGATCCAGAGCACATATCCCTGTATCATCGGATAGTCCCTCGCGCTGATGGACGTCACCGCCAGATTACCGAGTCCCTGGTAGGAGAAGATCACCTCTACCACGGCGGTCCCGCCAAGCAATGAGCCCAGGGAAAGTCCAAGCATGGTCACAAGGGGAAGGAGCGCGTTCGGAAACACGTGTCTCCACAGGATCGTACTTTCCTTTACGCCTCTGGCCCGCGCGCCGATTACATAATCCTGATTCAGCTCTTCCAATACAGCTGTGCGCACCTGTCTGGTATATTTACCCATCATTGCGAACGCAAGTGTAAGCGCCGGCAGGATGATTTTCTTAAAGCCCTGGCCGGAGGATACTACAGGAAGCAGCTTCAGCCAAATGGCAAACAGGTAAAGCAAAAGCATGCCCACCCAGAAATTCGGCATGGAAACACCGAAAAAGGTAAGGCCGCGCACGATATAATCAATCGGTTTCCCCCTGTACACGGCGGAGAGCATGCCAAGCGGCACGGAAAAGGCCAGCATAATCAGCAGGGAAGCAAAGGCCAGCTTTAAAGTCGGAAGCAGGCGCGATGACAAAAGCTGAAGCACCGGTTTATGCATGGAATAGGACGTGCCGAAATCTCCGTGCAGACAGCCGGTCAGCCAGTTCCAGTACTGTACCAGAAACGGGTCGTTCAGTCCCAGCTCTTCTCTGGTCGCCTCCAGTACCTCCTCACTCGGTATGGAGCCGCTGGCGGAATACATCGCCGTCACCGGGTCGCCCGGCGACAGATAAGTTAAAATAAAAGTGAAGAAACTGATCCCGATAAGAACGATCACCATCTGAACGAGCCGTTTCCAATATGTCCCGATTCGAGCAGCGAATCGAGGACGAAGGCCGCGCCCTCGCGCAAAGCGCGACTTTTCATGGCGTGGCTCACTATTTTGTCTCGCGTTCATAAAATCCTCCTGAACCGATAGTACATCCTGTCTGTGTGCCGCGCCTTACGCGAAGAATGTTCCGATTCTCCATTGCGCGGCTCTCATTGTATGTCCGTATCCGCAAAGCGGATATGGACGAAGGCCGCGTTAATCGCGAAGCGATTTTCCATTACGCGGCTCTCATTGCATCACATATGTGGAAAGAGAAGCAGGTCGTTCCATACCTGCCTCTCCATGTCTGAAAATACACAATGCATACAATTGCACATTGTCCGCAGCAGTTCCTTACTCTGCGATCGCTACATCCGCCGTAATCCAGTAATAATCCGCCGGTGTACACTCAAGACCGCTTACGGTATTCTTCGCCGCGATGTAAATCGTCGGATAGCTGTAGAACGCACAGCATGCGTCATCCATCAGAATCTGAGAGATTTCGCGCTCGATTTCCACACGCTCTGCCGTATCAAATACACTTTCAAGAGATGTGATCAGCGCATCTACTTCCTCATTCACGTATCCATACGCATTGTAAACCGCATCGCTCTTGAAGTACTGCTGCAGGAATACTGCCGCGTCTCCGGAGTGGAATCCGCTGCTGTTAAAAATGCAGATATCATAGCTTCCGTCCTGTATGGTTCCGGCATAAAGATCCTGCACATAGTTCAGGTTCAGCTGAATCCCGAGGGTACCGGCCGCATACTGAAGCGCCTCACAGATAATCGGCAGCTCCGCTCTGGTCGTATAGGAGTAAACCTCCAGCACCACAGGTGTGCCATCCGCTGTCTCGATGATACCATCTCCATCCGTGTCGGCATATCCGGCTTCCTCAAGAACCGCAGCCGCATCCTCCAGATCATAGGAATACGGATTCTCCATATCGTTTACGCCGAGCGCCTCCGAAGCAAACGGTGTGTTGCCCGGTACAAACATCCCGTTCAGCTGTACTGCGCAGATGGTCTCCATATCCAGGCACTCCAGCAGCGCAATGCGCAGGGACTTATCCGCCAGAAGGCCATTCTGGTTCATCAGACCCCAGTCCGTGCGAAGTCCATTACACATTTCCAGGATGTAATTGTCATCGTCTATATAGGCCGTCGCATCCGAGGTACTCAGGCCATAGCAGGCATCCAGCTCACCAGACTGGAACGAAAGGTTCATGACCGACGGTTCCTGGAACTGCAGAAACTCGATCGAATCCAGCTGGGGTTCCCCATCCCAGTAGTTTTCATTTTTTACCACATTCAGTGTCATGGAGATCTGATCGTTGCTCTCGATCACATACGGGCCGGTGCAGATCGGTCCATCATCCGCGATATTTGTGATGTCGACAGATGTATCAAAGATCACAAAAAACGGGTCAGCCAGCATACCCGGAAGGGTCGGCGCCGGTTCGGTCGTCGTGATCGTAAGTACCTGTCCGTCCGCTGTCATCGAATCCAGCGAGAAAAAGTCTGCCGCTCTGGCTGAATTGTCAAAATCATACTGGATCGACGCCATCGCAAGCTCCGCCGTCAGCTTTGTCCCGTTGGAAAAGCACACTTCATCCTTGATGGTGAATGTCCAGGTCAGTCCGTCCTCAGATACCGAATAGTCGTCCTCGGCCAGCCAGCCGACCGTATTCATGGAAGTGTCCAGCTTTGTCAGCGTCTCGCCAACGCCCGCGCGCTCGATCATCCAGCCGTCGTACTCATTGCTCGGGTCAAGTGAACTATACGTCTGAGTCTGTCCGAACACCATATGTCCGGACGCCTGCGATACCAGTGCAGAGCCCGCGGTGATCGCTGTGACCAGCGCACCTGTAACAAGCAGCTTTGTAATTAATTTTCTTTTCATCATTTGCCTCCCTGGAGTTCCATTGCGGGCTATCCTGTTTCAGATATGCCTCAAGGTTATTTTTGTTTAATGAGAATTATAGTTCTCAGGATTTTGGCTCACAAGCCCCACCGGGGGTTATTTAGCTATTCGAATTTTTCATGGATGTCCATTCTTTTAAAGAATACCCATAGTGCTGACCGAAGTTTCCTGTGAAGGAAAAAAGCAGCCCCTGCGGACTGCCTTTTCATGTGCTACGCTTCTTTTTCTAATTTCAGTTTTACAAACTCCACAAATTCCGCCGCCCTGACAGGAAGCTCTTCCCCGCGCCTCTTAATATATCCAAAAATAATCCTGTCTTCTTTCAGCCCGGCAATCGGCGTTCCCGCCACAACTCCTTTTTGAGGCGCGGTCAGATAGGCAGCGCTGATATTCGACAGATTTCCGGTCTGCAGCAGGCGCGACATAATGTACTCGCTGTTTGTGGATACGACCGTCTCCGCCGCCTCCACGGAATGACCGCCCGTATCGATAATATCCCAATAGTTATCCGGGGAAAACTCATCCGGAAACCGCTGAACCAGCCGCAGGCCGGAAAGGCCATCGCAGCTGCCGCCCATCTCTGCAGTTCTGCTCGTTTTTATCTTGCTTTTGTTTGCTTTATCGCCCTCTTCACAGCCTCCAGTTGCCCTTTCGTTCTTTTCTTTATTTGCAATCGCATTGTTTTTGTCAGCCGTTTCGTCATTTCCGGAAAACAGCATGACAGAGGTCTGTGCTAAATCGGTAAATTCCAGATAGTTTCTCATCACATAATGCAAAAAGGCTGATTTTTGATTTTTGATCACATATACAAAACCGACGTCATCAATCCTCTCCTCCAGTCTCCGCACGATGTCCCGCGTTCCGGTGGAAACAATCTCATAATGCAGGTTTTCCTCCTGATGGGCCATGTAAAACTCAAGAAACGTGTCTGAGAACCACGAGCTCGGATTGCAGGAAAGATGCAGCGTTTCTTTTTTCTTTTCCACATGAATCGCCTGCATTTCCTTCAGATTCTCCGCTATGTTTCTGGCGTTCCGGTAGACTGCCTCTCCCTCCGCAGTCAAATGAATACCCTTTGCATACCGCTCAAACAGCTGCACTTCCAGCGCTTCCTCCAGCGCTTTTACCGCCTTGCTTACGCTCGGCTGAGACAGATGCAGCTGTTCAGCGGCCTTACTGACGGAGCCAGTCTGTGCGCAGGCCACAAAGCAATCAATCTGCCTGATATCAATCGAGTTTCTATAGTTCATATTCCCTCTTTTCGCTTAGTCATTTTCTCTGATTGCAACCACAGAATAATAGCCGGGCCGATCCGGAATTTCCAGCAGCTGTATGTAGAAAATCCCAGCCATCAGCGAAAATAAAACGGAACAGCCCAGCGCACAATAAAAGCTGATAGCGGAGCTTTTCCGCACCGCCGCATACTCCTTTTTCCCGAGGTAGCGGCTCATCAGGCTGGAGCCGCCGACTCCAAACAGATTGTTGACGGCGTTAAACGCCAGAAGCACCGGGGCGGCCAGCGTGACCGCGGCATTCTCCACCGGATCGTTCAGCATTCCCACAAAATACGTATCCGCCAGGTTGTAAATCACCATGACAAGAGAGCTGAGTACTGTGGGAACCGCCATCTTCATAACCGCATTAGGGATTGGCGTCCGCTCAAACAGCTCGACCTTCTGCTCTTCTATTGACTGTCCTTCTATTGACTGTCCTTCTTCGTCCGGCATACCGTTCCTCCCCGAAATCTTTCTTTTCACTTTTCAGCAGCATTCAGCAGCCGGTAAAACTCCTCGTTTTGCGGAACGGAAATGCCGTGTTTGCGTCCCATGGCGCATATAGTCCCGGCAAACAGCTCCACCTCCGTCGGCCTCCCGGCCAGAGTATCCTGCCGCATGGAAGGCTGACCGTTGGGGGAGAGGCCGTCGATGACATCCACCCAGTACCACAGTTCTTCCTCAGTCAGCAGAATTCCCTCCGCAGCAGCGACACTTCTGGCCTCTTCCATGGCCGTCACCATGATATCTCTGAGTTTCCCTGGTTTCTGCACGCCCTCATAATCCACGTCAAAAACCGCACAGGTCTGGTTGACTCCCACATTCAGCATCCACTTGCTGTAAATCTGGCGGCGGATATCCTCCGGCACCTGATACGCCAGGCCGACCCGGTTCAGGAACTCCTCCACCTCGCAAACCGTCTGGCTCCGGGAAGAGTCCTTTTCACCAAACGCGATATAGCCCGATTTGCTGTATGTGACCTGCCGGTCTTTTCTGGTCGCGTCCATTCCCTGTACACAGGAATACAGCAGCCGCTTTGGCTTCAGTATCTCCTCAAGCACCTGCTCCGAGGACACCCCATTTAAAAACGACATCACGATGGTCCGCTCCCCGCAAAAAGGGCGCGCCATCTTCGCCGCTTCCGCCAGCGCCATGTATTTGGTGGTAAAAATAAGCAGATCCACCGGAGCGCCGCCCAAATGCGCAGTGATTTCTTCCTCAGCGCCGCCTAGCCGCGCATCGTTTTCTTCATCAGCACCGCCTAGCCGCGCATCGTTTTCTTCATCAGCACCGCAAGCTGCCCCCGCCGGGTTATGCCCTTCGCCGGGCGCCGCATAGCGGAAATCGCACCTCTTTCCGTTTGCATATACCCCTTCCGCCTGATACCGGCGGATGCGCTCCTCATCCGCGATGATCAGCAGGTCATCCCGGTCCATTTTCTCCAGCAGCAGGCTCCCATAGAGCACGCCCAGCGCGCCCAGTCCTACGATTCCAACTGTTTTAATCATATCCAGTCCTCTCCTGATTTTACAATTTCGTCTCCAATATTTGCTTTTGCAGCTTCAATATTCACTTTAGAATTTTAGAGCTTCAATATTCACTTTTAGATCATCAATGTTCTCTTTTTCCGGCACTTTGAAAAAATGCGGCCGCAATCCCATCGGCGGCATTTCAACGCAAATGGCCTCGCCTTTTTTCAGTGACGTCGGCAGCACCAGCGCCCCGAATGACAGCCGCTTCAAATAGATAACCTCATTTCCCACGGCATGAAACATCCGCTTTACCTGATGGTACCGTCCCTCCTGAATCGTTAAAAGCACCACACGCCCCGAACCGGAATCCGCACGGTATTCCTCCGGCAAATATTCACATTCCCGGCTGTCTTCCCCGCAGATCACAAATCCGGCAGGAAGCGTCGGCGTATCATCGCCGATTTCCACACCCGCAGAAAAAAGATCCGCATACGCCCTTTCGGCCGGGCGGTCAAGTACAGCGAGATACGTTTTATCCACATGGCTGCGCGGGGAAAGCATGCGGTGCGCCATCCCGCCGTCATTGGTAATCAGAAGCAGCCCTTCCGTGTCCTTATCCAGTCTGCCCACCGGAAACAGATCCCTGCTTTGCGGCACGAACTCCATCACCGTTGGGAAGCGGTCGTCCTTTACTGCGCAGACATAACCGGCCGGCTTATGCAGCAGATAGGTTACAGAGCCGCGCATGGTCACAAGGGTTCCATTTACGGCAATCTCATCTTCATCCGGAGTTATCTTTATCTCTGGTTTTGCGGCACAAATTCCGTTAATGGTGACAGCCTTTCTTTTTATAATGCTCTTTACCTCGCTCCTCGTCCCGATTCCGGCATCCGCAAGAAATTTATCCAGCCGTACCTGCATTGCTCTCCTTTTCTGCTCTTATGAAAGCGCACTCAAAAAATCTGACAGCTCTGTCGTTATCTCTTCAATTGTATCATCAAGCCAACGTTTATCAGACTTATCCAGGCTTTTCATAAACATCTTGTCATGAAAAGTAAATTTCAGTCTCTTTACAATATCTGTTATTTCGTTCTCTCTCATAGCAGGATCATCAAAAATATATACTGCTAAAGCTGTCGATAATTTGTTTTTATCTAAATGATCTTTCAGATAATACATATCATAGACATCCTTATATCTCGTTGAAAAGGGACCGAATTTCAACAAGGAACGCAATTTTTCAACAAACATCTGCTCGTTCGAATTAATCAGCAGACTGGCGCCTTCATCATCATAAGCAATATCAAAGCAATACTCTTCCTGCTCCAATTCGAATCGATTATGTACACCTAAATCAATCTTACTCTTAACACGGTGGCCTTCTGCATCTTCTATAAGAACGAATACTCTCTTCCCACTATAGTCCTGCTGCTTTAATTCTTCAATCCTGCCTGATCGAGTAATGGTTATACCTTCCATACAATTCAAGTTGGCAATAAACGCGTCGATTGATTCGTCAGCCAGAGAATATCGTATAAAATCTATATCCAAATCCTGCGTAGCTCTGCGAACGTTATTTGTCTTACTACGCATAACTACGTCTCCCTTAATAGTGACCTTCTTTTTTAGAGGCCCCGTTGCTAATGCTTTTAAAACAATATCCTGACAGGTCTTCGCCGTAGCTTTATCTCCTGTGTAACCATTCTCTGCCGCTTCCTCTATCAGTTTTTGTATATTAATCATCTACAAAACCTCCAGCCTGAGTGTTTGCATTACCATATTTGTCTTAGGTAATTCATAGGCATATTCTGCAATTCGTGCAACATCTAATTCGTTTAATTTTTTTCTATAATTGAGTATGATTTCCTTGTACAAATCAAATGACATCCTGCGCTTATTTCGTATCAGCTCCACCAGAAGTCTTTCTTTATCGTAAATAATAATATCTACTCCGTCATATTCCATTGATGTTTTCCCCAGGTCAAACGCTTCACTGTTTTCATATATCTGCTTTACCCTTGTGTCGCTGATTTTTCTGGTACTTTTAGGCGTAGCAATATAGTAAAAATCCGGTATCGTATCTGTCAGGCCGTAATAGAAAAAAGCACTGTTTAAAGTTATAATACCCTTTGGGTACTTTTTGGAAATAACTTCCAGTTCCGGAACATACCTTTTATCAGAATACAAGCCTTTTTCTTTTACGTATAGCCTGCCTTCCCTCACGTTTTTTTTGATTCTATAATCCGTTCCATATTTTTTCAGGCACTCGTCATATGATAATAGCATCCTATTCCTTCTTTCAACCAAATGCAGGTAATTTTATTATTTTTACCTTCGGTTCCTAAAATTATACCACATCGCGAATATATGTCAACATATTTTGAAGTAAATGCAGGTATTTTTTTATTTTTTACCTGCATTTTTGTCATTCCTTTCTCTTCACTGATTTTTCGACCTCAAACCCGTCCGGATACCGCGCTTTCAATTTGTCAATATTCATTCTCAGGATGTCTTCCAGCGGGTACCCGATCGCCATGGCCGTCTCTGCCAGATACCAGGCCACATCTCCCAGCTCCATGGCCAGATGCTCTGTATCCAGTTCGTGACCCTGCGCCAGATGTTTTTTTACGATATCGATCACCTCTCCCGACTCCCCGCACAGGCCCATCACGCCATTGATCAGGATATCTTTTTTCTCCAGTTTGGGGTTCAGCGTCCGCATCGCCATGCTCTGATATTCGTTAATTGTCATGTAATGATTCCTCTCTTTCAAGGCAGTCTCTTATGGTTCTGTGGCAGCTCCAGCTTTTCTTCCACTCTCAGTCCATATTTCTCCGCCATCTTCATCGCCTTATCATACGCGTCCTGCGCGCAGATCTGCGACGACTTGTGGGCGTCCGCGCCCAGCACCACCCGGTTCCCGATCCGCCCCGGAATCCGCCAGAAGCGCTCCGCGGGGTAGTGGCGCTGCTGCATGAGTCCCAGAAGGTTGATTTCCAGCGGAATACGAAGATCGTACAAGGCCTCACAAAGCCGCGTCATCTCCCGCTCATACACGGCTTCCGACCCTTCAAAGTGAATCAGATCCGGGTGCGCCAGGTAGAGGAACGCCCCGGTCTCCATCCCAGCAATGATGGAATCAACATAGCCCTTCAGGAACTCTTCACTTTCTGTAGGAACGCCAGTGTAGACCGCGTCGGGTTCACGCACCAGAAAATGCTGCCCCATGATCAGGTAGTCGGCATGTACCCGGTGCAGCATTTCCATCTGCGCCTCGAAAAACTCCGGTATATACTCCGCCTCGAAGCCCACGAGCAGACTGATTTTTCCCTCATACTCGCGCGCGAGGGCGCGAATCGTCCGCACGTATTCGTCCGCCTGCTCCATGTCCATGCGGATCGTCGAGACATAGCCGTCCGCGAACGGGCAGGGAATGTGATCCGAAAAGCCAAGAATCTCCAGCCCCATAGAAATCGCCGCCTCGATATAGTCGCGCTCCGAATTCTCCGCATGCTTGCAGCGGATGGTGTGCGTGTGATAATTTGCTTTCATAAAATGACTCATTTTACCCTCACTAAGTTCCCTTCCTGTCGCATCCATGATCGTTCCTTCTCCTTCCGGCAGGCAAAATTTGTTTCTTTCCCTTCCCGATGCGTTTGCTCTTGCACTGCTCTCCCTCTCCATCGCATTCCATCGTATTTCACCGTATTTTCCTGCGGCGCCGGGAATTTTTGCATCATTCAGCCGCCAAATCCGGCAATCCATTGTAGCATATATTTTCCTGGAATGCATCTCCATTTTCGGTAACAGTTCAGAACAGCATCAAAATGAAAAGACAGACTGTGCAGGTTTACCTGCTAAAGGCTGTATTTTCATTTTGGGATGGGCGGGCGCTGATCGTCCAGTGGACGATCGTTTAGCGCCGACCGAAGTGGAACGAAGACGCCCATCAAGCCTCAGACATATGACGCGCAAGCGG
Organism: Lachnospiraceae bacterium; assembly: GCA_021202075.1. Lineage (GTDB taxonomy): Bacteria > Bacillota > Clostridia > Lachnospirales > Lachnospiraceae > Choladousia. Next base: position 31,786 of record JAJQDT010000133.1, on the reverse strand, counting down.
CATATAGCCTTCGAAGAAGGCGGTCTGTGGCCTGCTGTTCTGAATAGTTACTATTTTTGAATGGCCTTAAGATGGGGATAATCCTGCGCAAAAAAAGAGCCGTCCCCGGCTCTTTTTCTGATACATACCTCTCTTCACTTTCCGCACGTCAAGCCTTTTATCGTCTGTGATTCTCATGCCCGGCGGTACAAGATACACAGGTTATTAGCGCCGGTCCAACGCGAAGCGTTCTTCTCATGACCGGCGCGTTCTGCCGCCGACGCGAAGCGAGGGGGCGTTACCTCTCGCAACAGTTCTTTAAATGACATACGAATTTGCTTTCGCCATCTGCCATTCGAGCAGATTTTCCAGCGTCACATGATCGACGACATCATTGATGGCGTCGTTCAGACGATCCCAGAGAATCGATGTCGCACAGTCCGCCTCGCCATCGGAGCCGTCCTCGGCGTATTCCACCGGGGTAAGGCTACCCTCCGTGAGCCGCAGAATCATACCGGCGGTATATTCGGACGGACGGTTCGTCAGCACATAGCCGCCCTGGGGGCCGCGAACACTTTTCACGTATCCGGCCCGGTTCAAAATCGCTATAATCTGCTCCAGATATTTTTCGGAAATATTCTGCCTGCGGGCCGCGTCCTTCAGTCGGATCGGCTCCCCGGAATCATTGATGGCCAGATCCAGCATCAGACGCAGCGCATACCGCCCCTTTGATGAAATTTTCATGATTGTTTTCCCTGTTCCTTTGTTCACATGCCTGATCCACGCGAAAACTGCCTGGGGACAACCCGACATTTTGTACAAAAATCGTTCTTCCCATTTTCCCTGCAGAAATGTAGTCTGACAGCCTCTCGCGTTTACCCTGTGGCATTTTATCCTTTCACTTTCCCATGTACAGCGGCGTCGAATAGTAGCGGTCGCCGCCATCCGGCAGCAACGCCACGATGGTCTTCCCCTTATTCTCCGGACGCTTCGCCAGCTGAACCGCCGCGCACAGCGCCGCTCCGGAGGAAATGCCGGTCAGGATTCCTTCTGTCTTTCCCAGCGCTTTGGCCATTTCAAAGCAGTCCTCATTTTCAATCGGAAGGATTTCGTCATAAACATCTGTATTCAGCGTTCCCGGCACAAACCCCGCGCCGATTCCCTGAATCTTGTGCGCGCCGGGCTTTCCGCCCGAAAGAACCGGCGAGGTGGACGGCTCCACCGCCACAACGCGGATGTCCGGGTTCTGTGATTTCAGATATTCCCCGACGCCAGTGATCGTCCCGCCGGTGCCGACTCCCGCGACAAAAATATCGACCTGTCCGTCCGTATCTCTCCAGATCTCCGGGCCGGTCGAGCGCCGGTGCTCCGCCGGGTTCGCCGGATTCTCAAACTGCTCCGGGATAAAGCTGCCCTCAATTTCTTCTGCGAGCTGCGACGCCTTCTCAATCGCGCCCTTCATCCCTTTCAGGCCGTCCGTCAGCACCACCTCGGCTCCGTACGCTTTCAGGATATTCCGCCGCTCGACACTCATCGTCTCCGGCATGGTCAGGATCACCCGGTACCCCTTTGACGCCGCGATCGCCGCCAGGCCAATGCCGGTATTTCCGGAGGTCGGCTCGATGATCGTGCTGCCCTCCCGGAGCAGTCCCTTTTCCTCTGCATCCTCGATCATGGACTTCGCAATCCGATCCTTCACGCTCCCGGCCGGGTTCAGGTACTCGAGCTTCGCCAGAAGCGTCGCCTCCAGCCCCTTCTCCTCCGCGAACCGGTGCAGGTTCAAAAGCGGCGTACCGCCAATCAGTTCCGTAATGCTGTCATATACTCTGCTCATTTTCATATTCCCCACTTTCTATATATGTTTTCTTGGTATAAAGACAGATTACTACATGGACGATTATTTGTCAATCATTTTTTGAAACCGTTCATCCCTGTCAGACAGCCTCCCTCCCAAAGGGCAGGATATGCGCCGACCGAAGCAGATCATCTTCATTATCATATACGCATCACTTCACGCTCTCCACGAACCGCAAAAATGCCGCCTGTCCTTCCGGTGTTCGCTTATAGACGCCGGCATGCTCCAGCACCTTGCCAAATACCAGACCGACCTCGTCTTCGATGATGCGGTCGATGGAGTCCGCCGTAAAGCGCAGCGGCTCGCCGACGCCGCCCGTCGTACTGGTGCTGTTGCGATACTTCAGCTTCAGCTCCTCTACCCAGTCCGCGTGTTTTGCAAGCTCCTCATCGCCTGAAATATCGCGGCCCTCGACCATCGCCGTCTTCAGATGCTCCAGCTCGTCCTTCAGCCGCGCCGGAAGCACCGCCAGGCCCATGACCTCAATCAGGCCGATGTTTTCTTTTTTGATATGGTGCAGCTCTGCGTGCGGGTGGAACACGCCAAGCGGATGCTCCTCGGTCGTAATATTATTGCGCAGCACCAGATCCAGTTCAAATTTGCCATCCCGTTTCCGGGCAATCGGCGTGATCGTATTGTGCGGCTCTCTGGTTCCATCTACGATTGTTTCCGCGAAAATAAACGCGTCCTCGTCCGTATACCCGCGCCACGCAAGGAGGATTTTATCCGCCAGGTCAATCAGGCGCTCCGTCTGCTCACTGCGGATCCGGATGACAGACATCGGCCACTTCACGATTCCCGCCTCCACATCCTCATATCCGGCAAAGGTGAGCGGTTTCTCCATCGGCGCTTTTGCCATCGCGAATTCATAGCACCCGCCCTGGAAATGGTCGTGGCTCAGGATCGACCCGCCGACAATCGGCAGATCCGCGTTCGACCCGACAAAATAGTGCGGGAACTGTCTCACGAAATCCAGCAGCTTCGCGAACGTCGCACGCTCGATTTTCATCGGCACATGCTGCCGGTTGAACACAATACAGTGCTCATTATAATAAACATACGGCGAATACTGGAAATACCACTCGCTTCCATTGATTGTCACCGGAATGATGCGGTGATTCTGCCGCGCCGGATGATTCAGACGCCCCGCGTAGCCCTCATTTTCCATACAGAGCTGACATTTCGGATAGGCGGACTGCTTCGCGTTCCGCGCCGCCGCGATCGCCTTCGGATCCTTCTCCGGCTTGGAAAGATTAATTGTGATGTCAAGATCGCCGTACTCGGTCGGTGCGACCCATTTCACATCCCGCGCGATACGGTACCTGCGGATATAGTCCGTGTCCTGGCTGAATTTGTAATGCGCATCCGTCGCCAGCTTCGGATCCTGCTCATACAGTTCCCGGAAACGCCGGATGATATGCGACGGGCGATCCACCAGCAGCCCCATCACCTTCGTATCAAACAGATCGCGGTATCCGACGGAATTCTCCTCCAGAATCCCCGCCTCATACGCATAGCCACAGATCGCGCCGAGGATATCCGGCAGTTCGGCAACAATCGCTGCTTCACTTTCCGAACGCTCTTGCGCGTTCGTGCAATTCCCATTGGCGCAGCTCTCCTTGTCCGCTGCAGCCGCGGCATACTTTGCGGCCTCTGCTGCCGCAGCAATTTCTGCCTCTGCATCTTCCTCCAGCGCATCAATTTTCAGCAGCTCCAGAATCCGGTTTGCCGTTAAAACCGCGTCCTCCGGCTCAATCAGTCCGGTCGCCAAGCCATATTGCACCAGGCGGGCAATCTCCTTTTGAATCATGTCAGTCTCCTCCTTTTATGTGCTGTACTTCTTTGAGCTTTTCTAACAAGATCGGCGGTTCTTCGAACACTACGTCCGCAATAAAGCTTCTCAGAATACTCAATTATTTTTTGAATACGCTGTTCATCTGAATATTTCATACTACCAGCAGCCTTTCTTTCATAATCGTATTATAAAAAGTACTATCTTTGTTTACTTCATTGATTTCATAAACATCTATATTCTTTTCAAATAACTGCCGTAATTCCTCTGCAAATGCAAAGATCATTGTAAGTTTAAACCTTTTGCCTCCAAATACCAGAAAATCCAGATCGCTCTCTTGTGTAGCTTCTCCCCTGGCATAAGAACCAAATAAGTAAACTGCTTCGATTTTATATTTTTGCGCAACTGGTTTTACTGTATTACTAATGCTTTCCACCGTTAATATCTCATCCGCCACTTTAAATACCTCCTATAGCTTATCTCAGATCCCCCGGAAGCAGAACGTGAAGTCCAGCGGGCGATCTGCGCGCAGCAGATATTCCTCATGCGGACGCGCCCCCCAGGAATTATCTCCGGCGACGCCCATCTGCCCAAGCGCGGCGCGGACGACCGTGTAATGTACCTGCGGCAGCTCATACGCATGGAGTGCATTGTCCAGTTCATGGGCGGTATATGGCATCGCAGAAAATTCCATGCCGGAGGAAACCGCCCCGGAATGCGCGGGCACGGATTCCGCCAGCGCCGCCCCATCCCAGAACAGCAGGCCGCGATCGCGCGCGTCCGTTACTTTTGCCCAGCGAACGCCGGACTTGTTGCCGCACTCCTGCGGCACCAGATACCTTGCCATGCTCTCACGCACCGTGCTCTGATAAATGCCCAGCTTTGCCCCGCCTTCGCGGTCGCAGTAAGTCTCCTGCGGGCCGAGCCCGTACCACTCAATCCGGTCATAATCCGCATCCAGCTTCATGGATACGCCAAATAACGGCATCTCAGAAAGCCCCTCGACTGGGTTATAATGCAGATGCACCTGAATCGTACCATCTTCAAAGATCGCATACTCCATATCGCATGACGCCAGCGGCGTCATCGGAAGCCAGTACGTATAGCGAACGATCACGCATTGCACCGCCGGATCCGTTTCTCCCGGCCGCTTTTCAGACTGCTTTTCATATCGCTTTTCGAACTGCTTTTCAGACTGATTCAGCCGGTTTTTATCGCAGGGCAGCGTCACCACTTCCCACTGCAGCGGATTTTTTGGCGGAAAACCAGATTCGGTCGGGTTTTTCACCATCGCGTACAGGCTCGCCAGCTTCCACTGCCCGTACCGCACCGCCGCGCCCGCTCCATTGTCATTATCCGTCAGGGCGCGCCAGAAGTCCGGACGCGGGCCGGATTTCAGCATTTCCTTCCCGCCGACCCGATAGGAGGTCAGACCAATCGTGTTTGAAAACAGTACCTCAAAATGAGAGCCGCGCACCCCAAAGTTGTCCTGGCCGCGGATGATCGCAAGACCGGCCAGTTCGCCCGGCACTCCTTCCGCGCATCCATACGCAGCAGTCTCATTCTTCGACGGTTGGAATGGCGCAGATGGCTCCGGTGTATCCGTCACTGTTCGAGACAGTGCGGACATTTCCTGCTCCCTCGCAGATATCGGCCGAAGAGCCGCATCTGCTCCCGGCACACGCGCTGCCAGCCGGATGGTATGATCCGAAATCCGGCAGCAGTCTGACATGGACGCCGCATATGCGGGCCTCCCCAGCCTTGCGTATTCACAATGTCCGTACACATACTGACCAAATGCCACCTCATGGCCTCGTTTTGCCCACCGTGTGTCCTCTCTCAGGCGGAAGGACACCGTGATGGTATATTCGCAGGAAAGCGCACCTCTATTACTGCTTCCCTCTGTGAAACCATCAAAAAACGCCTGGCCGTTTCCACATTCCGCAACGGAGCCGTCAAAAGGCGTCTGACCGTTTCCACATGCTACAACAGAGCCGTCTGCAGACGTGCATGCTGCATGCGAAGGCGAAGAACCGGAAAAATAACCGGTCTTGCGCAGCAGCTCCTCCGGCAGATCAAAGGTCTTCTCCGAGAGCGGCGGCACGGAAGCCTCCATGCGGTTTTCTCTGATCATCTGTCCGTCCTTTTGAAGCTGCACCACGCACTCATACTCCGCCGTATCCGTAAACAGGCTGAGGTTCTTCACCCGCACCTGCGTTTCAGACGGGAAAACGCGAATATTCTGATAATGGAATTTCACCGTCTGCATCTTGGGAGATTCGCCCCGGTCGCCTCCATAGGCAATGCCGTTCCCGCTGAAATTATAGTCGCTCGGCCGGTCGTCAAAATCGCCGCCATAAGCCTCGAACGGCTGCCCATACCGGTCCTTTTTCGTGATAGACTGGTCAATATAATCCCAGATAAATCCGCCCTGGTAAAGCGGCTCATCCTCCGTCATATCAGTATATTTCTGCATCCCGCCGCAGGAATTTCCCATCGCATGCATATATTCACAGCAGATAAACGGCTTGCTGCGGTCATTTTTCAGAAATTCGCGTATGTTCTCCGCAGGCGTATACATCTGGCTTTCCATGTCGCTCGTATCATTATAACGGCGGTCATTAAAAACCCCCTCGTAATGAACCAGCCGCGTCGGATCCAGCCGGCGGAACAGCTGCGACATCTCATAGATAACCCTGCCGCCAAACGACTCATTGCCGCAGGACCAGATCAGGATGGATGGATGATTTTTATCGCGCTGCAGCATCGAATTCGAGCGTTCCAGCATCGCGCCAAGCCACTCCTCGTGGTCGCCCGGAACCACATAATCCAGACCGACCGTACCCTGTAAATACGCGCACCAGGTCCCGTGGGATTCCAGATTGGTTTCATCAATCATGTAAAGTCCATACCGGTCGCACAGATCATATAAAAACGAATGGTTCGGATAATGGCTGGTGCGGATCGCGTTGATATTGTTCCGCTTCATCGTGATGATATCCTGCTCCGTCTCCTCAGCCGTCACCGCCCGCCCGTTCTTCGAGCTGAAATCATGGCGGTTCACACCCTTAAAGACAATCCGCTTTCCGTTCAGGTGCATCATCCCGTCCTTCATCTCAAAGCAGCGGAAGCCGACCATCTGGCGGATCACCTCCACAACCGCACCTGCCTCGTCCAGCATCTCAATCCAGAGTGTATAAAGGTTCGGATGCTCCGCACTCCACAGCTTCGGGGCTGCCACGTGCATGGTCAGCTCCATCCTGGTCTCCGCGCCAATTCCCGAACCGGCAACCGTAGCGCCTGCGGCTGTACCTGCCGCCAAACCATCCGCTGCAGGATTACCCCCTGCAGTGTCTGCTGCCGGATCCGCCGTCAAACCGTCCGCTGCAGGATTACCCGATGCGGTATCTGCCCACGCACCGGCAGATGTCCTTTCTGCATCTGTACCTGTCGCCGCATCGACAGCCGCTCCGCCCGCCGATGCAATTGTCTCATCCCCGTCCTTCAGGCTCAGCCGCACACCTCCGCTGCCCCAGACCTTCAGGCGAACCCTCAGATCCGCGTCTCTGTACTCATCATCCAAATCCGTACGCACACAGATATCCTGCGCGTGCACCTTCGGAACCGCATACAGATAAACATCCCGGTAAATGCCGAAGAACCGGAAAAAGTCCTGATCCTCGCACCAGCTGCCCGACGTCCATTTAAACACCTGCGCAGCCAGCTTATTTTCCCCATTTTCATTTATATATTCCGTCAGTTCAAACTCCGACGGTGTAAAGCTGTCCTCACTGTAGCCGAGGTAATGGCCATTCAGCCAGACGGCCAACCCGCTCTCCGCTCCCTGGAAGGAGACAAACACGCGCTTCCCCGCCATATCGGCAGGAAGCATAAAATACTTCACATAGCTCCCCACCGGATTAAAGTCCTCCGGAATTCCGCCGGTCCAACGCGGAGCGTTCTTCTCATGACCGGCGCGTTCTGCCGCCGATGCGAAGCGAGGGGGCACTACCTCCTCCCGCCCGTCCCACGGATACTGCGTGTTCACGTACTGGCACGCATCATACCCTTCCATCTGGATATGCGCCGGTACGCGAATCTCCTCCCAGCTTCTGCAATCACACGATGCCGCATTTCCTGCGGCGGATTTGTCACCTTCCTGCCCCCGGATTCCGGGCGCTGCCAAATCCCCCGTCGCCTTTGGCGCGTCCGCCGAACCATCCGCCGCCATCGGCGCAACTGCCGAACCATCCGCCGAATCATCCGTCGCCTTCCAGAAATCCTTTATCGTGTTTTTATAATTTCTCGCGTAAGAAAACTTCCAGAATCCATTCAAAGAGCACACCAGACTGTTTCTTCCGGTATCTGCTTCCTGATGCGAAGCATAAAAAACATGGTCGGAATGCGCCTCCAGGCGATTCTCGCTGAAAAAGCGGGGATCCTTCACCTTATTGTAATCAAACTCTGCCATTTTGTCTCCTCCCTCTGACAGACCGCATCGTAAATATATGCGCATAATGCGGCTTATGGAATTTCATATGAGCTGCCAGTCTTCTCTGATTTATATCGACGATTCCAGTATTTACAAGTTGTCAAAACGGCCTTTCACAATTCTTCTTCCGCCTCTTTCAGCTTGACCTCCAATGTCTCCTCCAGCCTGGTAAAAGCAGGAATAAAACTGTCACGGACAAAAATCATTAATTCGTCAGCCGCCTCTTCGTCATATTTATGAACGTTGCTATTTCGTTTTTTCAACATAAGCATCCAGACTTCCGCGTCATCTACAAACCCGGCCTTATACCCGATCTGCAGAATTTCTCTCGGTGAACCAGTCTGTGCTTCCCCGATCCCATGCGCCCGCAGAACAGCCTGAAGCGCTTTCCACGCAAGATCAAATGTCAGATTAAACTGGCCTATAATGCCCATTCTATAGATTTCATCATTTGCAGCCATTTCAAAATCCGCGTTTTTCAGAACCCGCAGACAATTTGAATAATTATCGATTTTTTTCATAAATGACAACTCCATCTCTCGCAATTTCCGCCATGAGATCATCAGAAATATGTTTGTTTAAGTCAACCACATCAAACATCAAAAGGGAATGTGTCTTTTCTTTTATATCCCGTTCAAACGCATCAAAGTCTCCGCCCTTTAAAGCAATATCAATATCACTTCGATCCGTATGGTTTCCCCGCGCTCTGGAACCAAATAAAATCACCTTTTCTATGCTGTGGATTTTGGCATATCCGGTCAGGTCTCTTAGCACCCTTTTCGGGACATGAAAGCCTTTTGTCCTGTTTTTTCCCTCCATATCAATGCCACCTCGCGTCAATGCTTCATATCTCTGCTGCTTAGTATCTGTCGCGAAACAGCTTAGGAACTGTCGCAAAATAACATGCCCAGATTGTGCCGGATAACGTGTGAAGCACAGACCATAAAAACGCAATTGCAGATTCCAAAAACTCATCCTATATTTTACAGAGCGCATTTCCCTTCGTCAAGAAGAAAAGCCGGAAACGCTGCAAATGATTTCAGCTGCTTTTTTCCGGCTTTTCCATTCATACTTATCATGATTACCCGTATAAGGAACGATTACGAAATAACCTGTGCATCCTGTGCCGCCTGACGGTCTTAACGATCTTAAGGAACTGTTATGAATTAACTTGTGCAGGATTTGCTTAAAAACGCGTTAAACAATATGGTATGCTGCATCGTTTCGCACAAGTTATTTTTGAGTTCCTAACGATCATAACGGCCTTATCGGTCTTATTGGTCTTATTGGTCTTAGCAGTCTTATCCGCCTTACTTCACCGCACCGGTCATACCTTCCGTAAACTGCTTCTGCAGTACGAAGAATACGATCATCGTCGGCAGCGAGCAGAACAATACGGCCATCATCAGCACGCCATAGTCAATCAGGTACCCGCTTGAAAGGTTCGCGATCAGCATCGGCATCGTCTGCGCATCTGTCGAAGTCAGCACAACCTTCGGCCACAAATAGGAGTTCCACGTATTCATGAAGGTGATAACGCCCGCGGCGGCATATGTAGACTTCATCATCGGCATATACATGCGGAAATAAATACCAATCTCGCTCAGGCCGTCCATACGGGCCGCCTCCATCGTCTCCGGCGGAAAGTTTCTGGAATTCTGCCGGAAAAACATGACAAGGAACGGCGTCGAGATTGACGGAAGGATAAAGCCCCATACGGAATTCAGGAATCCGGCGGACGCCATCATCTTGAACAGCGGGATCATGGTCGCCACACTCGGAACCATCATGGCCAGCAGCAGAATGGAGAACAAAATATCCTTGCCCTTGGTGTGATAAAGCTCAAAGCCAAAGCCTGCCAGCGAGCAGATAAACAGAGCCAGCACCGTCTGTACAACCGTGTAAAACAGAGAATTCCACATCGCGCCCCACAGATTCTGCTGTGTGACCAGATTCGTAAAGTTCTGGATAAAATAGGTGCCGGGGATAATCCGTCCGCGGGCAACATCGAGAGAGGTATTCGTAGCCGCCGAAATCATCCAGTAAAACGGAAACACGGAGATAAATGCAACAATCGTTAAAAATATATAGGTCGGGATCAGCCTGCGCTGAACTGCGGATTTATTCTTTTTAGTCACGTGTATCACCTACTTTCATCTGGATCATGGACAGGATTGCCACGAGGATAAATATGAAGAACGACATTGCCGAAGCATAGCCGAAGTTCGCCACACCGGTACCAAACGCGTTGTTATAAATGTAATGCGACATGGTAATCGTACTGAATGCCGGACCGCCGTTCGTCAGGTTGACCGACTCGTCGAACAGCTGCAGCGTACCGTTGATCGACATGATCGCCGTCATGACAATGGTCGGCCTCAAAAGCGGCACGGTGATGCCCCAGAACGTTTTCCAGGAGCTCGCGCCGTCAATCTTTGCCGCCTCGTAGACCGAATATTCAATCGTCTGCAGGCCGGCGAGGAAAAATACCATGTTGTAGCCGGTCCATCTCCAGATCAGCGCTACAATGATAATGATCTTCGCGCTGCCGGAATTTCCCAGGAAATTGTAGCCGGTCTCCAGAATATGAAGATTCACAAGAACGGTATTGATCAGTCCTTCTGTCGCGAACAGGGACTTAAAGATAACGGAATAGGAAACCAGTGACATCGCGCACGGAAGGAATACGCAGGTACGGAAAATGCCTCTGAATTTCAGGTCTTTGTTGTTCAGCAGCTGAGCGAGCAGCATGGCCAGGATCAGCATGATCGGCACCTGAATGATCAGATAGAAGAAAGTATTCCCCACAGAGCGCATGAACGTCTGATCCTTAAACATGCGCGTGTAGTTATAAAGAATCGGCTCAGCCCACGACATATTGGCGCTCGACCCTGTCTTCAGGGATGTGATGAACGCCTGAACCATGGGATAAAAGCTCATGATCGCAATCAAAACGGTCGCCGGGGTCAGCCAGATCCATCCGGCAATGGACTGCTTTGTCAGCAGGCCAAATCTCTTCTTTTTTTTCAAAGCAAGTTTCCCTCCTTTTGTCACAGGCCGCACCGGCAGGCGCGCTGGAAATCACCCAAATGATTTTGCCTGTCTGCAAAAACAAACCAGTAAAAACCAAGAATCGGGGAAACGGAAGAACCGTTTCCCCGTATCATTTCTGAAACCATATTTCTGATACTGTATTCCCGAAAGATCATGCGCCAGCGCCGTTCCAACGCGAAGCGTTCTCCTCATGACCGACGCGATCTGCCGCCGATGCACAGCGAGGGGGTACTGCCTCCTCTCGTTCTCTTTCGCAGACCGTATCATGTATCATAGCAGCTTATGCATAATGTATGTACACGTCGTTACGATACATAGCGCAGGAGCGGCGTTCCGCTGAAAGCACATCGCCGCATCAGGATCCGAAACGGATTACAGTCCCATCGCGAAGCGGATCTGCTCTTCTGCGCTCGCAAGCTCGCTCTCGGTATCAGAACCATTGAGGATATTGATGATCGCTGCACCAAGATACTCACGTGCGGTGTAATGATAAGCGCTCTGCTCCACCGGGATAACCTCAGAGGTCATCGCTGCGATCTGCTGATAGATAGCCGTATCATTCCAGTAAGCAACACCCTGTGAATAAACATCCGATTCGCCTGCCGGAGCGTATGTAGTAACCACGCCGCCGTCGGTCAGAGCGTTGTCATAGGTGATGGATGTGCCGGTCTCCTCATAGGAGCCGCCGCCGAAGGTGTATGCAAGGAAGTCCTTCGCGAGGTCAACATCCGCGCAATTTGCCGTGATGTACAGGGAGGAACCGCCGTTGGAAGCATAGCCTTCCTCGCCGGTGAGACTCGGAAGAGAGGTGATCTCCCACAGTCCTTCGTTGTCCGTAACGTTCTGAATGGTCGGGATGATCCAGTTTCCGTTGATCACGCCCGCGACCTGATCGCCCTGGATCTGGGTATTGGTGTAATCATCCCAGCTGTTGGAAAGGCTCAGGACATTGCGCTGTACCATCTCTACGATCAAATTCACTACTTCAACGAGAGTCTCATTCTCAGCGATGTACGGCTCGCCGTCCTGGAACTGGGAAACGCCCTCTTCCTGAAGCATGATGTAGATCAGGTCATTGCCGTCGGAGTTGAAGCAAAGGAGATACTTGCCGGTCGCGTTGTAAACCGCTTCGCCGATCTCGATGAACTCAGACCATGTGATACCGGTCAGGTCGTCAATCGTGTAGCCCGCTTCTTCCAGAAGATCCACTCTGTAAGCCGCGATGCAGGTGCCGCCGTCTACCGGTACGCCGTAATGAACGCCGTCAATCGTGGAGAAGGAAAGCTTTTCCTCTGCGAAATTGTCCCATACGATGTCAGCGTCGTCTACGTTCTGCCATACATCCGGGTAGTTGCTCAGGTACTGCTCAAAATAATGATCCTGGAAAAGAACGATATCCGGGAGCTGATCATATGCGCTCTCGCCAGCGGAAGCAACGTTCGTGATCAAAGTCTCAATGTCGGATGAACCGGACTGCTCTACGATGTCCAGTACAAAGTCCGGATCCACATTGGTCTGATAATCCAGAGCCGCCGCCTCAAGTGCCGGGATGTTGAAAGAAGCGTCCCATGCATACACAGTAAGTGTATGGCTGTCACTTTCGTCCGCGCTTACTGTCAAAGAAGCGCCCAGGGAGCAAACCATTGCGCCTGAGAGTAAAACTGCTAGTAATTTTCTGTTCATTATATAGCCTCCTATTCTATGCGGAAAAGCAAATTTCTGGTTAATTTGTATATTTTTTTTTGTTTTTTCCGCATTTGCTATACAGATTATACTACTACGCCGCTCTATATTGTGCTCATTTTCAACCATAGATTGCGCAATTTCGATTATTTTCCTGTAACAATCTGGCGTGATTTACCACCTGATGAATCAGGCCGCATCAACGGGAACGCTGCGGTATCCTCTGTCCCCGGTATATGGTATCCCTGCAGTTGTTCGTCTCTTCGCAGGTTACGGGGAATATCCCCTGCAAAGCGTGGGATATCCCCCATATAATATTCGTTCTCATATTCAGGACCTGTACAGAAATCACTTATGATCCAGCATCGCCTGACACGCGAATCGCATACCATAAAAGCCTCGACGCAGCCCGTATTCTCAAATGTACACCCGGTCCGGATAGATATGCTTCAGATTCCGCAGGGTTTCTTCATCCAAATCCAGCAAAAGCTTGATTTTCTTTTTGCTCTTTCCGGCGCCTCCGGAACGCCCTGCGATTCTCCGGTCCTCGGCGAGCTCCGCCGCACCCTGGCCGGGAGGCGCATCCATAATGATCATCGTATAGTACGGAATCGCGTCGTCATAGGACGTATAATCATATTTTTTCAGCTTCACGCTGCCGTATTTCTTCTTATATTTCGACACCGCCTCGTGCCAGTTCGGCGCGACGACCTCCATGCCGTCCAGATCCAGCTCCTGCGCCTGCCTGCGCATCTGCCCGCCCGAAATCACAAAAATTGACAGCTCTCTGCCGGAAAAATGATATTCATACTCTTTCCGGCTCAGCAGCCCATACACATAATACAGCAAAATCATACATGCTCCCGGAAGCATCAGTCCTGTCGTAAAAATAATCGCCATCAAAATGAAAAAAATCCCGAACGCAAGCATGAGTATCCGCAGCGTTTTTGTAAACAGCTTCCTTTTTCGTGTAACCTGTATCACCGTTTCAAACATAGTCACATTCCTTCCTGGCCGCGAGCCAGTGCTTTCAGCCGGACAAACCCGGGAACTTCTCTTCCGCCCCCGTGCCCATAATCTGTTCTGACAGCTGCACTCCGGATTTCATCTGGTCCATGCTGCCGCGGCATCCGTAAATCACAGTTCACCTGATTTCCCCTGATTATACGCAATTTCTCCCGAAAAGGCAATTTCGACAGAAAAGATATACAAAACTTTTATTTTCTGTTTATTTTTTCTTTTGTTTCTGTTATGATAAGAGCCAGAAAAAAGAATTCCCCGTTCCAGATAACAGCTTATAAAAAATGTGCTTCGCATACACCTGCAGCTTTCCTGAATTTCAGGAAGCATACCTTTTTAAGCAGCCTGCGATTCCGGATCATGAGACAGCCAAAGGCTGCGATTACAGGAAGGAGACAAGTCATGCGCAAAAAAGGAAATCTGGAATTCCGATATTACGAGATTCCTCACGGTGAACCTCTGCTTGCGCTGTTCGGCGACGTCTGGGTGCGCCCCTACGGCTACGACGACGATGGGCGTCCGCTCTCCAATCTCCATTTTCACAACCTGATGGAGATCGGCTACTGCTTCGAGGGAAAGGGCAGCATTGTGCTGGAGGATGAGACACTCGAATACGGTCCCGGCACGATTACCGTGATTCCGAAAAACTATCCGCATACGACAAACGGCGTCGACCGCACCAACAATCACTGGGAATATCTGTTTATCGACGCAGAAAAATCCCTGTCTTCGTTTTACCCGGACGACAGCCGTCAGGCACAGTTTCTGCTCACCCGCATATACCGGAACGCATTCTGCACGACCGCAGAGGAATCCTCCTCTCTCTCGATTCTGATTCGGGCCATTCTGCGGGAAATGTCGGAGCACAAAGAGCAGTACGCGGATGCGGTAAACGGACTGCTGCAGACACTTTTCATTGAGATTTCGCGGCATCAGCGGGCATTCATCGAAAGCGCTCCTCCGGCGCCGCAGAACCCGGATTCCACCCAGATCTTCCGGTCCCTGGAATATGTCGGCGACCACTTTTCCCGCTCGCTGCGCGTGGAAGATCTGGCCGCAGTCTGTCATATGAGTGAGCCGCATTTTCGCCGCATTTTTGTAAAATGCATGGGGGTTTCCCCGCTCGAATACATCAACCAGGTGCGCATTCACGCCGCCTGCGAGCTTCTGCGAAAAAGCAACACCCCGATCGCGGATATCGCTGAGCGGTGCGGATTTTGCAGCCTGTCCACGTTTGACCGCAATTTCCGGAAATATATGGGAAGCACGCCAAATGAATGGCGTAAATCCCCGGAAGCCTATGAGCGGCGGCTTTCCGATAAGAACATCCTGATTCGCGAAGGGTGGTCCTGACAGCTCCTGATTCGGATAAAACAGAATCAGCTTTACACAGTTTCAGACATCACAGCACAGGGGAGAACAATCATGAATGAAATCCGGCTGTACCGCAAACGAATTATCCCTGAGGAATGCCTTCTGCTCGATGACGACGTCATCCTGTACGCAGACAATGAGGTCATCATTACAAAATGGCATACAATCCACCCGAAAAAGACTCTGCACCACGGCTACTCCTGCTATTTTATGGAACGCGGATACAAGGTCAGCAAATTCTACGACCATGAAGGCAATCTGATCAGCTGGTACTGCGACATCATTGAATATGAATACAGGGAAAGCGAAAACGCCTACATCTTTACCGATCTTCTCGTGGACGTGATTGTCTATCCGGACGGCTTCGTGCGCGTCGTCGATCTCGACGAGCTCGCGGACGCGGTGCGCGACAGCCTGCTCACTCCGGAACAGATGCAGCGCGCCCTGCGCCGAACCGACAAGCTGCTGTCCGTCATCTACAAGGGTGCGTTCGGAAAGCTTCAGAAATACATCGAAGACGCGATCGCCTCCAGCGCCGGCAGTGCGTTTCCCTCATAATCAAACAGCGCCTGGTTTGCCCACTCGTTCCCGTACGGTCCGGGCTCCTGGATATACGCACAGGACGCCGCATTCGCCCAGCCGACATTCGGCACCGGAAGCCACGCCGCCTCCCAGTAAATGAAACCGCAGCCCAGCCCGTCCGGCACCTTTTTGATCACATCGATCAGATCCCGCATAAAGTCTGCCTGTCCCTGCGGCGACATCGGATACGGCACCGCCGCCGCGATCTCCGGCTTCGTCGCCATGCCCTTGCGCTCTGACGCCGCAAGCTTCTCATATGCGGCATAATCCTCCATCGTAAATCCCATCGACACTTCCGCCACGATCAGCTTCTTCCCATAACGCCGCGCGATATCGTTCATATTCGCCTGCAGCATATCCAGAGAGCCGTGCCAGAACGGATAATAGGACAGACCTATGTACTCGAAATCCTCCCCGCCGTTCGCAAAATACTGGTCGAACCACCTGCGGTAGAGCTCATTGTTGCCGCCGTTGTCAAGATGGATCATAACCGGGATCCCGCTCTCAAAATCCCGCACTGCACGAATGCCCGCGCTCACGAACGCGGCGACATTTTTATATGCGTCAGAAATGACGCCTCCAGGCGGCAGCTTTCCTAACGGCCACAGCAGCCCATTCGACAGCTCATTTCCGACCGCCACCATCTGCGGCACGACATCCTCCGCGCGGCAGCGTTCCAGAATCTGTGCTGTATAGTCGTACACTGCCTGCTCCAGCTCCTTCGCGTTCATCCCCCGCCACGCCTTCGGCACACGCTGCTTGCCGGGATCCGCCCAGAAATCGCTGTAATGAAAATCAAGCAGCCAGCCAATCCCCAGCTTTTTCGCCCGCTTCGCCAGCGCCAGCACCGTCTCGATATCACAGTCCCCCGCGCCGTACGAAGTTCCATCCTCATCAAACGGATCATTCCAGAGGCGCAGCCGCACCAGATTCATGCCATAGGCGCGCAGAATCTCCATCGCATCGCCCTGCTGCCCCTTATCATAAAACCTCCCGCCGTTTTTCTCCACCGCCAAAAGCGTGGACAAATCCATTCCCGTAAACCAGTTGTTCATCATTTTCACCTTTCATCTGTATTTGTTATTTGGCATTTAGCAATTATAAGTTGTAAATTCACAGTTGACAAAAAAAAAAATCAGTATATAATTTGTATAAAAGAGATGAGTTTTACGACCGTACAGCTATTGCTCAAGCGGCATGCTCGTTTCTTTTTTTATTCTTAAAAGATCATAAAGATATAGTTTCCCATCTTCTGCATGGCGAACAAGAACCCTTGCCTTAAAGACATTATATCTTTCTATCTCTCCTCCGTCATTGTACACAGGCAGGGCAAATCTGGCATCATAACGATACCAGCCATATTTTGCATTACTCCCGTGCTTTTTTTCATAATTCTGAGAAAATGTTTTATTGCCCGAAATCTCTAACAGTTCTTTTATTATACCTGATGCGTTTGCCTTCGCATAAAGATTTGCTCCTCTTAAAGCCTTTGTATCTTTTGAATGAGCAAATTCGTCCGGAAAATCAGATCCTATATATACAACATCGGATGTCTCTGTAATTTCCGCATATTTTCCTATGTATTCTCTCAAATACGCCTCGACCACATCCCAGCTGACCGACCGTCGCCCTTTAAAACGCAAATCGTTAATCAACACAACGGGATTCCCATCTGGATTTTTTACAATATCTATTTGGCCATTCATAAGACATCTGCCTTTACATACTCTACCACGGAAAAACACTCTCCGCAACAAAATTATGGTATCCTCTCTCAAATCCCCATCAGAATTCCGATCAGCACCGGCACGGAAAAGCAGAACTTCGCGTCTTCCCCTGCCTGCTCCATATACGGCTGCCACTTCCCGCTTTCTGCATAGTCGCAGACATACCTCCGCAGATAATCCAGCCGTTTCCCCAGCGAATGATTCCGATACAGGATCACAAGCGAAAACGCAGCCGCGACAAACAGAGTTCGCAGGATGCACGAAAGGACGCCGGTCGGTCCCAAAAAGCCTCCGGCCACGCATAGCAGCTTGATGTCTCCCGCCCCCATCATCCGGAAATAATAAAGGACGCCAAAAAACAGCACCGGCAAACACATGCCGCCCAGGGACAGAATCACTCCGATCGCACCTTCCGCAAAAAACCGGCAGACCAACCCCATCGCCAGGCCAACCGCAATCACCGCATTCGGAATCCGCCCCGACCACAGGTCACAGAGCACCGCGGTCATCGCGATGGCGGTCAGGGAAATCACCTGTATCTCTCTGTACATGACAGCCTCCTTCCTCAGAGCCTTATACTCATCCTGGTCTCATTTTCGGCCCGTTCCGGAACACGTATCCGGAGTCAAAACAAAAATTCGTTTTTAGACTGTTCGCTTGAACTTTGCAACAACTTTTAAACGATTTAAAGGTTTTATATATATTTTTTTAATTTCATCTTCGTTTTTTATGATTCAAATTTATTATACCACATGATTTTGATTTGTAAATAAGTTTAGCGCACTAATTTCATTTTTGTGAAATGCACACAAAAAAACCGGGGTTCCATTCGCCCCGGTCTTTGTCAAAATCTCTGTCAATTCCGTTCCCTTTTTCAGCCGTCTGTCATGCGGTCACGCCATCGGGCTTGAAAGAATGTGGTCGCGCAATCCCATTAGCTTTAGATGATGGGCGGTTCACGTTTCAGAAACCAAATGACATTCGCTGCCCGTTTTACAAAATTCAGATCCTGATTTATCCGGCTCAGGATGCCTTCTCCATGTACCGCATATAGCTCAGGATTCCCTGTCCATGTACCGCATATAGCTCACGACCATCATCGCAATCTTGAAGGTCAGCGCGTCGTCAAACACGCGGATGTCCAGTCCTGTGCTCTTCTCCAGCTTCTCCAGCCGGTACACCAGGGTATTCCTGTGGATATAGAGCTGGCGGGCCGTCTCAGACACATTCAGGCTGTTCTCGAAGAATTTATTAATGGTCGTAATGATCTCCTCATCGAAGGTGTCCGGCGTCTCCTCCCCAAACACCTCCTTCATAAACATCTGGCAGAGCGGAATCGGAAGCTGGTAGATCAGCCGGCCGATGCCAAGCGTATTATACGCGACAATCTGTTTTTCCTCATAGAAAATCTTGCCGACGTCGAGCGCCATCTTTGCCTCCTTATAGGAGCGCGACACCTGGCGAATCTCTTTCACGATCGTACCGTAAGCGATCTTCACATTCGACATAGCTTCCGTGTTCAGCATGTCGCGCAGCATCTTTGCCGTGCGCTCCACGTCATCATACGTATCCTTCTCGTCAAGCTCCTGCACCAGAATAATGCTCTTCTCATCGACCTCCGTGACAAAATCCTGCGGCTGGCTGCCGAACAGCCCCTTCACAATCTCCTTCGCGGTGCTGTCCTTTTCCGTCTTTGTCTCAATCAGGTACACGATCCTGCGCACCTCGGTATCAATATGAAGCTTTTTGGCGCGGTTGTACACATCCACCATCAGCATATTGTCCAGCAGCAGGTTCTGGATAAAATTATTCCGGTCATAGCGCTCCCGGTATGCCACAATCAGGTTCTGCACATGGCTGACCGCCACGCGCCCCATCATGTAAGCGTCCTCCGTCTTGCCGCCCGAAATCAGAATATATTCCAGCTTTTTATCATCAAACACTTTAAAAAAATGGGTATCCTGCACCACCTGACTGTCCGCCGGCGAATCCACAAACTGGCTCACCGCCTCCGGAGAAACCTCCGCCGCGCCGACCGTCGCGGCCACCTCATTGCCGTCCGTATCCGTAATCCGGAAATCCACATGGGTAATCGTATGCAGCTCTTCAATCGTACTCTGTAAAATCTGGCTCGAAATCATAAGTCATCTTCCTTTTCTGTGTGCTGTGCCAATTGGGGTATCCCAGGGAAACAGTTTTCCCCTTTCCAGGATTTCTGTTTTCTTCCCATCACCTTTTCCATTGCTTCCAGACAAAGACTGTTTCAAAATCCGGAGCAGCACGGCCGTTTTCTGACCGGGTCAAAATTCATTCTCATAATATCCTATTTCGAAACTTTTGACAAGAATAAATCGTTAAAAACAGATCCCACACTGACAGACGGTTACAGGTCACATCCGCGGCAACCCAAACAAAATCCCAGACATCCACAGGCAGACAGCCTCATCTGCACAGTATGCACACCTTCCGGAAACGTTTATTTAGAAAACCATTCAAAAAACCGCCGGGAGCATTCTCTGCCCCGGCGGTGTTCGCCCTGCATATGATATCTTTTCAGAGCAGCTGACCGGTTACTCCACATTTTAGAACTTAAAAATCGCAATCCCGTATCTCGGCAGATCATACGCAAAGGAGAACGGCTTGCCGTCGCATTCCTGCTTCACGGCCTTGTAAACCTCCGGCTGCTCCTTGCCGGTGCCGCCAAACTCCGCCGCGTTGCCGTCGAGCACCAGCTTATACTGCTTCCTCCGCATCACGCCGACGCGGTAGTCCGGCCGATCCACAGGCGTGAAATTGATGACGAACAGCAGGTTATTCTTCCCGTTCGCCGAATGGCGCACAAAGCTGAATATGCTACGGAAATTATCGTCCGGGTTGATCCACTCAAAGCCGCCCGGCTCACAGTCCAGCTCATACAGGCAGGCATTTTTGCGGTAGAGTTTCAGCAGCGCACGCGTAAAGTTCTGCATCTGCGCATGCCGCGGCTCCGACAGCAGGAACCAGTCCAGCTCCCGCTCCTCGCTCCACTCCCGGAGCTGTCCGAAATCCTGCCCCATAAACAGAAGCTTCTTGCCCGGATGCCCCATCATAAAGGAATAGCCGCATTTCAGGTTCTCAAACTTGTCGTCATAAAGTCCCGGCATCTTGTTGACCATCGAGCACTTCAGATGCACCACCTCATCGTGCGACAGCGGAAGAATATACTTCTCCGAATATGCATAGGTCATCGCAAACGTCATTTTATTGTGGTTGTACTGGCGGAAATACGGATCCAGCTTCATGTACTCAAGGAAGTCGTGCATCCAGCCCATGTTCCACTTCATCGTAAAGCCGAGGCCGTCGTCCTCCGGCTTCGCCGTCACCTTCGGCCAGGCCGTCGACTCCTCCGCAATCATCATAAATCCCGGATAGCGGCCGGTCAGCACACTGTTCAAGTGCTTGAAAAACTCAATCGCCTCCAGATTCTGATTGCCGCCGTATTTATTGGCCACCCACTGACCATTCTGCCTTCCGTAATCCAGATACAGCATTGAAGCCACCGCGTCCACACGCAGCCCGTCCACATGGAATTCATTGATCCAGTAGATCGCGCTCGCGATCAGGAAATTCTTCACCTCATATTTGCTGTAATCAAATACCTTCGTGCCCCAGTCCGGATGCTCGCCCTTGCGCGTATCCGCGTACTCATACAGGCAGGTTCCGTCAAATTCCGCAAGTCCCTGCGCGTCGCGCGGAAAATGCGCCGGCACCCAGTCCAGGATCACGCCGATTTTGTTCTTATGCAGATAATTGACAAAATACGCAAAGTCCTCCGGCGTCCCATAGCGCGACGTCGGCGCGAAATACCCCGTCACCTGATAGCCCCAGGAGCCGTCAAACGGATGCTCCGAAATCCCCATCAGCTCCACATGGGTGTAGCCCATGTCCTTCACATAAGCCGTCAGCTCATGCGCAAATTCGCGGTAATTATAATAGCCGCTCTCATCCTCGCCGTGCGGATGGCGCTTCCAGCTTCCCGGGTGCACCTCATAAATCGCGATCGGGCTCCTGTTCTGATCAAACGTCTTCCGGTTTTCCTGCCACACGGAATCAGACCATTTAATCGTCGTCAGATCCGCCACCCGCGAAGCGGTTCCCGGCCGGTATTCCGCATAATTCGCAAACGGATCCGCCTTGTACAGCTTCCTGCCATCCGGCGTGAGAATCAGGTATTTGTACAATTCCCCCGCTCCGACGCCAGGCACAAACAACGCGTAAATGCCAAGCGGCTCCAGCCGCTCCATCGGATGACTGTATTCATCCCAGTCATTGAACGAGCCAATCAGCTGCACACGATCCGCATGCGGCGCCCACACCGCAAAATACGTGCCCTGCTTCCCATTCCAGGTCATCGGATGCGCGCCAAGCTTCTTATAAATATCATAGTGCGCCCCCTGCCCGAACAGATACTGATCCAGTTCCGTGATAAACTCCTGCTTTTTTGTCCCGGATTTCGCCCGCGTATCCGTTCCGGACTTCGTTTTTGTTCCCGTCTTCGCCTTTGTCCTTGCCCCCGCATTTTTCGCTTTCTCCGCCATACCGCATTTTTCGCCGCCAAAAATACCTGCAGCCATTATTGCATATATCGCGCGTATTGCATATACACATTCAGATGATTCGCGCACTCTTTCATGCAATCAACACCACAGATTTCCTTTTCGCAGCTTCTCCTTTCTTTCTTTAAAAATTTCTTTAAAAATTTCTTTCTTTAAAAATTTCTTTTTTTAAATTTCTTTTTTTAAATTTCTTTACAAAAATCCTCAGCGCAACCTGCCTTGATCTCCATTCTTCCATTTATTCGAAACAAGTCCGAAACAATATTATTCACGCAGAAAATCCGTGCAAAGGCAAGGATATGCGCAAAAATGCTCATCACGCCTGCACAATAAAGATCCGCCCATCCCCCGGCGCGACCTCCGCCGTCAGCTTTCCGTTCTCCGCCTGCACCGTCTCACCGGTCGCCAGATCGACAATCCGCCCGGCATGGCACGGCAGCGGCACCGAATGCGTCGCGGTATTCTCATCATTGTTCACCAGGATCAGAGCCGTCTCCTCCTGTCCGATCCGCGCAAACGCATACTGCCGGGTCGTCAGCAGCAGCTCCCGATAGCTCCCCTCACCGATCACCGGGTGCTCCCGGCGGCATCTGCCAAGAAACGTGATAAACTCCTCCAGCCCCGACACCGGCGGGTTCGCCTCCATCTCCGAAAGCTTCAAATGCGGCCGCAGCGCCGGATCCCCGCCGTTTGACTTTCTGCCCTCCACGCCCCACTCAGAGCCATAATAAATCGAGGGAACCCCGGGCAGCGTATACAGCAGCGTATACACCGAGCGCAAATGTCTCTTATCATTCAGCTTCGACACAATCCGGTCCACGTCGTGATTGTCTACGAATGAGTACAGCACCCGCCCGCGGCAGAGTCCGCCGTTCCCGTCAAAAAGCCTCCGGATCGTATGCGCGATCTCAAAATAATTGTGGTCATTATGCCCCGAATACAGTCCCTTATGCAGCTCGTAATTCGTCACCGAATGCAGCATCTCCGGATTCGCCCAGCGCGAATAATCCCCGTGGATCACCTCGCCCATCAGCCAGAACTCATGCTTCTCATTGCCGGTCACCCACCGCATTTCCCGCATAAAATCAAAATCCAGACAGTCCGCGCAGTCCAGTCGGATCCCGTCGATGTCAAACTCATGAATCCAGAAGCGGATCACATCCAGCAGATAATCCTTCACCTCGCGGTTCTGCAGGTTCAGGTTGACCAGCTCAAAACAATTCCGCCATGCCTCATATCCAAACCCATCGTTGTACGGATTATTCCCCCAGAAATTGATCCCCTTATACCAGCCGCAGTAGCGCGACCCCTCGCGGTTCTTCTGAATGTCCTGAAACGCAAAAAATTCACGCCCCGTGTGATTAAACACCCCGTCCACTACGATCTTCAGCCCCAGCTCATGCGCCTTTTTTACAAACCGCTTAAAATCCTCATTATCCCCGAGTCTGCGGTCTACCATCTTATAATCTCTGGTATCATACCCGTGCGTCGTCGACTCAAAAAGCGGCCCAATGTAAATCGCCCCGCACTCCAGATCATGAATATGCGGCAGCCACTTTTCAAGCTCCTCAAACCGGTGCTCCACCTGCTCCTCATGGTTCTCAAACGGCGCCCCGCTCATCCCAAGCGGATACATATGATAAAAAACCGTGTTCTCATACCAGACTGACATACTCTCATTCCTCCGTAATTTTATTCTGTCTTTATAATGCAGTCTCTTTTTATTACTATCTGCCTGCTGTCCTCCGTTCACAAGCACGAAACACTCACATACTTATATATATTCTATCATTGTACAAATGCGAATAATCTACCATTTCCCGTTCACAAATATCGATACACCCTTATTCTCCGTTCTCCACTCAGTGACACGTATATTCATGTGTTTTGTATGTCTCGTTTCATGTATCTCTTTCATGTATCTCTTTCATGTGTCTCGTTTCGCATTCTCTTATCACGAGAAAATCCCATACATGAACTGCTTCACCAGCGCCGCAACCTGCTGCCGGTCCACCCGGTCCCGCTCCTCCGGGTCATGCTCATAGTGAAGCAGAAAATACGAGCTGATCGTCCCGACAAAGCCGATCGCAAACTGCTGCTGCCGTCCGTTCATATTGCCCAGCTGATCCGCCGACCGGTCAAACAGCCGCACCACCATACCATAAAACTCCGCGATATATGGCTGAATCGTCTGATACGCCTCATTGCCCCTCGCCGAATAAAACAGCGCCATCATCAGCATATAAAAATGCCGGTCCTGCTCAAAAAATCCGCAGAAAATATCCGCCAGCCAATGCAGCGCCTCCTCAATTCGCAGATCCTTCCGCCTGCTCCGCTCATCCAAATCCCGATACATCCCGCGCAGCCGCGCAAAGCGATCCGCGATCAGCGCCTCGAGCAATCCTTTTTTACTCCCGAAATAATAATACAGCGTCGGCTTTGTCAGGCCCGCCCGGGCGACGATCTCCTGTACGCCAACCGCGTCATATCCCTTTTCATAAAACAGCTCATTCGCACACTGCAAAAGGCGGGTCCGGTTGTCCATCG
The DNA here is from genome assembly GCA_021202075.1 of Lachnospiraceae bacterium. Taxonomy (GTDB): domain Bacteria; phylum Bacillota; class Clostridia; order Lachnospirales; family Lachnospiraceae; genus Choladousia. The sequence goes on along the minus strand of JAJQDT010000133.1, from coordinate 7,086 downwards.
TCTCTAAACTGTCTATACTGTCTATGCTGCCCGTGTTTTCCATAAATGCCCCATTTCGCTGTTATTAAGGAAAAGATATGCTTCGCGCACATTTAATCTCCTTTTTGCGATTATACCGTTCGGTATATAAAAAGTCAACCCCTTCACGGAAATCCATGTGCCATTTTCGCAAAACTCCCGGTTATTTTTACAGCAAAGCAAAACGACTTACATCGTTTACTATAAGTGCATTAAATGACAACAAACCCGGCCAGGACGGTACCGGCATGGAACCGTACGCCAGAATCCATCACGCGATCTGCTGCAGAAATATCGTATGAAGGATTCCGGATTATTAAATCTCAATCACATACGCGCGATTATTTGCGTAGTCCGGTACAAGTCTTCCCGTCGTCCCATATGCCATGCCAAAATAGCTGTGATACGGATCCGCACGTACCCAGTCCGGATCATACACACGATTGTTGATCTCCGCCCAGCCATGTCCGCCGGAAGAAACCACATAGGCCTTATACCCAACCGCATTCGCCAGATAAGCAAAGATCACTGCATAGGTATAGCAATTTCCTCTTACATATCCTGAGACAAATATCCTCTCCGCATAGTACAGATCCCACTGGCTTCCTCCAACAAATGACCCGAGGCCCTGATATTTATAATACGTCGCGGTATAGTCGAATACCTTTCTAAGCTTCTGCTTTTTCGTATCACTGTTTTTTGTGATGGAACGCATGAGCACATTCGCATTATAAAGAATCGGAAGCTTTCTTCTGCTGTAAGAAGTCATCTTTGCCTTTCCGTTCTTCTTCAGCGTGATACCGTTGACCTGCTTCGAGGTCACCATGTAACCTTTCTTCCCGTTCGCAATCTTAAAATAATAGTAAGAACTGCCGATCTTCTGCCATCCGGTGCGCTGGATCCCTTTTTTGTCAAAATAATAGTATTTCCCGTTGATTTTGTATTTGCCGCTTTTGAGCTTCTTGCCATTCTCGTCATAATAATAGACATTCCCTGAGTTTGCCTTATACCAGGTACTTATTTTCTTTGACGACTTCGTCGTGGTCTCCGTCTCTGTTTCTGTCGTCTCAGCCGTCTCTGTCGCCTCAGCCGTCTCTGTCGCCTCAGCCGTCTCCGAAGCCATGGAAACCGAACCACACGCGCAGAACAAAAGCAAAAGAATCATAGCCGCAAAATATCTGATCACATTCACATTCTTTTTCATAACTTTCCCTCACTTCCCTTACCTAACCTGAATCTGGCACATCCGCATCGCGTTCAGCGCATTCTCGTGACTCTCCGGCGTAACCCCCGCGCAGCACGACGCGTCCACCGCAATCGGCACCTCCGGAAACGCCGCCTTCAAAATCATCGCATTCGAAATCACACAGATGTCCGTGCAGAGACCGACCAGCTCAATGGACTCCAATCCACCCTGGCGCGGCATATCACAGCCCTGCCCTTCGGCGCCAGCGCACCGCTCTGCGGCTTCCCGCACAATCTCCGGCAGAAGAAGCGACCCAAACGACGGCTTATCCACTATTGTACAGCCCTCTGCATATACCTTTTCCGAGATCTCCCATCCGGGCGTTCCCTTCACGCAATGCACCACCGGAAGATTCCGCCCCTCCTGCGTCTGAAGATACTGTTCCGTATGTGTATCTCTCGTATAGAATACCGCATCCCCATTTTCAAGATACCGGTCAATCTTCTTCCGAACATGATCCACAATCGCTACCGCTTCCTTCGTGCCAAGCGCTCCATCAATAAAATCATTCTGCATATCCACGACGATAAGAACCTTCATTATCAATATCCTCCCTGATTCTCTGAGATTCGATTTTTTCAAGTATACCACAGAAAAAAGGCTGCTTCCATAGCCATTTTTCAAAACAGGCACGGGAGAAGCCGTCGATTGCGTGTGATTGTGTTTTTTGTGGTTGCCATCAAAGACTGGCGGAAACACTGGCTTAATTTAAGCCACTTTTCATAAAACATCACCGTATTCTCTGATCATAGCACTTTTCAAAACCACCCATTGTTTTCCAAATTTCTGCACATCTATTCCATTTTTCAGCTTACCATATACGACAGCCTTACGCAAAGTACTTTCATTTAGTCCCCATAGAAATGTAGCTTCCCCGAAGGACATCATTCCATCGAATTCTGTTTCTACTGCCTCTCCGTTATCCCAAAGTTCCTCACATGATAAATCAAGCTCGTCGTTCCATATGATTCCATATCCGCCAACATCTACTTCTACAGAATAGTATAAATCAGCGGATTGCTGTAAAGCCTTGAACACCGGTATTTTCTCAAACAGTGGATTTAGATCATATCTCTTTGTAACTCCTTCTGAAAACTGAACGAGCAGGATAAAATCTTCCGTTGCTGCAACATTTCTTATTTTATGAAACATATCGCTTCCTCCTTTACTCCAATGGAGAAATAGATTTAAATTCCTGAGTTTCCCAAATTTGCATCAACTCATCTTTATGCAAAGCAATCCACTCCTGAACCATGTCCATCGCTTTATTCGGCAGATGTCCTTCCAGCACTTTTCCTGTCATAAAATCAATCGCTGCTACATCCTCATTGTAAATCGCATGAATATGTGGTGGATTATGTTCACTCTGCAAAAAATACATTCTGATTACTATTCCATAAAACCTTGATAATGTCGGCATTCATGTCACCGTCCTTCCGCTATTATTGTATTATGTCCGTACTCGCACAGCGAGTATGGACGAAAGCCGCGCCAATCGCGAAGCGATTTTTAATTGCGCGGCTTTCATTGTATCACGGTATCGTGAATTATTCAACCAATTCTGTTGAAAAGCGCCTGCCGATAAGGCAGACGCTTATGTATGATTTATCTTTAACTGTAATCAAAAATTCTTACCTATATCCTGGTAAAGGCTGTTATTCAGTATTTCCGCATCGTCGCCGACAAACGCTTTTGCCGCCTCCTCGTCGCCCTGGAGCTGCCACATAAACCAGGCCATGACGTAGCCGTCCTCGGAGGTATTGGTGCTTCCGTGGGCTGTATTACTTCTTCTGACCATGATTTTGTCTCCCGGTATCTGTTCGTATATTTCAGTCAGCCCTTCCAGTGTAACAACCCAGTCATCGCCTCCGCCGACTCCGGACACCAGCAGAATCGGAATGTTGATTTGTGTGGCATCATAAGGCCATTGACACGCTACTGCTAACTCATAGTTGGTAGGTGACAACGCCACGGCAGTCTTGTATATATCTTTATGGTCTGTATTCGTAATAGCGTTTATAACCCCGACACCGCCCTGAGAATGACCGATAATGCCCACATTGTCAAAATCTATCTTCTGATAAAAAATGCCCGGCACACCGTCGTCATCCACATATTCATTCAGAAGCTCCAGATAACGGATACACATTTCTGCACCAAATGCATTCCACGAATAGGTTTCCTCTGTTGCAATGACAATGAAGCCATAGGATGCGTAGAATTGTTGCTGTGCCTTTGAATAGGAGCCTTTCCATCCCGTTCCGTTACATATGACAATAACCGGGTATGTTTTGTCCTCGGTCTCCATCTCCGTCGGATAGCTAATTTCGTACTTTTCGAAGACCTGAACAGCGGTTTGTTCATAATAGGATGTTGCATATGAACCGTCCTCCAGATAAACCGCTTCAATACTGCCGCCGGTTTCTATGCTGTCACGGTAATTATCCTTCAGCGAACTGTCTGTATGAGTTATCCAGTAAATAAACACAGCAATCAGAACAACGATTACCAGAAGTATAATTCCGATTATTTTCAACACTCTTTTCATTTACCTCTTCCCTTTATTCTATCGGCAGATATGTCGCCAGATATTCCTCTATGGTCTGCATATACTTAAGGTACAGGCTGTTATCATTTTGCAGTGCATGGCCGGAGTGGGGGAATTCGATATATTCATGGGGTACGCCGTTCTCTTCCAAAGCATTTACAAGCCACTTTACGGATTCAAAAGGGCAGACCTTATCATACGCACCATAGGCGCAGACCGTCGGTATCGAGTCTTCCGTAACCCACATATACCCTGAAATCGGTTTGATGATTTCTTCGTATTCCTCTGTTCCAAGAACATCCACATCTATTTCCGTTCCCAGCATAACCCCAAAAAGGTACGCCGCCGATTCCGCGTTCTGATCAAGCCCGTAAGAAGTCCAATCCTCTGCGTAAAAGCTGGACGGTCCCACAGCTTCAAAAAGCATAGTCACGGGAATGGGGGATTCGCCCGCATCCCGGTAGGCATAAAGCATTGCCAATGTTCCACCGGCACTTCCTCCGCCGATCGCCATGGCATCCAGATTATAACCAAGCTTGGCAGCCGCTTCGACTACTGCAGAAATACTGCTTTTTATCTCCATCGACTGAGAATATACGCTCGCATCCGGATGGTCATCATCCCGCAGAGTGTAGTTGATGCCTGCAGCAACGTAACCCTTAGAGCAGAGCCACTTAAGCATACTTTCATCGTCCGACTTATCGCCTGTAGTGAAACCGCCCGCATGCAGATATACCACCAGACCATAGGACTCCTTCGTGTCATCCACAGGAACGTATAAATCAAATTTATTTGATTCCTCGTCACCGTAAGACAGGTCAGTGTACACAGTTCCTATGTCATCACTCCAGTTTACTGAATACGCTGCCATAGCCGGAGATGTATAGGTCACTTTAAAAATAGCCGAACCTGTAAATGACGCCAGAAACACTGCGACACAAAGCAGCACAAACAATCCACGCCTGTTATGATTCTTCTTTTTTCTTTTCATAGGAAATTACCTCCGAACAGGGTTCCTCCAACCATAAGGTTAATCACCGCCCTGACGGCGAGCCGACCAAACAACAGGCCGCAGATAATGACAATGGCAAGAATGATAATTCTTTTCTTTGTAAAAAAGTGACTCACGTTTTTCCTCCCTGGTACTATGATTTTTACAATGCACCTTGACAAAATGCTGTAACAGATGTACCATCTCCGATGTAGCAATTGTACCATCACATTTTTCTCAAGTCAACAGGCAAAGAAAAATGGCACAAATCAGGAGGAAATGTACCATCATGAATAATCAGGAAAGAAATTCTTACGTCAAAGCTCAGATCACAAAATCCATGCTGAGTCTTTTGGACCAGTACGAATTTGATAAAATTTCTATCAGCAAGATTACTGGCGCAGCGCAGGTCAGCCGGAACTCCTTTTACCGAAATTATTCCGATAAAGAAGACATTCTGATCAAATACATCCGTACGTTAATTACAGATTTGGATGCGGCATATAAAAAGCAGGAACATGATTCGAATGCAAACCTTTACGGCAGTTTGTTCCAACACCTGAGTGACAATAAAGATTTTTATTTGCTTCTAAAGAAAAGGAATCTGTTTCACTTGTTTCTCTCAGTACTTCTTGAACAATCTGGCCCCAAGCCTGAATATGACAACACATGGGCATATATAACTGCATTCATTGCCCATGGTACATATGGCTGGATTGAGGAGTGGATAGCCCGTGGAATGCAGGAATCCGGGGATGAGATGGCCTCGTTTCTGGCATCACATGGGATGCAATAGCAGAAGGTCAGAACATATCAAAGTCGTGTTGACTTGCCAGACTTATGTGACTGAGCTGATGAAGCGGCATCAAAGCAAGATATCCTACGATTGTATATGCATCAGCGGAACCTTCCGGCGAATCCGCTGAGGACAAACTATATCCGTCGCTGCCATTTGACTTTATGTCGAAATAGATCGTCGTCCCATTATCCCTGATCGCCAGTTTACAGCTCTTACTGCCTCCAGATAGATACTATGTAATATCTACTTTATGGAACTCATAGTAAAGCCATATGGTTCCGTCTTCATCAGTCTCTACACTGGTTGAAACCCCCTCAAAGTCTTCATCTGCAGAGAGTGCGGTCTCTTCTCCAGAAGCATCCACAACTCTCTGTTCGCCATTAATCCATGGTTTTACATTTACTGATTGTCTCGATTCTGGACATAAAAAATAAGAAATAGCCGTCCTGTACTCTGGAAAAGGTAGGAACGGCTATTACTTAGTTGTAACTATTAACGCCGGGTCGGGTGAGTCACGGTCACCTTCCGGCGCTTTCATGAGACATCGGGGATTCGAACCCCGGACAACTTGATTAAAAGTCAAGTGCTCTACCACCTGAGCTAATATCCCATCTGTTATCATTCCCTAATGCAAAAACATTTGAGAATAAACAGCATGCCCAGAGCCGGAATCGAACCAGCGACACGCGGATTTTCAGTCCGCTGCTCTACCAACTGAGCTATCTGGGCATATATACAGCAGAATCTTTTGATTCTGCCCTAGTTGCGGGAGCAGGATTTGAACCTGCGACCTTCGGGTTATGAGCCCGACGAGCTTCCAGACTGCTCCACCCCGCGATATTAAATTTTAGATGTCAGAAAACTCTGACGAATGGGTGGGGAAGGATTCGAACCTTCGAAGTCGTCGACAACAGATTTACAGTCTGCCCCCTTTGGCCGCTCGGGAACCCACCCATAATAATTTTTAATTGTATAACACTCAAAGCTTTTAGCTAAAATGATATCAGCGATTATCAGATTGAAAGCCGCCAAAAAGCCGATGATCGGACTCGAACCGATAACCTGCTGATTACAAATCAGCTGCTCTGCCAATTGAGCCACATCGGCACGAGATTCTTTAAACTGGGGCCTATAGGGCTCGAACCTATGACCCTCTGCTTGTAAGGCAGATGCTCTCCCAGCTGAGCTAAGACCCCGTACATAAAAGAAAATTCTGACTACAGAAATGCTGAAGCGATTCTGTAAATCAAAACGACCCAGATGAGACTCGAACTCACGACCTCCGCCGTGACAGGGCGGCGCTCTAACCAACTGAGCCACTGGGCCATAATCTTTTCGTACCTTGAAAACCACATACAGAAGTAATAAACATCTTTGAACAAAACAACAATTTCTTAAGTTCTCGATTTGCTTCGCAAATCGGAACATGGGATAAGCTTGCGACCGATTAGTAGCAGTCAGCTCCGTGCATTGCTGCACTTCCA
>JAJQDT010000073.1 GCA_021202075.1 Lachnospiraceae bacterium | reverse complement strand
TGTTAGCCCGCAAATTAGATTTCCTATCTCCTGCAGTATAACTGCAAATTAAAATCTCCATCCATGAAACACATCTCCTCAACCACGCCGCGAAATGCGGCTTTTTTTGTTGCCAGTTTCCGTCAATCCGGTTATAGTATTTCTGGCACAAAAAAGAGAGAAAGACCACACCCTACCACAAGCTGATCTTTCTCTCACCCCTGTACGTGCCATAATACGGGATCAACGTCCCACTCAGAAAGGCATCTGTACAAAAGACACTATTATGATAAGAGAAAAATCCCTGCTTTGCAAGATAATCCGTATAAAAAGTTCTTCAAAAGACCTCTTTGATTCCTATATGAACAGGTTCCAACCCGAGACAGAGACCTGCCCTTGCTGTGGATCCAAAGGCAACTGCAGCATCCATGCGTATTATGGCAGGAGGATCATAGATTTCAAAGCCGGCAGGAAATCTGTTGACGATGTCTGTGTCCTGCGTGTCATCTGCGGCAGCTGCGGCCACACCCATGCGATCCTTCCTGATACCATCATACCTTATGACAGGTACGGCATCTTCTTTATCCTCCGTGTGCTGGCAGAGCGCTTCCTCCTCGGCCTGGCAGTCGAGCAGATCTGTGAGCGTTTCTCCATCACACGCAACCAGTTCTATAAATGGCTCCACCTGTGGTGCGCCCATAAGGAAGAATGGCTTGGCCTCCTCACATCTGCGGAGACCACCGACGGTGCTTTCCTGAAAACCCTCGCGGGCATGCCTTCCTTTTCATCATTCACATCCGCTTTTATACGCCTTACAGCCCATTCATTTCTCCAGTCGCACCGGAACCCGGCGGATTACTGCCAGCAGGTCTTCAGCCCATAAGCTGTTTTTCCCCGACCACATGACAGTGGTATCGTATCTGCACGGTCCCTCCTGTATCCTGTGCTTATCACAAAAAAGGAGGATCTTATACCATGGATAACACTACAAACCTGTCGGATGCAGCTGCCATCGCGCAGTTCCGCCTGGCAATCATAGCCCCGGTCATCCACGACCTTTACCCTGATGCGTCCAGAAATGCTTATTACCGGCGCATTACAGAAAAGCCGCTGACCCTGCCGGACGGCTCTGTATTCCAGTACAGCCCGAAGACAATCAGCAAATGGGTCTCACTTTACCAAAACGGCGGTATTGAAGCACTGATGCCGCAGGAGCGCTCTGACAAGGGTTCCACCCGGGTGCTCCCGGATGCTGCCATTGAGGAAATCTACCGCCTCAAAAAGGAATTCCCCAGGCTCAACGCAACCCAGATATACCACCACCTCGTCAAAGAATCCTTCATCCCCGCGACGGTCAATGTGTGCGCGGTCCAACGCTTTGTAAAGAAACATGACCTGAAATCCGCACGCAATCCCGCCATGCGCGACAGGAAAGCATTTGAGGAAGACGCGCCGGGGAAAATGTGGCAGGCAGATACGGTCTACCTTCCTTATATAACAGAAGGCGGCCAGCGGCACCGCGTATACTGTATCATGATCATTGACGACCACTCACGGTTTCTTGTCGGCGGCGGGCTCTTTTATAATGACAATGCCTATAACTTCCAGAAAGTCCTCAAACAGGCAGTCGCTGCCCATGGGATCCCGGTAAAACTCTATGTAGATAATGGCTGCAGCTACTCCAACGACCAGCTCTCGCTCATTTGCGGCTCCATTGGCACTGTACTCCTCCACACCCGCGTCCGCGATGGCGCCAGCAAAGCCAAGATCGAGCGTCAGTTCCGCACGCTTAAGGAAACCTGGCTGTACACGCTGGATATTGATTCCATCCATTCCCTGGAGCAGTTTAACGGCCTCCTCCGGGATTATATGCGCTCCTATAACACCACCTTCCATTCCGGCATCGGCTGCACGCCCATGGAACGCTTCCGGGAGGGATTGTCCGCAGCGAAGCTACCCAAATCCAGCGAGTGGCTTGACGAATGCTTCCTGAACCGGGTCACACGCAGGGTGAACAGGGATTCCACGGTCTCGATCGACAAAGTCTCCTATGACGTGCCCATGCAGTTCATCTCCACGAAAGTCGAGATCCGTTTCCTCCCGGATGATATGTCATCCGCGTTCATCCTTTACGAGGGGGAGCATTACCCAATCCGCCCTACAGACAAAAATGAAAACTGCAGGACAAAACGGAATAACCCGCCTTCCATAGATTATTCCAGGATGGGAGGTGGCGCCTGATGTTCCGCTCTTACTACGGCCTTGCCTTTAACCCGTTTGACAAGCAGCTGACCACGGAAAAAGACCATTTCCATTCCAAAGACATGGGGGAGATGCTTCAGCGCCTGGATTACCTCAAAGACACACGCGGCATCGGCGTGTTCACTGCCCGCCCCGGCATGGGGAAGACCTTCGCCCTCCGCTGTTTTGCCAAAAATCTCAATCCTAACCTCTGCCATATGGAATATATCTGCCTTTCGACCGTCAGTGTCGCGGAATTTTATAAGCAGTTCTGTGAAATCCTCGGTGTCGAGAGTAAAGGAGGCAAACCCGGCATGTTCAAAGCAATACAGGAGCAGGTCTGGTATCTCTATAAAGAAAAGCGGCAGCCCCTTCTCCTCGCAGTTGACGAAGCCCAGTACCTTTCCACAGGCATTCTGAACGATATCAAAATGCTCATGAATTATGGCTATGATTCCGTAAACTGTTTCACCCTCATCCTCTGCGGGGAAGCGCATCTGAACAATACACTCCGCAAACCGGTCCACGAAGCTCTCCGGCAGCGGATTACGGTCCACTATAATTTCCAGGGTCTATCCGATAGTGAAGTTTCCGAATATGTGCTGCACAAGATTGCCTGTGCCGGAGGGGCTCCCGGCATCATTGAAACAGCGGCATTGTCTGCTGTCCACAGCCATTCCCAGGGGAACCCCCGTCTGGTGGACAACCTGATGACGGATGCGCTTGCACTTGGTGCGCAGATGGATAAAAAATCCATCACACCGGAAGTCATACTTGCCGCAGTGGGCAACCAGAACCTGATATAGGTAGTAACTTCTGCTGGTCGGTAAGGGAAAACCTGTTATGTTATTCTAAAAACCGTGAGGTTCAGACCGGCCTCATGGTTTTTTATGGTATAAGATCAGGGTGTCGGCTGTAGTGTGCGTCCGAACAGATCAGAAAGCGTCGTTGGAGGCGTGACTGCGCGGTCAACGTTCCGTTAGGCGGAAAAACAATTCGCCGTTTGCGCCTCCGTCAATTCGCCGTCCGACA
>JAJQDT010000085.1 GCA_021202075.1 Lachnospiraceae bacterium | reverse complement strand
TATAACACGAACGGGTGTTCCCTTCACTATTTTCCTACAAAAATTTTACGCTAACGTGAAAATAAGTTTTACCGGCGGCGACCTTTCGTCAGATGCCGGATTGCTCCTGGTCCAGGACTTTGCGTCCCGGATCGGTTTTACCAAAGTAATTAACCAGATGTTCCATACTACAGACCCGGCATTGTTTCGGCAACATACGGATGCTGCGAACCTTATGCAGGCAATCTACCAGACTATTGCTTCCTATGGGGAAGACGATTGTGCGGATGAATTGACAAATGAGCCTGTTTTCAAAACCATTTTAGGCAAGGAAGCGCTTGCATCCCAACCCACGCTTTCCCGGTTTTATAACCGGATGGACGAAGCAACACTCAGCCAGTTCACTGCCATCGGCAGAAAGATGAGGGATATCATATATTCTATCTGCCCACCGGAGTACATCCTGTTTGATATAGATTCCACCCTGCTCAATACTTATGGGCAGCAGGAGGGCGAAGCTTTTAACTACCATTACCAGTCACACGGATATCACCCATTGCTTTGTTATGATGGGCTGACCGGCGACCTGCTGAAAGCCGAACTCCGCGACGGGACCATGTACTGCAGCAAAGGGGCGGCAGAATTTATGGAGCCTCTCCTTCAGGAATACCGTGAACGCTTCCCGGAAATGCTGATTGCACTCAGGGGCGACAGCGGTTTTGCATCACCGGATCTGTACAACGTATGTGAAAAATACAAGTGCAAATATACGATCCGGCTTAAAATAAACAAAACGCTTACAGAACTCGCATCCGCGAAGGATGAGGCCTTATACCGGGCAACCAGGTTCAACCAGGTTGATTATGCCGTAGTATATGGCGAGTTTATGTATCAGGCAGGTACCTGGGACTGCCCCAGAAGGGTAGTCTATAAAATAGAGAAACCATCTAATCAGCTTACGCATATGTACACTTTCATAGTGACAAATATGGAAGATCTGGCACCTTATCAGGTTCTCCAGCTTTACTGCGGACGCGGAAAGATGGAAAATTTCATCAAGGAAGGCAAGGGCGGCTTTGATTTTGGCGCTGTCAGCAGCAGATCCAAAGTGGTAAATGCAAACCGGCTGCAGGTTCATGTGCTTGCATATAACCTGTTTAACTGGTTGCGGCGGCTGGTTCTTCCCAAAAGTATGCGGAAACTATGTGTGGACACTATCCGGGTTAAACTGATGAAAGTAGCCGCCAGAGTGATCCATGCCTCCAGGTACATTCATTTCCGATTGTGTAGCAGCTGTCCCTACAAGGAACAGTTCTACGAAACCATATCTAATATAGGGAAGCTCAATCCACAGTTGGAATAGCAGTAAGCCGTACATTGACAGTCTATAAAATCATTCAAGTCATATCCGAAGGGACAGTCTGCCCTTTTTGTGGAAAACTATTCCATGTCGCGATATTTGATGTGGATTGTGACGCTGTTTTTATGCCCAACCCGAATGATGTTAAGCTGTCATGAATAATTCAGGTTAATAGCTTATTTCTCGCTTTCGGGTGTTACAAAGAAAGCCGCTGAAAGGATTCAGGCTTTTTCAGGCGGAGATTTGTTTGAAATTAAGGGTGAGAAAAACTACGGCGGTTATTGGAAAGCGATAGCCATCGGTGGCAAGGAACTTGCAACAAAAGAAATGCCAAAGGTAACGACCCATGTGGAGGATTTTGATTCTTATGACCGTATTCTGCTTGGATTCCCTGTGTGGTTTGGCACTTGCCCTCGTTTGATTCAGACATTTGCGGATGAGTACAACTTTGCAGGGAAAGATGTATATGTTTTCTGCACCAGCGGATCCACGGGTCCTGAAAAATCAGGTCAGACCGTTGCTAAAATCTGCAAAGGCGCCGTGGTGCATTCAGCAATCCGCATCGCAGACCAAAGCGATGAAGAAATAAAGGCTTGGCTTGAAAGCATTTTGCTACGCGATTAAGCGGCGTACAACTCCCAGTTTATCGAGCCGAAAATTGAATACTGATTATGGCCAGGAAACCCAGGAGCTCAACAACGAGCGCTTGGGCTTCCTGCATTACCGGCGAGGCATCTGATGAAAATCAGGTGCTTTTTTGTTGCCCAAACGTCGATGTACATACCGGGAAAGGAGGCGCTTACAGGTATGAATGTGTTTGAAGCGGTCAAGCAGTCTGTGACCACCCGGCAGGCTGCGGAGGCTTATGGAATACGGGTGAACCGGAACGGGATGGTCTGCTGTCCTTTTCATCAGGATAAGCATCCGAGCATGAAGATTTATGATCGGCGCTTTCATTGCTTTGGCTGTCAGGCCGATGGGGATGTCATTGATTTTACTGCGAAGCTGTTCGATATGAACAGCAAGGGTGCCGCCGTCAAGCTGGCCGCTGACTTCGGTATCCCGTATGAAGAACGGACACACGACCCACCCCAGCCTAAACCGAAACCAAAGATTTCCGCAGAATTGCAATTCAGGAAAACAGAAAGCTACTGCTACCGTGTTCTCTGTGATTATCTCCGGATGCTTGAGAAGTGGCAAACTGACTTCGCACCGGGGACGTCGGATGAGGAATGGCACCCGCTTTTTGTTGAAGCCCTACAAAGAAAAAATTATGTGGAGTACCTGCTGGACGATGTGTTCCTGACCGGGAGTGTCGAGGACAAGGCAGAGTTTATCCGGCTCCACGGAAAGGATGTGACCAGGCTTGAAAAACGAATTCGAGAGTTTGCCGCCAGCCGAGCAGACGCTGATCGGCCTGCCCTCTGTGCCGCCAACCCATCGCAACAAGACCGGTAACTCGTCCTACTGCGCCATTAAAATCGGGCGGCGTCGCCACTACAATTTAGACATGGACAGGGCAAAACGGTTGGCCGGAAACCCTGGTGATGGCGTCTGAGATCGCCTTTATGCACTGTCTGAGCTGCGCCGCTCTTTGTAAAAGTGGGCGTAAGACGACCCTTTTGGTCGTGACAGTTCCTCTGAAAGGCGATTCATCTCAGCTACACTTTAATCACAGTCAGGATGAAACGGTTGCCGAGAATCACGATGAGGGGTGTTCAAGATGGTTTTATGCCGCAAACCCGGCCTACGAGGTCGGACAATCCGGCCTGCGAGGCCATAAAAATCCGACGGTCCATTCATTACAATTTAATCACGACCAAGGAATACCGGCTGGAAAGAACCTTGAAATGCCACCAACCGGGCCAGCAAGGCCCTCACACTTTGGCGGAAGCTCAGCTACAATTTAATTA
>JAJQDT010000109.1 GCA_021202075.1 Lachnospiraceae bacterium | reverse complement strand
CAGGATCTGATAATAGGCATAATTGTAGCTGTAGATATAGACAAATGTGTTAATACAAGACGGCTCAATCACGATCGCCCGTGCAAAAGCCACCCTCTGCTGCTGCCCTTCGGAAAGCTGGTGCGGATACCGTCCCGCAAATTCTTCAAGCTGTACCGCTGCCAGCGCACGTTCCACTCGTTCCTTTAGTCCGTCCGTCTGCCGTCTTGCCCGAAGCCCAAACGCGACATTTTCAAAAACCGTCATATGCGGCCAAAGAGCAAAATCCTGAAAAACAAAGCCAAGCCCCCGCTTTTCCGGCGGCAGATCAATTCCCTCTTTTTTCGAAAAAACGCAAGTCTCATCAAACCAGATTTCTCCGGCATCCGGAGTCTCCAGCCCCGCGATCATACGCAGCAGCGTAGTCTTGCCACAGCCGGACGGTCCTAACAGTGTAGTGAAGCTGCCGCTTTCAATCGTAATAGAAACCGGTCGGATAACCTGTTTCCCTGCAAACGATTTTTCGATATCAGTCAAACGTATTTTCATTTATGTAAAACACCTCTCGCGTAATTAAAAATATATCGAACAGAGGCTATCATATATTAATCTTCTGCTTCTGCCGCTAATGCAGTCTCCGGTTTTTCACTGTACAACTTTTATCAGGATCTACAATAACAGTAAAAAGGATTTCGAAATATCACGCGACTATAAAATCCTCGAGAAATCCATGTAAAATTTAGAAAGCAGAGACCATTGCCTCTGTTTTTTCAAAAAGAGAAATGATATACTTTTACAGATTGCAGAATAAAGGAGAATCCGACAGATTAACATCGGATGTATAAGAATATGAATATTACAATGCTCGGAACCGGCAACGCAATGGCGACCGAATGCTACAATACCTGTTTTGTACTAAATGAGAATGGCAACTATTTTATGGTGGACGGCGGCGGCGGAAATACCGTCATTCGCCAACTTAACCATGCAGGAGTCGACTGGATGGATATGCGGGAAATCTTTATCACACACCGGCACTCAGATCATCTGTTTGGCGTTCTCTGGATGGTGCGTATGATCTGTCAGGCAATGAAGAATGGAACTTATGAGGGAGATGCCAATATCTATGGACATGACAAAGTAATCTCTGTCATCAGAAATGTCTCCATGGAGCTGCTCTCCAAAAAAGAATCCTTGTTTTGGATAACCGGCTTCATCTGATACCGGTCTGTGACGGTGAAATGCGCCGGATCAATGAAAGAAACGTTACTTTTTTTGATATCCGGTCAACCAAGGCAAAACAATTTGGGTTTTGTATGGAGCTGGACGGCGGTGAAAAGCTGACCTGCTGCGGAGATGAACCCTGCAGCCCATGCTGTGAAAAATATGCCAAAGACAGCAAATGGCTCCTGCACGAGGCATACTGCCTATATTCGGAGGCAGCCAGGTTCTCACCTTATGAAAAACATCACTCCACCGTAAAAGATGCCTGTGAAAGAGCGGAACGACTCGGTGTTAAAAATCTCCTGCTCTATCACACAGAAGATAAAAACATTCTCAATCGGAAAAAACTGTATAAAGAAGAAGGCAGGAAATATTATTCCGGTAATCTTTATGTCCCGGATGATCTGGAAACAGTCGAACTATAAAAACAAGACCTGCTTACACAAAAAACACAAAACCGCCATAATCTGTTTACGATTTTTCCACAGGTCAATCATTTTTTCTTCACAGAGCCATAGTATTCTCTTTATCAGAAAGTTGAAACGCCCCCTCACTTCGTTCGGCGGCAAATCGCATCGACAATAAAAAACGCTTCGCGTTTGGTCGATGCTCAAACAGCAAGTGCTTAAAATAAATCTTTTTTTTTCATACTCGCCGGGGTCACAGGACATGACCTCGGCCCTCCTTTTTTCTGGAAAAATCCTTTTTGGAATGTGATATCCCTGCTTATTACCAGTTTTGCATAATCTCCAGTATCTCGCTCTCGTAGTCTCCAAAAATATCTTCGTTACGTCCGCCATGGCGCAGATTTGTTTCTACACCGCGCTCTCCGTCTTCAAATTCCCAGATGTGATAGGCAAGTCCGCGGTATTCAAAATCTATACTTCCGCAGCCGTCCTCTTCCGAATAATTATAATTCCAGCCGCGTTCCTCTATAAAAGAACGCACTCTCGCTAATCGTGTCTCTCCATCCATAAAAATCTGTTCCTCCTTCCGGACATAACAATATCATTCTTTCATTTGTCTCTCAATCCATGCCATCAGCACATTCACGACATATTCCTGCTGTTCCCTGGTCAATTCTTTTCCTTTCGGTATCCGATGCCATTTTTCCAGACACCCTCGACAGCAACAGGCCGTTGCGTGTTGTGCAATAAATACCGGATGCCCTTTCATCGGCGTCTGCTTTCCATCGTTGACCGGTTCTGCCGGAAGCCAGTCTTTTACTGATAAAATCACAGGCATGAGACCGAATTTTATCCATGCCCTTGTCCCGGACATACGCTTTGTCAGCCGCCTTCAGCGAAAAGCTGCTGCGGAATTTCGATTGATCCAGCCGTGCAAAAAGATTTCCAAAAGGCTCATCCTCGCTGCCCGACTTCGTTCCGTATGCTATTCTTTTTTCAGCAACCATCGGCAGCTCTCCCATATTCTGATCGTAGGAATAAGGGCGACTGCTGAATTGACTCGCGCTGTTACCTCTGCTTATCACTGTAGCCTGGCTTCTGCTTTTTTCTGAGTCGTCTTCAGCTGAAAGCTGCCTTGTGTGAAGCGATGAGGAGCTTCCATTGTTTGTCTCCACAAGTCTCTGCGAATTTTTCACCGCATCTTTCCATCCATTCGCAATCCGCTCTGCAAGTTTTGTGTTTCTGGATGTTGTCGTCTCATTGTGCGTGGCGTAAGCAATCGCCTTTTTCTCTCCAATCAGTACAAGAATTTTTTTCGCACGGGTCACGCCAGTGTACAGCAGATTCCGCTGCAGCATGACATAATGGCTCATGGTAAAAGGCATCACGACAATCGGATATTCGGAACCCTGCGATTTATGGATGGTCGTTGCGTAGGCAAGAACCAGCTCGTCCAGCTCCGTCACATCATAGGTAACGCGCCGCCCGTCAAAGTCCACGGTCAGCTCGTTTTCTTCCGTATCCACGTTTGCAATGATTCCGATGTCGCCATTGAACACTTCCTTATCGTAATCGTTTTTTATCTCAAATTTGTGATAACAGTAATTATCTTAAATTTTGGATTATCACAAATTTGCATTTCCTTTTCAATAAA
>JAJQDT010000047.1 GCA_021202075.1 Lachnospiraceae bacterium | reverse complement strand
CGCCGGGTGGCATCCCACGCTTCGCATGGGATATGCCCTCGCCGGGTGGCATCCCGTCCAAAAGGCGGACGGGATATTCAACGACCGAAGCGGCAGCGGAGAGCGAAGCGTAGATACGTCGGCATGCCAGTACTCTTTATGGCATAGATTGTACGGATATTTGACTTGAAATAGTGTGAAATGAGAATGAAGTGATGCTGAAGAAATAATTGAAGCGATATTGAAGAAATAATTGAAGTGATATTAAAGTTGACATTGAAATGACTATGAACTATAATTGAAGAAATGAAAAAAATCATCCGAGGTGATCTTATGTATCTGGAAGAAATTGTTCATGATATTCAATTAGAAAATGATAAATTTGAGAGTAAGGGTAAATTAAATCGGGAGAATGTGATTGGCTGGCTGAAAAGTATAGCCGGTTTTGCAAATGCATCAGGAGGAGAATTTTTTATTGGCGTTGAGGATAAGACCAATAAACTGATTGGCTTTGACCGGGCGGCAGCGGACAATGAGCGCAATTATTTTAACAATCAGGTAAACGAGCATTTAGTGCCGGTACCGCAGATGAAACTATCGTTTATCCGGTATGAAATAAAAGGCAATGAACGATTTATTATTCGCGTTCAGATTGCGGAATCCGTGGTTAAACCGGTCATTTTGAAGTATAAGGGCATCCCTTCCATTTTTATGAGAAGGGATGGGTTTACCAATGGTGCAACCTATGAGGAAATCATAGAGATGAGTGTAAAAAGCAACAACACTCAGTATGATATTCTGATTTCAGATAAAAAGTACGAAGCTGCAAATTATACGGTTCTGCGCGAATTCTATGCTTCTCATAATGACGGCAGGGAGCTTACAGAAAAAGCGTTGCAGTCAATGGGATTTTATAATGAAGAAGGGATGCTCGCGAACG
The DNA here is from genome assembly GCA_021202075.1 of Lachnospiraceae bacterium. GTDB lineage: Bacteria > Bacillota > Clostridia > Lachnospirales > Lachnospiraceae > Choladousia. The sequence continues at coordinate 15,934 of JAJQDT010000047.1, read as the reverse complement.
GAGCGGTGCTGTTTGGGGATCATTACCAGGAGAAAAAGACCGAGGTTCAATGTTCAGTGTTCTCGGGGGTTACCAGAGGGAGTGAGCGGATTGTAACGATTAATCGATATCATGGAAATATTATTTCTGTGATTAATTATATGATGGAATTTGTGACACAGCGGATGAACCATTCCATAATAAAACAGGGAAATACAAGGGAAAATATTGACGCATATCCTCAAAGGGCTCTGTTTGAAGGGGTGATAAACGCAGTGGCGCATCGGGATTATTTCCTTGATGGGACGCAGATTCAGGTAGATATGTTTAAAGACCGATTGGAAATATCATCGCCGGGAAGTTTTTACCGGGGAGAAAAAATAGGGAAAACTTATGATTTGTCCGGAATTATTTCAAAAAGAAGAAATGAATTGATAGCCGCAGTGTTGGTGAGCTGTAATGTAATGGAGGCTGCAGGTACCGGGTTTGATAAAATCATTGAAGAATACACCGGAAAGGGCGAGGCGCATCGTCCGTATATTTATTCTACATCGGACCATTTTACGCTGGTTTTGCCTGATCTGACTTATCTGGAAGGAGTGGAGGATGGCAGCATTCCTGTACTTCTGTTTGCACCTGTGCCGGAAGGAACTGCTTATGATGATAAGGTGCTTTCCTTCTGTTACTATCAGGCACGTAAGGCTTCAGAGATTGCAGGATATCTGGGAATCAGTAATTCCACCTATCTGAGGAAACAGGTGCTTGGGAACCTTGAAAAAAACCAATACCTTGAGAAAAATAAAGTCTCAAGGACAATGTATTACAAGACAAATCCCGATATGGTGACACTTAACTGAAACGAGCGGTCACTTCGCGGCCGGGCAGTGCGGGGCGGAAAGACTGCAGCGGAGAGCCTTTGGCAGACACCAGACGGCGTGATGCAGGGTAGAAAGGCCGGATAAAAATCAGACAGAACGTATCGCAGAGAATGTGTGCGGCATAAAATAGAAAAAATACCAGGCGGAGTGCTGTCGTGGAAGATCAGAAAATAGATACCCTGCTGAGTCTGGCGCTGGATGCGACGGATGAGGAACTGGAAAAATCAGAGGAACTGGATGCCGGGTACAACCGGAATGAACGGACCTGGGAGGTAATCGTGCGGCATGGCGGAACACCGCAGGAGCTGCTCTCAGCGCTTCCCGTGTCGTGGGAGGTTGTGATTCTTTCCGGAGGATACGCGATTGTGACGCTCCCTCAAAATCAGATAGAGGCGCTTGCGGCGCTTCCGCAGATTTTATTTGTGGAAAAGCCCAAACGCCTCTATTTTAGTGTGTCCATCGGGCGTTCAGCGTCCTGCCTCTATGCGGCGCAGGCCGCGCCGTTTGAACTATATGGCGAAGGCGTGCTTGTGGCAGTGATTGACTCGGGAGTGGATTATTTCCATCCAGATTTTCGCAGAGAAGACGGAACGACACGCATCCGGGCGATATGGGATCAGAGCGCAGCGCCGGATGGCACAGCGCAGGGAACGGAAACCGGCAGAGAGGAGGAAGCCGGCAGAGCAGCAGAAGAGGGAGGCGCGGACGGCGGGAGCTCCCAGATAGAATCGGTCGCGAGGCGCCTCGGCCATACGCCGGCCGGTTTCACACGTGGCATCGAGTATACGCAGGCGGAGATCAACTCCGCGCTGGCGGCAGGCTCGCGCGAGGCGGGGCTGCTCATCGTGCCGGAGCGGGACCTGAGCGGGCATGGCACAGAGGTGCTTGGTGTCGCGGCGGGCAACGGGCGTTCCTCCGGCAATCCTTACCGGGGCGTTGCGCCAAAGAGCGATATCCTGGTGGTGAAGCTGGGCACACCGCGGCCGGATGGGTTTCCGGCCACGGCGGAGCTGATGCAGGCGCTGGAATATGTTGTGCGCAAAGCCGAGGCGTTCGCGCAGCCGGTCGCCATCAACCTGAGCTTCGGCAATGCGTATGGCTCACACAGGGGAACATCCCTTCTGGAGACTTACATCGATATGCTCTCGCAGCGGGGGCAGAATGTGATCGTGGCCGGTACCGGCAACGAGGGGAACTCCGGAGGGCATATTTCCGGGAGGCTCATGGCGGAGTCATCCAAAATGGTTGAAAGTACAACTGGATTTGATAATACCGTTACATTTGCTTCAAGAGCGGGAATAGCCAATACCAGCGGAACTGGGCCTGGAGCGGGGGCAGCCAATGACAGTGTGTCTGGTTTCGGAGCAGGAACGGTCAGCGACAGCGCGCCTGGTTACGGAATAAGAACTGCCAACGACAGCGTATCTGGTTTCGGAACGGAAACTGCTAATGCCGATATAACAAATTTTGGAACGAAAACCGTCAATATCGGCGCAGCGAACTTTGGGGTCGCTGCTTCCGGAAGCGGCGGTCGAAGTGCGGGCAACCCTGCAGAAATCGAATTTCTCATCAACGATTTTGAAACCACAATGAATCTGCAGATCTGGAAGAATTATGCGGATGAATTTGAGATTGCAATCGTACACCCGAACGGCCGTCGGGCCGGACCGTTCGGCGGGGAACTCGGCACTGCGCGCTACCGGCTCGGCACGACGACCCTTTTGATTTACTATGGCGAGCCATCCCCTTATCAGGTGCAGCAGGAAATCTATATGGACTTCATTCCGGAAGCGGATTATATCGACAGCGGTATCTGGCGGGTCGAGATGACCCCGCGCCGCATCGTTACAGGCGAATACTCCATCTGGATGCCGGACGCGCGCGTCCGCAACAACGGCACCCGTTTTCTCGGCTCCACCCCGGACACGACGATGACCATTCCATCCACCGCTGCGGGTGCGATCGCCGTCGGCGCCTATGACGCGCGGCTGGATTCCTATGCGTCCTTTTCCGGGCGCGGCTGGCCGGATTCGGAGGATGGCTGGCAGAACCATCCCGATCTGGCCGCTCCAGGTGTGGACATCACGACTACCGCGGCGGGCGGCGGCTATGTCAGCGTCTCCGGCACATCCTTTGCCGCACCCTTCGTGACCGGAGCGGCGGCGCTTCTGATGGAGTGGGGCATCGTCCGCGGAAATGACCCGTACCTGTACGGTGAAAAAGTGCGGGCGTATCTGCGTCGCGGCGCGCGGCAGCTGCCCGGCTATACGCAGTGGCCGAACAACCAGGTCGGTTACGGGGCACTGTGCGTGCGGGACAGTCTGCCGGTGTAGGAGCAGGTCATGATTAATGTGCCGGATGCTATTATGCTTTTACACTCCTGTCTTCTGGCTGTTTCCAGTATACTTTTATTCGATGGAAAACATAAGTTATCGCATCACTTTTTTGCATTTTTGAAAAATGTGACGCGATAACCTGCGTTTTATATTTGGAATATAAACGAACAAAAACCAATTCGTGTTCCGATTTCGGAATATCAATTGATTTTTCCGGAGCAATATGCAAAAATGGGAAGGGTTCGGAAACAGGAAGGAGATTGGATTTGGACAATGTGGAATTCACATCAGAAAAGGAGCAAAAAATGATTATAAAAAATGCGGAAGTATTTGAGGCTGACGGAACATTTACAAAGAAGGATATCTGTATTCTGGGAAATCAGATTGTAGAGGAAGCAAACGATAAGATGCATTGTAAGACGCAGGGGATGGATAGGAGGTCGAATGAAGTATCCGTGAAATCAAAATCCCGGGGTGCCTGCGACGGTTTGGGAGAGCCTTTGCTGGATTTTTCCGGCCTGAAGGCGATTCCCATGCTTGTGGACATTCATTTTCACGGCTGCGATGGGGTTGATTTCTGTGATGGAACGGAGGAGGCTATAGAAAAAATTGCCGCGTATGAGCTGCGGGAGGGGATCGGCGCCATCTGCCCCGCGACGATGACGTATGGGGAGGAAAAGCTGACGCAGATTGCGCGTGCGGCGGCCGCGCATGTGAACCGGGCGGGCGCGGCGGATCTGATCGGCATTAATATGGAAGGTCCGTTCATCAGCCGGAAGAAAAAGGGTGCGCAGAATGAAGCTTATATTCACCGGCCGGACGCGGAGATGTTTCTGCGCCTGCAAAAGGAAGCGGGCGGCCTGTTCCGGCTCTGCGACCTCGCGCCGGAGGAGCCCGGGGCGATGGAATGTATCCGGAGGCTCAAAGGCCAGATGGTACTGTCCCTTGCCCATACCTGCACCGACTATGAGACAGCGAAGCGGGCGTTTGCGGAGGGTGCGTCGCATATGACGCATCTGTACAACGCGATGCCCGGGATTTCTCACCGGATGCCGGGGCCGATCGTGGCCGCGTGGGAGGCGGGCGCGGAGGTGGAGCTGATTGCGGATGGGATTCACATTCACCCGGCTGTGGTCCGCATGACGTTTCAGTTGTTTGGAGATGACCGTGTCATCCTGATCAGTGACAGCATGATGGCGACCGGCCTGCCGGACGGACAGTACACGCTCGGCGGACAGGATGTGACGGTCACGGGAAACCGCGCGGTGCTGACGCAGGATCCGGGCACCATCGCGGGCAGCGCGACCAACCTGATGGACTGCCTGCGCACTGCCGTGCGCTCGATGGGGATTTCCCTCGGCAGCGCGGTCCGCGCCGCTGCCGTCAATCCGGCCAGATGCATCGGAATCGACCGGCTCTACGGCAGCCTCCGGCCGGGCTGTTACGCAAATATCTTGTTCGTGAACGAAGAACTGGAAATCTGCCATATGGTGCACAAGGGAGCCCTGCTGTATTAAAAATTATGCGGCAAAATTAGTAGCCCGTATCGTGATTCCATGTGCATTCTGCTTGCCTGTTTTGCCGATAGCACGATGCAAAAATCCTCGACGTAGCTACTCGTAAGTCTGCAAAGCTGCTCCTTTTAAGAAATATATTTCGGGAATCTTTTACAAAATCTCCTGTTTTGTTCCTTTTTCATGCATAAAATGGTGTGTGAAGGCAAACGGGAGATTTTTTTGCACAATTTTTTTGAAAAACAGGTAAAAAAATCATCATATTAAATATGGAAAAATGCATTTTTCTCTGCTAAGATTATGGACACTAAAAATTTAGAATTTATTAAAGAAAAGTTTAGAAGAAAAACGCATTTTTTTCAGCATATGGGAATAGAATATAGAAAACATATGTGGGATGTCTGCGGCAGAACCATTTTGGTGAACGCTGTAAGAAATACATTTGGAATGATAGGACGGATCAGGTGTGTGCTGTGAAATACAAAATACAATTACAGCATTAAAGAAAAGAAAAACTTCAGAGGAGGGGTAAGGATGCTCGGACGAAGGAATGAGAATGAAAAGCGTACAGGTTTTCGGGTGAGGCTTAATGCAGGAGTCGTGAAAAGGAAAGAGAGGAGAAACCGGATCCTTTCAAAATGGCGAAACGATCCGAGACATGATGAAATAATTGCTTTCCTGAATCAATACTCTCTGCTGTTCCATGCACTGCTGTCGTGCGCCATCTGTTTTGTGATTGAGTGGGTATCGAGACATTCCTTTGTGGAAGCCTGCGCGTTCATCATTGACCGCAACCTGGTCTTTCTGTATAACGCGTTTATTGTCTGGGCGACTCTGATGCTCGTGTACATAGTAAAAAGGCGCGTGGCGGCGCGTGTATTTATCAGCGTGTTCTGGCTGTTTTTGGGCGTGGTCAACGGCATTATCCTTGCGAATCGGGTATCGCCGTTTGGCTGGACGGACCTGACCATGGTCGGAGACCTGCTCACGATGAAGAGCAATTATTTTACGGACTGGCAGGCGGCGATTGCGATTGTTGTCGTTGTGCTCCTGTGCGTGATGCTCGTGGCGCTATGTCTGAAAGGCCCCCGATTTGTGGGAAGAACGCATCGCATTTTGGGCGCGGTTTTTGCTGTGGTAGTTATTGCTTTTGTGCTTCCCGGCGTGACGGACGCCGCAAAAAGCAGCAATGTTCTGGCCGAATATTTTTCGAATCTGGCGCAGGGCTACAAGGACTACGGGTTTGTCTACAGCTTCACGTCAAGTGCGCTTGATACCGGCATGACTGAGCCGGAGGGATATTCGGAGGAAGCGATCAGCGCGATTCTAGCGGGTGAAAATTAAAGAAGCGCAGACGGACAGGGGGGAGCGAGCGCTCCCCTTATTTGATTATAGCGAAAGCAGCGGTTGACAATTCTCACAGATTAATTTAAGATGTTTCATAACAACAGGTTTTTGAACTGGAGGAATCACAGATGAAGCTTGATGATATAACAGAACGGGTAAAAAAAATAAGCAAAGAGACGATGGCGGAAGTGCAGAAAATGAATGAGGTCAGAGGCCTTAATTCACAGATCAGCGCTGAGAAGAAAAAGATTCGTGAGATGTACACGGAGATGGGGAAAAAGCTTTACGACTGTTATAAGGAGGAGCCGCTTGAAGGGTTTGAGTCGGATTTTCACTCGCTGAATCAGGCGTTTGGAATGATTGAGGAGCTGCAGGGGCTGATTCGCGCGGCAAAGGGAGTGGTACTCTGTCCGAATTGCAGGATGGAGGTTGGCGTGATGGAACGCTTTTGTTCGAACTGCGGCTGTAAAATGCCAGAGGAATATCGGATTGGGATGGAAGAGGAGCCGGCGGCTCCGGAAGCGGTGACAGGCGAAGTGTCTGAAGAGGTTCCGGAAGCGGTGACCGGCAAGGCGGCGGAAGAGGTTTCGGAAGCGGCGACCGGCGAGGCGGCGGAAGAGGTTTCGGAGGCAGTGACCGGCGAGGCGGCGGAAGAGGTTTCGGAAGCGGCGATCGGTGGGGCGTACGGGAATGGTTCGGAAGCGATGACAGGAGATGCGGCCGGGGAGACATCGGAGTCGGTGACCGGAGATGCTGCCGAAGAGACTTCGGAAGTGGCGCCTGGTGAGATGCCGGAAGAGGTTTCGGAAACCGTAACGGAAGTTGTGCCGGAGGAGGAATCTGCGGGGAATGATGACTCGTCTGAGGAGACTGCCGATGGAACTGAAGCAGCAGTCGATGCGCCGAAGACCTGCGAGATGAGCGAGGCGGGATGTGATGCGACGGAGACGGACGAAGCAGCAGATAATGCCATGGAGGAGCCTGTCAGTCAGGAAGGAATTTGATTTTTGAGGGAGATTTATTTATGGAAATAGATACAGGACTGAAGCAGCAGGAATTAGACGGGCTGGTGGGAGAGATTCTGGAGAGCTATCAGAAATACCCCGGGACGTGCTGCATTGATAAGGATAACCGGCTGAATCGGGCGGAGATTGTGGATATTCTGGAGGAGATCCGCTGCCTTTTGTTTCCCGGGTTCCTGGAGATGAAAAATCTGAATCAGGACGCGATTGGCTATCATGTAGGGGAACTGCTCGAGGATGTTCAGTACCGCCTCCGGAAACAGGTCGCGCGTGCGCTCTATCATTCAGAGGACGCGCCCCGCTGCCCGAAAGACGCACAGCTGAGAGCCGGGGAGATCGTGAAGGAGTTTTTGAAGACAATTCCATATCTGCGGTCGATTCTGGAGACGGATGTGCAGGCCGCTTATGACGGCGATCCGGCCGCGTTTAATACCGATGAGGTCATCCTTTCCTACCCGGGCGTGTTTGCGATCACTGTCAATCGGGTTGCACATGAGCTGCACCGGCTTCGGGTGCCGCTGATTCCGCGTATGATGACGGAATATGCGCACAATCTGACCGGTATTGACATCCATCCGGGCGCGACCATCGGCGAGTATTTTTTCATCGACCACGGTACGGGCGTTGTGGTTGGCGAGACCACGGAAATCGGCGACCGGGTGAAAATTTATCAGGGCGTAACGCTCGGCGCGCTTTCGACAAGGGGCGGGCAGAGCCTTCGCAATAAAAAACGTCATCCGACGCTGGGAGACGATGTGACCGTCTATTCGGGAGCTTCCATCCTCGGCGGGGAGACGGTGATCGGCACAGGAGCGATTATCGGTTCGAACGCATTTATCACTTCCTCTGTGCCGGCACACACGAGGGTCAGCATCAAAAATCCGGAGCTTCAGTTCAAGGGCCGTGTGAGCATGACGGAGCTTGGTCAGGAGGGCTTCTGGAAGAATAAGGCTGACATGGCGCCGGAAAGCATGGCGGACGGCATAGACATGGCTACATTGATCTAAGAATCTGTGACAAGCATGAAATTTAGGCATTGCGAACCGGAGCAGGGTATTTACAGGATATATTGCATGGAAACCAATTCTGACCAGTTAAGGAGGAGCGCTTTATGGAAAAAGAATTGAACAGGAAACCGCAGGAAACATCAGAAACTCTTTCACAGGAAAAACAGCCGGATGCATCGAAGGAGACCGCCGCACAGCCCAAAGCAAAACTCAGCGAGACCTGGGCGCAGGATACGATTGCGGATATCGATGAATTTATTGAATCGCAGGGAATCTACCTGCGGCAGTGATTTTGGCGGCTTTGGCGGCCCTTAACCTGGCTGCGCCGGGTTTTGATGGTCTGCGATTGACTCATTTTATGGCAGATCGGTGAATCAGGGTGGAGGAGTATTATTATGAAACGAATCATACTGGCGTCGGGCTCTCCGCGCAGGCGGGAGCTGCTTTCACAGACGGGGCTGTCATTTGAAGTGATTCCCGGCGAAGTGGATGAGGACGCGGTGGTAAAGGATTTGCACGCGAGGCTGGAAATGCAGGATTCCCTGCAGTGCATGGAGGATTCGAAGAAAGAAAATCTGAATTATCCTGCCGAGGTGGTCAAGGCACTTTCGGCGAGCAAGGCAGAGGCAGTCGCGGCTCAGATTCCGGAGGGGATTGTGATCGGCTCGGATACGATTGTCTGGGATGATGAGATCCTTGGCAAACCGAAGGACCGCGCCGACGCGCGCCGGATGCTCCGGCAGCTTCAGGGGCGCGTGCATTCAGTATTCACAGGCGTTACGGTTCTGGTGAAAGAAGGGGCCGAAACGAAAACGTATACCTTTTTCTGCGAGACAAAGGTGGACGTCTATCCGATGACGGAAAAAGAGACGGAGGACTATCTGGACACCGGCGAAGCGATGGATAAGGCGGGCGCCTATGGCATCCAGGGAGCATTTGGTCTGTGGGTAAAAGGAATCGAGGGCGACTACAACAGTGTAGTCGGACTTCCGCTCTCCGCACTGTGGCAGGTGCTAAAGCGGTATGTGTAATATTTATGAGGAGCGGTTTTCCTCCTCATAATATACATCCACCAGAAACAGGGCCTGCGGCGGAGCGGTGAATCCGGCAAGGGAGCGGTCATTGTTTTCCAGCGCAAGGGCGATCTGGGAGGTCCCCCGGTCGCCTAATCCGATTTCAATCAGCGTGCCGGTCAGGATCCGGACCATATGATAGAGAAAACCGTCTCCGTGATAGCGGATGTATAGAATGCCGTCCGCCTGCTCGAATGTAATATCATAAATGGTGCGGACGGTGGATTTTTTCATCTGCCGGTTCGCGCAGAAGCTCCGGAAGTCGTGCGTCCCAATCAGGTATTCGGCCGCTTCCTGCATGCGCGGCACATTTAGCGGCTCTTCGACACGGTACAGATAGCGCCGGTCGAAAATGTTGGCGACTTCCCCACAGTCAATGCGATATTCATAGAGCTTGCCCACGGCATTCAGCCTTGCGTGGAAACGCTCGTCCGTTTTCTGTACGGACAGGACGCGGATGTCCGCAGGCAGGCAGTCGTTGAAATAAGCCTGGATATCCTGGCAGGAATAACGGCTGAGCACACGCGGGATCCGGTAATTTGCCACCTGGCGCAGCGCATGAACGCCGGCGTCGGTCCGCCCGGAACCATTCAGATCAATCGGCTCCCCGTACAGATGCTCCAGAATCACCTCCAGCTTTTCCTGAATTGTGTTCGAAGTATTTCCCTGCCGCTGCCATCCGTTGTAGCGGGCGCCGTCATATTGAAGAATCAGAGCAAAATTTGCCATTTGTTTTCCTTTCATTTTTGATGTGCAGACTCTTTGGGCGGTTTCCCTGCCCCTGTTTCGCAGCCGCAATCAGGAATTAATTATCCGGTCAGTTGAGTTGGTCTCTTATGTATTGTAACTCATTCCCTGTATAATTGCTATTTATTTTTGCACTTTCATACCAGATTGTTTCTTTGAAATCTTTTATAACGGGGCTTGCTTTTTTCGGAGCTTTCCCCTATACTGGAAACAGACATTTTTAGTAACATGATTTGCAACAGTGCAGAACAGTTGCCATGTTTTTCAATATGTATTATTTTAATTGAGGTGGCACCATGAAAAAATGGAAATCGGTACTTGCGGGTATGCTGGCGCTGTGCCTGCTGCTTCTGGTACCTTCCGTATGTATTTTCGCAGAGGAGGAAGCGGTTGAGGAAGAGACGGAGGCAGCGATTCCGGATTCTTACTATTATACGATTGAGTCAAACGAGATAGAGGGATGGCCGCAGGGGCCGCAGATCGAGTCGGCCTCGGCGATTGTCATGGATATGGATACCGGGACGATCCTGTACAGCAAGCAGGCGACCGAGAAGCAGTACCCGGCCAGTATTACCAAGATTATGACGACCCTTCTGCTGATTGAGAACTGTGACCTGGATGACACGATTACGTTCTCCGAGGTCGTCTATGATATTGAGGAGGGAAGCACCCATCTGGGCATTCAGCCGGGCGAGGAGATGACGCTGCGCGACTGCGCATACGGCATTATGCTCGCGTCCGCGAATGATATCGCGAACGGCGTCGCAGAGTACATCGCCGGAAGTGTCAGCGCGTTTGCTGATATGATGAATGCAAAGGCGGAAGAGCTTGGCTGTGTGAACACACATTTTTCGAATCCGCATGGGTTGTACAGCGACGATCATTATACTTGCGCCTATGATATGGCATTGATCGCCCAGGCGGCTTATGAGAATGAGACGTTCCGGGAGATCTGCGGGACGACCGAATACATTATTCCGGAAACGAATCTATCCGGCGAGGACCGTTCGTTCCTGAATCACCATCAGATGCTGCAGTCGGATTCTGAATATTATCAGGAGTGGTGTACCGGCGGCAAGAACGGATACACCTCACAGTGTCTGAACACGCTGGTGACCTACGGAAGTAAAGACGGCATGAACTTGGTATCGGTGGTGCTCAGAGTCAACGGTGCGGGTAAGGCTTATGCAGAATCCACAGAAATATTGGAATATGGGTTCGAAAATTTTTACACAAAAAATTATGAGAATATTAGTTCAAAATCCACTTTTTATGATATAATGGGACTGGACTATGTCGGCACTGCTTCAAAATTCCTCTCACCCGTATGGATGAGAGTGCCCCTTGAGAACTGCAGTGTGCATATCACGCTTCCGAATACCTCAGACGCGGAGAGTATTGCGTACACGGTGACAGAGGCGAATGGCAGCACAAGGACCTTTTCATATGAATACAATGGACAGCCGGTCGGGGCGGCGACTGGTAAATTAAATACATTATTTGTTCCGGCTTCGACAAAATACCCCGTGGGAACCGGAACCGCTGCGACACAGGAGACATCGTCAGAGAACAGCATCCAGATCGAAGGACTGGATGAAGTGCTGGATCAGGCGGTGGTGGTTCTGAATGAAGGATACAGCTTCCTCGTGGATTACACGGAGGACCACTTCTTTACCGTACTGGCAGCTGGCGTCGTGTTGCTGGTAATCGTTGTTGTTATTATTATTGTATTGATTTTCCGGGCTACAGCCGATGCGCGGATCAGGCATCGAAGAAGATTGGAGGAGGAGGAACGAAAGAAAAGAGAAGAAGAGATTGAGCAAATGACGACTGCCGAGATAGAGGCGGAATTAAGGGCGGTTATGGAGCAGGAGCGTCTTCGGAGGGAAGAGGAGGAGCGCGCTGCCGCCGAAGCGGAAAGGGCCGCCAGAGAAGCCGAGGAAATGGAGTGGAAGGCACGGGAGACGGAGCGCCTGATTGACGAGCTGGAGCAGGAGCGCCAGGAACGCATTTCCTCGCAGGAGAACAAGGGTGTATAATAATTAATCTTAAGAAGGGATGGATAAAAGATGAACTGGGTTGCACCAATCAAAGACGAAGAAACACTGGAGAAATTCAAAGCAAAGCTGCGCGAGATGGACGACAAGTATTATATTATGTTCGAAATCGGCGTAGGCACAGGGCTTCAGCTTCAGGAAATCCTTAAGTTCAAGGTGAAGGATATCCGTGGGAAAGACAGCATTGAAGCCAGCATTGGGACAAAGAATATTAAGCGTACGTTCCAGATTCCGGAGGACCTGCAGGAGATCATTATGAAGTTCACCGAAGGCAAGGATCCGGATTCTTATCTAATTCTGGGACATGCCAGCTCTCCGGCGCCGCTGTCCAGAGAGCAGGCGTACCGTGCGCTCAAGAGCGCAGGCAAAAGCATGGGGCTTGCTTCCATTGGCGCGCAGACCATGCGGAAAACGTTTGCGTGGCGCTATTATAAATCGACCGGAGATATCTACTATCTCCAGAACCTGCTGAATCACGCGTCGCCGTCGATCACCTACCGCTACATCGGCGAGAAGCCGAACGTGGAGGTATATCTTCGCAAGATGACGCCTGAGGAGAATGAGCGGAGCCGTTATCTGCTCTACAAGAACGGCAATGGCAAAAAGAGGATTGAGGCGCTTCAGTCTCTGCTTGCCGAGATCGGCGCTCAGATGGACAACCCGCTGAACAATGACGCTTATTATGGCAAGGTAGACTGCCTCCTCAAAGAGATGGAAGAGCTGGTAGAGAACTTCAAGGAGACGAAATAAGCCTGGTGGAACCTGCGTGAGAGATACACCACTTAAAGCATGGGGATGAACAGGGACATACAGGGGCAGAAAAGCTTTTGATGGGCTCATAAAACATATATAAGAAAAACAAAAATATACAAAAAAGAAACATAAAAAAGCAGGAGCCGCCGCATTTGATCAAATGCGGGCTCCTGTTTTGCGTCCTGTGCGTTCTGCTGCTCTTTTCGCAGGATCATGCACCGGGACACTCGGCCGACGGGCGGTCTGCGCTGAGGATTTCATCGTTTACGATTCGCGTGTCAGCTGTTGCAGGAAGGGCATATAATTTCGCGGCAGAACCTTACTGCGCGTGCCGGTGCAGCCGGCGCTTTACAGTGATGGTCTCTTTCTTTTCGCGGATTTTTGCGGCGTCCTCCTCGGAAACCGGCTTTATGGTCTTGACTGCGTACGTCTTTCCGGCCGGATTCTGACGCAGCCGGATTTTTCCTTTGATATAGCCGTGCTGCGGGCACCAGGCCAGACAGAACTGGTTATGGCTGCCAGCTGAGAACCAGCGGATTTTTTTCGATATATTTTTACGGCAGGAAGGACAGCGCATGGAGGTGACGACGGCGTCTTTCATCGCCTGATTCCTTGAGGGAAACAGCTTAGAGACGAATTTGTCGTATGTTTTATAATGAAGAAAAATCTCTTCTTTCCGGGTAAGCGGGGTGCGAAAATAGTCAACAGACGAATTTTCGTGAATCTGCGCCTCTTCCAGCTGCTGCATGACCAGCGAGGTGTAAATAGCGTCGCTGAGAGCGGAATGGAAAGCGATATCCTTTGGAATATTCAGGAAATCAACGGCATATTCCAGCGATTTTCTCGACTTCCGGTCTTCGTATACGATACTGAAAATCTTCTGGATGTCAAAATACATCAGCGGAAACGGAAAGGGCGATTCCATATGGTGATAGGAAAGATTCCGCTGCAGTTCGGTCAGATCGGCAGATCCCCAGGTGCAGAATTCAGGCGCGCCGTCCGCGCCCTCGCCGTGATAGCACCAGTCAAAAAAGGAGTCTGCCACCTCCGGAAAGGTTCTGGCATCCGCAAAATCCAGAGCGCGCAGCGCGACAATTTCTCTCGTCCGGAAGTGCAGCGTGGTATAGACCTGCGGCCTTACAATCTCCCGGAACTGCCCGGTGATCCGGTGGGACGCGTCAAGACGCACTGCCCCGATTTCTATAATCTCAAAAGGCAGCGCTTTTTCTTCCCGTGCCTTACCGGCCGGGCACTGGTTCCACTCCAAGTCAAGTACGATGTAATTCATGGATGTCTCCTTTCCATCTACATACTATAACCCAAAATACGAACCATTGCAAGCGTTCGTCAATCTGTACATAAAATTTAAATAATTTCGTCAATTTGCCGGTTTTCGAAAAAAGGAGAAAATATCGTAAGCAGAACTGCCAACAAGAAACGGAAAAGTTTGTACAGTTGTGGTATAGCAAAAAAATGCGGGATTTAGTATACTGACATCACTATTAATCACCGCGTATATGAATCAGCAGGAGCGATCCGGGCAGAGCCGGAAAAGGTTCGTCTGACAGGACGTTCCGGGCAGACATGGACATGGCTGCCGGACTACATAAGAGCGCGGCACAAAACGAATCAGGGAGGATTCTAAAATGGCAAGTTTAAGCTTATCCCATATCAACAAAACCTATCCGAATGGGTTTGAAGCAGTAAAAGACTTCAACCTTGAGATCGAGGATAAGGAGTTTATCATCTTTGTAGGACCGTCTGGATGCGGAAAGTCTACGACCCTTCGTATGATTGCAGGTCTGGAAGAGATTACCGCCGGCGAGCTGAAGATTGGCGACAGAGTCGTGAATGACGTAGAGCCGAAGGACAGAGATATCGCAATGGTATTCCAGAGCTACGCTCTGTATCCGCACATGACAGTTTATGATAACATGGCATTCAGCCTGAAGCTGAGAAAGGTTCCGAAGGATGAGATTAAGAAGATGGTAACGGAAGCTGCCAAGATCCTTGACCTGGAGAAGCTGCTTGACCGCAAGCCGAAGGCTCTTTCCGGTGGCCAGAGACAGCGTGTTGCTATGGGCCGTGCGATCGTTCGTAACCCGAAGGTGTTCCTGATGGACGAGCCGCTGTCCAACCTGGATGCAAAGCTTCGTGTACAGATGAGAACAGAGATCTCCAAGCTGCATCAGAGACTGGGTGCTACGATCATCTATGTAACACATGACCAGACCGAGGCTATGACGCTTGGCACCAGAATCGTCGTTATGAAGGACGGCGTTATGCAGCAGGTAGACAGCCCGCAGAACCTTTATAACAAGCCGGGCAACCTGTTCGTGGCAGGATTCATCGGATCCCCGCAGATGAACATGGTAGACGCAGTTGTAGAAGTAAAGGGCAGCGACGTATATCTGAAGGCAGGCAGCGCGACCATCAAGCTTCCGGCAGAGAAGGCGGCGAAGCTGACCGGCTATAATGGAAAGACTGTTGTGATGGGCATCCGTCCGGAGCATCTGTCTGATGAAGAGGATGCGATTGCAGAAGCTTCCAAGTCAGGCGCTGTTCTGGAAGCAAAGATTGAAGTATATGAGCTCCTTGGTGCTGAAGTATATCTGTATTTCACCCTGGAAGGTGCGAATTTCACCGCGAGAGTAAATCCGCGTACAACCGTAAGAACAGGCGATACCGCTAAGTTTGCGATTGATGTATCCAAGATTCATGTATTTGACAAAGATACCGAGCTCACGATCACGAACTAATCGGGAATGATTGAACAGCCGGATATTGCGGGGGATTCGCCGGTGCGGATCCCCCGCAATTTTCATGAAAAAACTTTGAGAATGATAAATTTCACCTGAGACAGGAATTTACTTTTCAGGCAGGAAAAACTTAAAAAAATGTGAAAATAGTTGTTGACAAAGAAAATATGCATGGGTATAATGAGTAAGCTATTTGGTTCAGGAATGGATAAAGCTTATTAATAAAATGATAAAACTTATTATTCGGCATTTGGAGAAGTACTCAAGAGGCTGAAGAGGCGCCCCTGCTAAGGGTGTAGGTCGTTTACGCGGCGCGAGGGTTCAAATCCCTCCTTCTCCGGTATTCACATAAATTAATCAAAAAAATGTGAAAAAAGTTGTTGACAAACAGGAAAACACGTGATATCCTATCAGAGTTGCGCCTGAGAAATCAGCAACAGAAAAATCAAAGAACCTTGATAA
>JAJQDT010000131.1 GCA_021202075.1 Lachnospiraceae bacterium | reverse complement strand
CGATTGGCGCGGCCTTCGTCCATACTCGCTCTGCGAGTACGGACATATAATGGAATGGCAAGCTTGACCTTTTGAATAACGTACTTCTGGGTGTTCCAAATGTACTTCCTGAGCGCGGAAAGAAATATGAACTGCATCGGCTGCTCGGTGCATTGTTTTCAAATCAGCTGACATCGAATGAGCGGATCGATATTCTGGAAAATGAATATCGCATCGCTGCCGGAACAGAGTTCAGAGAGGAGATGAAGGTTATGTTTAATTTGAGTGAGGGAATTTTTGAACAGGGCATAGCAGAAGGCGAAGCCAGAGGTGAGGCCAGAGGCGAATTAAAAAAAGCGAAAGAAACAGCGTTCAATCTTCGTTCCATGGGATATGACGACAGCCAGATATCCATGGCGGTAAATGTCGGCATTGACGTCGTAAAAAGCTGGTTTGCGGATATGAAAGCACCCGTCTCAGCTGAGTAAAAAATGCTTCACGGGAATAAAAAACTCCTCCAGAAAGGCGGTGCAACTTAGGGATTTTTAATCCCTAAAAAAATTATCGGCATAGTTTGGTGTAATTACCGGCTATGCCGATTTTATTTTTCTGCTGCTGGAATGTTAAATTCTCCGATGCAGTTCCATACAATGCGGACTTTCTGAATCCGCTTACCGTTTACCTTCTCTGCTTGGTAGACGTAAATCTTCTCCACAAATTCACGGATGACCTCAGCGGTCAGCTCCTGAATGTCTGTGTACTTCCTAACGATTGACAGGAATGCGTCCACATTGGCGCTGCTTTCTTTCTCTGAGGCAATCAATGCCTTTAGCTCCGACACCCGGCGTTCAAGCGTATGCTGCTCGTCCTCATAGGCGGTGTTCATCTTTACGAAACGCTCGTCAGAAATCTTCCCCTCGATGTTATCCTCGTAAAGTCGCTGAATAATCTCATCCAGCTTGCGGATGCGCGTCTGTGATTGCTCCAGTTCGCGCTTGCTATCGCGTAGGCTCTTATTTAATTCGTCCTGAGTCTTTTTCGTAACAAGCTCCACAAATTCGTCCTCGTGTGTCGATGCGTAGGAACAGATGTCCCGGATGCCGTCAATCAGCAAATCCTCGACCACGACATTTTTTATCTGGTGTGATGCGCATCCTCCTTTGACCTTGCGGTAGGTGGCACATACGAAATGCTCCTTCTCGTGCGTCCAGCCCCTGTGCCTGACCTGATAGAGCTTTGCTCCGCAATCGGCGCAAAACAGCATTCCTGACAAAATCGGCATCTCACCCATTGGTGTGAACCTGCGTCTGCCGTCACGGATGCGCTGCACAATGTCAAATGTCTCCTGGTCGATGATGGCGGGATGAGTGTTCTCGAATATCTGCCATTCTGATGGGTCGTGGTAAAGCTGTTTCTTCTGCTTATAGGACTTTCGGTAAGTCTTGAAGTTGACTGTATGCCCCAGATACTCTTGCCTGCTGAGCATATGGGAAATAGTGCTGTCTCCCCATATGTAGTCCCCACAGTAATTCCTGTTATCAGGAATATTTACTCCGTTTGCCCTTGCGTGCGTAGTTGGATTCATGAGGTGCCGTTTTGAAAGCTCTTTTGCTATCTGCGATACCCCATAGCCCTGTATACACAGTCTGAATACTTCACGCACAACCTCGGCAGCCTCCTCGTCCACAATCCATTTAGTCTTGTCCTGTGGGTCTTTGATGTAGCCGTAGGGTGGGTTCGTGGTAAGCGGCTTTCCCGACTGCCCCTTTGCCTTAATGACGGCACGAACCTTTCTGCTGGTGTCCTTGGCATAGAATTCATTAAAAATGTTAATGAAGGGCGTCATGTCGTTATCTGCCTGATTATCGCTGTCTACACCATTGTTGATGGCGATGAAGCGTATGTCAGCGTTGGGAAAAATCATCTCTGTGTACATTCCGACTTTTAAGTAATCGCGGCCGAGGCGGCTCATATCCTTTACGATAATCGTACCGACCTTGCCTTCGTCAACCAGTCCCATCAGTCTCTGCCAGTCCGGTCTTTCAAACGTCGTGCCGCTCCAGCCATCGTCAACGAAATAGGACGTGTTGGAAAATCCATTGTCATCGGCGTACTTCTGTAAAATGGCTTTCTGATTTTTTATGCTGTTTGAATCCCCCTGCAGCTCATCATCCCGTGAGAGTCGGCAGTACAGGGCTGTGATTTTCTCACCCGTTACAGCTGTGTTTGGCTGTCTGTTATTCATGCTTTGCTCCTTTCCGACAGCCTTTAAGCGGTACTTCATATTCCCGTACTGTCGCGCAAAAGTCAAGTCTTTTTTATGATGCCTTTTGTTTTACAAGGCTCTCTGCATCGGCAAGCATCAGACGCTTGAGCTTGTCTGACACGTTCTCCTTTGCGTTGTCGCTGACGGCGTTCTCCACGATGTAAATGCTGTCCCCGTACCGTCTGGCTGTTATCCTTAACAAATTCCTCTCCATAATCTACCTCCCCATAAAGCAACACAGCAGGAGGCTATTCCCCTTAAAACTTATGCGATTTTGTGCGTGAGAGTCCGCCACCGTTCATCAGAAAAAAAGCCACAGAGAATGATGATCCCCCCTCCAAGTGGAGGGGCGGTCAAAATCCTTGGAGCTTTTCTCGTCGGGAACGGTGCGGGGGTCGCACGCACAAAAACGCGAATTCAAACGGGGAATTATCCTGCCTGTTTTGATAAATGCGATATAATCGCACTCAATACATTCTTTGAAAAGCGTCGGGAGCTTGAAAAATCAAACCCCCGACTTTTGGTTACTCAGTCTCTGCTGCACTCATCTGAATCGCCTTCACAGCTTCTCTGCGGACGAGCTTACCGTCCAGAAACTCAAAGCCGAGATAGCCGACCTGACCGACAGCGGCAAACTTTTCCATAAGCACACGGATGCTTAAAGGACTTCTGGTAATGACCCAGTAGTAATTAAAATCGCCAAAGACAACAGGCATAGCGCCTGCGTCCATATCTGGCATGAATTCAGAGATGACAACCTTCCTGCCAAGGATGGTGTCGTCGCTCTCGCGCCAGAGATAGTTGCCGTTATCGTCCTTTAACGTCTTGATGTGAAGGGCTGTGGTGTCATTCATCATCCAGATGCCACGACTGCGGTATTCCGGCTTAACCGAAAAATACAGAGTGATAACATCGTCGTAGGTGATGCTGTCCGTGGTCACGGCCGTTTCAGCGCCCTTGCCGGAGCAGAGGATGCCTGTGGGCATATCCTCGCCTGTGCCGTTGATAAATGCGTCCGTCTCCGCTCTGCCAAAGACACGGGCAAAGCGGGAAAGCAGATAATTCTCAA
>JAJQDT010000154.1 GCA_021202075.1 Lachnospiraceae bacterium | reverse complement strand
TGTAACTATTAATCAGTAGTCCTTATCGACTACATCATTATTATACTAGGAGAAATTCATGAAAGAAAAACAGCATAGCGAATCTCAGGAAGACTATTTAGAGGCAATATATATCGTAAACCAGCGAAATGGATATTGCCGTTCCGTGGATCTGGCAGAACAGCTTGGGTATTCAAAAGCAAGCGTCAGTGTTGCTGTATCGAAAATGAAAGCAGACGGGCTGCTTCTGGTTGGCCATGCAGGACTGCTGGAACTGACTTCGGAAGGCGAAAAAACTGCAAAATACACGCTTCAAAAGCATATGTTATTAAGGAAACTGCTGCGAGATATCGGCGTAGAGGAACAGCAGGCTGATTTGGAAGCCTGCAAAATTGAACATATCATAAGCGAAGAGACGTTCCGAAAGCTGACAGAGGCCGCAGAAAGTCGTATACAGTAAATCCTCAGGCCAGCGGATTCGCCACGCCATATATACAGGGACACCTGGCGCGTTGCTTACGACCTGGACACTGTAAGAGAATGGCTGTTTGAACAGACAGCATAAAAATGGAATCACACACAGAACGAATATCAGGCCGGATAAGAAAGTTTCCGGCCTGATATTACTATTTTTGAGTTATTTTATGAAGTGAATTCCTTCATCCGAAGTATCGCCCAGGAAACTGGATTCCGTTAGATTACCTTTGTATCCTCGTTTTCAGCTTTTAAACCATTGTAGTATTCTTTCTTCTTGTTTTTCCTCAGAGCCGCCATTATAATTACAAGATATCCGACACACTGGAGGCCAATCATGAAGCATTATCTCACTATCGGGGAATTTGCAAAACTGCGTGGCGTGAATATCAATTCCCTGCTCTACTATGAAAAACTGGGCATCCTGGTTCCTGCCCGTATCGACTCTGAAAGTAAATATCGTTATTATGCTCCGGAGCAATTGTCTACGCTGGATCTTATCCTGCTCTGTATCAGTCTGGACATTCCCTTAAAGGAGCTGAAGCACTATCAAGATGAAAACGCATACTGGCAGAAGAAAATGCTGGAGGACGGTAAACAGATTGCAGAAGAAAAAATCAGCAGAATACAGACCGACCTGCACAAGATTGAATATTCCCTGAAGTGTCAGGAAGATCAGGATCATTATGCCGGCTGCGAAGGAATTTATCAAAGAGAGATTCATTCCCGCTTCTTTATTGTCGAGGAATATATCGGAGCATTCGTGAACATTTCCCAGTTTGGGCGAATTTCCACCCAGCTGTTTGATTATGCCAAAGAAAAAGGCTTTTCTGCTGTCCCGCCATCGGGATTTATGTTTGCATTTGACAGAGATATCATCCGGCAATTTCTGTTTTACGAAGTCCTGCCAACAGAAAAGAAAGATTCAAAGGTCGTTGAAATACCGGGAGGCACTTATTCCTGTCTGCAAATGGAATTTGAAGCGGATCTCGATCATATTCCGTTTATAGAACAGAATTTCGGCGTCTCTGAACAGCGACTTGCGATCGTATCAAACCTGTTCCGCGACAAACTTCAGATCAACAGCAGATATAACGAAATACAGGTGATTGACGGCTATACCATTCCGGGCAGCGAAACATAGCTATTTTTCCTCTGCCGGAAAAATCCTTTTCCAGTACATTTTCAGAAGAGCAACCGAAATCACGCACGCGATTCCATCCGTAAGCGGGCCTGCCCAGAGCACTCCCGTCACTCCCATGATGTTTGAGAGAAGAATCATGGCGAGCGGCACCAGAAAGATCTGTTTTACAAACGTATTGATGGATGCCTGTACCGGCCTGCCGACAGACTGGAAGAAAATGCTGGTACAGTATTGCAGCCCGTTTGCCACGCAAAGCATCAGAAAAATCCGCATACACATCACGGCAAATTCATTATAAAGCTCAGATTCCGAACCAAACAGGGACACCAGAGCCATCGGACAAAGCTGAAAAATCACGGTAGCAAGAGCCATAAACAGGGTACTGATAATTACCGTAAACTTAAAGGTAGTCTTTGTGCGTTCAAATTTGCCCGCGCCATAGTTATAGCCCATGATCGGCTGTGATCCGGTAGAAATACCCTGCACCACATTTACTGCGACATTGCTGATTTTGATGGTAATGCCCATGGCGGCTACCGTGATATCCTCTCCGTATTTTGACAGTGCGCCGTAGATGGCAAGCATGTTATTGGAAACAGCTGCTACCAGTGCAAAGGAAAACTGCAAAATGCAGCTGGATGCCCCAAGACCGGCAATACTTTTTATTACGGATAAATTGAGACGGAAGTATTTTTTCCGGATAGATACATTCTTAAATCTGGGAATATAAGCCAATACCCAGATGACATTGATCAGTTCTCCAATCACCGTAGCAATGGCGGCACCCCGCACGCCCCAGCCAAATCCCATGCAAAAAAGCGCGTCCAGAACAATGTTCGAACAGCAGGCCACCAGAAGACCGACCATCCCATAGGTAGCTCCTCCGTCCACGCGGACACTCGCGGTGACCGGATTGAGAACTGCCATAAGCGGGAATCCCAGGGCGATAACCGAGCCGTAATCCATCGCATAGGGAAGGGATGTCTCCGTTGCCCCAAACAGCAAACATAAAGGCTTCAGAAAAAACAGCGAGACCGCCATAAAAATCAGTCCTATGAGCAGAGATACGGCAAATGTATTACATACGCCGATGCACGCATTCTCCTGATTCCCCTTTCCCTGCTGGAGACTAGTGTAGGACGCACAGCCATCTCCCCAGAGCGTCGCAATTCCCAGCATAATGATCATCAATGGATTTATGATGTTTGTCGCGGTGTTTCCAAGATAGCCTACACTCTGCCCGATAAAAATCTGATCGACAATATTGTAAAGTGCATTCACGACCAGCGCAATGGTAGCAGGAATCGCATAATGCGGAATTAACTTTTCAAGCGGCTCGGTTCCCAATGGGTTCTGTCTAAAAGTTTCATTTTCGTTCATATATTTTTCCTGTCCTCTCTTTCAAAATGATGCACCTGTTCTCCGGCTCGCAAGCCAGCCTTTTTATTTTAAAGTCCACCATAATAATGGAGTCAACTGAAAAAAAGACGCCGTAAAATACCCTGCAGGTATCTACGGCGTCTTCGTAATTAGAAAATCTGCATTATTTGTCACTGATCTGCTTAAAAAATTTTTTCCGTGCATACGTAAAACGGCCTTCGCAATATATACGAAGACCGCTTCCCATGGCAAAAGTCTGGTTTCCTATGACCACTGCTTTATAACCCCCAGTATTACATTCACTGCTCCTTCAATTCCTAATTTATCAGTATCGAGGCAGA
>JAJQDT010000083.1 GCA_021202075.1 Lachnospiraceae bacterium | reverse complement strand
ATATTGTGGGAAGGGCAGAGCTAATTTACCCTTCTGTCGCTCCAATCATATAATAAAAAACAGTTTTATAGTCTGATGGCTCGCGGGTGATAAAAAGGGATTCATGGACGTTGAAACAGGTTGGCCGCAGTCTTATTGACTTTAGCCGATGGTAATTCGCAACGAGAATATGCCGCATAGAGTGCGGCGGAAAGGAAAAACCATGACAAAAGCGTATATCTACGAAGATTATCTGAAGGAGCCGCAGCATCTCGCATTTGAGCGTATGGCGCAGATTCATCGGGAGTTGGTCAGTGAAGTGGGGACGGACGAGGAAGCCCTCGAATATTATGACGATTTGATTCGGGCAGCGGCTAAATACGCGAATATCCGCGCCTCCTGGTGCACACTGGATCGCGAGAAGAAAATGGAAACGGACGGCAGCCGGACGTCTGCACATGATTCGTTTATTACGAATCTCAACATGTTTGCGAGGCTTTTGAAGCAGCTGGGCAAGCCTGCCGCCTGGCGCGATGAGCTTGGCTATGACACGGAAGGATACGGGCGGAAAGCGCTGGGAGATTTTGCCTGCTATCTGGCGTTTGTCAGTGGAATCAATGCAAGGTGACATGAGAATTTTACATTGCCTGACGGGAAATTGCAGGTTATAGAGCATTGATGCAGTACGGGGCGGACGGAAGGATGTTATCTTCCGTCCGCCCCGTTAAATTATGCCTGTATTGTAAAAACAAAGACATCGTTCAGCTTTGTGGCTGCATCGCATAACAACGAAGTTATTTTGAGGCTTTACGCTTGCATTGCATAACAAAGGTATCTTGCAGCTTTATGCCTGTATTGCATTAGCGAAAGCGTTCTGCGGCATTACGCCTGCTGCTTCTCAAATACCGGCATGTATTCGATCGGCGCATCTACGGTCACGGTCTGTCCGCCGCGGAAACACTCGCCGGTGCTGGTCAGCTTCCACTCGCCTGCGGGCAGGTAGACCTCGCGCTGATATTGATTCAGATAAAGAATCGGCGCGACGAGATACTGACTGCCGAACATGTACTGGTCGGTGAGTTCCCAGCAGTTCGAGTCTTCGGGGAATTCGTAAAACATGGTGCGGATCAGTGGGGAGCCGTTTTCATGGGCCTCCTGGTAGAGACTGCGGATGTAGTCGTGCAGGGAAATCCGCAGGTCGTAGTAGCTGCGCATGATTCGGTAGTTGTCCTCTCCGTAGCTCCACAGCTCGTTCGGCTGGCCGGTGTGGAGGTAGCCGCCGCCCCAGTCGCGGTCGTCGAGCGGCGGGATGTCGTAAGGACCCCGGTCGCCGTGCATCCGCAGGACAGCCGAGTAGACGGCGAACTGGTACCAGCGGATCAGCAGCTGACGGAAGTCGGGGTCGTTTACGTCGTCGGTCATGAAGCCGCCGATGTCGGTGGTCCACCAGGGGATGCCTGCAAGCCCCATGTTCAGGCCGGCCTGCAGCTGGTCGCGAAACCCTTCGAAGGTGCTTGGCACATCGCCGGACCAGATGACGTTGCCGTACTTCTGGCTGCCGGCCCAGCCGCAGCGGAGCAGGTTTACGACGGCACCGTCGCCCATCCGGCTCATTTTATCGTAAAAGATGCGGCTGTACATCTGCGGATAGAGGTTGCTGCAGGAAAGCGCGGAGCCTTCATAATAGCGGTAGTTTTCAAAGTCATAGACGCCAAGATCCGGTTCGGAATTATCCAGCCAGAATGCGTCAATGCCATAGTCGTAATAGTTGCGCCTGCATACCTCCCAGACATACTCGCGGGTCTCGGGATTGAACGGGTCAATCTCCACGCAATCGCCCTGATAGTCGTAGGTCTGCGCCGCACCGCGCTCGGTTTTCATCAGAAGCCCGCGCTCGAACATCGGCTCAAAGTTTTCACTGCGCCGGTCCACGGACGGCCAGACGGAGACGATGACCTTGATCCCCATCGAATGAAGCTCGTCCACCATTGCTTTGGGATCCGGCCAGTAGGTCTTGTCAAATTTCCAGTCGCCCTGTACTGTCCAGTGAAAGAAATCAATCACGATCTGATCAATGTGGATGCCTTCCTCCTGGTATTTATGAGCGATTTCCAGGACCTCTGCCTGCGTGCGGTAGCGAAGCTTGCACTGCCAGAGCCCCATCCGGTCTTCCGGGAACATCGGTGCGTGTCCGGTCACTGCGGTGTAGGACGCCAGAATCTCTTTCGGCGTGTCCGCCGCAGTGATCCAGTAGTCCATCTGTTTTGTCGCGCGGGCAATCCACTCGGTATAATTTTTACCAAATGTCACACGGCCGACCGCCGGGTTGTTCCACAGGAATCCATAGCCCAGCGAGGAAACGGCAAACGGAACGGAGATCTGCGAATTCCGCTGCTCCAGCTCCAGCACACTGCCCTTGTGGTCGAGCCAGGGCTGCTGATACTGTCCCATACCGAACAGCTTTTCCCCGTCATTGCTCTCGAACTTGACGTTCAGGCGGTAATCCTCGCCGCCGGTCAGGCCCTTCCACTCGCGGCTGACGATTTTCAGACAGCGGCTTTCCCTGGTAAGCGCATCGCCATAATTGCGGTTGTACTCCCGCAGAATTAATGTCCAGTGCCCATCCTGTTCCGGCAGGACATTTTCCTGCAGCGCCGCTAGTACATCTTCAGAACCGGATTCGGAATTCGCAGCGGATGCCGGTGCAGAAGCAGGTGTGGTTTCGTTCCATTTATAATAGGAAATAACGCCTGCCCAGTTGACGATTGCCCGGATGCGTCCGTTTGTGATCACACCGCAGCCGTTCTGGTCAGGCTTTAGCTCGACCGGAGTCTGCTCTTCGGCACTTCCGGAACCAACCGGCATCGCAGATTCTGCTGCGGCCATTGTATTTTCCCGCTTTCCGTCGGGGACAAAAATCTCCACCTGAGTGTCGGTCTGTACCGGAGTTTCACTCAGCGCCCAGTCCTGACTGCGGATGCCCGCATTCATGCTCGCGCGTACGCGCAGGGAATCCGTCCCCCACGCCTCGATGCGGAGCGTCTCACCCTGACGGCGCGCGATCAGCGCTCCGTTGTCATTTGAAAAAATCATACTTTTTCTCCTCGTAATTAGATTGTGTGTTGTCGGTCCTGCCGCATTTTTGTTACAGGCATTTTCCCACCTGTCTGTACTCGCCTGGCGAGCATGGATGAAGGCAATGTTCCGATTTTCGCAGAAAATCGAGAACGGTACCGCGCCCCTCGCCGGGGAGGCATCCCACGCTTCGCATGGGATATGCAATCGCGAAGCGATTCTCCATTGCGCGGCTTCCATTACATATCCGTACTCGCTTGCGAGTGCGGATGAAGGCCGCGCCAAT
>JAJQDT010000018.1 GCA_021202075.1 Lachnospiraceae bacterium | reverse complement strand
TGGTGGAACTGGCACAGCCGCAGGATTATGATGAGCGGTACGCGAAATGGCGGTTTGAAGACCTGCCGATTCTGCCGGAGGCATGGCAGACGGTAGTATCTGAAAGTACGAGTGAACAGTACCGTATTCTGGAAGGACTGCTGCACAGGGATGATGTCGGGGATGTGGTGAATGCCTGCGACGCGGGGCGCGAAGGGGAAGCCATTTTCCGCATGGTCTATGAAAAGGCAGGATGTGACAAGCCGATGCTCCGGCTGTGGATCAGCTCCATGGAGGATGCGGCAATCCGGGACGGGTTTGAGAGCCTGCGTCCCGGCAGTGAGTATGACCGCCTGTTCTTATCAGCCGGATGCCGTTCCAAAGCAGACTGGCTGGTAGGAATCAACGGCACCCGGCTCTTTACAACACAGTACGGCAGGAAACTGACCGTGGGGCGGGTGCAGACACCGACGCTTGCGATGCTGACAGAGCGCAGGGCGCAGATCGAGGGCTTCCAAAAAGAATCTTTTTATAAAGCGCACATTTCAAGCGGCGGATACCGCCTGACAGCAGAAGAAAATATGGATAAGGCACAGGCAGACCAGGTTGCTGAAAAATGCCGGGGAAAGGATGCCGTGGTCACGGTGGCCGAAAGTGTCGAAAAGACGGCAAAGCCGCCGAAGCTGTATGACCTGACGACGCTGCAGAGGGAGGCCAATCGCTGCTTCGGATATACGGCAAAGCAGACACTGGATTATACACAGAAGCTTTATGAAGCAAAGCTGGTAACTTATCCCCGGACGGACAGCCGTTACCTGACCGAAGATATGGAAGAGACCGTATTGGATTTGATGCAGGATTTGCCCGAAATCCTGCCGTTCCGGGTGGATGTGCCTTTTATCCCGGATGCACATTCCATGATCGACAACAAAAAAGTGACAGACCATCACGCGATCATTCCGACGAAGGCGAGCCTTACGGCGGACTTCTCCGCGCTTAGCAAAGGGGAACGGTCTGTTTTTTTCCTGATTGCACAGCGGCTGCTTGTGGCAGGAGCGGAGCCGATGGTTTTTCTGGAATCTGTGGTAAAAGCGGAATGTGAGGGGACGGAATTTTCCGTGAAAGGGAAAACCGTACTGCAGAAAGGATGGACGGTGGTTGAGGATTCTTTTCAGACATACGCGGTTGATAAGAAAAAGAAGAAAAATGAAGCGGATGATGAGGAAACCGTGCCGCAGGGAGCGCAGGCGGGGCTTATCCTTTCCAAAGTGGATGCCGATGTGACAGAGCATTTCACGAGGCCGCCGAAGCCTTATACCGAGGACACGCTGCTGTCCGCGATGGAGCGGGCCGGGAGCGGCGAGTTTGCAAAGGAGACAGAGAAGAAAGGTCTTGGTACGCCTGCAACAAGAGCCGGAATTATTGAAAAGCTGGTAAACACGGGCTATGTTGTCCGCAATGGCAGGCAGCTGACCGCGACGGATGACGCCATGAAGCTGATTGAGATCCTGCCGGAGACGGTGAAGTCACCGGGCATGACGGCTGAATGGGAAAACCAGCTCCTTAAGATGGAGCAGGGAGAAGTAAGCGCGGATGAATTTATGCAGAATATCACGCAGCTGGTCACTTCACTGGTGGAGGATTACGCGGATGTCGGCACGGATGCAAGGAAAATATTTTCCGGCGTATCGGACGCGGATAGTATCGGCATCTGCCCGCGTTGCGGGGCGAAAATCGTGGAGCGGAAGCAGAGTTACTCCTGCTGTAACCGGAAGTGTGATTTTGCGCTCTGGAAGGAGAACCGCTATATGCAGAGCATCGGACTGGATTTTACAAGGAAGGTTGCGGAATCCATGCTGAAAAAGGGATATTATCTGGCAAAGGGACTGGAATCCAAAAGAACCGGAAAGAAGTATGACGCAAAAATCAGACTTGTTGAGAACGGCGGGAAATATCCCGGCTTTGAAATGGAGTTTGTAAACAGGAAGAAACGCGGAAAGGAGCGGTAACAGTCGCATGGAGCGGGAAGACGCAGGATATTTGGCCTGAGCCTGTTCCTGCCTGCCGCAGTCTGCGGATAAAAAAGCAGCGCGGAAGGACAGATTCAAAAAAGTAAGAACGATGGAGGAATTACATGGCAAGCAGTAAATACCGTATGGTCAGTGCAATGTCGGAGCAGGCGGCGAAAGATGCTGCCCGTTCCCCATATAACTGGATGGGGTATCTGGATACGGCTTCCCGGCTGTACCGGTATCCTTTCAGCGATCAGCTGCTGATCCATGCGCAGAGGCCGGACGCAACCGCGTGTGCGTCTCTGGAATTATGGAACAGCAAAATGGGGCGGTGGGTGAATCGAGGGGCAAAAGGCATTGCCCTGATTGACGATTCTGTGGACTGGCCGAGATTAAAATATGTGTTCGATGTGTCGGACACGCACAGGATGAGGGTAGGCGGCAGAGACCCTTACCTGTGGAAGCTTCAGGAAGAAGATTATGCGCCGCTCATGGAGCATTTATCATCCAGTTATTCCATTGACATGGGAGCCGTGGAAACCATGTCGGACTGTCTGCGGCAGATTGCGCTTGATGCGGTGATCGAAACCCTGCCGGAATATATGGCGGGGTTCCATTATGCCGTGGAAGGCAGCTTTTTGGAGGAACTGGATGAGCAGAACCTGGAGGTGCGTTTTCGTGAACTGATGAACAACAGCCTGCATTACACGCTGATGAAGCGGTGCGGGCTGGATGTCAGTGAGGAATTCGATGCGCTTGATTTTGAATATATCACGGATTTCAGCACGCCGGTGGCACTCGCGCAGTTTGGCAATGCGGTGTCGGAGACAGCGAAACCCATCCTCATGGACATCGGGCGTTTTGTCCGGGCAAGGGATATTGAAAGATATGAGGAAGAACGTAAAAAAAGCCTTGCAAATGAACAGAATAGCGTCTATAATGAATTTAACACTTTAAAGCGCGAAAGCACACAAACGAAAGTGGAATCACTAAGTAAAGGAGATGTTTCAGATGAAAATGGATTACACGAACAGAGCGGGCTTCCTGATCCCGAACGTGCAGATGGACGAGCAGCCGAAACAGCCGCTGGGACGCTACGGGAGGATGCGGAAGACGTATCTGAAAGAGAACCACAGCGGTCTGTATCAGGGGCTTCTCCTGAACGGGGGTCTGACGGCGCACCTGCTGGAGATCGACAGGTCAGCGAACGAGCGGATGGAGCGGCTGACGCAGGGCATGATGAAGTCGGAGGGCGTGACCGAGGAACTGAAGGCAAAAGACCAGATGGCGTGGCTCGGCAGGATGGAGAACATCCAGAACCGGGCGGAGGAGATCGTCTTGAGCGAACTGGTTTACAGTTAGAAGGCGAACAGCCGGAAATTGATAAAGGTTTTGTGGCAGATGGGATGCCGGACAGTGAGGAGCTGTCCGGCATTCTTGCGGAAGCGGATATTCCGCTCTCAGCAGCGGATGAAGTATTGCGTATGGGCGGCAACGGCAGGGGGAGCATTCTCAGGGTTGCCGCTCATTTTATGTTGAATGCCGGGGACGATGCGCAGTTTTTGAAATCGGAATATGGCTATGGTGCGATTGGCATTGTGGCTGACAATGTAAGATATGCAGTCTGGTTTGATGAAAATGGCATGAGGTTTGCCAGAGGAAGTGCCGCAGAGCTGGCGGATGATGCCGCCGTGGTAAGCTGGGAGCAGGCAGCACAGCGGATAAAGGAACTGGTTGTCAACGGGAACTATGCGCCGCAGGTTATTTTAAACCAGGCCATTCCCAACGAACGAAAAGAAGTGGCGGAATCGCTCTGGTATCTGCATCAGGATAGCGCGGTTGAGTTTTTCATGGATGAGGAATTGTTTTCCGGCGGATTCCCGGACAGCACGGAAAAGATTGCGGGGCTTTTGGAAGACCGCGCGTTTGTGTCCGAGACGATGCAGGGGCTGGGCGAGTTCCTCATGCGCTATGAGGAAGACCGTTCGATCATGCGGTGGCATTTCCATGACCCGGAGAAAATCCTGCGCCGCCTTTCCGAGCTGGAGAACCGGCAGCTGCATCTGCCACTGTCGCAGGTTGAGACGTTCCGCGATAATGTCGATTTCGTCACGGAGGACGAGATAGACCATTTCTTTATGGGCGGCGGTGCATATTCGGACGGGCGGCTGACGACTTACTCTTATTACATCCAACCGCACACGGAAAAAGAAAAAATGAATTTCCTGAAAGAGCGGTACGGCACGGGAGGAAGCTCTCCTGCGCTCTGCGGGGCGTATAACAGCCACGCAAATTATGACGCGAAAGGGGTGCTGCTTTCCCGCGGCAATTATGGAGACCATGATGCCCCGGAAATCCTGCTGAAATGGAATAAGGCGTCGGAGCGTGTGGAACGGTTGATTCTGACGGGAAGATACTTAAGGGAGCAGGATTATCAGCAGATGCCGGCATATGAAAGCCATGTGCTTGCGCAGCGTATCAACCTTTTTTACCATAACCGCGATAAGACAGTGCTTGCGCTGCCGGAAGGCACAGATCCGTTTGCGCACTGCGGCGCGATAGAGAAAAATCTCTCGGATGCAGGGTGGCTGGAAGGTGTTATTTCAGATATGTCCGCTGTTCTCGGCACAGTGCATGAGACGGACGGCATGTATGAAATCATGCAGGGCATATTCACGGATGTTGTGGCATTTAAAAACGGGGAATTCTCCCTGTTTACGCCGTCGCGCGAAGTGGCTGCGGAAGCGCAGAAATATGGCACAGATCTGATGCAGCCTTTCAGGAATGAAAATGTGCCGGAGCTTGTGCCTGTTTACGGATATACCATTGGCGACAGCGTTTTTGTTCACGGAACAGAATATGAAGTAGATGAGATTGAGAGCGGAACCATTGTCCTGCGGGACAAGAAGTACCCGCTCTTTACTTATACCTATGAAAAGGCCGATCTGGATGCGCTGGTGGCAGGGAATCCATTAAACAGCCACCTGATTGTGGAGATGGTGGAACGTGAGCCGGAAAGAGAACGGGTGACGGAGCCGCAGGAAAGAGAAGTTTCTGGTCAGGAGGAACAGAAACCGCAGGACAGGGACGCTTCCGGGCAGAAGAAACAGAAACCGCAGGACAGGAATCTTTCCGGGCAGACAGAACAGAAGCCGGAGAGAAATGTGACGGGGCGGGAATCTGTAGATCATGCGGATACATCCGGAAGTTCCGGGCAAGAAAAGGGATCGGAAGAAATATATTCGCGGAGTGATGCGCCGGAAGAACAGGGAGCGTATGCAGAGCCAGGACAGGAAGAGCAGACTTCTCCGGGGAGAGAAATTTCTGATTCAGGTGATGGCTTTGCGGTTGAAGAACCGGCTTCTGTGGAAGAAAACGAAACGCCGACAACATCTGTGGAAGAAGCCGAAACGCCGGAAGCGGCTGTGTCCGAAGAAGAACCTTTGGAAGAAAGCGCGAGCGAAGAAAATGGATTGCAGGAGACTGGTTCAAAGGTAGACAGGGAAGAATCGCCGGATATGGATTTATCTTTGGATGATACGGAAATATCCGGTATGGATACAGAGGCATCAGGAAAACCGGCTGTTGAGAATGCAGAAGACGGCATTAGTGCCGAGCCAGAAGATGGCGCAGCTGCAGAGCCGGAGCAGGAGGAGCTTGCCGTCCTGGAATCTGCAAAGGAATCCGAGTATGAGCGTATCCGCGAGAAATACCGGGTAAACGTCCTTGTCGGATTTGAACACAACGGCTATTTTGAATTTTACGGTGAGGATGCGCAGGCAGTAGCTGATGTACTTGGAACAAAAATCCTTGATAAGCAGCTTGAAAGCGGCGATTCCATTCCGGTCACGGGATTTAAACGCAGCACATGGGCTTCGCACGGAAAGAAGCTGTGGTCAACCGGACAGAATATTGTCCTGATGGGCGAGAACGAGGATGGTTCCCATTCCGTCTTCCATGAGTACAAGGGCAGGGATTATCTTCCGATTGGGATGAAGCTGATGATTGATAACCGGCAGTTTGCGATTGACGCGGTAGATTTTACGGCAGGGAAAGTCAGCCTGCGTGATATAACATTCCAGAATGGGACAGGATTTCCCATTTTCCGTAGTGAAAGCACGGAGTATGTCCGCTCATTTGTGGAAGAACAGCAGTGGGAGCAGCAGGAGGAGCCTACGCCGTTTGATGAACCGGAGCTGGAAGCCGGAGGGCAGGAAGCAGATACCGTGCCTGATTATGAACCGGAGAATTTTACCATCACGGATATGGATTTAGGCGCGGGCGGCCAGAAAACGAAATTCCGCATGAATATGGATGCGATCCGGCTGCTGAAAACACTGGAAGCCGAGGGCAGGATGGCAACGCCGGATGAACAGCAGATCCTTTCAAAATATGTGGGATGGGGCGGTCTGCCGGATGCGTTTGATGCCAATAAAACCGCGTGGGCGAACGAATACCGGGAGCTTCGTGAAGTGCTGACGCCGGAGGAATACAGCGCGGCCCGATCATCAACACTGAATGCCCACTATACATCCCCGACAGTCATCCGCGCGATGTATGACGCGCTGGCTCAGATGGGATTTACGGGCGGCAATGTCTTAGAGCCGTCGATGGGTGTCGGAAACTTTTTCGGTATGATGCCGGAGAGCATGAAAGACAGCCATTTATACGGAGTGGAACTGGATTCCATTACCGGGCGTATTGCGAAACAGCTTTATCCGAAAGCGGATATTACCGTGGACGGTTTTGAAAAGACAGCTTATTCCAATGATTTCTTTGATGTTGTGATCGGCAATGTGCCGTTTGGAAATTACAGCGTGGTGGATAAGAAATATGACCGCCTGCATTTCCAGATACATGATTATTTTCTCGCGAAAGCTGTTGACCAGGTACGTCCGGGCGGTGTTGTGGCTGTCATAACATCAGCAGGGACGATGGATAAGCAGAATGCGGCGGCGAGGGAATACCTTGCACAGAGGGCTGACCTGCTTGGCGCAATCCGGCTCCCGAACAACGCTTTCCTGCGCAATGCCGGCACAGGCGTGGTATCGGATATTTTATTTTTACAGAAGAGGGAAAGTCCGGCTCTGGCGAAGGATGCGGAGTGGACACGGCTTGGCACAAGCGCGGAAGGGTTTACGATCAACCAGTATTTTGCAGACCATCCTGAAATGGTGCTTGGCACGTTGACGGAGGAGAGCACGCAGTATGGCAGGCTCGAATGTACCGTGAAGCCGGTTGAGGGTGCGGATTTATCCGAACAGCTGAAAACGGCGGTATCCCGGATTCATGGGACGATTGAAGCCGTGCAGGTGCAGGATGATGATCTGGAAGCGGATACGGAGACCATTCCGGCAGACCCGAAAGTGAAAAATTTCTCCTACACGGTGGTAAACGATCAGGTATATTACCGTGAAAACTCGGTTATGACGAAACTGGAGCTTCCTGCGGCAACGGCGGAGCGCGTAAAAGGCATGGTAGCGGTCCGTGACTGTGCGCAGAGCCTGATTGACTGTCAGGCGAATGATGGAAGCGAAGAGGAAATCAGTGAGTTACAGTTGCAGTTGAACACGCTGTATGATGCTTATACGAAAAAATACGGCCTGCTCTCAAGCAGTGCAAATAAAAGGGCATTTAATC
This sequence comes from Lachnospiraceae bacterium, assembly GCA_021202075.1. Lineage (GTDB taxonomy): Bacteria > Bacillota > Clostridia > Lachnospirales > Lachnospiraceae > Choladousia. The sequence goes on along the minus strand of JAJQDT010000018.1, from coordinate 9,301 downwards.
AGGATAACAGCTATTGCCTGTTATGTTCGCTGGAAGTGGTGGACAATGAAGGAAATCTGGAGCGCAAGGCAGACATGTTTACCAAACGCACCATAAAGAAGGCAGTTGTCGTGACAAGCGTGGATACGGCGAGTGAAGCACTGGCAGTATCTATGGAAGAGAAAGCACGGGTTGACCTTCCGTACATGATGGAGCTTACCGGGAAGAGTGAGGAAGAACTGACAGATGAGCTTCGGGGCGTGATTTTCATGAATCCGCTGACGGACCGGTGGGAGACGGCAGACGAATATCTTTCTGGCAATGTCCGCAGGAAACTGGAGACAGCCCGCACTTTTGCGGAGAGTAATCCGAAGTATGCGGTCAACGTGGCTTTTCTGGAACAGGTGCAGCCAAAAGATCTGGAAGCGTCCGACATTGAAGTGCGTATCGGCGCGACATGGATTAAGCCGGAGTATGTCCGCGACTTCATGGAAGAACTGTTCCAAACGCCGCAGTATCTTCTGGGGAACGTGATTGACGTGCGCTATTCCCCATCGTCCGGCGAGTGGAATATCAGTGGGAAAAGCCGCGACAGCTATGGGAATGTCCGTGTGCGCATGACCTACGGCACAGACCGCGTGAACGGCTATAAGCTGCTTGAGGATGCGTTAAATCTCCGCGACACCAGAATCTTTGACAGAGTTGAGGAAGACGGGAAAGAAAAGCGCGTCCTGAATAAGAAAGAAACGATGCTGGCACAGCAGAAGCAGGATGCAATCAAAGCGGCATTTAAGGAATGGGTATTCCGTGATCCGCAGCGCAGGGCTGATCTGGTGCATGAATATAATGTGCGGTTTAACAGCAGCCGTCCGCGTGAGTATGACGGGAGCCATATCACTTTCCAGGGAATGAATCCGGCCATCGGCCTGCGTCCGCACCAGAAAAATGCGGTGGCGCATGTGCTGTACGGCGGGAATACGCTGCTTGCGCATTGCGTGGGAGCCGGGAAAACTTATGAAATGGTCGCTGCGGCAATGGAATCGAAGCGTCTGGGGTTGTGCCAGAAGTCTTTGTTTGTTGTTCCGAACCATCTGACAGAACAGTGGGGGAGCGATTTCCTGAAGCTCTATCCCGGCGCGAATATCCTTGTGGCAACGAAGAAAGATTTTGAGCCGTCCAACCGGAAGAAATTCTGCGCGAGGATTGCAACGGGGGATTACGATGCCGTGATCATCGGCCATACGCAGTTTGAGCGCATACCGCTTTCGATTGAGCGGCAGAGGGCAATGCTGCAGGACCAGATTGACGAGCTATTGTTCCAGATTGAGGAGGCGAAATCGAGCGAAGCGGAACAGTACACCATCAAGCAGATGGAGAAAACGAGGAAATCCCTTGAAGCGAAGCTGGAACGCCTGAATGACCAGAGTAAGAAAGACGATGTTGTAACCTTTGAGCAGCTGGGTGTTGACAGGCTGTTTGTGGACGAGTCGCACGGTTTTAAGAACCTTTTCTTATACACAAAAATGCGCAACATAGCCGGAATCGCTCAGACGGAGGCGCAGAAAAGCTCGGATATGTTCGCAAAGTGCCGTTATATGGATGAGATTACCGGAAGCCGAGGGATCACGTTTGCCACAGGCACTCCGGTCTCGAACAGCATGACGGAATTGTATACGCTGATGCGCTACCTTCAGTATGACCGCCTGATGGAAATGAACCTGGGGCATTTTGACAGCTGGGCATCCACCTTTGGGGAGACAGTCACGGCTGTGGAGCTTGCTCCCGAAGGAACTGGGTACCGTGCGAAAACGCGGTTCGCGAAATTCTTCAATCTTCCGGAACTGATGTCCGTTTTTAAAGAAGCGGCAGATATACAGACTTCTGACATGCTGAAGCTGCCGGTGCCGGAGGTGGATTATTCCGATGTGGTGCTGCAGCCGAGTGAGGAACAGACCGCGATGGTGGAAGCACTCGGCAAACGGGCAGAGGTTGTCCGCAACGGCGGCGTGGATTCGAGCGTCGATAACATGTTAAAGATTACGAACGATGGGAGGAAGCTGGCGCTTGACCAGCGGCTGAATAATCCGATGCTGCCGGATAATCCGAATAGTAAAACGAATGCCTGTGTGGAGCGTGTCTTTGGCATCTGGCAGGAGACGGCAGGGGATAAGGCGGCGCAGCTGGTTTTCTGTGACCTTTCCACACCGAAAGGGGACGGTGAATATAACGTCTATGACGATCTGCGCGATAAGCTGATTGAAAAAGGCATTCCGGCAGAGGAGATCGCGTTCATCCATGAAGCCAACACGGAACTTCGGAAAGCAGAGCTTTTCTCAAAAGTACGCAGCGGGCAGGTGCGTGTCCTGATGGGTTCCACTGCAAAGATGGGGCCGGGCATGAATGTTCAGGACAGGCTGATCGCGCTCCATCATCTGGACGTGCCGTGGAAACCTTCTGATATCGAACAGCAGGAGGGACGTATTATCCGGCAGGGCAATATGTTTGACCGGGTAAAGGTGTTCCGTTATATCACAAAAGGGACATTCGACGCCTATTCCTGGCAGCTTTTGGAGAATAAGCAGAAATTTATCTCACAGATCATGACGAGCAAAAGTCCCGTCCGGTCTGCGGATGACATTGACGAGGCGGCGCTGTCCTATGCGGAGATCAAAGCGCTTGCCACTGGCAACCCTTATATTAAGGAAAAGATGGATCTGGATATTCAGGTGGCGAAGCTTCGCCTGCTGAAAGCCAACTATGATTCACAGCGTTACCGTCTGGAGGACGACATCCTTGTAAATTATCCGAAATCAATCGCAGCAACAGAGGAACGGATTGCGGGGCTGAAAGCGGATCAGGTCACGGCGGCTGAAAAACTCCCGGCTGACACGGAGAGCTTCCGGATGGAAGTCGGGGGAAAGACTTTTGACAATAAGAAAGAAGCCGGTCTTGCGATTATCGCTGCCTGCTCCGGCATGAAAGCAATCCAGAAAGAGGGTGAGATCGGGCATTACGCCGGATTTTCCATGAGCGTCCGCTATGATGCTTTCCATAATGTATTCGAGCTGATGCTGAAAGGGAAAAGCAGTTACCGGGTGGAGGTTGGCACAGACGGCCTCGGCAATATTACGAGGATCAATAATGCGCTTTCGGATATCCCCTCACAGCTTGCAAAGGCGCAGGAGCGCCTTGGTACGCTCCACACGCAGATGGAGACAGCAAAGGCGGAGCTTGCGAAGCCTTTTGCGCAGTCGGAGGAACTGGCGCAGAAAGAAGCGCGGCTGTCAGAATTAAATGCCCTGCTGAACATGGATACCGGGAAGAAGTCAGAGGAGCCGGAACACGGCTACAGCGACATTGACAGCGAAACCGGAGGGACAGAGGAATTCAGGAAAAGCGCGGACCGTCCGGCAGGGCGGCAGTCCGTCATGGACAGGCTGCGGAAAATGCAGGATAAGGTCAGGCAGCCGCAGGAATCCGGGCATGGGTTATCTGCGAGGAAACAGGAACAGACAATTTGAAGTATATGTAAGGCAGGATTCCTATCCGCATGATAGTCGGGATGCAGGCGAGTGAACCGGAATTGGTTGGGTTCTGCCGGAAATGTAAGTGCGTGATACACAAGACATTTGCAGTTGTATTTTATGTAAAAATGGGCGGGAGGTATTTTCTCCCGCCCGGTTTATAGGAGGAATTTTAGTGCCAGAAGAAAAAATAAGTAAACAGCAGCAACAACTGAAAGAAATCACGGAGCGGCTGGAAAAAGGTGTGCAGGAGCTGTTTTCAACAGAGCAGTATACGGAGTATCTGCGTGTCATGTCACAGTTTCATAATTACAGCTTTTCCAACATCCTGTTGATTGCAATGCAGAAGCCGGATGCCACGTTGGTGGCCGGGTACGGCGCATGGCAGAAAAAGTTTGAGCGGAATGTGATGCGCGGGGAGAAGGCAATCAAGATTTTTGCCCCGGCTCCCCGGAAAGTGGAGGTTGAACAGGAAGTGCTTGACCCTGTGACGCAGCGCCCGGTCCTCGATGAAAACGGGGAACCGCTGAAAGAGACGGTCACGGTCAAGAAACCTTATTTTAAGATTGCGTCAGTATTTGACGTGAGCCAGACGGAGGGAAAACCCCTGCCGGAGCTGGCAGAGGTGCAGGAACTGACCGGGAGCGTTGAGGGATACAATTTATTCTTTGACGCGCTCTGCCGCACTTCCAGTGTGCCGGTTGCCTTTGAAGCAATCAGCGGCAGTGCTCATGGCTATTACCATCAGGTGGAAAAACGGATTGCGATAGCCGAGGGTATGAGCGAAGCGCAGAATGTTAAAACAGCGATTCATGAGATTGCACATTCACGCCTGCATGATGTTGATATGATGGATGAAGCGAACGGCATCATGATAGACAGACGTACCCGTGAGGTGCAGGCGGAAAGCGTTGCCTACACAGTGTGCCAGCATTACGGCATCGACACCAGTGATTATTCGTTCGGCTATATCGCCGGATGGAGCGAGGGACGCGAGATGAAGGAGCTTCGCAGCTCGATGGAAGTTATCCGCAGGGAAGCAGACAGCATGATAAAGGCGATAGATGCAAATCTTGAGGAACTTCGCAGGGAGCAGGAACTGGAGGCGGAAACACCGATTGTAGATGAACAGGCCGCTACGGTGGAAACGCCGTTTGTGGATGAGCAGGCCGCAGTAACGGAAATCCCGTTTGTTGAAGAACAGGCAGTGGGAGCAGATAGCGGAAATATTTCGCAGGAGTCTGGAGAAAGGGAAAGCAGGAACGGTGTGGAACAGCCAGTTGAAAGAAGGCAGACAGACAGGCCGGAAGTTTCTGTAAAAGAAGGAGAAGCGATTGCGGCAGATCAGCCGTTTTCCGAAGCTGTTAAAACGTCTTCTATAGATGAAGAACTTACAGCAGAGGACATTACGAACATCAAAGGGATAAACCGGGAGTATTATGCTGCGTCCAGAACAAGCATTTACACTTTTGCATGTGATGTGCGCGGAGAGAGTGATACGCTGACCTATGAACTGTCTTACCATGACGATGGCGATGGCTTCACGCTCCATACAGGGAAAAGCGACATCTGGGAGCGCATGAGCATGAGGGAATTGAGAAGGCTGGAAAATGTCGTCAGTCAGGAAGCGACTCTGTATGACTGGCAGCAGGAAATCAGCCAGGCAGATTCCGTGGAAGCGATACGCGATTTGCAATATAGCTTTTATGAAGCGGAGAATCTTTCCCTTTCTGATGCGAATATTGACAGGCTGGCTTCCATGCTCAATGAAAAAGAGAGAGAATTGAACGGCGGTCAGGAAATTGGTTCGGATGCACCGGAGAAAGTGACCATCGGTTCTTTCTTTGTGGAGCGTGACCCGCACAGCCTTGGTGAGAACCATTCTTTCCAGACATTTTCTGATCTGGATTCTGCTCTTGGGGCATATGCCGCACTCCCGAATCATATTGACAAGGACATCGGGATGGAAAGCACGGAGCAGCCGCCGTCACGGATGACGCTGATTCAGTGTAAAAACGGGATGGAAACGCTGACGGACATGGAATTTGAATCCTTAAGTGGTAAATGGATAACGGATGAATCGCAGGAAGTATGGCACAGGGCGCAATTCTTTTTGGACAATCATGATACGGAGGTTGCCTACCGTGCTGGGAACCGGTATTTTACAATCCAGAATACGGATGGCGGCTACGATTATACGTTTTATGATAAGGCTTTCCACGAAATAGATGGAGGCGTATATGATAATCCGGATGTCAGTATCCGTGAAGCGATGGATGATATTTTGGAAGATAATGGGCTGTCGTTTGAGCAGTGTGAAGTGATTGACCATGGAGAACTGATGAAATTCGTGGAAGCCGTCAGAATCGGTGATATTTCCATTGTTGCAGAGGAAGAAAGTGACAGCATTCCGCTTGTGTCCGATCATACGGAGCCGGAAGCGGCGCTTGGCGGTAGGAGCCGGGCAGAGGTAGAAGAAACTGTCCTTTCTCTTGCGCAGGCGGAGCTTGATGAGATGGGATTATCCGAAGACGTGAAGCTGCTTGGAGCGAGGGTGTATGGGAGCCGCACCAGAGAGGGGCTGTATCAGGAAGGTTCGGATGTAGATGTCGTGCTGTCGTACACAGGCGGCATCAAGGAATCCGCATTTTTCAATACGCTTCATGAATCCGGCTTAAAGATTGCAGGAATCCCGGTCGATGTGAATCCGATTTCTCTGGAGGAAACAGGCACACTGGAAGATTATCTTTTCCGTGCGGAAGCCTATCTGGATGAAAAGGAAGCCAAAATGCGGGCTGCAAAAGAAGCCGAAAAGGAGCCGACAATCAGTTTCTATGTGGCAGAATGTTCGGAGTTTACCAATCTGGGAGAGTACCATGATAACCTGACGCTGGAAGAAGCGGTTCGGATTTTTGACACAATCCCACCGGACCGTATGAGCGCGATTCCGTGTATCGGATTCTTCCTGTCAGACGGCTGTATGGATGATGGGGAATTCCCGCTGATGGAGGCTGGCGAAGTGCTGTCCGATATTATCAATGATATTGCGCATTATCGCGAAAGTCCGCTTGTACAGCAGGCCATCAAAGATATGCAGGCAATTTTAGATGAACGGGCTTTACAGCGCGGTGTGATTCCGGTCAGCCATTTGAACAGCTACAGCGAAGCAAAAGAAGCCGGGGAGGTAGACAACTGGCGGGCAAGCCACCGGGAGAATGAAAGATGCGCCCATGAATTTTCCAAAGATTTTGGTGCTGCTTACCATGATCGGAAAATGCCGGAGTATCTGCAGAAGTGGGTGCAAAAATACGGGATGGAGCGATGCAAGATTGTCCTCGCAAGCACTATCCAGCTTGCGGATTATGATGGGCGTTATTATCCAAGTACGAAAGAGGAAGCGGCGAAGATAGTGATTCCCGGAGCAGATACGCAGGATACCTACAAAGACCGCAGGCAGGATTACAGGGTAAGCACGCATCCCGTGATGGTAAACGGCGCGTTTCGCCAGCTGCTGGCGATGGAACGTGAACAGCAGGAGCAGGCGCAGACCGCGGCAAGAACGCAGGAGAAAGAATCCGCGCAGCCGCAATCAAAAGCGATGGCAAGTCCAGAGGAAAAGTTGTCAGCACAATCACAGGAAAGGGTGTCTGCACAGCCGCAGGAAAAGGCAGCAGATTATCCGAAAGATAAATCTGTGGAAAGGACGCAGAAAAAAGCTGCAGCAGAGCAGGATGCGAAAGCTCCGTCCGGTTCTCTGCTTTCCCGTCTGCAGGATAAACAGAAACAGGTGGAAGCAGCAAAACAGACCCCCGGCAAAACGCAGGATAAGAAAAGAGGTGTTGAAATTTGATGATGTGTAGTGTGGAAGAGATGAATCTGATGTGTATTTTTAACCATAGTGGCAGGGGAGAACTGATGGAGGATATTTCAGCGTCCATCCCGTATATTGATGATATGGATATGCTGTCACTGATGGAGCAGACAGTCACGCTCCTGTCCGGCATGTCAGAGGATGAATTCGCGGAACTGGTTTTTGAACCTGCGCTTGACGAGGATGAGGAGAGCTGGGGTGAAGAAGCATGAGAAATTCTTATGAGCGTGAGACGATTGTCAATTATAATCAGGCGGAAGCCGAAGCGAGCGTTTATACCTTTGACCCAAAACTGATCCGGAAGTTACAGCTCTTTGCAGAAAAGCACCCTGACGAGGTGCGTCTGGAGGAAGATTTCGGGGACGGGGCGTTTTCGTATGTTGTTCCAAAGAAATGTGTGCAGATTCGCGAGCCGTACAGTAAGGAACAGCGCGCGGCGGCAAGGGAACGTGCGTTAAAAGGCAAAATGAAGCCCCCGAAAAGGGATGCAAATCCCAAAATGGAATAAAGAAACAGCGAAGGCAGGGAAGTTATCAGGCTCCGTGTTCTGGTTTGAAATACGGGGTCTGCATCCCTGATGATTGGCTGATTATGAACATGAATTTTGAAGCAGGGTTCATTCCCGGAAAGGATTTGATATGGCAGAGAACAGCTATGATATTTATCAACTGAAAAATGATGAGAGTACCCGTGATTTCGCATTTGAGGGTACGGAATATCTGAAGAAGAAAGGCTTAAAGGTAGAGCGCGGCAATTATGACCTGGTTTATCACGCGCCGCTCGACGACAAGGAAACCCTTGACAGTATTTATATGAAATTCAATTTATACCATCCGGCAGACTTCCGGGGGCATTCGTTAAGCGTCAGCGATATTGTAGTATTCCATAAGGATGATGTGGATACCGCTTACTACGTTGACAGCTTTGGATTTGCCGAAGTTCCTGAATTTCTGCAGGCGAAAGCCATGGAGCAGCTTGTGACGATGCAGAGTACGGACATTTCCGTCAGCCAGCATTTCGGCACCTGGCATCCGATAGAAAAACAGGAGATCGACGGCAGGGATTATTTCCTGCTGCAGCATGACACATACGGCAGGGATGTGGCATCGGTTATTGTGGATGAAAAAGGAACATTATTTGCACAGGACGTATTCGACGGATTTTCTCCGGAAATTGTGGATTTGATCCGCACGGCATCTGCACCCGTGAGCGTCATGCCGGATGCGGCGGTTTCCGTGGAAGATATGAATGAGTATGGCTACCATTATCCCGGCATGGTTCCGATGGGCGCAGAAGCGGCAACTGAATATTTTAATCAGGGGAGCCTGATGGTGTACGCGCTTCATCCGGACGGGACGGAAACCGTGATCGGGAATGAAAAGCAGCTGCAGCGCCACATCGAAAACGGCGGATTGTTTGGCGTGGATAAGCCGGAGTGGATGAAGTATCTGGAAAACGGCGAGTACCTCCGTTCTGCGGAGATGGTCGATGAACAGAATTATAATATGATCGACGGGCGGAATAATAACTCAAAAACAGAAAAACCCGGCAAGGACAAAGCAAGGGCAGCAAAAGAGAGGGTTGGCAAGGAAGCCGGTGATTCAAAGTTGTCGCTGATCGGCAGGCTGAAAGAGAAACAGGATATGTTGTCAAAGGCGGCGGGCAAGGATGCGCCGGGATTGGTTAAGAAGTCGGAGATTGATATGCAGTAAGATGATGGGGACAGGGTGATGCGAGGGAAGCATTGCTCTGTCCCCACTTTTTTTCGTTATGAGATTCGGTGGTGTTAAAACTTTTAAAAATTGAAAATGCATAACAAAATGAAAATATGCCCAAATTAACGATATAAACAAGCTGCAAGTCGGCAAAAGCAATAAAAATTGCCGAAATGCAGTTGACAAAACGATTTTGCAAGAATATAATAATA
>JAJQDT010000169.1 GCA_021202075.1 Lachnospiraceae bacterium | reverse complement strand
ACTACAGAATGCTTTCCCAACATAATATGGGAGTATCAGCTGCGAGAAACGTAGGTCTCGCTGTTGCCAAGGGCAAATATATACTCTTTGTTGATCCTGATGATTACGTGTCATCAGACCTATTATACATATTAAGAAATAAGTTGTTAGAATTTCCCTATGATATGGTTTTGTATGGTTTTCAAATTGAAAACGTATGCAGCGACAATATGAGAGAAGTATTTCCTTGTTTAGATAAAGATTTATATAGTAACAAGGAAGTAATTACGCATGTTCTGCCAAATTTTCTGGGCTATTCTGTAGAGCATGTAAAAAACTGGTACACAACTGGTGTGTATAATCCCAGGAAAGAATGGGGAGCTGTATGGAGAGTAGCATATGAATCTAGCCTTATTAAGGACAATAAAATCCTTTTTGACACAAATATAGTTTTGAATGAAGATGGTGTTTTTAACATGGAATGCATATCACATTCAAATTCTATGGGAGTTATAAATGCCGCCTTGTATCATTACATGATTCGAGATACAGGGGCGCTAACAAAACGCAAGAAGGATGGGCTAGTAAAAAATAAAACTGCGTTGCTGGCGGCTAGAGAAAGAATATTAGAAATACCAACAGTACGAAATTACGGCATTGGACTTAAGGATTTTGCGGGAACCAACGTGTTTTCCATTGTCGAAATGATGTTTAACTGCGATAAAGAAGACTACGACGATATCAAAGCCTATATTATGAAGCCATCTGTTCAAGAGTCAATACAGATGATACCTAAAGGAAGCAATATCAAGTTTACTGTAATTCTATGTTTCCTAAGAATTAAGGCGTATCGATTGCTGTTTGAAATAATAAGAGCAATGAGAAAGCTTGGTATAAAAGCCAGTTGAGGGAGTAGAGTATGAACCAACAAAAGAACGAAAGAGTGTGTTGGATAGATATATGCAAGGGATTAGCCATAATGCTTGTAATCCTGGGGCATACATATAGAAGCAATGGCGTTCAGAACTGGCTGTACGCATTTCACATGCCGATATTTTTTGTGTTATCAGGATGGATACGTGGAAATAAGGGCAAAGTGAATAGTGCGGTGTTTATAAAAAAACAGGCACTGGGTCTTCTGTGGCCTTATGTTTTGTTTGAAGTCTTGACATATCTCTACTGGATTGTAGTCGAATCACATTTTAGAAATTTTGATTTTGGGCCGTTATGGTTCCTTGTAGCGTTGTTTTTTATTGAAGTAATATGCAATGCGGTCATTGTTAATAGGTCAAAGCTAACTACAGCAGTATTGGTTATGATATGTTTGCTCTTGTTTTGGCTTGGCTCAATGTATGTGGACCCAACGTTAATCGTTGCGTGGATACCGAGAACTGCAGGCGGCATGACATTTTACCTTGTTGGGCTTCTGGCATCAAAATATAGGAAGATTTTCGACGTTCAACGTGATATATCAAAAAGAAGCATTATTATTTGCCTTGTCGTAGGGATGGTATTGACAATTCCGCTTTCCATGTATAACGGGAGGGTGGACATGTATAACCTTAAGGCCGGCAACATTGTTGTGTATTTTATTGCTGCATTAGTCGGTTCCGCAATGCTTTGTTCGCTTTCAATGTTTATAAATAAGAACAAGGTGATAGAATTTTTTGGCCGATATTCAATTTTGATTCTGTGTACACACGAACCGATTAAGAGGGCTGTTATATATGTTACTGCTAAGATTACAGGGATTGAAAGTGAAGAAGTCAGAAATTTGCTGGTAGGGGGGGTGCTTATCACCGTTGTAGTGCTCCTTATAGAAGTTGTGGTCATATCCATCTTCAGGTTAATCGCTGATAAAACAAAGGGTTCAAAGATTGCACCTTTGATTGAATTTGTGAAGTAAAAGAAAAAGGACCGAAAATATGAGCAGAAAAATAAAAAGCCTTCTTTGTAGAATATTGCTCATGAGGCAGAAGAATATACATATTGGAAATAACACAACATACGGTCGAGGCACTGTCTTTTATGCTCCGACAGAAATGAGCATTGGAAATAATGTTTACATTGGGAAATACTGCACGTTAGAGACTGACATCATAATTAAGGATGATGTTCTCCTCGGAAATAATATTGGGCTTATCGGAAAGTATGATCACGACTACATTCAGGTCGGCACAAGCATCAAGGATAGCCCTCAGATACGAGATGCAAATTACAGCTTCAAAGGCAAAGGACTAAAGATTGAAATTGAAAGCGATGTATGGATCGGTTACGGGTCGATAGTGGTCAGCGGAGTGAAGATAGGCCGAGGTGCGATAGTTGCGGCTGGCAGCGTGGTATTAAAAGATGTTGAGCCTTATTCTATCGTTGCAGGAAATCCGGCAAAGGTTGTGAAAATGCGGTTCACACCGGAGCAGATACAGGAACATGAACTGAAATATTATGGTGTGAAATAAAGGATGAGAAGATGCGAGTAGGACTGCTGATAACCAGTATCAGTAACTTTGGTGAGAAAGGGTTTTATAATTCACAGGAGGTCGGTCTTGCCAAAGAACTGAGCTTGTTAGTTAAAGAATTGATTATTTACAAGTTAATACCAGCTGATCAGCAGAAATCTGAAAGCAAAGTAGATGGATGTAGGTATGCAGTCATGAAGATGATTCCGGCAAAGAATCAGGGAATCAATGGTCTTTTGGATGTGACCGAATTAGATAAAACGCTTGATGCCATTATATATTTCTCCGATACGCAGATTTGTGTCCCGAAGGTTTACAAGTGGGCGCAGAAAAATGGCGTGATGCTGTTTCCATACATAGGCGTCCTCGAAAGCCACAGCACGAGCAAGCTGAAGAAGGCAATCACGGATTTTCTTTTTAAGAGAAATCTTGCCGTATATAAGAACTGCCACTGCTTCGTTAAGACACCTACAGTGGAGCAGGAGCTTTGCAACAAGGGTGTGAGCAACATAACAGTTACACCGGTTGGATTGGATTTGAGCTTGCTTCATCAAAATTACGAAGAAGCCGACAAAACCGAGCTGAAGCTTAAATATGGCTTCAAGCCAAACGAAAAGGTGATTCTGTTCATCGGTCGCCTGATAGAGGAGAAGCAGCCGCTCAGAATGGTTGAAATATTCTCCCGACTGCACCAGCAGGACTCAAACTATAGGCTTCTCATGGTTGGAACAGGTCCCTTGAAAGATGCTGTGGATGGAAAGATAAAAAATAAGGATTTAGCAGATGATGTTGTGCAAATTGAGAAAATCCCCAACAGTGACATCTGGGAACTGTACTGCTTAGCTGACTGCTTCGTAAACCTGAATCAACAAGAAATCTTCGGAATGGCAATTCTTGAGGCAATGTACTACGGCTGTAAGGTTGTTGCCTGGAATGCTCCTGGGCCTGATTTCATCATTGAGGATGGGGTGTCTGGGTATTTGGTGAGAAGTGATGATGCAGTGATTGAGAAGTGTTGCACAATGTCAGATGTTTCCGAAGAAGCTCATAAGCGGGTTGCAGATAGTTTTACATGGAAAAGTACAGCGGTAGCTATGAGTAAAGCGATGGGAGCTACGTGATATGGATAATGATAATGCAATAGTAAAAAAGATAAAAAAGAAAATCAAAGACATGAAGTTCCACAGTGATTATAGGGACCTCACGATAATGAGCGACAAGACCGGAAATCAGTGGATTTCTGAGCATTTAGATTTAGGCACACCGTTTCTTGCTGCCAGAGGTGGCGCTACAGAGATGCGCTGTATTGGGGAGTATCTGAAGGCCGGTACATTTTCTGAGAAAATCAAGGACGAAATCAAGACCCTGTCCGGGGTTTTCTCTAACGATGATGAGAGTTTGAAAAAATTCTGTGAGCTCTATATAGAATGCATGGGGCAAGCCGACCTAATTGCACTGTGGGGAGTTGGTGCGGAGAGTCAAGTTGTGCATAAATACTGCAGGAATGCTGAGTTCACTGAACTCCACGCTATTGAACCATATTATTTTGACAATCCCTGGTCAAGTCATCTTGAGGGAAAAAGACTCCTGGTAATACATCCATTTGTGGAAACTATAGAGAAACAGTTTACGCTTCGTAAAAAACTATATGAAAAAGAAATGTGGCCTGATAAGTTAGATTTACTGACAATTAAGGCAGTACAGACAAGCGCAGGTGTAGAACCTGAATTTGCGTCCTGGTTCGATGCTCTGGATAGCATGAAAGAGCAGATTGACCAGATGGATTTTGATGTAGCTATAATTGGAGCCGGAGCTTATGGGTTGCCTTTGTCAGCATATTGTAAGGAGAAAGGCACACAGGCAATACAAATGTCAGGAGCCACGCAGATTCTATTCGGTGTAAAAGGTAAGAGATGGGATGATCATCCGTTCATTTCAAGCCTTTATAATGAATATTGGGTTCGACCCAATGAAAGCGAAACGCCTCCACAAAAGCAAAAGGTAGAGGGTGGAAGCTACTGGTAAATAGGGATAATATAACATCATAAATATTGATGGGGAACAAAATGAAAGTTACAGTGATTTTTACTTGTTTCAATCGAAAAGAAAAAACTATAGCGGCGATTGAAAGCCTAGAAAAAGGAAATAGAGAACACTCTTTACGTTACATAATAGTAGATGATAATAGTACGGACGGAACGGTTGAAGCTATAGAAGCACTTAATGTAAACGCTGTCGTAATGCATGGTAATGGTGAATTATATTGGAGTGGTGGTATGCGTGTTGGAATCGGAGAATTTCTACAGCATACAGAAGAATCAGAATATATGCTTCTTATTAATGATGACGTAAATTTTTATCCTAATATCATTGAATGCATGATAAATCGTTCGATCCAAAATAAAGATGCAATTATAGTGGGGGCTACATGCGATAGAAACGGGAACTTTAGCTATGGTGGTTTATGCTTAACAAATGATCAGAGAAAAGGCTTGTATAATCCTGTATTACCCTCAGAAGCATTGGAACGATGTGATACGTTTAACTGTAATTGCGTATTGGTTAAAACAACAATTGCGACTTTGTTAGGAAATTTTGACCCAATGTATAGGCATTCACTAGCAGATTTGGACTATGGACTTTCTGCAAGCAAAAAGGGTGTAATGATTTTATCAACAGACAATTACGTTGGAGTGTGTGATAAGAATAGCAACAAAGGTACATGGCACGATAAAAGCTTAAGTAGAATTCAAAGATTCAAAAAGAAGGAAAGCGTAAAAGGAGACCCAATAAAGCCGTGGTTTCATTTCTTGAGAAAGAATTTTGGCTTTACTACAGCAATTAAGTTTTCTGCGTCCCCATACATTAGGATAATATTAGGCAAATAAGGGAGTAACGTTAATGTCAATAGTTATTAATCTCATCTTTGTGGCGTATGGATTATATACCATAAACCATAGGGAATGTATGTTTAAGTTTATGCTTTTCCATTTTGTGCTGAGAATGATTAATCATACATTTCCGGTATATAGTCTAGAGATTGTTACACTTGCGGGGGTGAGCATATATATAAACGATTTTTACCTGCTAATACTACTAGCACTTATAATATTGCAGAATGGTTTTGGCAAGATAATAATAAATAGGGGGGAAGGGCTTTTTTATGCATTTGTTCTTGTGGCGTTATTCTCTATTGTTTTTGGGGTTTTGCAGTATGGACTGATTTCTGATTGGTTCAATGAAACCAGAAAGTTTTTACATTTAATATTGCCCATTATTTATTATGCATCTTCTCCAGTAGAATTGAACAATGAGAACAAAAGAATTTTACAATTGTTGATGCGCTCAATTCTTGCTTACTGTATAGTGTGTTGGATTTCAGCTCTTATTTTTGGAGTGTATCTGACAAGTAACGGAACGTTGAGATGTCTGGGATCTGATTACGCATTTTTTGTTTCTGTTTATACGATATATTTGGTATATAACGATTTGGTAATATCAGAAAACAAAAAGATTAGTTTTGAAACGGTTTTATTCATATTAGCTATAATTTTGTTACAACACAATACAGTATACGCAAGCATAGGAGCCTCGATTGCTGTTATTTTACTATTTAAATTTGGAAATGTTTTTCTGGAAAAGCCACGGTGGATTGTTCAGTTAATTGCGATATGTGTGATACTAGTTGTTTTCTTAAATACAAGTATCGGTTCACGAATACTGACTCCCATTCTTTCAACATTTGATAAGTTTAATGAGTTGTCTGAGTCAATGTCCGGTGAAGAAACAGGAACAATTGGTACTCGTATTACATTATGGCAGTCTTTAATTGCAACATTGAGTTCTCCTCTCGAATGGCTTTTTGGAAAAAATATCGGTACAGGATATCACGTTACATGGAGAGGGAACGAATGGACGGCATCTGCTCATAGTGGTTATATTGAGACCTTAATGCGCACAGGATTGGTTGGATGTATATGTCTGATAGGGTCGATTATCAGGAATGTCGTTCAACATATTCGAGAAAGAGATGTTCTGGTTGCCTCGATTCTTGTTAGTGTTTTGGTATATTGGTATTCATATTCGTACACAAGTGAAATCGGATTTCTCATAGGTATGAGTTTTGCCATTCTTAACGGATATGTATGGAGTGAAGAACCTGGATTGATAAATAATGCAGAGCATGGCTCGCAATTTAATGAAAGGTAGGGAAGCATATGATAAATAGTAAAAATAGTAATTTGGTTTCTATTATAATACCTGCCTATAATTGCGAAAAGAACATTCTGGCCTGCATAGAATCGATAACGAATCAAAACTATGTCAATATCGAGATAATTGTAGTTAATGACGGATCTTCAGATAATACCGAGAATATTGTAAGAAAAGCAGCAAAAAGCGATTCTCGAATTAGACTAATTAACCAGACAAATAAAGGCGTATCCGCTGCGCGAAACTGTGGCATTCATAAATCAAAGGGTACATATATCACTTTTGTCGATTCGGATGATCGTTTAATGGAGAATGCCCTTTCATGCATGATTAATTTATATACCGAAAATCCTAATGCTTCTTTAGTGCAGGGAGTACAAAACTATGCAGATAGTAAATCAATCACGGAAGCGGATAAGCTGCAGTTAACAGAAGTGCGTCTTCCAGCATCACAGCTTAAGACTGTGGCATTAAACAGGTTTAGCTATACAGACAATAAATGGGGCATATCTGCTTTGATGATCCAGTCAGTTCATGGGTGTTACGGAAAGTTATACAAAAGAGACATCGTTGCACAGAATCAGCTTACGTTTAATGAAGAGTTAGGTTTAGGCGAGGATTTATTATTTTACCTGGACTATCTGGAGTATAGTGAAGTTGTTGTTATAACAGATAAACCAGTATATTTTATAAATGAAAATATCAGCTCTTCTACACGTGGTTTAAATGGAAACATGCCCCGTTACGCTAGTCTTATGATTTATCAATTAGCAGAGAAAAGAAAAGATGGCGACTATGATGAGGCTGATATTTGTGAAGCTATTATAAATCATATTGGTGTGGCGATGCAGTCCTATTATACGCATCCAGAACACAACAAAAACATGTTAAAGCGATGCACTGAGTTTCGTGATTTTATAAAGCAACAAAAATTGGAAGAAGTATTGAGGCATTCGGCAGATGTTATTTTATCTAAAAACACAAGTTCGAAGAAGGATATGTTACTGCTGAAACTTCTTTCCGCTGGACGGTTTAGGACATATTGCTTTGTAAAATGCGTGAACAGGCAGGTGAGAGGATAGTATGCGAATTTTATGGCTAACAATGCAGGCACTGCCAATTATCTATAAGCAAATCGAACCGAATAAATCTATTCCGCCAACAGGAGGGTGGATGGAGGGAATATCCAAGGAAGTTATTAAAAATAATGCAGATGAATTTGGGTATTGTTTTCCATACGATAAATTACTTGACGGGCGTGTGGATGGGTTTCGGTATTATTCATATATTTTAATTAGCGATTTTCACACTTATTCGGAGCAAGATTTAGAACGCCTTGAATATATAATTCGAGATTTCAAACCGGATGTGATCCATCTTTTTGGTACAGAGCATACGCACCAAAGTCAGCTCGTGCATATGGTCAACAAGATAGGTATGATTGATAGGCTAGTTATTTGGATACAAGGGCTTGTATCAGTTTATTCCACACATTATAACGCTGGCGTGCCTGAGAGCGTTATAAAAGCAAGAACACTAAAAGAATGGATTAAAAGAAATAATGTCAATGACTTACGCAATAATATGGCCCGACGCGGAGAGGAAGAAATAGCATGTCTTAAAGTTGCTAAGCATGTATTTGTTAGGACAGACTGGGATGAGGCTGCTTGTAAGACAATAAATCCAAATCTAAAGGTTCATTTTTGCAATGAGTCTCTAAGATCCTCCTTTTATGAGGAGCCGAAGTGGGATATATCAAGAGTTAAAAGACACACCATTTTCTTAAGTCAGGCAAATTACCCGATTAAGGGCTTGCATATGATGATTGAAGCTTTGCACATTGTAAAAGCGGAATTTCCTGATACGAGAGTTCTTACCACAGGATCGGATTATCTTCATTATACAACTACAGTAGATAAGTTACGGTTGTCCAGCTATCAGAAAGAGATTATTCGCTTGCTTAGGAAATATGACCTAATGGATAGTCTTGTGTTTCAGGGGATGCTTTCTGAAGAACAAATGCGGCAGCAATATTTGGATGCTAATGTATTTGTCCTTCCTTCGTCTATAGAAAATTCACCTAATTCCCTTGGTGAGGCTATGCTCTTGGGAACTCCGGTAGTTGCATCTGACGTTGGCGGAGTTAAGAATATGATGAAGCATGGAGTAGATGGTTTGATGTATCCGTTCGATGAACCATATGTTATGGCTGAATATGTATGTAGGATATTTCGGGATGATGATTTAGCTGTTCGTTATTCGCATAACGCTATGAAGCATGCGGCTTTGACACATAGTCAGGTGGATAATTATAGACAGTTAATAAAAGTTTATGCTGAGATTATCAGAGAGTAGGCTTCAACATTTGTGGGAGGAGATTAAGCGTGATATATAACGACACCATGATGCTATATTACAAAGCTAAATGTAAGGCAAAACGAGAATATATAAAACACTATGGAACTGACAAGTATTATTCTGTTGAAAGAAAGTATGCTGGAAGAAAAGTCTTGACGGCTGAGAAAACATCTGAGACTTTAGAAAGATTAGTCTTGTCGAATGAGCCAATATTTTGCGGGCGATTTGGTGCAAATGAGATGAATGCTTTAGCGGTTTTCGATCTGGGCATAAGGTCAAAATACGAGAAAACTGCACATGAGATGTGCAATGGTGCAGGCTTTTTTCCTAATGATTATGCACAATTGAAAGAATTCTCAGGAATAATGAAAGACTCCATCGGGCTCCTTGATTATCTTGCTGTTTGGAATTTACCTATGGAGGAATATTACGTAAAGAAATATTCAAGGCAAAATTTAGCTACATCCAGGCTGCGATATTTTGAACCGTGGTATTCTGAGAATCCATGGACAAAATCACTTGAGGGTAAGAGAGTATTGGTTATACATCCTTTCACTGATACGATTAAAAGTCAATACAGCAAGAGAAAATATATATTTGACAACCCCAATCTTCTACCTGAATTTGAACTATTTACCGTGAAAGCTGTTCAAACAATTGCTGGGACAAAGGATTCACGCTTTTCTTCTTGGTTTGATGCGTTGGAATATATGTTTGATGAAGCAATGAAAATTGATTTTGATGCAGCACTTATTGGCTGTGGGGCATATGGATTCCCACTGGCAGCAAAGTTGAAAAAATCGGGAAAGAAAGCTATTCATATGGGAGGCGTTCTTCAAGTGCTATTTGGAATTGAAGGAGCAAGATGGGATAATGATACTGTAGTTTCATCTTTGTATAACGATTATTGGGTAAGACCCTCCGATAGCGAGAAACCAAAAAATTTCGGAGCAGTGGAAAGCGGATGTTATTGGTAATATTGAGTTGAATAATTAGAGGTTTGATATGGAGTTAGATAAAGAAACGACAAAAAAACTGCAAGAGAAAATCTTGAAGATATTTATTGAGTTTAAGAAGATTTGTGAAGATAACAGCTTGAAATATTATCTGATTGGTGGATCATGCTTGGGAGCTGTCCGCCACAAAGGATTTATACCGTGGGATGACGATATAGATGTAGGAATGCCTAGAGAAGATTTTACAGTATTTTGCCGAATCGCTCCGAAGTTCCTTTCTCAGAATCTGTTCCTCCAAACGTATGAATCTGACCCACAGTATTACTTTGAATTTGCAAAAATCAGGGATTCTAATACGACATACCTTGACTCAGGGATGAAGCAATTGGATATAAATCACGGAATATTTATGGATATATTCCCATTAGACAGCTATCCTGATAATATTCTAAAGAAGTCATACTTGAGAGTTTATAGGGCGATATATGATGATTATATTCATATTCAGCATTCAAAAAACATTTCAGATAATCAGTCACTACAAAATAAGCTAATGCAGGAAGCCTCGAAACATTTTGTTAAGTCTGAAAATCAAGCAAAAGCTGCAAGAACAGAACTGCTACAGAAGATTTCGAGAAAGTCCAGCAAATTTTTAGCTAATTACTATGGGGCGTGGGCAAAAAAAGAGATTTGTCCGACGCACTGGTTCGGAGATGGTATTAGCGCATCGTTTGAAGGGTATGATGTTAGAATTCCAAAAGAGTATGATTCTTATCTAAGTCAACTCTATGGTGATTATATGATTCTTCCGCCAATTGAGAAAAGAGTTTCACACCATCATTGCGATGTGATTGATTTGAATACAACATATAAATATTACACGAAGGCAGGGCATAGCATGAAAAGAGTTATTACTTATGGTACATTTGACTTGCTACATTATGGCCATATTAATTTATTACGCAGAGCAAAAGAGCTTGGCGATTATCTTGTTGTCGCTATTTCTACAGATGAGTTTAACTGGAATGAAAAGCATAAGAAGTGCTATTTCACATATGAGCAACGGAAAGCATTGCTTGAGAGTATACGTTACGTTGATCTTGTCATTCCCGAAACAAACTGGGAGCAGAAGAAGACAGACGTCCATGAGTATCATATCGACACATTTGTAATGGGAGATGACTGGGAAGGAAAGTTTGACTTCTTAAAAGATGAAGGAGTTGAAGTTGTGTATTTACCTCGTACTCCGGAAATCAGCACTACACAGATTAAGGCAAACCTGAGTATCGATTCCTCCGGGGGGGGGGTATAAAACAACCTTAATTTATTGTGTCATGCCTTACACACCTGATTTCGATGAAAGAAATGTGGGGTGCGTCGCGGCATGAGTTATGATTATCAGCAAATTTCACTTATGCGGGCGGATTTAATGAGCGCAAACATTGGGGATGAAATTATCTCGTCTTATTGTTTAGAACATTTAAGAGAGGTCTTTCCTCATTGCTTACTAAATTCCGTTCCTACTCAGATACGCATGGATTCTCGTGCCAAGCAGGTATTGAATAGATCAGAGTTAGCTATAGTTTGCGGAACTAACCTCCTCGCATCCAATATGAGAACGAGAAAGCAGTGGAATGTCCAACTATGTGATGTAAGAATAAAAACAAAATTTGTTTTATGTGGCGTAGGCTGGTGGCAATACCAAGGCAAACCGGACTTTTATACGAAGGCTTTGCTTTCTAATATTCTCTCAAAAGATTGTCTTCACTCTGTTCGTGACGAATATACGAGACAAAAGCTTTTGGAAATAGGCATAGACAATGTTGTTAATACAGGTTGTCCTACTATGTGGAATCTCACAGAAGATCATTGCTCACATATTCCGTCTAACAAGGCATCTAAGGTTGTTTTTACGGTGACAAATTATAAACAAGATGCTGTATCGGATAAAAGAATGGTTGAGACCCTACTACATTCTTATGATGAGGTGTATGTGTGGCTTCAAAACGATTCGGATCTTCCATATCTAAGTAGCATGGTTGATGTTAGTCGAATACGTGTAATTCCTCCTGTGTTAAAAGCTTATGATTCACTTCTTGATGAAGGAAACATAGATTATGTTGGGACAAGATTACACGGTGGCATACGAGCCTTGAATCATCAAGTACGTAGTATAATTATAGGAGTAGATAATAGAGCGATGGAAATAAGCAAGGACACTGGGCTAAAAGTAATTCCCAGAGAAGAAATTGATTTATTAGAATCAATTATTCGCTCAAAGTGGCAGACGGAAATCAAAATACCAGTCGACAGTATAACTTCTTGGAAGCATCAATTTATGTAGATATCTTGCAATAAAGGCAGTGGCATTAATTATGATTATGAGGATGAAAACAGAACATATTAGAATAGACAATTTAATTGAAAAGATAAACAGAAGAATACGATATAAATGGGTATCAAAGCTGAGAAACACTGAATTGTATAAATATTGCTATAAATCTTATTGGCATTGCCTTTTGATGAACAAAGGAAAAACGGCTTCTTCAAAAGAATTAGAGAATTGCTATTTCGCTGCAAGACCTAATCCAGGTGCTGGTATAGGGCATCAGATGGCTAATTGGATTGCTGGATATTGGTTTGCGGGAAAATTTGGATTGAAATTTGCGCACATACCCTTCTCATCTGATAAGTGGGAACATTTTTTGGGCTTTTATCAGGGAGAGAAGACGGTAGATGAATTGAAAAAACAAGGGTATAATATTGTTAAATTACAGAAGTTCGATGAAAATGACACAAATGAATGTGAGAGAATAGTACAGATAATTAGATCTTACGCAGGCAAGAAGGTAGTTTTCTTAGCTGAACAGGACCAGTTTTATAGTGATCAGTACGGTGTAATCAATGCCATTCAAGATAAGTTTTATTCTGCACCTGCAAGAGCAGATGATAAATTGATTTATAAAAATGCTGCATATAATATTGCTATTCATGTTAGACGTGGTGATATTATGCAGAATAAGAATAATGAAAATCTTTCTATGCGCTACCAAGGAAATGATTACTTTGTGAATGCTCTAAAAACTGCTCTTGGAGTACTGAAAGACAAGAACAATGTTCAGATATATCTTTTTTCACAAGGGAAAGAAGAGGACTATCCTGAATTCTCTCAATTTGAAAACTTGCATTTTTGCTTAGATATGGGGGCACAGGACAGCTTTTTACATATGGTATATGCTGATGCGTTAATAACGAGTAAGAGTTCATTCTCGTACAAACCGGCTTTGCTGAATAAGGGAATTAAGTTCTGTCCTGCGGATTTCTGGCATGGGTATCCTGATAGTGAGGATTGGATTTTGATTGATGATAGTGGACAGATTGAGAGATAAACGGTTTAAGAATGGGTTATGGGAGATACTAGGTTGTGAGGTGAATAAAGTATGAATTTATATACTATTGAAGAATATGTCTTAAATCGATATAATGCTTCTTCAAAGGCAAGAGAGGATGTGTCATCAATTGTTCTTTCTTGTGGATTTAAATCTGCAGCTAAGAACGATAAGAGCAAGCTGAAAGGTGGCAAAATAAGAAAAATATTGCTAACTTTATCAGTATACTTTAAATTGCTAAAGACGTTGGAAAAGGATGATGTACTGTTTCTCCAAACGTCTTCAGTTGTTCTTAAAGGAATTCTGAGAATAAAAGGAATTAAAAAGTTCCAAATCATCTATTTAATCCATGATATATTCCCAATTCGTTATGACGATGTAGATGCTCATGCCGAAGAAATATTCAGAGAGCTAAGCCTCATAAATCAATGCGAATATGTGATTTGTCACAACGAGAAGATGAAAGAGAGGCTTATTACTCTGGGATGTACAAGCAAGATATATTGTTTAAATATCTTTGACTATCTTGTAGATGATGCTTCTAATATAAGAGAACGAGATCCTAATGGCAGAACGGTAGCGTTTGCTGGCAACTTGAGTAAGTCGAGATTTCTTAATGTTCTAGACGAAAAATGTTTTGATGTCAAGATAAATGTTTATGGGCTTCCTGAAACGAAATATTCCAGTTTGCAATACATGGGTTCATTACCTGCAGAACAACTTCCTTATAAAATTGAGGGTAACTTTGGCTTGATTTGGGAGGGAGGGTACCAAATGACTGATAAGGATAATTACTTACGTTATAATAATCCACATAAAGCTTCTCTGTACATTGTATCGGGCTTGCCCTTAATTGTATGGGATAGGTCTGCCATTGCGGATTTCGTTACAAAAAATCGTATAGGTATTACTATATCTTCTTTGGATGAACTAGCTTTGAAAATAGGCTGTATTTCTTCTTCAGAATACGAAGAACTTGTTAGCAACTGCTTATCTTTAAGAGAAAGTCTCATAAGCGGAAACAATCTAAAACACGTTTTAGATGATATAATAGGGGGCTTGAGATAGTATTATGGAAAAATACCATTACTTGATAGTCGGTTCAGGATTATATGGAGCAATCTTCGCTCATGAGGCGAAAGAAAAGGGAAAGAAAGTATTAGTAGTAGATAAGCGCCCAAACATTGGCGGCAACATCTACACAGAAAAGATTGAGGGCATCAATGTCCACAAGTACGGTGCGCATATCTTCCACACTAATAATAAGAAGGTGTGGGATTATGTGAACCGCTTTGCAGAGTTCAACCGTTTCACGAACTCACCTGTGGCTAACTACAAAGGCGAATTGTACTCCATGCCTTTTAATATGTACACCTTCAATAAAATGTGGGGCGTTGTCACGCCCGAAGAGGCGGAAAAAAAGATAAATGAGCAGCGGGCAGAGATAACCCACGAGCCACAAAATCTCGAAGAACAGGCCATTTCACTTGTTGGTAGAGATGTTTATGAGAAACTCGTTAAAGGCTACACCGAGAAGCAGTGGGGGCGTGATTGCAAAGACCTTCCTGCGTTTATCATCAAGCGCCTGCCGGTGCGACTGACGTTCGATAATAACTACTTCAACGCTCTCTATCAGGGTATCCCAATTGGCGGTTATACAAAACTGATTGAGAATCTTCTCGATGGCATCGAAGTCCGGCTGAATACTGACTACTTGGAAAACAAGGCTGAATTGGACGCTCTGGCAGATAATGTTGTGTACACAGGAGCCATTGATGCTTACTTTGACTATAAGCTTGGCTATCTTGAGTATCGCTCTGTTCGTTTCGAGACAGAGCTTCTTGAAATCTCGAACTTCCAGGGTAATGCAGCTGTGAATTATACTGACCGTGAAACTCCGTGGACAAGAATTATCGAGCATAAGTGGTTCGAATTCGGTAAAGATGCAGAGGGTAATGATCTGTCTAAGACGGTCATAAGCCGAGAATACAGCTCAGAGTGGAAACTAGGGGACGAGCCGTACTATCCTGTGAATGACGAGAAAAATGGTAAGTTGTATCTGCAATACAAAGAGCTTGCTGAGCAGGAGACCAATGTCATTTTCGGCGGACGACTCGGAGAGTATAAGTATTATGATATGGATCAGGTCATTGCGGCTGTGTTAGATAAGTGTGAGAAGGAGTTCGCTTAATACGGGGTACAGGAGGTTAGCATACTAGTGACTAGAACTGAAAATTCAGTAAGGAATATTGCATTTGGCGTAGTGAATAGGATAGTAAGCATTATATTTCCGTTTATCGTTCGAACTATATTTATTAGAGTACTTGGAGAAGAGTACCTAGGTTTGAATAGCCTATATAGTTCAGTGCTCCAAGTTTTAAATTTAGCCGATCTTGGCTTTGCCAGTGCTATTGTAGCAAGTATGTACAAGCCTATTGCGGATAACGATGTTCAGAAGGTTTCTGCCTTAATGAATTTGTACCGAAAACTATATAAGGCTATAGGTACTATAATTCTTGTGGTTGGGCTGATCCTTACTCCCTTTATAGATAAACTGATTAGTGGTGATCCACCTGCGGATATTAATATCTATATCCTATGGCTGTTATATCTTGCGAATACAGTCGTAAGTTACTTATTTTTTGCGTATAAGGTTTCACTCATCAATGCTCATCAAAGAAACGACATCACAGAGAAGATTGGCGCATTTTGCAGAATTATTATTAGCATTTTTCAAATAGCGGTGGTGGTATTATTTCATAGTCTATACTTGTATGTGTTTCTGACGATTGTCAATTCTATAGTGTATAATCTTTGGTGCTCACATGAATGTAAGAAGAGGTTCCCTCAATATACATGTTCAGGCGAGTTGGATGTGGAGACGAGAAAGGTAATTACAAAAAACATCGGCGCATTAGCAATGCAAAAAATCGGAAACACGGTTTCCGTTTCGCTAGATTCTATTGTGCTTTCGGCATTCCTTGGGTTAACCACAGTTGCTATTTACGGGAATTATTATTATGTTGTGTCTGCTATTGCTGCTTTTGTCAATCTGATTTACGGTGCGATAACTGCAAGTATTGGCAATAGTATTGTGACGGAAACACCGGAAAAAAATCTTAATGATTTGCGAAAGTTTTTCTTTTTAAATACATGGCTGATTGGATGGTGCTGTGTTTGTTTTATGTGCCTTTTCCAAGATTTTATGATAGTATGGATGGGAGAAGACCTGCTGTTTTCAATCAGCATTGTTCTTTGCCTTGTTATGAGATTTTATTTTGAGCAGATTCGTAAGGTTGTTCAAACTTACAAAGACGCTGCAGGAATGTGGTGGGCAGATAAATGGAGACCCTTAGTTGGTTGTGCTGTAAACCTGGCCTTAAATATTGCCCTTGTTCAAACGATAGGCGTAGCAGGTGTTATGATTTCCACAGTTGTAAGCTATGCATTTGTCGAACTTCCTTGGGAAACGCATGTACTGTTCAAGAATTATTTTAAACATGGCAAGGCACAATATTATGGTGAGATGATTACGGCAACGCTTAAAATAGCTATTGCCGGATTTGTGACGTATTTGGTTTGTTCATTCATTTCTATAAATCATATTGCAGCAATTGCGGTTAAATTATTGATTTGTATTGTTCTGCCTAACCTGATTTTTGTGGTTTTGAACTGCAGGAATGATGATTTTAAGAACGGAGTAAATTTTGCATTTGGAATCTTGAAAGGAATTAAAAATAAAACGAAAATTAGGGGTTGACAGGTACGATGGCTGAAACGACAATTTTGACAGACAGACAGACAGACAGACAGACAGACAGACAGACAGACAGACAGACAG
>JAJQDT010000100.1 GCA_021202075.1 Lachnospiraceae bacterium | reverse complement strand
GATTATTCCGATTCTTGTGTTATTCCGATAAACCTACTATTTCAGCCTCTATCACGAGATTTTTAGCAGGTTTATCGGAATAATTATTAGTATCCTCGCATTAACTGCTCTATTATATCCGGCGATTCCCATATAGGGGAACTGTCATCTATTTTAGATACAACAATCTCTTTTGATGCACGATTGACCGCATCACGCTTCATTTCCGTATCAGCATAAGCATAGATAAGAGTAGTTTCCGGATCTTCATGGCCAAGAAATTCTGACAAAACTGCCAGAGGCATCCCACCCTGATATAAATGCATAGCTCTTGAATGACGAAACATATGTGGATGAATGTTTTCTGGCACATGGGCATTCTGTTCTCTTGCAAGTCTCGCATACTTTTTGAGGAAACGTGCAACATTATCATCTGACATAGGCGTTCTTTCTCCGCGATGCTTTGTATAAAACAGGGGTGCCTTTTTATCTTCATCCTGATGAAATGCTCCCTTGTATCTGGCAAAAAGCGGGAAGATTTCTTTTGAAACGGGAACAAGACGTGGTTTTGAACCTTTCCCAAACAGATAGGCAGTCTTATTCTCAACATTTATATCAGAAAGCTTCAATGCAAGCATCTCCCCATCGCGCGCTGCTGTATCATACATCAGTGACAGAAAGAAGCAGTCCCTCAAGCCTTTGGAGGATGAAGTATCAACACATCCAATGATTGTTGATACGGCATCTTTCGTCATGTGTTCTACCACGCGCGATTCGTTTACGCCCTTTTTCAAAGGGATTGTGTTCAAATCTGCATATACAGTATATAAATCAGGCCTTGAATAGGCTGCATATTTGAAAAAAGGACGTATACAGCTTAACCTGTTATTGCGTGTTGACGCCTTCCAGCTTTTGCGAGCCTCCATAGTATCCAGAAATTCTATCAGCAGTACAGAGGTAAATGTCTCAAAATTAATACTGGAAGCCGGGATTCCTTTTTCCTGAAGCAGGAAACGAAGCAAAAGGTTCCATGCCATCTGACAAGTCTCCTTCGTTTTTTCGCTGCTATTCCGTTGCATAGGAAGATAAACCGTAAAATATTCCCGTAGTGTTCTCCAGAAGTTGTTATTCTTCATCATTCTACCTCCGGAATCACTTCTGCCATATTCATGCAATCCATCTTTGCTATCCGTTCTGGAATAAGATGAAAATAATAAAGGGTAGAATGAAAGGTCTCATGTCCCATGTAAACACTTAAATAGGGAAGGTACTGGCCTAAATCTTTTCCTTCTTCCGTCCACCGCATAATGGTCTGGGTCGCGTAATTGTGGCGCAGGATGTAGGGCGTACAGTATTCGATATTCTCAGGATTCCCAGCCAGACTCCAACACCTGTGAAACATTTTGGTCAGGCTTTCATTTGAAATTCCCTCATTGTCCTTGTTCGGAAAGAAGAATTCTGTCCCTGGGTACATACTCCGGGCAATCCCATCATATTTCCCACACATATCCATGATACGCTGATCAACAGCGATGCACCTGTCTTTATGTCGCTTGGAATCAGCGATATACACCGTTCCATTTTTAAAATCAAAATCCTGTCTTTTAAGCAGCCTTACTTCCTGCGGCCTCATTCCGCACGAAAACTGGAGACGGAAAATGACAGGGGCGGTGTACTCTGTAAGCGGGTTATTATCCCTGCGCGGGTAATTATCAGTTGCTTTGAAAAAACGGCGTGTTTCCTCTTTGCTCATGATATATGGAAGCTTCCGTTTTTTATGGCTGAAATAACCTGCTGGAAAAACACATGCGCTTTTTCCCTTCTGAACCTGAAATTTCCCCAGATTCCTAATCGCTGCTATATCAACTCTTACATCACGAGACTTCCGAAGTTCTGTAAGATAAGTCAGGACAATATTCCAAGTCAGGACATCCTCATCTGGAAAATGTTCCAGGCAATACTGGTCAAACTTTTTCATCTCATATTCATAGCAGGATTCTGTATAGCCCAGTACACCCCGCCATTCCATCATGCCCTTTATGTCTGCTGAAAATTTACTATTGAAAGAGGATTTCATGCCAGTCCCTCCTTCTGCGTATACATTTCATCGAGATCAAGGCAGCATTCTGACAAACCGCTGGTGTCCAGAGCAATATAGCACTTAGATGATTCGATATTTTTATGGCCAAGAATCTGTGCCACAGTAGATACAGGCGTTCCTGACTCTACCATGCTGGTTCCCGCTGTTCTTCTCAGCGCATGGAAAGTCTTGCCGTCATAGCCTGTCCTCGGAATTCCAGCCGCTTCCATGTATTTGCGCAATGAGAAGTTAAAAGATGTAGGGTTAATCGGGTCATGGTTGACATACTTTGCAATCCGTAAAAAGACAAAGGGATTATCTGTCTTATATCTTCCATGAAGTATGTAATCGGCGATTGCATTCCCAACGTCCACAAGGAGAGGCAGGATAATAGCAGTTTTCGTTTTTTTCTGCGTAATCCGAAGGGTATGCCCTGCCCAATTTATATCCGAAAGCCGAAGTTCGGATATGTCGGAGCCGCGCAGTCCCAACCGCAAAGCCAGTAGAAAAATAGCATAATCCCTTAACCCTCCCGAAGTCGTACGATCAATCTGCGAGAAAATTAACTTGAGTTCATCTCCTGTAAAACAGGGAAGGGCTTTTCGGCGACTTATTCCTGCCGTTGTCAGATACCTGTCAGCATCAAGAGAAACGATTCCCTCCTCCCGGAGAAAACATACAAATTTCCTCATAGTACGAAGAAGCTTTGTCATGCTCCCTTTGTGATTTGGGGCTTCCTGCCGAATGAAAGTCAGCACATTATCTGTAGTCATAGCAGACGCATCCATTACCCCAATCTGTTCTGAATAATACAGATATTGTCTTGTAATCACTATTGAGCCACGGACTGTACCTGAACTGAGCGTTTTTGACAATTCTTCCTTAAACTTGTCCATGAGTTCTTCGTATGATTTCGAAATTGGATACCGGGTTACAGTTACAGGTTTCCAGATGAATTTGCCAGTTGAAAAGTATCTGGCAACTGTGTAAGCTGTATGGCGGGTTTCCGTCACCGCATATTCTTTCAATAAAGGAAATACGGACTCACAATAGGTGTTGGCATCAGCGTAAGAAAAAGTTTCAATACCGTTTTCTGTGCAGTAAGAAAAAATCCTTTCATAATAGCGCTGGTAGCGGTGGAACAACGGCGTATGCAGTTGTAATTCCAAGGTGCATTGGATCAGATAATCCATGTGCTGTCTTAAAGTAATATTTTCCATGTAAAGGCCCTCCTTAAAGCCTTGACACATGGAAACACGATTCCTTCATAAAAGCAAGAATTATTCCGATTCTTTTGCTGTATACATAGACAAACAGTTTGATTTTATGCTAAAATCGGAATAACATGAGAATCGGAATAATCTACG
>JAJQDT010000126.1 GCA_021202075.1 Lachnospiraceae bacterium | reverse complement strand
ATGCATTTCTGGTGGCCTCCGCCACTACTATTCCTACAGTAAATTTACGCCGTCTATTTTCACAGATTTGTTGCAATTTAGTGTGGTTTCGGTTAAACTATGCATAGGGTCTCTCCTTTGTAATGTTTTTGGTTTGGTCACCTAACATTGTAACAAAGTTGAGGCTCTTTTTCTATACCAATATCCTTCACTTGGTAAGTGAAAACGGCTAATGCACAAAAATCAGTAACTATGCGGGTTTTTCGCCACAATGGCGTAGTCCCGTGAATAATTCAGGATTAATGTTTTCATCTTAGAATGCTCCTTCAAATTTTTATAATGTGATTGTGTCGTTATCACATCATTCCGGCAGGGGATATTTATTTTTATCATCCTCCGTTATTTCTCTGATAACCCTGCAAGGGCAGCCCGCCGCAACAACACCATCCGGGATATCCTTGTTAACTGTACTGCCGGCTCCGATTATCGTGTTGCTTCCGATTGTCACACCGGGAAGTACACTGACATTTGCGCCTATCCATACATTATTCCCTACTGTGATTGGGAGAGCAATTTCGAGTCCTTTTGCCCTCTGCTCGGCATCGATGGCATGTCCGGCTGTGGAAAAAATACAATTAGGTGCTATAAACACGTTATCTCCAAACGTCACCTTTGCACCATCTAAAATAGTGACGTTATGGTTTGTGTAAAAATTATTGCCTACCGTCACGTTAATACCATAATCAACATAAAAGGGGGCGGTTACAACCAATGTTCCCTTTATCTCTCCCAAAATCTCATGTAACAGCCTGTTTTGTTTTCCTGTATCCGATGGGCGACAGTTGTTAAATTCATAGCATAAATCCGCACATTTTTCTCGGAGCTTCACAATATCCTTGTCATAGTTTGCATCATACAGGTAGCCAGCCTGTGCTTTTTCCCATTCTGTCACTGTAGTTCCTCCTTATAGCTTCCGATTTTCTTACAGTAAAGCATACACTTCAGATTGACCTTGTCTTTCAAATTCAGCACAATATCTTTTTCACAAACTCTTTCAAATCCTCTGTGTTCATAAAACTGATATGTGCATTGGTCGTCAGTGTACAGGTAAATCAGTTTATTGTGTTCTCGCTTTTCGTACTCATTCAGCAATGCCGTACCGATTCCTTTGATTTTTGATTCAGGGTCTGCCGCCAAAAATATAATTTCACCATCTGGTGTATGAGACTTTTTGTATTCGGCAAGCATCTGCCTGCAGGCTGTATCATATTCTCCGGCACTGCCTTTAAAAAATAATTTTTGGATAAAGTCAATCACATTAACATACAGCTTTTGCCGGAAAGAGTGAAAACATCTTTCTTCGTCATTTACCCGTGATATAAGCAACCCTATAAGAGTATCACCGTCATATGCGGCGATGCTTTGTGTCGCCTTGTTCATCTCTGAATAGAGAAAGTATTTTCCATACGCATTGGTTAAAAAATCCGAATTAAAATAAATACCAAAGTGCATCCCCTTAACAGCAAATCCTATCGCTTTATTGTAATCTTTTTTATCCAGCATTCGAAATGTAACACTCAACGCAAGCTACTCCTCCCATTGTCCGGCACAACATTACGGACTCTTTAAAGCGTTTTGATTTGCCTGTCCATTACAGCACCGCTTTTACAATGTTTCATTACACTGCAAAATGCGATTAAGCCTGTCAATGTCATCATAATTTTCAATTGTTGTCGATACACCTAAACTTATAAGCGTACAGCTATCTAACATAGAAGCTACTCCGACAATTTTCCCTGCACCTGCCTGCACAGCAGATTCAATGCCCGATTTGGCATCTTCAAAAACTACACAATCCGCAATATCTACCTTTATGGCTTCTGCCGCCTTAAGATAAATATCCGGGTACGGTTTCCCCCGTATCGCGCCGTCATTATAAACAACATCCTCCAACCGAAACCATTTATCAAGACAAAGATGCTCAAAAAAGAATTTGACATTCCCCAATGCAGATGCCGTAGCGATGGTATGTGGGATACCTCTTGATACTATTTCATCTAAAAAGCGCGGCAAGCCATCTGCCAATTTAAAATCTTCGCTTTTAATGCACAAATCCCGATAGATTATCTCTTTTTCTTCTTCCAGCTCTCGTATTTCCTGCTTTGAGAAATCCCTCTGCAAAAAATATGAGAGTGTAATATCTGCATTTCTTCCGTGAACATACTCCTGAAATTCATTATCAGAAATATCCCTGCCTATTTTCTGTTCAATAAATGTTTTCCACGATTCATTTTGAAATGCTTCGTCGAAAAACATGGTGCCGTTAAAGTCAAAAATAACACCTTTCATACTCGTTCTCTCCTGCTAATTTCGATTTGTCTGTTCGACACGCCCATTATACATCATCCAGCTTTCGTTGGATAGATGGCACTCCGAGTTTTTTAGGAGCAAGTGCAGGGCGAATGTACCGTCTCTGCACTTGCTTCATCCTCCCTACGGTCAGTTATCGCTCGGCGGTATTCACCCGCTGTTTCTCCTGCGTTTGCGGTTCTGGCTGCATGACACGGTTCACGCAATACTGGATATGGGCCATCTTCTGTTGCTCATCCCGCAAGGGCTTAAACTCCGCATACTCAGCAGCTCGCTTGTCCTGAAGCAGATCAAGCTCCTTTATCCATGCGTCAACGGTTTCCTGAGAAAACTCTGGCGGCATTCCCGCCTCCTTCAAAATCCGTCTCGCACGATAAAAGAGCTTGAGTTCGCTTTCGTGTTCGGCTTTGTATTTGTCCTTCGTCTTTTTGAATCTGTATTTTTTGTTCCCCATTTCTTGAAAGATCGGAAGATTGGCCTTGTAGATCGAAACCTGTTCGAGCGCTTCTTTCAGTGTTTTTATCCGGATATTTTTCTCTTTCATGGAATCGTTCAGACCATCCACCTTTGTCTGGAGTGCAGTCAGTCTTTCCTCCAACTGCTCCAAAGTGGTGATGTCATTCTCCCGGAGATAAGCCACTGCCTCGGCAACGTCCTGTAGAGTGGTGAGGTTGGCTTTCCTCCGTCCGTATTGGGAAAACTTCTCCGCACCGGCACGCTGCACATCCATATACTCCATCAGGATTTGTATCAGGTTCGGCTGCTCCGGCTCGCTCAACTTTTCCTCGGCGGTCTTAATCCAGGTCAGCAGACCGGCGATCTTTTCCCGGAGAGATTTCAGAAGGGCGTTCGTGGCCTTCACCCAGCGGTTGTAATCGCCTTTCTCTGTCGGGATGCCTCGCTTCTCCATCGCCCGGACTGCCGGGCCTTCATGCACCTGGGCCAGCAGCTCCACACCCTGCCGTTCATAGGAGCGCCAGTCAATGCGGATGTCCAATCCCTTTTCTGCAAACTTCGCATTGCAGAGGTCGCACCAGTTTTTCCGCCACTCCTCCAAAACCTCCGGCGATCCCCAGTCCGTTGTCGGGACGGCGGTGA
>JAJQDT010000061.1 GCA_021202075.1 Lachnospiraceae bacterium | reverse complement strand
CAGAGCTTGGTATCGTAAAAATCCATTCAAAGCCGTACCATCCACAGGGGAAAGCTTATGTAAAGATATAGGTTATGTAAAGAAACATATGCCCAGCCCAGTGTTTTCAACGAACCGGGCTTATATTTCTTTACATAAAGTTATCGCCGATTAAAGGTTTTTAACCACTCTTTCAGATTTGAATCAGAATCCCAGACTGCTTCTTCTTGCGGTAAAATCTCTTTGCTGGCCGCTTCTATAGCTTTGCGCTTCATTTTGGCATCAGTACGTGCATAGATTTCCGTCGTTGTTACACTGGAATGCCCCAGCAAATCTCTGATATATACCAGATCCACTCCGGATGTAAGCAACTCCATTGCAGTTGTATGCCTCATTTTGTGTGCTGTCAGGTCTTCTGGTATCAGTTCTTTGCTTATCTCCCTCGCTTTCGAGCCATATTTTTTTAGCACATAGTTTATACCTTGCCGGGTAAACTGGGCATTCATGTGATTCTTAAAAAGATACTCTTCGTACTTTGTCTCTGAATCATAATGCATGTATGACAAGTACCGTTTTATATGGGGGACTGCCGTTTTCATCAATGGGACATATCTTCCTTTATTGCCTTTTCCATGGATTCTTATCGTGTATGGTTCAGTTAACGAAATATCCCTGACCTTTATATTGACCAGCTCAGAAACCCGCACCCCGGTAGTATAAAGAATAAGTACCATCACATAATCTCTCAGCCCATTGGTTGCGTTCACATCGATCTGGTTGACTAAAAGTTCGACCCCCTCTGTTTTCATATAAGAGATTTCTTTTTGTTCAGCCTTCTTCAATGGGATCCCCAGGATCCGCTGATATTCCTCCATGTAATCAGGAAATTCATACTTCAGGTAGTGCACAAAGCCTTTCATTGCAGCCAGCCTGTAGTTGCGTGTGGCAGTGCTGTTCCCCCGTTCTTCTTCGAGCCATGTAAGGAAACCGAGTATGGATTCCCTGCTGTAATCTTTGACAGATAAATTTTCCGGCTTTATTCCTCTGACAGATTCCATGTACTCAAGATAAAATATGAAAGCATTTCTATAGGAATCTATCGTCTGTGGGGAACTTCCGCATTCATTTGGCAGATATCTGGTAAAGTATCTGCTGAGGAGAGTCGCGAAATCAGTTGGTTTCATTCAGACCACCTCCTTCCGCGACGCTTCCAAAAACCCTGTCCACCATCAAATGGAACTTTTCTTCAATATATGGAAACAGCTGCAATGCAAGCCGTACATATTTTTCAGTGGCAAATATTGTTTTGTGGCCAAGATATGCTGACAGTATGGGAAGCGCAACGTACATATCCAGCCCGGAATCTGTCATCTGTTTAAATGAATATACTGCCATGTGGTGCCTCCAGTCATGGATTCTCGGACCATTCCCGCCGCCGATATAAGGGATTCCTGCCTGGAGCAGGAATCCCCTGTGTTTTTCATAGACCGTTTTCTCATCAAGCCTGCCGCCATTGGCATTCGTAAAAATATAGTCATCATCGTTCAAAAGATAAAAGCATTTATCTGCGTATGCATTGATAAGCGCAAGCAGGTCGTCACCCATCACAACATAACGCTGCCTGCCATTTTTTGTTTCGTCCAGCATTATGATCCCCTTATCAAGATCAATGTCTTTTTTCTTTATCCCAAGAGTCTCGTTTATACGGGTGCCGCAACAGTAAAGGATTCGGAATAAGACAGGGTACTGTATGGAATCCTTACGGTTTCTCGTGCTATAACAGCTGTCAACGGCAAGGAAATAGTTCTCAGTTTCCATATCTGTATATATATGCGGCTGGAAATCGGTGCCTTTGTATTTGATATCGCGGACAACGTATACTTCATATCCTTTTATGCTCAGATACTTTAGAAAGTGCTTGCTGGCATTGATCCTTGAATAGTGCGTAGTATGTGACTCATTTCCCCGCTGTTCAAGCCATCTGGAAGCGTGGTAAGTAGTAAATACTGGTTCCCGGATCCCCTGTTCTACGCAAAACCGGTCAAAGCCTATAAGGCCCTGCCTGCAATTAGCCGCGTTAAAACCTGCGGAGCTTTTATCATTCACATAGTTTTGTATTTCATCCGCAAAAACGGATTTGAACTCATACCTTGCCATGTCTTCCCTCCTTGCGGTAGAATGGGGAATGGAGCACGGGCATTGGCAATGCACACTGCTTCAGCTTGTCATAGTCGACGGATATGTAAACACTGGTGGTTTCAGTCCTTTGATGCCCCATAACAGTGCTTATGACAGGCATGGCGACATTTTTCCTGAGCAGGTTTGTCGCCAGGCTATGGCGCATTGCATGTGGCCCGTGTTTTTTATTCTGCCAGTTTTTTATACCGGCTCGTTTCATATATTTTGTCACCACTGAATGGATCGTTGGGGAGGATAGCGGCTTGCCTTTGTTTGCATTTTCCATTGACACAATTATTTCAGGCACATCCGTTTCCGGCCTTGCATACTTAAGATAATCTATGATCGCATTCCCGACAGTGGATAAAAGGGGGAAATCCACCGGTACGTCTGTTTTGTGCTGGCTGAAATGAATGACATTGTTATCCCAGTCAATGTCACCGAAGGAAAATCTTGTGATATCTTTAGCCCTCCAGCCATACTCAGTCGCCAGCAACAGAATAAGATAATCCCTTTTACCAATGGCCGAAGCCCTCTCAACGGAGGATATAAGCTCCTTTATTTCATTTTCTTCATAGGTTGTAGGCAGCTTGCAGTCCTTTTTATAATTGTCTGGCAATATAAAAACTGAAGTATCTCTTATTGATTTCCCGCTATCATAAGCGAACTGGAGGAAAAGCTTTATATTTCTTGCGGCATTGTGCCTTGAAGCCAATGTATAGCCCATTGATGCAAAAAACCTTTCTGTTTCCTCAATAGAAAGATCGTCAAACCCTAATCCTTCCACATTTAGATAATTACAGAAGCTGCATAAGTAAAGCCGTTTATTCTCGATCGTTTTTTCTGCAAGTACAAGGTCATTTTTACAATAATCAAGATATGCTAAAGCAGTTTCCCCAACACTTCCGTTAAAAATGTACTCCACACTGTGGCAACGAAATTCAAAATCTCCATTCTTTTGGTATGAAACCAGCATCCTTACAGCGCGAAGATTTTCCCTGAATTTCACAGGCGGCCGCTTCGGCATAAGATGTGTTCCGAACATCTCATCACAATAACGGTTCCCAATCTCTTCATTAAACTCTGAAATTCCCTTTTTGTTTAGCCATTCCCGTAAGCAATCCCACTGTCGAGTGATCCTCATATAATAGCGGGATTCGTATTCCCTGTGCCGTAGTTCTTCGTCACATAATAATACGAGTTTTTCATAATCTGTTACCATATATATCTACCTCCTACTTATGGTTTCGATATATATGGTGTCATAGTCATAACTTTATGTAAAGAAATATAAGCCCGGTTCGTTGAAAACACTGGGCTGGGCA
>JAJQDT010000138.1 GCA_021202075.1 Lachnospiraceae bacterium | reverse complement strand
AATTATTTTACATTTTTTCCAAATCACCCCTTGACATTTCTTAGCTGGACTTTCTGTGTCTGAATAAAAGCAGACAGTTCAGTAACATTTTCCATCGCAGCTGTGTAGCTTTAAACAGAAGTTATATACAAAGTATATCCTATTTCATCCATAAAAACAAGCCTTATTCTCAAAAAAATGTGATCGTCATAAGCCTTTATTTGATTTCATCTCACCATAAAATTCATTTTGCTGCAAACGACGTAAGTCTTTCTATTTTGCACAGCTGCTGTTTGCCGGCTGCGCGCATTAAGCAACGGATGCAGCCAGAAAAAAATCCGAACGAAGTTATGGAAAAAGGTGCAGGGTTTTGCTAAAATACGTTTCAGAGCCACATCCGTGATGCAAAAGCAAATATGGAATGAAAAGGATGTACTTTTGACGAAAAACAGGGGGATGAAATCAATGCGCACAGTCGGAATTGTCGCGGAATACAATCCGTTTCATACGGGGCATGAATATCATATACGAAAAGCAAAGGAACGATCCGGCGCGGACTATGCGGTGGTTGTGATGAGCCCGGATTTTGTCCAGAGGGGCGAGCCGGCTGTGTTTGACAAATACGCGCGCACACAGATGGCTCTGGAGTGCGGCGCAGATCTGGTACTGGAGCTGCCGCTGGTCTATGCGACCGGAAGCGCAGAATACTTTGCAGAAGGATCTGTGAAGCTGCTGGATGGGCTGGGCGTGGTCGATACGCTTTGTTTTGGGGCGGAAAACTTCCCGGATTCCGGGATTGTCTCAACGCCTTATTTTAATTGCAAAGATGAGAGTCTTAACAGTACCGGGCCAGTCTTCCTGTTTAGCAAAAAATATGCGGTTGTTTTTCAGGCAATTGCACAGATTCTACTTGAGGAGCCAGAAGACTATCAGGGCGTTCTGCAGGATGGACTCCGGCAGGGGCTCACCTTCCCGCAAGCACGGATGATAGCGCTTGAGCAATATCTTGCCCGTCTGAGATTGAACGGATATCAAACCGATTCCAGACTGGCCTCCGCTTTGCTCGCCTCCCCCAATAACATTTTAGGAGTAGAATATTGCAAGGCACTGACAAAATTCCACTCTTCGATTTCACCGCTTCCGCTGGCAAGGCACGGAAACGGCTATTCAGATCCGTCGCTTTCCGGCGATTACTGCTCGGCCAGCGCCCTGCGCAATGTCTTAAACAGCAAATGTATCCCTGTACCGTTTGAACGTCTGAGCAGAGATACAAAGTCACAGGATCAGCATCCGCAGTCTGTCTCCTGCCCGGCAGTGCGGCAAACAATAGACCGATATATCCCGGTATCCTGCCGCGAACTGTTCTGGGAGGTCTGTGAGACTCCTTTTATTACGGATGATTTGCTTCCGATTCTGACACAGAAGCTGATTTCCCGTGACTGTTTTGACGATATATTGGATATCTCTTCGGAGCTTTCCGACCGGATCATTACGACGCGCTACCGCTGTATTGGAAAAACATTCGAAGAAATGACAGCCATCCTTAAATCAAAGCAGATGACAGAGGCACGGATCCGCCGTGCATTGCTGCATCTGATTCTGGATATCCGAAGTGAAGATATAGAACGATTTCGTTCGGAAGGAACGGTTTTCTACGCACATATTCTGGGCTTTCGCAAGGATGCTTCGCCGCTTTTACACGAAATCAGGCAAAAAAGTGCGTTGCCCTTGATTTCAAAAGCAGCGCATGCTCCAAAGCTTTTATCAGATACCGGCCTTACGATGTGGAAACAGAATATCGCGGCCTCTCATCTTTACCGCGGTCTGCGGACCGCGCGTTATGGGATTCCGTTTCAGTCAGAGTATGAGATCTCACCAGTTGTTCTATGAGCCATGCCTTAAACCACCGCTTCGACAATGATCCGGTCACCAATCATGATGTCCTTTACACCGATTTCTTTTTTCTTGTTGAAATTAAAGCTGAGCATATATCCTTTCTTCAGATGGAAGTAATCCAGATACCTGGTGAGCTGGTTTTCACCTCGTTCGTTATAGGAATTGCCATGCCAGATTTTTAATTCGCAAATGTATTGCTCACCAAGATAGTCAATCACCAGATCCATGCGTTCGTGATTTCTGGTCTCCGGCTCTACATAGCAGTTACCGGTTCCATTGATGATGGGTTTTAAAAACAGCATAAAATATTTACGCCCTTCGTCCTCTACAAAGGATTCACTGCTGTCACCATACAGGAAATCGAATGTATCCACAAAACGTTCCAGAATATGTCGGAGATTCAAATGTCCATCTATAACAAACTGATTCTTTGATCTGGAACCTTCGGAGAACATTTCACTATTCCGCTCTTTAGCCATCAATAAAAATTTATTATATAATCGTGTTTCAAAAATACGGTTTGCAATCTGGAGTGTAGAATTCTGTACTTTTACCAAACCAAACATCATCGCGTCTTTTACACTGACATCATCTGGATTGTACGCAATCGATTCCCCCTGAAAAAGGAGCCGTGACACCATATGGTTCATTTCTGGATAGTCATAAAGCTTGTTCATCAGGGAATCAAACAAAGGATTATTCTCTTCAAGTAAGAGTTTCAAAGCAGATAAAAAACCTTCTTTTGTCCATGCAGTACAACGGTCAGGAATGTCATTCAAACCTGGGATGTATTCATCCATAAGCTTACACAGGCGCGATACAAGGTATGGATATCCGGAGGTAAAGTCATAAATCAGTTCAGACATACTATTGATATTCATGCCAGTATGGTAATCTTTCTCATAGTCATTAAGCATCCCTGAAATATCATTCGCAGAGAAACTCATGTCAATACGAAAATCTTCCGCAACATTCCAGGGAGAGTTCTCCTGATGCTCTTCGGCAGGCCGGATTTTTTTCTTCATGCTCCGAATATCATAAACTCCCGCAAGAATCACAGACTGAAAGGCCGGTATTTCTTCTCTGTCCAGATAACATGCCCGAAGCTGAGATAAGAAATCTAAAAAAACCTGATTATTGGATGCCTGATCTACTTCGTCAATCAGCAATACAACCGGTTTATTAAGGCTTGAACACAACTCGGACAAACAACCAAACAAATCAAAAAGAAGAATCTTTTCTGGTTCCTTTTCCAGAATAGTTGTGAACGGCAGCAATTCGGAATCAGTAAGTCGATTTGGCGTTTGAACTTTTTTGATGAATTCTTTCGCAAATGCAAGACAGAATCCGTTTTCTGATTCAAATACGGAAGAACTCATTCTCTGAAAATCCATGCTTACCACGATATAATCCGGACGCAAATATTTTGCGAGTGCACGAAGTGTGGTTGTTTTCCCATACTGTCTTGCACGGTTAATCGTAAAATAATCACCAGCATCCACCATTTCGCGAATCGCCGCAAGCCTGGATGAAAGGTCTACCATATAATGCTTTTCAGGTATGCACAGCCCTGTGACATTAAAAATCTTTGCCATAAATTTTGTTCTCCATTAAGTCTGATTGGCTAAGGAATTATCAGGAAATAACATATGCCTTTTGTATCGCCTGACCCGGACAAGCCGGAACTCCAATTTTACCATATTGCGCAAGAAATTGTTCTTAAGTTCCCGAACCGTGCAGTTATTTTTCGACAGCTTCAAAATCAGAAATCAAAAAGTTTATTAAACATCTTTGATCGTTCTATCCCAGGAACGATTCCTGCTCCTCAGTTCTTAAAGCTGTGTATCGGCGCGGGGATCCGGCCGGTGCGGCTGATGAATGCCTCGCAGGAGAAGGAATTGACGGGCATGATCGGGGCGTAGCCGAGCAGGCCGCCGAATTCGACCATGTCTCCGACCTCTTTGCCGATCACCGGGATCAGACGCACCGCAGTGGTCTTCTGGTTTACCATACCGATGGCCATCTCATCGGCGATGATACCGGAAATGGTCGACGCGGTCGTGCTGCCGGGAATCGCGATCATATCCAGGCCAACCGAGCAGACACAGGTCATCGCTTCGAGCTTTTCCAGGGAAAGGGCGCCGGCCTGCACTGCATCTATCATTCCCTGATCCTCGCTGACCGGGATAAACGCGCCGCTCAAGCCCCCTACATAGGAGGAAGCCATAACGCCGCCCTTTTTCACCTGATCGTTCAAAAGGGCAAGTGCGGCAGTCGTTCCGGGTGCGCCGGCATGCTCCAGCCCGATCTCACAGAGAATGTCCGCGACGCTGTCGCCGATGGCAGGTGTCGGCGCGAGGGAGAGGTCGATGATGCCAAACGGAATGCCGAGACGTCTCGAAGCTTCCTGCGCCACCAGCTGACCGACCCGCGTCACCTTGAACGCGGTCTTTTTAATCGTCTCACAGAGCGTCTCAAAATCAGCGCCGCGCACCTCCTCCAGCGCGTGTTTTACCACGCCCGGGCCGCTCACACCGACGTTGATCACGGCGTCGCCTTCCGTCACCCCATGGAAGGCTCCGGCCATGAACGGATTGTCATCCGGCGCGTTGCAGAACACGACCAGCTTTGCACAGCCAAGAGAGTCCTGTTCCTTCGTAAGCTCTGCTGTCTGCAAAATCATCTCGCCGAGCAGCCGGACCGCATCCATATCAATGCCGCATTTGGTAGAGCCGACGTTGACGGAGCTGCACACGCGCTCAGTTTCCGCCAGTGCCTGCGGAATCGAGCGGATCAGATACTCATCCGCCTTTGTCATTCCCTTGGAAACGAGCGCGGAATAGCCGCCGATGAAATTGACGCCGACCTCCTTTGCCGCTGCATCCAGTGTCCGGGCAATGGTAACAAAATCCTCTGAGCTTTTGCAGGCGCTGCCGCCTGCCAGGGCAATCGGCGTCACAGAAATCCGCTTATTTACAATCGGGATCCCGTACTCACGCTCAATCTCCAGACCGGTCGGCACCAGATCTTTCGCCACAGTCGTAATCTTCCGATAGATGTTTTCATTGAGCGTTTCCAGATCATCGGTAATGCAGTCCAGCAGACTGATGCCCAGCGTAATAGTGCGGACATCCAGATTCTCCTGCGTAATCATCTGATTGGTCTCGTTGACTTCGATTATATTTATCATTGCTTCCTCCTGCCGCACAGTGACCTTCCTGCGCACGGCCCGATTACATTGTATAGCAAACGACTTTCGTTGTTTACAATTATATCTCAGTTTCAATGCATATTTCGTATCCGGGGTCTCCTTACACCCGATGCATCATGTTAAAAATATCCTCGTGCTGGCAGCGGATGGACACGCCGATCTCGGCCCCGACCTGTTCCAGCTCCTCCGCAATCTGCGCCCCGCTTTTCGGAGACTGCGTCGCGTCTGTCACCATCATCATATTGAAAAATCCCTGCACGATGGTCTGCGAGATATCAAGAATGTTGACGTTGTTTTCC
The DNA here is from genome assembly GCA_021202075.1 of Lachnospiraceae bacterium. Taxonomy (GTDB): domain Bacteria; phylum Bacillota; class Clostridia; order Lachnospirales; family Lachnospiraceae; genus Choladousia. The sequence continues at coordinate 67,779 of JAJQDT010000138.1, read as the reverse complement.
GCCAGATAAGTACACACTTTTGCGATAATGCCCACGGTATCTTTTCCGACCACGGTTATGATTGTTTTTTTCATGGTAATTCTCCTTGCCCCGGCAGCTTCGCCGGATATTTTCGTATTTTTCAATCCAATCGGTTGATCGCTTAATTTTAACAATGCAGACGGCAGGCAACGCTCTCTTATGCTGCATCGAGGCTTTTATGGCCTGCGATTCGCGCGTTAGGCGGTGCAAGATGGATAAGTTATTTCGCGACAGTTCCCTATCATCACCAGGTGTAATCTTCATTATGTATAGCCAAAGCAAAGCAGAACTCCTGGTATGGTTCAAAGCATAAAGCTTACGCGGCCGCACACGTTACACTGCAATCATCCCGGACGGATGCTCCCGTCCCGCCACCTGGATCGGAAAATCGGTTCCTTTAAATGGATTATCTCCCATCGTGATCTCGGCGCTGACGGTCATAAGTGCCAGATCCTCGTAATTATTCTCCAGGCTCAGATGCCCGAGCAGCACCGCTTTCATGTCGTCGTGTAAAATAGATCCAAGAAGCCGTCCGGCGTTGTCGTTGGAGAGATGGCCCTTCAATCCGAGAATCCGCTGCTTCAGATAATAGGGGTACCGGCCGACCTGAAGCATATTGATGTCATGGTTGGATTCTACCAGGACCGCGTCCAGATGCTGCAGATGGTCAATCACGTAGTCGTCATAATAGCCCAGGTCTGTCGCAACCGCAACGCTTTTTTCTTCATGGCTCAAACGGTAGGCCACCGGTTCTGCCGCGTCGTGGGATACCCGAAAGGGAAGCACATCCAGATCACGGATCCGGAAATGTTCATCCGGCAGTACCTCGTGAAACAGAGACTCGTCCACATCCCCTAACATATGAGCGGAAAGCATCGCATCCTTTGTCCCGGAAGAACAATAGATGGGCAATCCGTATTTTCTGGCCAGAACCCCGAGACCCTTTATGTGGTCGGAATGCTCATGTGTGATCAAAATCGCGTCCAGATCCTCCGGCTTCCGGTCAATCGAATGTAAACCCTCTGTTACTTTTTTCCCGCTGATGCCTGCGTCAATCAGCACGCTTGTGTGTTCCGTTCCGACAAAAATACAGTTCCCGCTGCTGCCGCTGGCTATGCTGCAAAAATTCATTTGTATCAATCCTTCATCTGTTATTTTTATGGCAAAGAAAAACCGGACCGATGCCTGTTTTATTGATACACGCTGTAAAAATCACAGGATCGTCCGGGACAAAATATGCCCCTGCCTTTTGCATAGTAACACAAAATACAGGGGCAATCAATCAAAAATTAAATTTTCTGACTGCGAAACTTTTCTAGCAGGCCGGCAGAAACAAGAGCCAATAAACTTCCTCACAGCAAGCTGCGGGGAATCAGACATTGAGAGATCAAAAAAGGTATGACGTCTTCTTTTATCGGGTCCAAACCGCCGTCCCATTTTCGATGGTCAGCGTATAGGTCACATTAATGGCATAGGTCAGGCCGATTGCGGATGCGCTGGTCATATAATACTGACCGGAATAGTTGGCGTTAAATGCCTGCATATCCGGATCACAGAGATACCAGACGCCGTCTATGCAGACTTCATCCCAGCCATGCGGGGTTAGCCCGCCGGCACGTGCCGTGATCTGCCCGACATTGACACGCACATCATATCCCAGAACCGCCGCGATGCAGGCAAACCCGGCCGCATACCGATAGCAGTTGCCGGTCCGGTTCGCGAACAGCTGCTCCGCAAAGGAAGACAGATTCGACGCGTCCGCCGTGTCATAAGTTCTTGTATAGGAGAACTTCAGCAGCGCCGAAAAGCAGGTATCTAGCTTTTGGCGGTTCGTCATATCGGATGTTGTATTGGCTTCGATGAACGCAGCGGCAAGCGTCAGCGCGTTCGTGCTGTAGCCATAGCTGTACTCGAGCCCCAGCGGATCAAAACCGCTCCAGAACAGGGCGCTGTATCGGCTGGTTGAGGCATTCACATCGGTACAGGCGCGGACCGTATAATAATAAGTCGATCCCATCGGAAGGGAATCCCGATCCGTATACCGCAGCCACTGAGTTAGCCCAATCAGCGTCCAGTCTCCTCCCGAAGACCTGCGGTAGACGGCATAGCATTCCGCCTGCGCCACATATGACCAGCTGATTGTGATAGAGGTATCATCCGCCGAAAGCGACCGTAAAACCGGAGTTTCGATGGCAGCTGCCTTTACACCGGCCGCATCATAGCCGCTCCAGTAGGTCGCACTGTACTGATGCTCCTGTGCTTTTGAGAAGCCTGCGCGGAATGCGCGCACCGTATACCGGCAGGTGATTCCATTTTCCAGTTCAGACGAATCTGTGTAAAAAAGCTCCGAGGTCGTATCCAGCAGGCTCCACGCTTCTTCCCCATCAATCTTACGATAGACGGCATAGCCCGCTGCGCCGTCGATGGCACTCCAGCTGATTCGGGTGCCCGCACTGGCTGCGTAAGCGGTCTCAAGCTCCGGGGGCGCCAGATAAATTGCCAGAATCCCGTCGCTGTCATAGCCGCTCCAGTAAGCTGCATCATACTGATTCGCGCAGGCCTCGGCAGCTGTTCCGGCAAAGGCCCGCACCGTATAATAATAGATTTCTCCATTGGATAAATTCGCTTTGTCTGTATAAGCAGGCGAATCTGTAACCGCGATCATCTGCCATTTGCCCTCGGCCGTTTTCCGGTAAACCATATAGCCGTCCGCACCGGTAACCGCGCCCCAGCTGACCAGCGTGCCGTCTGCGTCCGCAGCCGCTTCCGCCAATTTAGGCGTTTTCAGACTGATCGACAGTACTCCGTTTAAGTCGCAGTCGCTCCAGATGGAGGAATCCCACTGGTTTGCAAGTGCGGCATCCTCGTCTCCCATCCAGGCACGCACAGTATATACTCTTGTCTCGCCATCCGTAATCTCTGTTTTATCGGTAAAGCGCAGAGCGTCTGTCGTTCCCAGAAGCTCCCATTCGCCGTCCGGTGTTTTCCGCAGTACCGCATAACCGTTCGCACCGCCGACCGCATTCCAGCTGATGCGAATGCCCGAGGACGTTGCATAGGCCTGCTTCAGAACCGGTGTATCCAGACAATATTCAGATAGTACTTCACTTTCCTCGCCGGAAGATATAGTTGATGCATCAACCATATCCGGGGCAGATGTCTCCGAAGCAGCAGATCTCGAAGGAATTCCTAAAATCAGCAGCGTCAGGAAAAGCAGCGCCGGAAACAACGGATACGGACAAAAAATTGCCCTGTTACTTTTATAAGCATTTTTCATAACTCTCACCTCCTCTCATTGCCATAGGGTAACTGTTCAGTACCTTCACAGTTACGCCGTAGATTCTATATTTCAAAACGAACTGGGTCAGTCCGATCAAATATAGCACATTTGCTTACTTTGACAGACATTCCGTCACCTGGAAGTCGCATCCGCTCGAGGTATAGCCGCGCACCCTGCTGTGGGTCTCATTGTCCTGAAAATGCCACCATTCACTCGCCAGCGTCGCCATCCCTGTATCCTCAAACGTGTATCCGCCATAGCTCCCGCCGATAAAAATCGCGTCCAGCAGCTTCGCATTGTCATTCATGGCAGCGGAATAGTTCGAGGGCGTTTTGGAAACCGAGCCGGAATAGTATTTAATAGCGGCAGTACTCAGCTCATGCATGACGGTCTGCATCGTCATCTCCTCAAACGCGCCGCTCTCTGCGTTGTACTGGCAAAGGGTTACATCGATCGCTGAGCCGGTGTTGTGTGTGGACAGGGACTGCGCCAGAAACCAGCTATAGCCCCAGGAATAAGTCCCGCCGTTCGGCTCAGTGCTGTAATCCACCCCTTTTTGCACCGTAGAATTCGAATTATATAAAGAAGAAAGTGCGGAAGCTATCTTAATCGTAACCGAATGCGGGCGATAGGAATCATAGATTTTCAGCGTATATTGTCCGCCCGTAAGCGTGTATGCATTGTACTGCGCAATTGATATTTTTTTTGCGGTCGAATACATCACCGGGACCAGATATTCATACCGGCCCAGGCGCTCGTTCCACACCTGCCCCTCCGTATCTGACGTACCAGCCGAATACAGCTTTTCTCCGGTCACACCATCAATGTCATAGCTGCAGGAGCGATAGATGGCGGAATAGGCGTTTCTGATGTCGTACTCCATCGCCGGCAGCACATCCGGAAGATTAATCATACAATAACAGTGCTCAATGTATCCGGTCCCGCCATCGGATAATACCACGCGCCACCAGTCGCCGGTTTCTTCGTCGATGCAAAAAGCCGTACCGGCCGCGATGGTGCCGACTGAGGTGGCGGAAGAAGAAGCATCCGCCTTCAGAGTCAGCTCCACGGTATTCCATCCGGTTGCGCCGACCACACTGCGCTCGAACCAGCTGTCGTCACTCTCTGTAGGAAGGATCACGCCCTGTAAAAGTCCCTGCCAGTCGGCACTGGCATCTTCTTCCGCCGCAGTATCAGATTCGTTTTCATTTTTATATTCATTTTCAGCCGCATCTTCGTCGATAATCACGACGTCCGCTTCCTCTGACAGACCGTTATCCGATGCATCCTGCGCCAGACCACCTTCGCTGTCTTCGCTATCTTCCGCAGCGCCAGCTCCGGCATTTTCCTGCCCTTCCGCTGCGGAACCCTCTGCGTCAGACGTGCTTCCCTCCTGCTCATCCGCAGTGGGAGCTTCCTGGCTCGCTCCGGACTCCTCCGTGTCGCTGCCGGAAGCATAATAATAGCTTTGATCGAACAGTTCTCCTTCGATAAACCTGCGTGCGTAAGAGCTGTCACTTTTTTGTGCAGAGTCATCCGAAGCTGCTTTGCATTCCATAAAAGGAATACCAAGCAGCAGCAGGACAATCAAAATCCGCTCTCTTATCTTTCGCACTCTCATCCATTCAACCTTTCTAAAAATCCCAGAAACCATTTTTCTAAATGTCCGGCGCTTCACTTAAGTTCGGCGATATTCCGCCAGAAGGGCGAGGATATTCGTGTAAAACCCGGTCAATCTCCTCATATGTCTGTTTTATATCGGAGCTGCTGTTATCAATCACCGCATCGCAGCGGCAGCGGAATGCTTCCTCATCCAGCTGATTGCTCATAATCTGCAATACCTTTTCTTTCGTGTATCCTCTGGAAGTCATCAGACGATTCATCCGCGTCTGTTCGTCCGCGAAAATGTACCAGACCTCATCACAGAATTCGTCATAGTGATCCTCCAGCAGCAGGGCGGCCTCAATGGCAATCAGAAACCGGGGCTGATCACCGGAGCGCAGGTTTACTGAATCTGTGCCAGTCGTTTTAACAGGTAACTTTTCCAAATCTGTGCCGGTCATTTTAACAGGTAACGGATTGAAACCGGCCTCGGCAGAGGATTTCGCAATTGTACTGATATGTCCGGATGCCGAACTCAGTTCATTTATTCTCTCGAGAATCCGCCTTTTAATCGCCGGGTGTACAATCGCATTCAGCTGATTCATCTTTTCACGGTCTGCATAGACGATAGCTCCGAGCTTTGACCGGTCAATTGTACCATCCTCATTCAGTATCTGTGCGCCAAATGCTTCCACGATCTCTTTCTGGCAGGGTTCGCCCGGCTGCTGCACCTGATGACCGACTGCATCTGCCTCTATGACGGCCGCACCATACGCTTCCTTCAGATAAGAAAGAATGGTACTTTTTCCCGCCCCGACACCGCCGGTAATCCCCAGTATCAGACGATTTCTGACTGATTTACCGCTGTGCGCATTCGTTTCATTATTCTCATCATTCATGTTTTCAGCTGACCTCTTCTGCTGTATGCTGCGATTCGTGCATGGGTATTTCACAGGATAAATTTCCGGGCTGCGTCGAGGCTTTTATGGTCTGCGATTTGCGCGTCAGTCGGCGCAAAATGCACAGGTTATTTCGTACCAGATCCCTTAACAATCACTTCGCCTCGTACCAGTTCTTCCCATCGTGAATATCCACCTCGAGCCGGACGCGCAGCTTCGCCGCATTCTGCATCTCACGGACCATGATTTCACGCACTTCATCCAGCTCGTCCACGGCTGTCTCGACCAGAAGCTCATCGTGCACCTGCAAAATCAGGCGGGATTTCATATTCCGGCTTCGCAGGCAGGTGTTGACACGGTTCATCGCTATTTTAATAATGTCTGCCGCGGTTCCCTGAATCGGCGCATTCATCGCAACACGCTCGCCGAAGGAGCGCTGGGCAAAGTTCGAGGACTTCAGCTCCGGCATCGGACGACGGCGGCCAAACATTGTCGTCACATAGCCGTTTTTCTTTGCGTCCGCAACGGCCCCGTCCAGAAATTTTTTAATTCCCGGATAGGTCTGAAAATACTGTTCAATATAATCCTGCGCTTCTTTTCGCGTAATACTCAGGTTCTGGCTTAAGCCAAACGAGCTGATACCGTAGACAATACCGAAGTTGACCGCTTTCGCGTTGCGCCGAAGCAGCGGCGTCACATCCTCCGGGGCGACATGGAACACCTTCGACGCCGTAATCGTATGGATATCCTGTGCGTCCTGATAAGCCTGGATCAGATCCTCATCGTTGGAAAAATGCGCGAGCACGCGAAGCTCGATCTGCGAATAGTCCGCATCCAGAAATACATAGTCGTCATCTGGCACAAAGACCTTGCGGATCAGACGCCCGAGCTCCATCCGGATGGGAATGTTCTGAAGGTTCGGATCTGTGCTGCTGATCCGGCCGGTCGCCGTGATGGTCTGATGGAATTTTCCGTGGATCCTGCCGTCCTCAGAAATAAAATTCGACAGTCCGCCTGCGTAGGTCGATTTCAGCTTCGCCAGCTGGCGGTATTCCAGAATGTCCGAGACGATCGGATAGTCCACAGCCAGCTTTTCAAGCACATCCGCAGCCGTGGAATAGCCGGTCTTTGTCTTTTTTCCGTGCGGCAGATGCAGGTTTTCAAACAAAATCACGCCGAGCTGCTTCGGAGAATTGATGTTAAACGTTTCTCCGGCCTGCTTATAAATAGACGCCTCCAGCTCCGCGATGCGGCCGGTCAGCTGCTCCCCGTAGGCTTTCAGCTCCTGCGCCTTCACACGGATCCCTTCCCGTTCCATATCCGCAAGCGTAAACACCAGCGGCATCTCAATCTCTTCAAACAGAGGCTTCATGCCCATGGATTCCAGTCTTTCGCTCATCACCGGATAAGCCCGGCGCAGGATCAGCGCCAGGCGGCAGGCATACCTGATAAATTCCTCCGGCAGCTCTTCGAGCGCTTTTTTCATGGAGTTTTTTCCAAACAGCTCCGCGCGGGAGGGAATCATCTCGTCCAGATATTCCTTCGCGATATCCTGGCTGTCATAGCTGCCCTTCAGCGGGTTGACCAGATAAGCCGCGATCGCCGTGTCAAACAGGCGGCTCTGCGCATCCATCGGAATATCCAGATTTGGAAGCTGCTCCTTTAAATGCAGCGTCACTGCCCGTTCACTGCCTGCGATAGATTCGGAAAGCGCTTCGCAGAGATATTCCTGCGTCAGAAAACCGCCGCACTCCAGAAAATAAGCTTCCTGATCCGAGGCGCAAAGAGCGATTCCCGAAAAAGCCTGCTCCTCTGCAAATATATAAAATGCAAACGAGTGATCTTTAAGCTGCGCAAAAAGGGCATCCGCCTCATTCAGCTCCCGAATCACTTCGAAGGTCTCTTCCTTTGGCTTTGGCTCCACCTCCACATGGAAACGGCCAAGCAGGTTTTTAAATTCCAGCCTGCGGCAGAGCTGCAGCGCTTCCGCTGTGTAGATGTCTCCAAGTCTCGCTTCTTCTTTTTTGAGTTCAATCGGCGCATTCAGGTCAATCGTGGCCAGGGTCTTGCTCATCTGGGCCATATCATAGTGCTCCGCAAGCATATTGCGTGCGCGGGTCGGCGTAACGTCATCAATATGCGCATACGCCTCTTCGATGGAACCGAACTGCGCGATGATCTTTGTCGCTGTCTTCTCTCCGATGCCCGGAACCCCGGGAATATTATCCGATGCGTCTCCCATCAGCGCTTTCACATCGATAAACTCCGTCGGACTGACCTGATAGCGCTCCTTCACATCCTTCGCATAATAATCCTCGATCTCTGTCCCGGTCGCGCGTGTCTTTGGAATGCGGATCAGAATATCATCGGTCGCCAACTGCAGCAGATCGCGGTCGCCGGAAAGAATGGTCACCGAAAGCCCTTCCTTTTGCATCTGACGGGAAGCGGTTCCCAAAATGTCGTCCGCCTCATACCCTTCCAGCTGCAGAACAGGGATACCCATCGCGGTCAGCATTTCCTTCATCAGAGGTACCTGCTCGTGAAGCTCCTGCGGCATCGGCTTGCGCGTACCCTTGTAAGCACTGTACATTTTATGGCGGAACGTCGGCGCTTTCAGATCAAACGCGACTGCGGCAAAGGCAGCCTGTTCCTCCTCAAATACCTTCAGGATAATATTCAAAAATCCATAAACCGCATTCGTGTGCAGCCCTTCGCTGTTGGTCAGGTCGGGCAGCCCGTAAAAAGCCCGGTTCAGAATGCTGTGGCCATCAATTAGTACGATTTTTTCCTTCTTTTCAAGATTCTCCGGCATATGATATTTCCTCCCTCCATTCCTTCTGCTTCCACCGTCTGCAGCTATTACAATTTAATCTGTATCTGACACACTGTTTTCTTCCGCAGAATCGGATACAGATGCTTTTGTCTCCGACTCCGTCTCCGCAGCACTTTCGAGCTCCTCCGGCGCAGAATTTCTCTGCTCGATCCGCGTGCGCAAAAGTGCTCGTTCAAAAATACTATCCATGTCTGCGCCCTGCTTCATACGGACGCCAAAAAAAATGCAGAGAACCAGCAGCAGTTCCGCAATGGTCAGCAAAACCAGCCGGAAGGCATTCCATACCTTGCGCCGCAAAATGGTCCGCTTCGAGGTTCGAATCTCCTCGGAGAGCATTTTCTGAAAATCATATCCATGATGCTCCCCGGAATCCATTGCACTCAGCGCGTGCGTGACCATGAAATACATTTCCAGTTCGTCCATACAGTCCGCACAGGATTCGACATGCAAAAGAAACGCTTCCGTATCGCGCTCCGACAGTTCTTTTTTTACGAAGGGCACGACCATGCGCCGCGCTTCATTGCATTTCATAAGTCACCTTCTTTCAGACCGATCTGTAAAGGCTGCTGGCAGTCCGTGTTGTGATTCCATGTGCTTTCTGTTCGCCTGATTGATAGACAATGCGATGCATCTACTGCATAGCGGTCATTCGCTCAGGCACTCTGTGACCTGGAAATCGCAGCCGCCGGAGACATACCCTCTCACCCTGCTGTGGGTCGCGTCATCCTGAAAATGCCACCACTCACTCGCCAGCGTGGACATCCCCGTATCCAGGAACGTATACTCGCCATAGCTGCCGCCAATAAAAATCATGTCAAGTAACACGGCATTTTCCGTCATCGCACTGGAATAATTCTCCGGAATTTTCTCTGCCGATCCGGAATAATATTTAATCGCAGCGGTGCTCAGCTCATGCACATCCGTCTGCATGGCCATCTCCACAAATTCCCCTTTTTTATTATCATACTCGCACAGCGTCACATCAATCGCTGATGCGGTATTGTGCGTCGACAGAGACTGTGCCAGGAACCAGCTGGATCCCCATGTATAGGTGGACCCGGAAGGCTCCGTACTGTAATCGACATGCTCTCGCACCTCAGAATTGGAATTATACAGCTTCGAAAGGGCGGAGGCAATCTCAATCGTAACGGAGTGCGGGCGGTAGGAGTCATAGATTTTCAGCGTGTAGGCTCCGCCCGTAACGGTGTAGGCGTTGTACTGAGCGATGGCGATCTTTTTCGCTGCCGAGTACATCACCGGAACCAGATATTCATACCGTTCAAGCCGCTCATTCCAGACCTTTCCGTCCGTATCCAGCGTACCTGCATCGTACAGCTTCGCACCGGTCACGCCGTCAATCTCGTGTCCCCAGGATTTGTAAATAGAAAAATAGGAGTTCGTAATATCATACTCAATGGTCGGCAGAATGTCCGGGAGATTAATCATACAATAATCATACTGAACATATCCGGTCGTCCCGTCCGCAAGCTCGATCCGCCACCAGCCGCCATCCTCCTCTTTTATGCAAAATGCGGTCCCCGCGGAAAGAGTCTGTATGGTGTCCGAGGAGGAAATCGCCCGCTCCTTCAGCTCCACCGAAGCGGCGATCCATCCGGTAGAACCGGCCACCTCCCGCTCAAAATAATCCTCCGTCAGCCCCAGTGCCAATAGGGAATCCGCATCGGGCTCCGACCCGGAACCATTATTTGTCACTCCTGTCGAATCAGATTCGGCCGTCTGTCCGTCCGTGCTCTGTCCTGTGCCATCTTCTCCCTGGGCGGCATTCAGGTCTGTGCCGTCTTCTCCCTGAACGGCATTCTGGTCTGTGCCGTCTGAATCCGAGCCGTTGGCTGAAGCATCTGAGGAGTCCGTTCCGGCCGTTTCGCCATTATCACTGGTATTCTCGACAAGCGTCAGTTCACCGGAATTTTCAGCATCATCCGAATCTGATCCGGTCTCATCTTCCGTGCCGACCAGATCCTGCACGGTATAGCTTCTCTCATTCCCCGACGCATCCTCAATCACGATGGCAAAATCATCGGGCGACAGATCAATCTGTATTGTAAACAGGAGAAAAACAAACACAATAAAGCAAAATAGTTTTTTCAATCCTGTACCTCCTCCCCTGCTGTTCCTGTCATCTTTTCCCAATCACGCCGAGTATAGCAGATTCTGTTATTTTTTTCAATTGCTAACCAGGATTTGGAGCCGGAAAATCCATTGTTTCAATCCATTCCTCTGGTCCGTACCGGATAAAGTTGTGCTTTTTGGTTCCAAAATGGTTGTTTCAAATCAATTGGGTACTGTACGCAAAAAGAATTTTGTGATAAACTATTCTCGAATCAGACAAAGATTCCTTTTATTTTATACATCATAATTTGCGCAGCCTATGGTATGATACTGCGATGGACAGAGACGCAGATGTTTCATTCCTGACCTTTTTGCCATGTATTATTATGCAGAAATGAGGATTTCAAAATGAAAGAAAAACTCTACACAATTCCGCTCAATGACGCGGTAAATGAAAATGACGAGTGTCCGTTCTGCTTTATCGAGCGCAAGCTGGAGCAGGACGCGCTGGACTTTACGATCGGCAGCGGCTCCTCCTATATGGAGAGCGATATCCGCGAGCAGACTGACAAAATCGGCTTCTGCCGCGAGCATCTGAAGAAAATGTACGATTACGGCAATACGCTTGGCAACTCTCTGATCATGAAAACGCATTACCAGAAGCTCATGAAAGAGATGCACGAGCAGTTTGCCTCCTTCAAGCCCGGCAAGTCACAGAAATTCCCTCTGATCCGCCGCCAGAATGCGGGCGGTGAGAAAAATGCTATCCAGGCGTGGACCGGGTCAAAGGACTGCAGCTGCTACATCTGTCAGATGATCCGGCCCACGTTTGACCGGTATATCGAGACGTTTTTCTATTTGTATAAGCAGGATAACGCCTTCAAAAATAAGGTGTTAAACGGCAAAGGCTTCTGCCTTCATCATTTCGGCGTACTGTGCGGCGCGGCCGACCAGTATCTGAACGAGAAAGAAAAAGCGGAATTTTATCCGGCCATTTTTGATGTGATGGAGAAAAATTTTGCCCGCATCGAGGAGGATGTCTCCTGGCTGGTCGATAAATTTGACTACCGCAACCGTGACGCAGACTGGAAGAACTCGAAGGACGCCCTCACACGCAGCATGCAGAAGCTGCGCGGCGGCTACCCGATCGACCCTCCGCACAAAGCTAAATAACAGAAAAACAGTTTATCTCCATTGCTGCCAGAATCGATATATGGGTATGATATTTTCACAAATACAAGAATCGTCATTTTCGCTGGCAAATGTGAGGATTCATGAGAGGATTTACGAGAAGATTCGTGAGAGGATTCTTCAGGGAAATTGGAAATTTCGAATTGATTGGATAAAATAAAGGGGGACTGAACTATGGGCAGAGCAGGCGGCGGACATTCCGGCGGAGGAGGTCGTTCCGGCGGCGGACATTCCGGCGGCGGTTTTAGCGGCGGAGGCCGCTCCGGCGGTGGTTTTAGCGGAAGTGGCCGTTCAGGAGGCGGACATTCCGGTCTGGGCGGCGGTATGATGGGCGGCGCAAATCGTGGCGGAGCAGGAACACCAGGAGGTCGAGGCGGTATGGGTGCTCCGGGCCCCGGCGGGGGAAACAGACCCGGCGGTATGGGCGGCCCGGGTGGAATGAATCCGCCCCCCAGGCGGCCGCACCGGATGTTTTTTGGCGGTTTCTGGCCATTCTGGAGAAGAGGCGGTTATGCAGGCGGCTACTATCGCGGCGGCGGGTGCGGAGGCGGATGCTTGCTTTCCATTATCATTGCGGTACTGGTTGTAATGTGCTTATTTGCAGGAATTTTCAGCTACCGGAGCAGCCAGAATACACAGACAACCGTCGTACATGAAGAAAATCATGAGAATGAACACGAGGATGATCATTCTTCCAATTCTTCATCAGGCTCTTCGTCTTCCAGAGAAAAAGCCGACACTGCACTCACCATCTTCGACAGTAATTGTATCGTAGACGAAGCCGGTCTGCTTGAAGATGTCAAATCAGTCGGAGAAAACCTGGAGGAGTTCTTCGATGCCACCGGCGTACAGCCATATGTATACTTAAAAGCGTACGACGACTCCCTGACCTCGGAATCCCAAAAATACGCCTGGGCGGAAGACTGGTACGAGGATAACATCGGCAACGAAGGCACCTTCCTCTTCGTCTATTTCGATGAAGAGGACGAAAATGCGAACGTTTACTGGTCCTGTGTCTGCGGCTACGACATTGATACCGTCATGGACGAGGAAGCCCGCGATATATTCTGGGAGTATGTAGACGAATACTGGTACTCGAATCTGGATCTGGATGAAGCGATTCCGAAAATCTTCAGCGCCACGGCGGAGGCGATTATGTAGTGGAATCAAAGGATTTCGGCTTTTTCCTTGGGAAAAAATGGGCAGGTGAAGTTCCGTCCGAATGGATGATTTCCTCTTGGCTGTGATTCACATATTAACTTCTGCATAATTTGGCTTTATTCAGGCGCATAATATGCGTGTAAAGAACGGACAGAAAAAGCGCTGCGGCGGATTTTATCATCGTTGCAGCGCTTTATTGTGTATGGATGCAACAAAGGTTTCTCAGCTTTTGTTGCTGTATGTATTCCGCACAAACAAGCAGAATGTCTTCCACTCGATTTACTCACTCTTGCGGTTTGCCTTCGCCTGAAACTTCTCGTTATTGATGATAAACCGCTCATGGCAGCCGCCGCCGATTCTTCCCTTCTCATCATAAGCTACGACAGAAAAAACGAGGCGTCGTCCGTCAACCTCAATCAGCTCACTCTCACAAGATACCGTCATCCCGAGCGGCGTCGGCGCGTCGTGCGTAATATCCACCTTAATGCCGACCGTGCCATCTCCATCATCCAGATAAGGAGCCACGCTCGTCTGCGCCGTCAGCTCCATCAGCGCAACCATCGCCGGTGTCGCAAACACCTCCAGCGTGCCGCTGCCGAGAGTCTTCGCAGAATTCTCCTCTGTCGTAACCACCGACTGTCTTCCTTTGATACCGATTGTAAGCATACTATGATCTCCTTCCTATTTATTTCCTTTTCTGGTCTTCCATCCGGTAAACAACACTTCCTCTGCTTCTGTTTCCGTTTCTGATTCCGTTTTCGATGCAGAAACCTCCCCGGAAAATACTGCCTCTGTTTCCTCAGCATATGCTGTCATTGTCATTGACCCAGACTGTGACGTGCAAATGCTCATTAGCACAAAGCACAGGATCGCCATTATCAATATCCAAAAACGGGGCTGACTAAGTATAGTTTTTTTTATAACAAATTTCTCCTCTTCATATTGTCAAGCGTTTTTTCGCTTAAATTCAAGGTTTTTTTGTCGTTCTATCTCCTCATATTCTCAAACGTCTGCCCACAGAATGAAATCCAGCTTTTTTACATCGGTAAGATCGGAGTCTGGATATTTATGAATTATACAACCGCTTCGATCAGCACTTTGTCTCCCAGGGCAATTTCCTTTATTCCAATCTGTTTCGTTTTATTAAAATTGAAGCTGAGCATGTAGCCCTTCTTCATATGAAAATAATCCAGATAATCGGAAAGCTGCCGCTCTCCTCTCTGATTGTAGGCATTTCCCCGCCAGAGCTTGAGTTCGAGGATGTTTTGCTCCCCACGATAATAAATGACCAGATCCATTCGCTCGCTGTTACGCGTCTGAGGCTCTATGCTGTAATTACCTGCACCATTAATAATCGGTTTTAAAAACAGGAGAAAATATTTTCTTCCCACTTTTTCAAGAAACTTCTCGTCTTCCGTTCCATATAGTTCATGAAATGTTTCGATAAAGCGCTCCAGAATTCTACGTACATCCAGATGACCGCCTGTAATAAACTGATTCTTTTCCTGTATACCGGCAGAATACATTCTGTTATTGATGAATTCTTCTGAAATAAACGCATTATACAAAACAGACTCAAAGATACGGTTTGAAATGACCGCCGATTCGTTTTCATTTCGAATAAATCCGAACATGGAAGCATCCTTTATATAAGAAGTTGTCGCGACATATGGAATCGGCACACCATTGAAAAGTAATTCCTGTAAAAGGACTTTAAGTTCTGGATAAACAGTCAGTTTCCCAAGGAGGGATTCATATAGAGGATTGTCTTCTTTAATAATTCTTTTGACTGCTTCTTCAAATCCGTCTTTTGTCCAGGCATCTGCTCTTTTGGGGAACGCACTGCTTCCGGCAAGTTCTTCATCTATGACTTTGCAAAGATCGGATACCAGATACGGATATCCAAATGTATATTCAAACATCAAATCAGCAATTGTCTGTACCGACATTCCGGTATGATAATCCGCTTCATACTCCTCCAACATTCCTGCTATTTCATTTGCGCTGAAGCTTAAATCCACACGAAACTTTGCAGCAATGTTCCAGGGACTGTTCTGTTTGTGATTTTCATCCGGACGAATTTTCCTTTTTAAATTGCGGATATCATATACTCCTGCAAGAATCACGGACTGAAATGTGGGGGTCACATCGCGGTCAAGATAATATGCCCGCAGCAGTGCAAGAAAATCAAGAAAGACCTGATTGTTTGATGCGGTATCCACTTCATCAATCAAAAGGACGATTGGCTTCACGGATTCTCTGCACCAATCGCTAAAATGATCAAAAATATCGGTCATTCCTGTTGCCTGATCTGTGGCTGTTGCTGTTGCTATCTTTCTCATGATCTCAACATATTCAGATGAAACCCGCGGCAAATAGCGAGTGGCCTTGTGAATCTCCCTGGCCAATCCGCGAACGAAGGACGGTTCGTCCGAAAAATCCTTTGCCGTCATTTTTTGAAAATCCAGGCTGATTACCAAATAGTTGTCCTTCAGATATTCTGTCAGAGCATGTAAAATAGTCGTTTTTCCATATTGTCTCGCCCGATTGATTGAAAAATAATCTCCGGCGTCAACCATTGCTTTAATCTGTTTCAACTTTGGCTGTGGACCTACCATATAATGTCTGGCTGGGCTGCAAGCCCCGGTTGTGTTAAAAATCTTTGGCATTCCTGACACCTCTTTCCTGCGCTCTCCTGATATTGTATGTCCGTACTCGCGCAGCGAGTATGGACGAAGGCAATGTCCCGATTTACGAAGGAAATCGAGAACGGCACCGCGCCCCTCGCCGGGGAGGCATCCCGCACTTCATACGGGATATGCAATCGCGAAGAATGTTCCGATTTGCGCAGCAAATCGAGAACGCTGCCGATTCTCCATTGCGCGGCTTTCATTGTACCATACCCTGCCTCGTTTTTACAGACTTTTTTCTGCTTTGAATTCATATTTACCTGATATTTTATATCGTCATGATTCAATCACTGTCAGCGAGCCTGACGAAGTTTTCATGCTGCCCATTGAAAAATCATATTTTTTTGATATACTGTAAACGGAATGTAAAGGCTATGTAAAATCAAGGGGATATTTATGGATTTTTCGTCGGTTTTTCATGAGATTTGGCACACAGCCGCTGCGCTCCTGCTGTTTCTGGTCATCGCGGTCGTGATTGCACTTTTCTGTTTTATGGTGCTGGGCGTTACGGGCGAGCTGCGGAGAAAGTTCTTACATATCATCGCTTTTTTGACGACGCCGGTCATGGCGGCCACCCAGAGCCACTGGTATGCCGTGGCAATTGTCGCCCTGCTCTTTGCTGCGGTTGTTTATCCCATCCTGTATATGTTTGAACGGCTTTCGTTTTATCAAAATCTGTTTCAGGAACGTGAACATGGCGAGATCAAGAAAAGCCTGCTTCTTCTGTTCTTTCTGGAGGCAGGCCTGGTCACGGTATTCTGGGGATTGCTCGGCTCGAAAGCAACGGTTGTCATCGCGATTCTTGTATGGGGATTCGGAGACTGTATGGCCGCTCTCATCGGAAAACGCTTCGGCAGGCATCGGATCGGCTGGCGCATTGCGGACAACCACAAGACGTATGAAGGCAGCGGAGCGATGGTCTGTGTGGATTTTCTGATCCTGCTGATCTGCTTTCCTCTCGTCGGAGTCTCCGGGCCAATCACCATTCTGGCAGGGCTGATCACGGCCGTCTGTGCGGCATTTGTGGAGCTGATCTCTAAACACGGCTATGACACCGTGAGTGTGCCCGTCGCGACAGCCGTGCTGGTGTACATTACGTTAACATTTGGCAGCTTCTAACAAATAATGCAGAAATTGAGTACGCAGGAATACTTCAAAAACCTGAATTTCCGTTCACAGCTTTCAATCACTCTGGATATTGCGGTGGAGCAAGAAGGACGACGGATGTGGCTTAAACCATTACAGAATTTTGCCGTGATTTTGTCATCTATTCATAAAATTTCATCTTGCATTTACCGGTTGCTTATGGTAAGATAACCATCGTGTGACGGAGGAAATGGATCGTTGCACGACAGGATGTGCCGCTGTGGCGGAATTGGCAGACGCACTTGACTCAAAATCAAGCGGGTAATACCGTGCCGGTTCGAGTCCGGCCAGCGGCACTCTTCAAAGCCTTTATTTTCAAGGGTTTCAGTTTATTGAATTTCCACCGTGTTGTATTTCGTGTTGTACACGGCGGTTTTTTCATTTTTAAATTCAATAAAGGCGGCCATATATTACAACGGCCGCCCTTTTTTATCAGATAAATGTTTTTATCTTATCCAATCATAATACCTTTACGGATTTCTTTTTACTCCATGCGGAATAATACGTCACGCCGGATACTGTTTTATAGCTTCTCACCCGCACATAGTACTTTTTGCTCTTGAGTCCGGATATTGTCTTTTTCAATTTTGCAGAAGAAACTTTTACGGTTGTCGATTTCTTAAAATTCTTTTTGGTCGCGTATTGGATCTGGTATCCATCTGCTTTTTTGTTTTTCTTCCACTGAACTGTAAGCTTACCGGATTTGGTGCTTTCCAGACTCTTTATCTTTGCCCTCTTTAAGCGATAAATGGTCTTTTCTGCGGACACCTGACTATATACAACGCTGCTGCTGACATTTTTATATGCACAAATTTTATATACATATTTTTTCCCGTTCTTTTTTGCATCCTTGTCCGTATAGGAAACCGTCGATGCTCCGGTTATACTCGTAAGGATTTCCCCATTCCGGTAAAGGATGTATCCGGCAGCGTCAGAAACCGCTCCCCAGGTGATCTTTACTCCAGAAGCCTTGTTCGTAAGGCCGGTGATTGCCGGCTGGATGGATTCTATAGCGTCTGTATTTCCTGAGGCAGAGCCTGAACTGCTGTCGGCCGCAGAACCGTCGGTATCTGCCAATTCACCGCCTGAAGAAGAATTCGAGGATGCATCGGAAGACGATGTATCCGTTGAACTGCCTCCCGTGCCGGAACTGTTGTCAGCGTCTGTGTCGTCCACATTTTCCGAATCTGTGCTGCTTCCGTCCTCGGATGAATTCCCATTTTCTGAATCTGAATTTGTTTCCGTCTCCGTTTCGTTTTCAGTTTTAGCTTCTGCTTCGGTCTCCGTTTCCGTTTCGATTCCAGACTTCGTTTCTGTTTCTGTTTCCGAATTGGCTTCTGTTTCCGTCTCGGATTCCGACTCCGTTGCCTCTGTCTCTGACTCGGATTCTGATTCTGATTTTGTTTCCGTTTCCATCTCAATCTCAGTCTCAGTTTCAGTCTCTGTCTCAGATTCTGATTCTATTTCCGTCCCTGTTTCGGTCTCCGTTTCTGTTTCTGTTTCAGTTTCAGTTTCGGTTTCGGTCTCCGTCTCTGTTTCTGCCTCTGTTTCGCTTTCCGACACATCTTCTCCATTCAATACCAGTTTATAAGAATCGCCGGATACCAGGTCTTCCGCAGAATAAAGTACATAATCAACGGAATATCTATCATACGCGGAACCCACATTCCAGTCAGCCGTTACGGAGAAAAGTGCTGTATCATTGGAATCATAGATTGTGATCAGGTCTCCATTGGAAACCAGGCCGCTTCCGCCATTGCCATCCGGCGAGCTGCCCTGATCCTGTCCGGGTGTATTGCTGCCCTGATTCATTCCGCTCCCCGGACTGTTGCTATTCTGACCCATGTTTCCCGAATCACTGCCGCCCTGCCCCATACCGTTTTCGGAATCGTCTTCCATACTTGCAGCGGAGGGAACACCCTGTGAGGATGAATCTGTACCAGCGGTGCCTGTGCCCTCAGAGGACCAGGCAACATAGGTCTGAGAATCAGAGGAAGGCATGCTCATCATACTTTTCATACCGACAGCCAGGACAGTACCTCCGGTGATCGATAGCGTACCGTCACAATCAAGTGCGACATTCTCTTCCTCGGACGTATCAAGGGCGCCAAGTGCAACAACCGTTCCGCCGGTGATCGTCATATCTCCGTTCGAATCCAGACAGTCGTTCGAAGAAGAAGCCGCATAGATATATCCGCCGTAAATATTCATCTGGAAGGAATATCCTGTAGTATCGCTGTTTGCCGCATTGATGCAGTCATCCGTGCTATAGATTGTATATGTGCCGCTGTATATGTTTATATCGGATCCTTCCATGCCTTCATAACAGGCATTGATTACAACGGAAGGACTGGAGTTCGAGCCGCCGGAACTTCCGGATGAGAGCGTACCATCCGCATGAATAGCGTCATCGCCGCTGTAGAGAGAGAAGCTGCCTCCGGTGATCAAGATATCCCCATCGGAATGGATCGAATCATCTGCTGTGTTTATGGTAAAAGTGCCGCCTGAAATCGACAGCGTGCAGCCAGTAGCGTCTACTTCGGTTCCATCTGTATCCTCATAGGAGCCGGATGCCTTCAGTCCTTTTGCACTTGGGTAGGAATCGTCATCTGAATCATAAGTTGCGGAGTAGCCGCCATAGGTTGTGATATCGAAGCTTCCTCCACTGATGACCAGGCTGACCATCGCCTGTATGCCATCAGTCAGGGAATCGATGGTAAAGCTGCCGCCGGTTATCGTTATGGAACCGGTTGCCGAATCATCTGCACAGGCTTTGATACCGTCTCCCTCCTCTGTAGCAATATTGATTGTGCCGGAAGTAATGGTAATACTGTTCTCTGAGCTGATTCCATTATCCAGTGCAGTGATGTTCAGCGTTACATCCTGAATCGTCAGGAGATTGTTCGCTTTAATACCGTTTTTTCCATTGCCATACAGATTAAGCGTACCGCCGCCGGCAATTGTCACGTCGCTGCCATCTTTAAACTTCATAACAGCATTTTCCGCCGCAGCATTATCGGAATTGGATTCATCATTATTGTAAGAATTATCCGTCAGCGTATTCACGGAGCCTTCCACTGCATAGATGGTGCATGTGGCAGAACTATCCTTCTTTACCGTGACTACGGATGTGAAAGCAGAAGTCAGCGTCAGCCCGTCCAGATAGAGAAGCGCATCCTTCGTTGCTTCTTTTTTTACAGCAATGCTGCCGTTTCCGGAGCCGGTAAAGACATAGATGCCGCCCTTTTTCTTGATGGAAACAAGAAGCTGCCCGCTGCTTCCATCCGGGACCGAATAAACGGTATTGCCGTCGGCATCCTCAGATGTGTCTGCATCCGTTTCTGTATCGGTATCGTCATAAATTACAACCTCATAATTTGTGCTGTCACCTTCGGTGACCGTCACGCTGTCCCCGTCGAAGGTAAACGTGGTTTCCCCGCTCAGATCAATTGTTTCCAAGGCAAAACTCGTATGATTTCCCCAGGCACTGGCCGGAAGCAGGGAAATAACCAGTGAAAAACATAGTAAAAAAGCAATCGTCCTGTTAAAAGATATAAATTTTTTCACTTCCTGATCCTCCTTTGCTTTGCTATATTTAATATAAATTTTCTTAGAAGAAACTTAAAAATGTTAATATTATTGTTGCTGCTTTCAATGTTTCATGTGTTTTCTTTCCTGATTTATTGTAATAAATTTTATGGCAGATCAAATATCATTGTCAAGTATTTTAGACAAGCTGAGAATAATTTGTAGAAAATCACACTATATTTCATTTGCTGAATCCGTCTTCTGCTATTTCCAAGATTGACGTGCCAGACTTCGTGATGTATAATCTTTTGGAATGTTGTGAATGGAGGAAAACACACTATGTCAAAGAGGACAGACATCCACAAGGTACTGATTATCGGCTCGGGCCCGATCATCATCGGCCAGGCGTGCGAATTCGACTATTCCGGCACGCAGGCCTGCAAAGCGCTCAAAAAGCTGGGCTATGAGATCGTGCTGGTCAATTCGAACCCGGCGACGATTATGACGGATCCGGAAATTGCGGACGTCACGTATATTGAGCCGCTGAATGTCGCGCGGCTGACGCAGATTATTGAAAAGGAACGGCCGGACGCGCTGCTTCCGAACCTGGGCGGACAGTCGGGGCTGAATCTCTGTTCGGAGCTGGCGAACGCAGATGTTCTGGACAAATACGGCGTGCAGGTAATTGGCGTTCAGGTGGACGCGATTGAGCGCGGTGAGGACCGGATTGAATTCAAAAATACCATGAATGCGCTTGGCATTGAGATGGCGAGAAGTCAGGTCTCCTACAGTGTGGAGGAGGCGCTGGCGATTGCGGATGAGCTGGGATATCCGGTGGTGCTGCGCCCGGCCTATACGATGGGCGGAGCAGGCGGCGGCCTTGTCTATAATCGTGAAGAGTTAAAGACGGTATGCGCCCGCGGGCTGCAGGCAAGCCTGGTGGGCCAGGTGCTTGTGGAGGAGTCGGTCCTTGGCTGGGAGGAGCTGGAGCTGGAGATGATCCGGGATAAGGATAATAACATGATCACCGTCTGCTTCATCGAAAACATTGATCCGATGGGCGTTCACACCGGCGATTCGTTCTGCGCGGCGCCGATGCTGACGATTTCTGAAGAAGTTCAGAAGCGCCTCCAGGAGCAGGCATACCGGATTGTGGAGTCCGTTCAGGTGATTGGAGGCACAAACGTGCAGTTTGCGCATGATCCGGTGACCGACCGGATTGTCGTCATTGAGATCAATCCGCGCACCTCCCGCTCTTCCGCACTTGCATCCAAGGCGACCGGCTTTCCGATCGCGCTTGTATCCGCGATGCTGGCCTCCGGGCTTTCCCTCTCTGAGATTCCGTGCGGAAAGTACGGCACGCTGGATAAATATGTGCCGGACGGGGATTATGTGGTGATTAAATTTGCCCGCTGGGCATTTGAAAAATTTAAAGGTGTGGAGGACAGGCTGGGCACGCAGATGCGCGCGGTCGGCGAGGTCATGAGCATCGGAAAGACCTATAAGGAGGCGTTCCAGAAGGCCATCCGCTCTCTGGAAACCGGGCGCTACGGCCTGGGGCATGTGAAGGATTTTGACACAAAGTCAAAAGAGGAGCTTCTGGCGATGCTGATCACGCCGTCCAGCGAGCGTCATTTTATCATGTATGAGGCGCTGCGCAAGGGGGCGACCGTCGATGAGATTTACGAAATTACGAAAGTGAAAAAGTATTTCATCGGGCAGATGAAGGAGCTGGTGGACGAGGAGGAAGAGCTTTGCAGGACAAAGGGGCAGCTTCCATCGGATGAAGCTTTGATTCAGGCGAAGAAAGATGGTTTCTCCGATAAATATCTGAGCCAGATCCTGGAGGTGCCTGAGGACGATATCCGCAGCCGACGCATCGCACTGGGGGTGGAGGAGGCCTGGGAGGGCGTACATGTGAGCGGCACCCAGAATTCCGCTTACTATTATTCCACCTACAACGCACCGGACAAGAACCCCATCTCGGATGAAAAGCCGAAGATCATGATCCTGGGCGGCGGACCAAACCGCATCGGGCAGGGCATTGAATTTGACTATTGCTGCGTCCACGCTTCTCTCGCGCTGAAAAAGCTGGGCTTTGAGACCATTATCGTCAACTGCAACCCGGAGACGGTTTCGACTGACTATGACACCTCGGATAAGCTGTATTTTGAACCGCTGACACTGGAGGATGTCCTGAGCATTTATAAGAAAGAAAAACCGCTTGGCGTCATTGCGCAGTTTGGCGGTCAGACTCCGCTGAATCTGGCAGCGGATCTGGAACGGAACGGCGTAAAGATTCTCGGCACCGCGCCTGCGGTCATTGATCTGGCAGAGGATCGCGATCAGTTCCGTGCGATGATGGAAAAGCTGGATATCCCGATGCCGGAATCAGGGATGGCGGTCAGCGTCGGTGAGGCAAAGGCCATCGCAAAGGAGATTGGCTATCCGGTCATGGTGCGCCCGTCCTATGTCCTCGGCGGCCGCGGAATGGAGGTCGTGTACGACGACGAGAGCATGGAAAGCTATATGGCAGCGGCTGTCGGCGTCACGCCGGACCGACCGATTCTCATCGACCGGTTCCTGAATCATGCGCTGGAGTGTGAGGCAGATGCGATCAGCGACGGCACGCACGCGTTTGTACCGGCGGTGATGGAGCACATCGAGCTGGCCGGGATTCATTCCGGCGACTCCGCCTGCGTCATTCCTTCTGTTCATATATCGGAGGAGAATGTTCGGATCATCAAGGATTATACAAAGAAAATCGCTGAGGAAATGCATGTCAAAGGTCTGATGAATATGCAATACGCGATTGAGAATGGCAAGGTGTTTGTGCTGGAGGCGAATCCGCGCGCGTCCCGCACGGTGCCGCTGGTCTCCAAGGTCTGCAACATCCGCATGGTGCCGCTGGCAACCGATATAGTGACTTCCGAAATTACCGGCCGGCCATCACCGGTGGAGAACCTGAAGGAGCTTGATATTCCCTATTACGGCGTCAAGGAAGCGGTCTTCCCGTTCAATATGTTCCCGGAGGTCGACCCGCTGCTCGGACCGGAAATGCGCTCGACCGGCGAGGTGCTTGGCCTGTCCCCGGATTACGGCGAGGCCTTCTATAAAGCGCAGGAAGCGACTCAGACGCGCCTGCCGCTTAGCGGCACGGCTCTGATTTCAGTCAGCAGCAAGGACAAGCCGGAGGTGGTAGAGATCGCCAGAAGCTTTGCCGAGGATGGTTTTAAGATCCTCGCTACCGGAACGACCTGCGATCTGCTGAATGCAAATGGAATCCAGGCAGAAAAGGTAAAGAAGCTGTACGAGGGCCGGCCGAACATTCTGGATCTGATCACGAACGGTGAGATCGACCTGATTGTCAATACGCCGGTCGGCAAGGAAAGCGCACACGATGACAGCTATCTGCGCAAGGCGGCGATCAAAGCGAAGATCCCGTATATGACGACCATGGCAGCCGCCCGCGTGACCGCGAGAGGAATCAAATACGTCAAAGAGCATGGGAACGGGGACGTGAAATCACTGCAGCATCTGCACGCGGAAATCAAAGAAAAGCTGATATAACATATATTACGGGCAGATAAAGCTTCACCCGGCAGAATTTTCCGAGTAAGGATGGAGAATACTGCCGGGTGAATTTTATAAACACGGCTGGACATGGCTTTTCCAGTTTCTACGCTCCGCTTCGGTCGGCACAGCGGACAGAGGTAAATGAACTTCCCTATCCGATCCGATTATCTGTCACTGCATGAGCTTGTTTTATTCTTGTTTTATTACTGAACTGTCGCAAAATTTTGCGACTGTTCCTTAAATCATTCAAATACCTTCGCGGTCTTCTTCAGCCATTCTGTTACCCTGATATGCTGCGGGCACACGCTCTCGCACTGTCCGCATTCCACACAGTCCGAGGCCTTCCCATTCCCCTCAGTGAGCTCCTGATAGCGTTCTTTATATAGAGGGTTCCCACGATCCGTCAGTTCCGAATTATACAGCGCAAAATAATCCGGAATCGCGATGTTCATGGGGCAGCCTTCAACACAGTAACGGCAGGCCGTACACGGAATCTTTGCCGCCTCATGGATGAGATCCACCACAGGCCCGAGCAGCAGATTCCGCTCCTCATCGGTCAGCGGCTCCATCTCCTGCATGTAGCTGCTGTTGTCCTCCATCTGTTCCAGGGAGGACATTCCGCTTAGGACAACCATCACATGCTCCAGGCTCGCGGCAAAGCGGATGGCCCACGACGCGTTTGACCAGTTCGGATGCATACTGTGCAAAAGCTTTTCCGCTTCTGCAGGAAGCTTCGCGAGCGTACCGCCCTTGACCGGCTCCATGACCACGACCTTTTTCCCGTGCTTCACGGCCGTCTCATAGCACCTGCGGGACTGCACCTTCGTATCCTCCCAGTCCAGATAATTGAGCTGAAGCTGGACAAACTCCACCTCCGGATGGTCAGTCAGAATGCGGTCAAGCACCTCCGCCTTATCATGGAAGGAAAACCCGATGTGCCGCACCTTTCCATCTTCCTTTTTCCGCGCAATAAATCCAAAGCAGTCCATCTGCTGTACGCTCTCATACCGCTCGCCGCTCATCGCATGCAGCAGATAATAGTCAAAATAGTCTTCTCCGGTTTTTTCCAGCTGCTCATTAAAAATACGCTCCATATCTTCTGCTTTTTTCAGCTGAAAAATCGGAAGCTTTGTTGCCAGCGTGTAGGTGTCGCGCGCGTAGCGCTTCGCAATAACATCCTTAACCGCCCGCTCGCTCTCATGTTCATGGTACATATACGCAGTATCAAAATACGTAAATCCCCGCTCCAGAAACAAATCTGCCATCTGACAGACCTGCTCTTTGTCAATGCTCTTTGAATCCTCCGCATTCAAAAGCGGCAGCCGCATCAGGCCAAATCCAAGTTTTCCCATTTTCTGTATCCTCCTCTTTCTTAATTCGTATTCTTAATTCATATTTTTTTAACTCATTCGTATTCTTTCTTTACTCAAGACAGGATCATGTCATCACAGCAAAAATTCCGCCATCACCTGGTTGCTGACATCCAGTCCCCGCGGGGTCAGGAAAATGCGTTCATCCCTGCGCTCCAGCAAGTGAAGGGAGCTCATTCGGCGGATGACATCGCCATACACCTCGTCAATCGGGCTTCCAAACCGCGTCTGAAACTCCTGCGTGGAGATGCCGCTTAGCATACGCAGTCCCAGAAACATAAATTCCGCCATCTCATCTTCCACGGTGAGCACTTCCATAGTCTCCGTGCAAACCGAATCCACAGACAAACCTTCCGGAGTTTTTGTCTCATTTAAATCTACAGGCAAGCCTTCCGGGGTCTCTGTCTCATTTAAATCCACAGGCAATCTTTCCGCATTTTCTGATTCATCCGGTCTGGCAAATCGCACTTCCACATCGCTCATATTGTTGAAATTAACAAAAAACTTCTTGTGATTCTCTGCTATCTGACTGCCTTCTGCCTGTTTCATTCGTTCACCGGAATCTCGCATTCCCACAATCCTTCTCTGCGAACGGACATTCCGTTCATAAACTGCAAAGTCATCCGGATTTTTACAGCGGACACTGAGCAGGCGCATCGGGCAGGATACCGTCAACTTTTCCTGCATATTCCGGTTCCCCTGAATACGGATGCCCGCTGTTTCGCGGTTCGTCTTTCTTACAGACCGCTCTTGAGGTAAATATCTCAGCAATGAGGCAGCGCCCAGCCCGAAGCCCATATATTCGGTTCCGCGCCAGTAACCGATGTTATGCCGGCATTCGAATCCGGGACAGGCATAGTTGGAAATCTCATAATGGACATATCCCGCATCGCGAAGCATCTGTTCCGTCATCCCGGCCATCCGACGCTCTGCCTCTTCAGATGGCAGATACCTGGGCTCCTCTCCCGCTGCCCGCCGCAGATCGTCCTCATGATACTTCTCATAAAAAGGCGTGCCCTCTTCAATGATTAAACTATACGCCGAAATATGCTCCGGCGCAAGCGCTAAAATCTGACGCAGCGTGTATTCCCAGGATTTAACTGTCTGTCCCGGAAGCGCAGACATCAGATCAACATTGATATTTTTAAAACCAGCCTCCCGTGCTGTCTGATACGAATTCAGAAACGTCTCCCAGGTATGGATCCGGCCAAGAACGGCAAGCTCCCGATTATCCGCAGACTGCAGACCGAAGCTGATCCGGTTGATCCCGGAAGCAAGATACGCGTGAAACCGGGAACTCTCCGATGGCTTGTGTTGATTGCGTTCATACAGCCTTTCCTGTGCCGGTTCAGACATGTCAGATCCAATTGCTCCCGGATTGCACTCGATCGTGATTTCAGTCACTCCCGGCAGTCCATGTTCGCCTGCAAACGCAAATCTTGACCTCAGCGCATCCAGTATTTCCGCTATCTGTGACGACGTCAAAACAGACGGCGTGCCTCCCCCAAAAAAGACACTGGTCACGACATAATCTGTACTTTCCGGCAGCTGCGCGATGGACATCGCATCACTCAACTGGCAGCCGCAGTTTTCAATCTGTTGTTCCCCATAAGAACAGGAACCGGTACCCACCGCAGATGTTTTGGCCAAAGAATTGCAGGCGGATATGGAGATTGGCGCACTTACCGGCCGCCCGCAGCATATTTCCTCAATCAGTGTCTTTACATACCACTCCCGTTCTGCCCGGCTGGCTGGTGTCGAAAGAAAGTCGCAGTAAGCGCATTTTCTGACGCAGAAGGGAATGTGAATGTAGATTTCCAGTGCGCGCAAATTAGTATTCTCCTTTTGATGGTGCTCTCCTCTTGATTTTCTTGACTTTCTTGATTTTCGGCATTTTTTGATGCCGGATTCATCCGATATCGGGCTGCGTCGAGGCTTTACGGTCTGCGATTCGTGCGTCAGACTGTGCAAGATGCATAAGTTTTTTTTACAGGTCCATACCTTACGGGGTACCTTGATCTGTCTTCTGATCATTCTTTTGCCCTATTCCGAACCGTTCGCGGAATATCAAAAACAGCGCAACGCAGATTACTACGGAAAGTGTTGAGCCTGCCGGAGCCGCCATTCCCATCGGAAAAAGGGTATCCGGGAACAGCTGTGTTGCAAGATACGCACCTGGGATTCTGACCAGAAGCACGGATACCAGATTGTGCGCAAAGGAAAATGCCGACAGGCCATACGCACAGAAAAAGCCGCTGAAGCAGAAATGGATGCTGGCCATCATGCAGTCAAAGGAATACGAGCGCAGATATTGCCCGCCAAGCACACGCACAGCCTCCTCACTGGAGAAAAGGCCCACAAACTGTTCCGACAGTATCTGACAGAGCAGGAAAAAGACAAATCCGCAGGACACGGAAATCAGCATCGCATAGAACAGCGTCTTTCTGGCGCGGTCATGCCGGCCGGCGCCACGATTCTGAGCCGCAATCGCGGACACAGAGGACAGCATGGCGGATGGCACCAGAAACAGAAAGGTGATGATTTTTTCCACAATGCCAACGCTCGCGGCCACATCGACGCCGCGGCGGTTTGCAATCATCGTAATCACCAGAAATGAGATCTGTATAAATCCATCCTGGCACGCCACCGGAACCCCCACTTTTAATATATCAGAAAGAATCGACTGCTCCGGTATAAAGTCCTGCTTTGTCAATCGGAATCCCTGCTTTCCGGAACCATTTTCGGGACGAATTCCACGCCTGGTATCCTGCTTTGCAGATTCCTCTGAACATCCCTGACTTTTCTCCTCAGTATCTGAGGTCTCTTCCGCACCCGTGTCCCCTGCACTGGAAGATGGTATCCCGGCTCCGGTCTTGCCTGTCAGCAAAAATACCACTGCAAATACAACACTCGCCGCCTGTGAAATCACTGTTCCGTAAGCCGCACCGGCAGCGCCCATATGAAACCCGCCGATGAGCAGAAAATCCAGCGCGATGTTGAGGACGCAAGCCACTCCGACAAAATACATCGGACTTTTTGAATCGCCCATGCCCCGATAGATGCAGCTGATGACGTTATAAGCCGTAATGAAAGGTATTCCTAAAAAACAGATGGTCATGTAATCCTTCGTCTGCGAGATAGCCTCCTCCGGAACTGACATAACCGTGATAATCCCGTTTCTCGCAAGCATAAGAATCACGACAAGAGTGACAGAGCCAATGGCAAACAGCGTCACCGTATTCCCGATAATCCGGGATGCCCGTTCCATATGTTTGCTGCCGACCGCTACGCCAAGGCCCACGGTCGACCCCATCGCCAGTCCGACGATAATGACCGTGAGCATATGCATGACCTGACTGCCGATTGATACTGCTGAGATGGCCGCGGCGCCGTTGTACTGCCCGGTCACATACAGATCTACCATCCCGTAAAAGGTCTGCAGAAAGCAGGACAACAGATACGGCATTGAAAACCGCAGTAGTACGTTCAATATACTTCCCTTTGTTAAATCCTTTTCCATATAACACTCCAATCCTCAAAAGTATGCGGCAACATTCTGCAATTAATTCAGAATGTTCCAAGTCCGACAAGAAATGGCCGCACACGCCATCCGTATATTGTGGATTTCATTCAGCTGTCGTGCATTCGTCCGGTTACCATCCGGATTATCAATCAATCGGCTCATCCTCATAGCTATCCAGAAAATGATGGCGCACTCCATCCTGCTTCCATGCAATGACCGTGTTCAGATTCACATTCTCAACACTCTTAAAAATATTGCTTTCCACCACCGGGTCACGTTCGGCGAGCCACGCGATCAGCTGTTTGACTTCCGCACGCTTCGACCCTTTTTCCGTCCCTCCGCAGGATGCACAATTCTCAGTAAAACGGCAGGCACATCGGATAAAATGCAGGTCATTGTAATTCGCCCAGTGAATGATATCTTTTTCACGGATCAGGTACATCGGACGGATCAGCTGCATCCCGTCAAAATGGTTGCTGTACAGCTTCGGCATCATGGTCTGCACCTGGCCGCCATAAAGCATTCCCATCAAAATGGTCTCGATCACATCATCATAGTGATGGCCAAGGGCGATCTTATTGCAGCCAAGCTCTTTCGCTTTTGCATAGAGATAACCGCGGCGCATCCGGGCGCACAGATAACAGGGCGAGCTTTCTTCTGATGCCACGATATCAAAAATCTCCGAACGGAATACCGTGATCGGAATCTGTAAAAGCCTTGCGTTATCGAGGATTCGCTGATAATTCTCATCATTATAGCCCGGATTCATCACCAGAAACGTCAGCTCAAAATTCCGTTTTCCATGGCGGTAAAGTTCCTGAAACAGCTTAGCCATCAGCATGGAATCCTTGCCTCCGGAAATACACACCGCAATCCGGTCGCCGTCCTGAATCAGTTCGTAATCCTGCACCGCCTTCGTAAACCGGCGCCAAAGCTCCCGGCGATATTTCTTGATAATACTTCGCTCAGCCTTACGGCAGCGCTCCACACCAGCCGGCTCCCATTTTTCTTCCGAAGTCTCCCGCTCTTTATCTGAACCTTCGTGTTCAAAATGAGTTTGCTCAGGAATTGTCTCGTGAGTTATCTCAGAATCTCCGCCAAGTGCTGCACGAAGCTGGTACCTCAGATATTCCCGGTATCCTCCCGCGACACTAAACGCGTTATAGCCGCTCTCTTCCAGGTCGCACGCCAGCTCATCACTTTCATCACCAGTATAGCATAAAAAATAGAGCGCCTGATTTTCCGGCAGAATCGCTCTGTCCTTTTTAATCTTATCTGCATCCATATGCACCGCGCCCGGGAACGTCCCTTTTCGATAATCTGAAATTGAGCGCATATCAATTACGATCCCCGCAGATTCCTCTTTCATTAGTTCATCAACCGTAATCCGTTTCATACAAATACTCCAATGACCGCTTTCCTACCATATTTATCGATACGAAACGATACGTATCTGATGGGCGGCGGCAATCTCCCGATATTTTTCAAGCAGCTCCTCCGACGGAATTTCCATTCTCTCCGCAAAAGAAAACATTTTTTCCTGCTTCTTCAGTCTTTCGTATCGCACATCCGGATCGGGTATTCCAAGCGCCGCATATTTATCCATCCCGTATCGGTGATACGGAAGTAGCTCCAGCGAAACAGACGCCGGGCCGGACGCCTGTACATCTTCCAGAAACGCACAGGTCGCATCTATATTTTCATCAAACGCATTGACCCCCACTATCACCGGAATCCTGACAACGACCGGTGCCGGAAGGAGCGCCGTCTGCCGGATGTTCTCCAGGATCACATCATTGGATGCTCCTGTAAAGAACCTGTGCAGAGAATCGTCAAATAGTTTCAGATCCATGAAAATCAGATTCATTTTCTGCAGGATATCTTTCATCTCATCAAAAGAAAAAACCCCGCAGGTCTCCAGAGAAAGGTCATATCCCTTATCATAAAAGCGATTGACCATAGCCCGCAAAAATCCCTGCTGTACGGTCGCCTCCCCGCCGGAAAACGTAATGCCGCCCCCGTTTCCCCTGTAAAAGAGCGCCTGTCTGGAAATCTTCTGATCCACCTCATCCAGTGTCATATGATGTGCTTTCAATGCCGCCTGACCGGTGTGATGGGGTATTTCCGCATCCGAATGATACGCGTTCTCCGGGTTGCAGCACCAGATGCAGCTTAAAGGACAGCCGCACATAAAAATCGTCGTGCGGATGCCATCCCCGTCATTTACGGAAAAATTCTGCATCTGCATAATATATCCGTCATTTCGAACCATCTCCGTCATAATCAGGTGTCCTTTTCTCTGATATCAATTGCAAATCACAGTTCCGCATGCTCGGTTCTTGCTATAATAGCGTCCTGCAAGGACTTCGAGAGATTAACAAACTGCGTGCTGTACCCTGCCACACGAACCAGCAGATCCCTGTAATTCTCCGGGTGTGCCTGCGCGTCCCGCAGCACCTTGCTGGAAAGCGTGTTGAACTGCACATGGAACGCTCCGAGCGAAAAGAAATTCTGGATCATGGATCCTAAATTCGCCTGTCCGCGTTTTGTGCTTACCAGATCATGGTTCAGCCGCAGGTTCAGAAGCGTGCCGCCTGAATGAACCTCCTGGTTCAGCTTTGCCGCCGAGCGCATGGCCGCAAGCGGCGTGGAGGTGTCGGTGCCCACGTAGGGCGATACGCCCTCGCTGGAAGGTTCGCCGTTTTTACGCCCGCAGGGTGTTGCTCCAAGCACACGTCCCATGGGGATGTAGTTACTGATGCCCATAAATGCCGTCGTAAACGGGGAGCCGAAAATATCTTTATAAGAATGGATCTCGTGATAGAAGAAATTTGCGATCTTAATCGCAATCCGATCCACATAGTCGTCATCGTTTCCGTATTTTGGAACTGCCTGTGCTTTTTCGCGCAGCTCGTCATAACCCTCCCAGTTCGCAGCCAGAGCATCCGTCAGCTCCTTCATCGTGCAGACATGATCCTCAAAGACCAGCTTTTTCACGACCGCCAGCGAGTTGGCCGTCACTGCCAGACCGATGCCGGTGATAACCGGCCCGACATTGTATTTCGCACCGCCCCTGCTTAAGTCTGTACCGTTGATCATGCACTCCTCCATGCAGGAGGAAAGGAATGGTCTCGGCACCGATTCGTAATGCACTCTCTGGGCGGTCGTGGTCAGCACCACTGAGTGATAACAGAGATTTTTGAACTGACGGAAAAACGCTTCCTCCACTTCCGCATAGGAAGTAAACTCCGCCGCGGGCTTTTCAGCGAGGCCCATCGTTTCGCCGGTCATCAGGCTTTTGCCCTCATTCAGCGCATATTCGATTGCTGAGCCGAAATTCATGTTGACAGCGGCTGTCCACTCTCCCGTCTTTCTGAAATGTGGAACCACGCATCCGCAGTTGTTCCAGTCTCTCGCGTCGTCCGGCTCGTAACCAGCGTTCAGGAGCATCTGGTAACCAGCGCTGTCGCTGTGAATCGCAGGAAAGCCAGTCCCCGTGCTGACCAGATGCGTGACCGCGGACATAAACTCCTCAGGGCAGTCCTGATGCACGCGCACACTTAAGCCCGGCTGATGCGTTTTAACCTCCTCGGTCGCTTTCATCGCCATAAACGTCACCGGGTTCGTCGCATCCAGCCCCTCCCGGGTCTTGCCGCCGACCGTCAGGTTCTGGAACTGGTTGTAGCCGGCAAAATAATCCGCCGTATTCGCGGAGATCGTCCATACCCACTCCGAATATTTCAGCCAGAGCGCATCGATCAGCTCCTGCGCTTCATCCGGCGTGATGTTTCCCGCCGCAAGGTCTTTTTCATAATACGGATCCATATACTGATCAAATCGGCCAGGATTGAGTGAGAGCGGATTCTCCGACAAAATCCCGCCGATCTGTGTAAACCACACAAACTGAACCGCCTCATAGAAGCTCTCCGGCGGATATTCCGGTACCCTGCGGCAAATGGCTGCGATCCGAAGAAGCTCTGCTTTTCGTATCTCATTTTCTTCTGCAGCCGCGAGGCGCTCCGCCTCATCAGCATAACGGTTCGCATAGAGAATAATGCCCTTTGAAGTAAGTATAATCGAATCATAGAACTCGATTTTCTCCTGATCCTCCGCATTCGCGTACGACAAAGCCGCTTTTTTCTCTACCGCTTCCCTTATAATACCGCCAAATCCTTTCGGGAACAGCACGTCCTGATAGTCCGGCGTGATCTCGCCCACGGCTTGTCTCCACTTGGAGTCATTGTCGATGATACCCGTATCCACGCCGATCTTCGCCGTATCCTTCGGCAGCCTTGCAAGAAAGATTTCCTCCAGCGACTGACCTTTCCAGTATGGGAAAATCTCCTCCCGCACATAATCACACTGCCTGGGCGTCATGATATACGGATCCTGCGCGCGCTCTGAAAAGGTGTCCATCTCCTGATCCACCCATTTCCAGGAAAACTCAGGCGTCAGGATGCCGCATTTCCGGAACTCCCCGATCGCGCCGACGATCAACTCCCCGTCAAAGATGTGTACGCCAAGCTCTGCACAGGTATCATAAAACGCCTGCGCGCGGCGGATACAGACCGGCTGTCCTTCGGTCCTTTTGTGCGATTCCGTCCAGATTCTTGCCCGGTCAGTGGAAATACAGGGCTTGCTGTTTACATAATTCTGTCTGATTGCTTCAATTCTCTCTGTTAACATAGCTTTTCTTCCTCACTGCTCACATACACAATTTCCCGCATTCACGCCCTTACACGTATCGGCATAGGATCTAATAGTAAACGAAGTAAAGTGTTTTACGATTTCTTAAACAAATTTGTATCTCATTTATATCTCATTCTTTGATCATTCCGCATGATCAGTATGTTTTCCCCGCCAGAATTTCCTTATAGTCCTTCAGGTTCTTTGCCAGCAGCGTCGGCGTATCCAGATGATATGGGCACTTGCTCTTACATTTGTTGCAGTGCAGACACTCCTCGATTTTCATCATCTTCGCCTGCATTTCCGGTGTGAGCTGCGCAGCGGACGGTGCACGGCGGATCATCAGCGACATGCGCGCGCAGTTATTAATCTCAATACCGGCCGGGCATGGCATACAGTAGCCGCATCCGCGACAGAATTCCCCCATCAGCTCTGTGCGGTCTTTCTCAATCAGGGCGCGGACATCATCCGTCATCACCGGCGGACAGACAATATAGGACAGGAACTCTTCCAGCTCGCTCATCCTCTGCACGCCCCAGATGGGAAGTACATTGTCAAACTGCGCCTCGAATGCATACGCCGCCGCGGAATTCGTAATCAGTCCGCCTGAAAGAGCCTTCATCGCGATGAAGCCCATATCCGCCCTCTTGCAATCTGCGACAAGCTTCTCATCATCCTCTGTCGCCAGATAACAGAACGGGAACTGCAGCGTCTCATACAGCCCGGATGCAATCGCCTCATTTGCCACCCTCAGACGATGATTCGTAATACCAATATGTAAAATCTTACCCTGCTTTTTTGCTTCCAGCATGCACTCGTACACACCGCTCTCATCGCCTGGCTTCGGGCAGAACGACGGATTGTGGAACTGGTAAATATCCAGATGATCCGTCTTCAGGTTCGTCAGCGTCGTCTCCAGGTCCTTCCAGAAATCCTCCGGCTTCACTGCGGCTGTTTTCGATGAAATGTACACATGATTCCGGACATCCGAAAGCGCCAGCCCAAGCTTATGCTCGCTGTCCGTGTAGAACCGCGCTGTGTCAAAAAAGGTAATTCCTCTTTCGTAAGCCGTGCGCAAAATTTTCACTGCGTCCTCATCGCTGACACGCTGGATTGGAAGCGCCCCAAATCCGTTTTTATTCGTTACAATTTCCGTTTTTCCAAGTCTGACTGTCTCCATCGATTTCCTTCTCCTCATATGCAGCGTTATTAGCAAGTCCGTACATTTGCATTCATCATAACCAAAATGATCCGGCATCCTGGATAAGCATGAAGCAGAATTCGCATGATAAACACATTAATGCATACTGGCAAATGCCATCCAAGTAATCTTACCACGCAGTTCACACTGCTTCAAGCGAAAAATCAAAAATCAAATCAAAATCAAAAATTAAGATCAGTAACCATAGCGCAAATCACAGCTCCAGTCGATTGATTTTATCCAGCATTCTATCAAACCGGATCCGGCAGTCCCCACCATAGATCTGCACCGGAACCGGTTCTTTCATCCCATAGATGACCGGAGGCTTTTGATTTTCAAAATCATATACAATCACTCGCTTCTGTTTCAGGTCAATCATCCAGTATTCCCGTACACCGGCATTTCTGTATTTATTCATTTTGATTGTCTGATCCCGGCGCATCGTGGATGGCGAAAGAATTTCTATAACCAGATCCGGCGCCCCGTAAATGCAGCGATTCTGAACCTTATCCCAGTCACAGATGACCACGACATCCGGCTGCAGCATGGTCCACTCATCGCAATCCAGCTGAACATCCAGCGGGGATGCCAGCACCAGACAGGAACCATTCTGTGATTCCACATAATCTGAAAGCTGCCTGAAAATATCCAGTCCTCCAACCTGATGAATAATAGACGGAGCTGCCATATCATAAAATACTCCATCAATCAATTCGACTCTCCGTTCATCCGGCAGGTTGTAGTAGTCTTCCAGCGTATATTCTCCATCCTTTTTTTCGGCATATTGAAATGCCGCTTCGGAAATCGTATCCGCATTTTCCTGAAAATTGCGGTCAGATTCCAGATAATTACAGGTTTTGTTATTTTCTTCTTTCATATGCTGCCCTCCTGATTGTTAATAAGAAAAAAAATATTCCGCAAACACATACTACTTTTATCATTCTGCAAAACAGATATTGGTTTCAATTGCATTATACTACTTAGCTATTTCCTTGTCAATAAGTTCCTTAATATTAGTATTAAAAGTTTCACGTGAAACATTCATCACACTATGTATTAAAGTAAAATTAAAAGGTTAATATCCAATGACACGTTCATTCGTTTGCAAAACGGCCGGGAAGATTTTTTCATAATTCTTTTCCCGGATTCAACAAAAAGACTGGTATTTTACACCTGATTTCTGTATAATCTTTCTAAGATGGAAACCGACACCGTTCTCGATTTCCCCTGGGAATCGGAACATTACCTTCGTCCATATTCTCTTCGCGAATATGGACATGTACTTGTAAGCCGCGCAATTAATAAATAATCGCTTCGCGATTGGCGCGGCCTTCGTCCATATTCTCTTCGCGAATATGGACATGTACTTATCATGCATCGATATCCGATGCGGAACGCAGGAGGACGAATCTATGGCATTGAAGCTTACAAAGGATTTTAGCGGCGTGATTTTTGCGCCAAGAAAAAACGAAATCAAACCGGGAGGCGGCGTTCTCTATCCGAGAGTCATCGAGCTGCATCATGCCGGTGAGGAGAACGGCACTCTGCTTGCCGCTTTTGAATATTACGCAGACCGGGAGCCGGCTGTGATACCGATTTACAAAAGTACAGACGGCGGTAAGACCTGGGAAAAATTCAGTGAGGTTGAGGATACGAAAAACGGATGGGGGATGCGCTTCCAGCCGGTATTGTTTGAGCTTCCAAAGCAGTGCGGTGAGCTTCCGGCCGGGACGCTGTTCTTTGCCGGCAACTCCATCCCGATGCAGGCATTTGAACCGGACAATCCGCCGGATTTTGTCGGCACCGAGCTCCAGCTCTATTTCAGCCGCGACCACGGTAGAACCTGGGAATACCGCTCCACCTTCGCGTACGGCGGTGTGCCGGTCGAATACAACTGGGACTGCCTGGGACCGGTCTGGGAGCCGTTCCTTTATCTGAACGCAAATGGAGAGCTCACAGCCGTCTATTCCGATGAAAAGTACCATACAGATCACGTTCTGAACCAGTGCCTCGCGGTCATCTCTTCCGCTGATGGCGGGCTGACCTGGGGAGAGCCGCGCCTGGTCGTGGCGATTCCGGACGGGAACCGCAGACCTGGTATGGCAATTGTCACCGAGCTGCCGAATGGCAAATATTTTATGTGTTATGAGATTGTAAACGATCCTGATCAGGGGATTTATTTTAAGATTTCCGGTGATGGGATGGATTTCGGCGATCCCGCCCTGTACGGGACAAGAGCCGAGACCGCGGATGGCAAATTTGTCGGCAGTATGCCCTATTGTACCTGGACCAAAAACGGCGGCCCGAACGGCACGATCATCCTGAGCGGAAAACGCGACAGTGAATGGCTGGGACTGCGAGATCCCGGTAAATTCCTTGTGAATTATAATCTCGGCGAGGGACCGTGGGAGCAGGTCAATATGCTCGTCTCCTATGATTCCCGGATTCACCAGGCCGGGTGGAGCATGGGCATGGCTGTCATCGAAAATGATACAAAGCTGATACAGCTGGCGCCCACCCAGATGGATCCGGTGCTGATGCAGATTTCCTTTGGGATCGGAGAGTTGGGGACGGAGTAATTGGCGCGCGAATCGCAGACCATAAAAACATCCACGCTTCACGCCCTGCTGCGCCTGCGTTATTTTATGGTCTGAGCTTCACACGTTATCCGGCATAATTTGGGCATGCTATTTTGCGACAGTTCCTGACCCGGATAAACCGGAACAAAAATTTTGCCATTTTGCACAGCAAATTGTTCTCAAGTTCCCAGGAGTTTTCCGTCACAGTATATACCGTGACGCATAGAGAATAAAAATCACCACCCCGATCAGAATCAGAATGATGCCGGCAGCATTCAGGATGACAGCCAGAATGCGTTCCCGCTCTGCTGTTATAACACGATATTGTTCCGGGTTGGCGGGATCATAGCTGATGCGTATTCGCTGATAAAGATGATACGGACAGGGGTAGGAATCTTCCCTGTCCACGATCTTTATCAGCTTTCCGTCTGCATAAAATTCAAACACAGCCGCCTGCCGATTGCGGAACCGGGCTTCGGCATAGCGATCCCGCTCCACCGAAATGATATCCACTACTTTTGCCTCCGCATAGCCCGGATACGGTCTCCGGGTGGCGGCATACAGCTTCATTACCAGACCGGCGATGCACGCAATCAGCCCAAGTATAATAAGCACAACACCCCTTATCCACAAGTCATTTGCCACCAAAATACTCCTCTCCGGATCGTATATCCTGCGTCATTTGTGCTTTTAAGTCCTCTACAGAAACAAATTTTTGCTCCGGGCGGCGAAAATGCCGGAGCAGAACTGTCACATCCGCACCATACAGAGTCTCATGGATTCCATACAGATAGGTCTCAACGCCAAGGAATGTGCCGTCCACGGTCGGCTTGTATCCGATATTTGTGATCCCATGGCAGGTACTGATTCCCGCCCCTGAAGAGTATATGTCAGAGGTCCGCTGTAAGTCAGTACTTATCACACGATCGCATCCGTCAATCTTCTTATCCGGCAAATCAGATAAAGTGTCCCTTTCATCAAAAACATTTATTGCATCACTGTTTGCTGTATTTTTTATATCATTCGTTATCCTGGATGTTTCATCGCGTTTGAGAATCACATCGCTGTAGTACACGCCCGGCGGGGGCAAAAGCTTGTAGCCGTCCGGGCGGATGTTAATGGTCGGCATGCCGATCTTCCGTCCAAGCTGGTGTCCATGTAAAACCGTACCCTCCACCGGAAACCAGTGCCCCATCAGCGTCCGGACCAGCTCCATGTCCGCACTGGCAAGCGCCTCACGAATGTACGTACTGCTGATCTCACGGCCCTCA
This sequence comes from Lachnospiraceae bacterium, assembly GCA_021202075.1. Taxonomy (GTDB): domain Bacteria; phylum Bacillota; class Clostridia; order Lachnospirales; family Lachnospiraceae; genus Choladousia. The sequence goes on along the minus strand of JAJQDT010000138.1, from coordinate 29,152 downwards.
TAGCATTCCTTTTCTTCTACAATCAGAGTGAAATTATATTTTTTCTGCATCTTTTTCAGAAACGCAGCATCGCCTTTTCTCTGAAACCCAAACCGGAAATCCGTGCCAACCACAATATATTTCGCGCGGAGCTGCCGACACAGAACCTCAGCGATAAAGGCCTCCGGCTCCATGCCGAGAATATCCGGTACAAAAGGGCAGCGAATCATGCAGTCAACCCCATAACTCTCCAGGAAGTGCCGTTTTTCCTCCGGTGTGAACAATGCGGTCCGGTCCTCCGGCGCAATCGAAAACACAATCCCATAATAGCCATCGGACTGCAATTGTAAAATTCTGTTCAGCAGCTTCTGATGTCCCCTGTGAAGCCCGTCAAATTTACCTAGCGTCACAGCGGATAACGGCTGGTTAGCGGGCGCGCTCTCACATAATCGCATTGCGCTGTAAAAATCTGTCGTATTCTGTATATAAATCATTCGCCCACAAAAAATCCTTTCCTGCTATCTATTAAGGTAAAGCTTCCTTTCATCGGCCGAATCATATGATAAGGAACTGTCGCGAAATTACTTACCCATCTTGCACCAGCTAACGCGCGAATCGTAAACCATAAAATCCTCGACGCAGCCCGAGATTTCCTTCATCGGCCGGGCCACAAGAGAAATCCACCGTTAAAAATCATCCTGACGTAATTTTTACAAAAAATGCTGATACCAAATACTATCCGATATGATCCGCTCACGGTAAAAACATCTTCACCGCCCGCCAGTTGTTTCTGTCTTCATTATAACCATAAACAGCCAGAAACTCTCCATTTCCCGCATAAATACGAATCTGCTTTTTATCGGCAGAGTCTCCGGAACAGCTTCCCGAGCATCCGTAAGATGCCTCTGAAAATTTTTCTCTGCGAAGCGTCCGTATGTCGTCATGACTTTGCCGCACACATTTTTTTACCGTCTCAGGTGTCAAAGAGTTTCCATTGCGCACAAGCCGTTCCGCCTCCGGCGTCAGCACCAGTCTGTCCAGATTTCCAAACACCGCATCGACGGGATGAAGTATCTCCTCCAGCCGGTTCTCATCACGAAGCCGTTCAATATCCGAAAGTTTTCTGCTCTCTGCCAGAGAAAACGGTCCCACCTGTGTGCGAACCAGGTCTTTCATACAGCCGCCGCAGCCCAGCTTCTCCCCAATGTCATTGCACAGCGTGCGAATATAGGTACCCTTCGAACATCGTACCGTCATTGTAATCTCCGGAAACCCTAAAGTCCGCAGCTGATCCGGGCGTATTCGAGTCCCTGATCGATCCGTGATCCCCTGTAAATCAAAATCACAGGTACTGCAAGTGCCGTCACGCTCCATATCCATGCGCTCCACCCGGATCTCCGAAATGGTGATTGTCCTCGGCTTTCGCTCCACCTCAATTCCCTGGCGGGCCAGCTCGTACAGCTTTTTTCCATTCACCTTCAGCGCCGAATACATCGGCGGAATCTGCTGCTGTTCCCCGACAAAGCTTCCAATGCAGTCGCGAATCTCATCCTCCGTCAGCCAAAAACCCGGCACATCCGAATCAGAAAAATCAGAAGAATCCGAAACACAGAAAACCGGGCACTCTCTCAAAACAGTCCCGGTCCCATCCTGCGTATCCGTCGTCCGTCCCAATTGCAGTACAGCGCGATACTCCTTATCCCAATCCGTCAGCAGCTCGCATACCTTCGTCGCCCTTCCAAGACAGACCGGAAGCACACCCTCCGCGTCCGGATCCAGCGTGCCCGTATGTCCGATTTTCTTCTGCCGCAAAATCCCCCGCAGCTTCGCCACCACATCATGCGACGTAAAGCCTTTTTCTTTATAAACATTAATAATGCCATCCATCCTCTGTCCTCGCGTCCGAGTCATAACTATTATATACTTTGAGAAAGCCTATGGCTGCGTGCTTCGCACTCTCGCCATAGCCGACAGCATTCGCAATCCGGGCTATCGCCCTTCTTTTCTCATAACGTCCTGGTTGTCGAATGAACAGTCTCTTATGCGTGCGAGCACGCACCGAGGCTGTCCATTGACAACGCTTTCTCAGTAAACTGCTCTTCCATATGCAGCGTTATATTATTCACAACATCATGAATACTCCCCTGCATCGTGCAGCCCGCCGCGCGTACATGCCCGCCGCCTCCGAAATAGCTGGCAATCACACTGACGTCGAGCAGATTTTTCGAGCGCAGGCTGACCTTGAACTCATTCGGCCCTGTCTCATACATAAAAATCGCCGCCTCCGTGCCGGAGGTCTGCAGCAGGTTCTCCACGATTCCCTCCATATCGGAAAAGGTCACATTGTAAAACTTCATTTCTTTAGCCTTGATTGCACTGAAAATCACCTTTCCATCCATCAGCAGCATACTCTCCAGCAATGCACGTCCCAGAATCTGTTTCTGGTAATACGTCTTATCATAAAAGGTTGCACTCAGGATAGAAGGGAAATCAAAACCTCTGGAAATCAGCTTTGAGGCTATCTCCATTGTCTGCGGCGAGGTACAGGAATAGCGGAATACACCTGTGTCATGGGCGATCCCCATGTAAAGGGCCTCTGCCGCGTGAATCGGGATTTTCTTTTCATCCATTATAGTGAAAATCAGCTCGCTCGTCGAGCTGGCATCTGGTACAATATAATTTGCGTCAGCAAATCCCCCATTGCTGACATGGTGATCGACGCATACCGTCTTTTTCGCCATCTGGCGATACTTCGCAGCCGGGCCAAGACGCCTTTCATCCGCGCAGTCCAGGCAGAAAAAGACGTCGTATTCTACATCCTCGCTATAGTCCGTGCAGATTTCCTCCACACCATAGATGGAAGTAAATGCAACCGGTACTTCTTCCAGATATATTTTTGCCCGTATTTCCGGAAAATTTTCCTTCATATACAGATACAGGCCAAGGCAGGATCCGATCGCGTCCCCATCCGGACGGATATGTCCTGCCATCGCTGCCGCCTTTACCCCCTGTAGTTCCTCTGCAAGATTGATCATATCGAATCCTCTCCTTTCCTTCTTTCTGCTTTTCTGACTGTGTCGCAGCTTTTATATTCTGCAATAACACGAACCAAAACAGAGCGTGCTTCCATTCACGCGTCAGGCGGTATATGCACCGGTACTCCTGCTCTCCCTATGGTTCATCCGGCCGCATTTCCGCTGCCAGCTCATCCGCCCCGATCACCTCATCAATTTTCCGGATCATATCCACGCCATACTCAATGGACTGATCCAGGATAAACTCGATCTCCGGCGTATTTCGAAGATTTACCCGCTGTGCCAGCTGCCGCCTGATATAACCGACGGCACTGTTTAAGCCGACGAGAGTGTCCTCAGCGGCTTTCGCGTCACCAAGAACAGAAATCCACGCCTTACAGGTCTTCAGGTCCGGCGCGACCTCCACGGATACGACCGACGTCATCGGCGCAATCCGCGGGTCTTTGATTTCCATCTGGATGATGGATGACAGCTCCTTCAATACCTCCCCATTGATTCTGGTATTCTTGATACTGTTTTTTCTCATCTCGGAACCTCTACCATGATATAAGCTTCTACCTTATCTTCTTCTTTAATTTCATTGAACTTCTCAAACACAAATCCGCACTCGTAGCCGGCCTTTACTTCCTTCACATCGTCCTTGAAGCGCTTCAGCGATGCCAGTGCGCCGTCATAAATCTGCTTATCCTCCCGCGTGATGCGTACCTTACATCCTCTCTGGAAGACGCCGTCCAGCACGTAGGAACCGGCAATTGTGCCGACGCTGGAAGCGCGGAACAGCTGACGAATCTCAGCGTGGCCGATGACCTTCTCCTCAAAGATCGGGTTAAGCATCCCCTTCATGGCCGCTTCCACATCCGCAATCGCATCGTAAATGACGCGATACAGGCGTACATCAACATTTTCCCGCTCAGCCGTCGCCTTCGCCATCGCATCCGGACGGATATTGAAGCCGATAATAATCGCATTTGACGCCGAAGCCAGGATAACATCCGATTCGTTGATTGCGCCAACGCCGCTGTGAATGACTTTGACCACAACCTCCTCGTTTGAAAGCTTGAGCAGACTCTGCTTCACCGCCTCTACAGAGCCCTGTACATCTGCTTTGACAATCAGATCGAGTTCTTTTAATTTGCCTGCCTGAATCTGAGAGTACAGATCATCCAGGGACATCCTCAGCTTCGTATCCTCTATCAGGCGCTCTCTGCCCTCGCTGATAAAGGTTTCTGCAAAGCTGCGCGCCTCTTTCTCATTGTCCATGCTAATAAAGATCTCGCCGGCATTCGGGACATCAGACAGACCAAGAATCTCTACCGGTGTAGACGGTCCGGCCTCCTTTACACGGCGGCCTTTATCGTCCATCATCGCTCTTACTTTGCCATAACAGGAGCCGGCCGCGATCGGATCCCCGACATGGAGCGTACCCTTCTGAACCAGAACGGTCGCCACCGGTCCTTTGCCCTTATCCAGCTCTGCCTCAATGACAAGGCCGCGCGCTTTGCGGTTCGGATTCGCTTTCAGCTCCAGAACCTCCGCCGTCAGCAGAATCATCTCCAGCAGGTTGTCAATGCCCTCGTGCGTATGCGCAGATACCGGAACCATCACGGTGCTGCCGCCCCAGTCCTCCGGAATCAACTCATATTCAGAGAGTTCCTGTTTTACGCGTTCAATATTCGCGCTTGGCTTATCAATTTTATTGATCGCAACAATAATTTCAATCCCGGCCGCCTTCGCATGGTTGATCGCTTCAACGGTCTGCGGCATAACGCCATCATCCGCAGCGACTACAAGAATCGCAATATCGGTCGAATTCGCGCCGCGCATACGCATCGCTGTGAAGGCCTCATGGCCCGGCGTATCGAGAAACGTGATTTTCTGCCCATTGATGGATACCACATAAGCGCCAATGTGCTGCGTGATCCCGCCGGCCTCTTTATCAATCACATGCGTATGGCGGATCGTATCCAGCAGGGAGGTCTTGCCGTGGTCCACATGACCCATGACGCAGACGACCGGCGGCCGCGCGATCATGACGTCCTCTGCCTCTTCTTTTTCCTTAAGCAGCTCGGCAATCACGTCTACCTTTTCTGCCTTTTCGCAGATGCAGTTGAATTCCAGCGCGATCTCTTCTGCCTTGTCGAAATCAACTTCCTGGTTGACCGTGACCATCTGCCCCTGTAAAAACAGCTTCTTAACAATGGCAGATGCCTGTACCTTCATTGCTTCTGCAAGCTCGGAAATCGTCATCTTTTCCGGAAGTGTGATCGTGCGGATGGTCTCCGCCGGCTTCGGCGCCGGCTGCGGAGCCGGTTTCACAGGCTGTCCCTTGCGTGCTGTGTTCTTCTGATTCGTTCTCTGGTTATTCTTCTGACCCGGACGAACGTTCTTTTCCATCCGGTCAAGCTTTTCGCCCTTATTGGAGCGATTGCGATCCCCGCGCTCTGTCCGTTTTCTGCTCTCTTTTTCCAACGGCTTGGAATCACTCTGCGGTTTCGGGATACTTAAACCGCCGCGTCCATCCTGATTCCGGTTATAGCCGCCCTGGCCGCCGCGCCCGTCTGCATTTCTGCTATAGCCGCCCTGGCCGCCGCGCCCATCTGCATTTCTGCTGTAGCTGCCCTGGCCGCCGCGCCCATCCGTATTTCTGCCGTAACCGCCCTGGCCGCCGCGTCCGTCCGCATTTCTGCTGTAGCTGCCCTGGCCTGACCGTCCGTCCTGGCCACCGGCAAAACGCGAAGCAGATCTTCCGCCATCCGTGCGGCGGCGATCATCCTGCGTGCGGTTCCCGGAGGAAGGATATCTGTCATTGCCGTTCTGACCGCCGCGGCCGCTCTGGCCGCTGCGTCCATCCCCAGTCCCGGAAAAACGAGCATTTCCTCTGCCATTATCCGTGCGGCGCCGATCATCCTGTGCACGGCCTCCGGACAGTTTTCCATCCTGACTTCTGCGGGAGCCTGACTGACCGCTGCGGCTGCCCAAATTCTGATTCTCACGTCCACCAGCTGCATCCTGCGAGGTGCGCGAAGCAGAATTGGCTGATTTTGCAGATCCCTGAGATTTTGTATCTGTAGAAGTATTTCCAGTTTTAGCAGCGGATGAATCCAGCGGCTTTTCATTCGGTGCTGCTGTTCCGGCTGCAGTACTCTGTACCTTCGCAGCTCCGGAAGCGCCGGATGGCGTACCCTGTGATTTTATAGTTGTCGCTGCCTCCGGTGCGGCATTTTGTGATTTTGCAGCTGCCGTTGATGCTTCGCTTCCTATATTCTGCGGCTTTGCGGCAGCAGCGGTTCCCGGCACAGTATTTTGCGGCTTCGCAGCGCCCGGCACTTCACCGGTCACATTCTGCGGCTTTACACCCGCTGCTGTTCCTGCGGTATCCTTCGGTCTCATTGCTGCCGTCCCCTGCGGCCGGTTTCCGGCAGGTGTACCCTGCGCATGATTCGGTCTGGACCCGAGCGGCATACCGGAAACACCCTGCGGCCTGCTGCCCGCAGCAGAACCCGAGGGTCTCGCCCCGGCCGGTCTCGCCCCAGCCGGAGTTCGCATCCCGGCGCCATCCTGCGATCTTACCCCCGCAGCTCCCTTTTGCTGTCTGTTTCCTGCCTGCCCCTGCGGCTTCGGACGGCCTCCCGGCTTTACCATCCCGGTTTTACTGTTCTGAGGACGGAATACCTGAATAATATTTTTTTTCTTCTTCGGGGCAGAAGCAGCTTTTCCGACAGCTTTTTCCACCGGCTTTTCCGCCGCATTATTATCTATTGTCCTTACTGCCTCCGAATCATGATTGTTTTGCATACGCTCATCCTCCTTCATCTTCGCCTGCCGGTTGCCCGATCCAGCCCTTTCCTTTACGGTATTTTTTCCTTCCATCATATTCCAATATCACATCATCTTTTTAATAATCGCACCTGCCAGGCCATCATCCAGCACAGCCAGAACAGCTCTGTATTCACTGCCGGACGCGGCTCCCAGCTCTTCACGGGTTCCATACTGATACGACGGAACCTGATAATAAGAGCACATATTCTGAAACTTTTTTTTCGTATTCCCCGAAGCTTCCGTGGAAATAATCACAAGGCGGGCCTTTCCGGATTTTATCGCAGTCTCCGTCTGAAACTCTCCAGAAACTACCTTGTCGGCTTTTTTAGCGATACCTACAAGGGAAAGTACGCTATCTCTCTTCAATCGATTCAATCTCCTTTTTCAGGCTTTCGTAGGTTTCTTCCGGAATCTTCACCTTCAGCGACCGCTCAAGTCCCCTGTTCTTCCTGGCTTTCTCAAAGCATTCCATGCTGCGGCACAGATATGCGCCGCGCCCGTTCTTTCTTCCGGTCACATCAAGCATCAGCTCCCCCTCCGGTGTGCGCAGGATGCGGAGCATCTCCTTTTTTCCCTTCATCTCCTGACATCCCGTACACTTGCGCAGCGGAACCCTTTTTTTCTGTACAGCCATATTATTCCTCACCAGCGTCCGGGGCATTTTCCGGATCATTATATTCCATATCATCTATATCATCGGCGTATGATTCGTCGTCATACCCGCCGCCTTCTTCGAAGGAGTCGTCGCCGTATTCACCGTCCTGGGCATAAGGCTCATCGTCGCCGTATTCACCGTCCTGGGCATAAGGCTCATCGCCGCCGTATTCACCGTCCTGGGCGTAAAGTTCATCGCCGCCATACCCGCCATCCTGGGCATATTCATCTTCGTAATACTCATCTTCGTCGTAATAGTCGTCCTCGTAATAGTCTTCCTCATATTCCAGAAGATCCCCGGACTCCCGTGCCTGTGTCTCATTCTTAATGTCAATTTTAAATCCGGTTAGTCTGACCGCAAGTCTCGCGTTCTGTCCTTCCTTGCCGATTGCCAGGGAGAGCTGATAATCCGGAACAACTACCTTGGCGACCTTTTCATCCGGGTCTGCCAGAACGGTAATCACCTTCGCCGGGCTCAGCGCGTTCTCAATCAGAAGTGCAGGGTTCTCATCCCAGTTAATAATATCAATCTTTTCCCCATGCAGCTCGTCAACAACTGCATTCACACGGGAACCATTCAGGCCGACGCAGGCTCCCACCGGATCGACATCCGGGTTATTCGACCAGACCGCAATCTTTGTGCGGCTTCCCGCCTCTCTGGCGATGCTTTTAATTTCCACGGTACCGTCCCGTACCTCCGTCACTTCCTCCTCAAACAGCCGTTTGACCAACTCCGGATGCGTCCGTGACACCTGAATTCTCGGACCCTTCGGCGTATCCTTAACCTCCAGCACATAGACCTTGATGCGCTGGTTCGGGCGGTAAGATTCGCCGCGGATCTGTTCCTCACCGGAGAGAGTTGCGTCTACCTTGCCAAGATTGATACTGATATTCCGGCCAAAATTGCGCTGTACAATTCCGGTCACAATATCATGCTCCTTCTCATAATATTCATTATAAAGAACCTTGCGTTCCTCTTCGCGGATTTTCTGAAGAATCACATTCTTCGCGTTCTGTGTCGCAATACGGCCAAATTCTTTGGATTTAATTTCAACACGCACGATATCACCAAGCTCATAGCGGGAATCCATCAGCTTAGCCTTTGTCAGGCTGATCTGCGCGAGTTCGTCCTCAACAGTATCGACAACCGTCTTCTCCGCAAATACCTCATATTCACAGGTATCCGGGTCGATATTGACCACAACACAGTCCGCCTCCGTTTTCCAGTTGTTTTTGCACGCCTGGATCAGAGACTGCTTTATCGCGTCCAGAAGTGTCTCTTTGCTGATGTTCTTTTCTTTCTCAAGAATCGTGAGTGCTTCTAACAACTCGTTATTCATATCGTTTCTTCCTCCCTGTCAGAAATCAAATGCCAGACGTATCAGTGCGATGTCTGCCCGCGCAAACCGCACAGGTTCTTCATTTTCAGTCTCAATTAAAACCATATCTTTATCGTATTCCTTTAATATGCCGGTAAATTCCTTCTGGCGGTTCACTGCCCGGAATGTACGAATCTCTACCTTTTTGCCAAGACTTCTCTCAAAATCCTTATCCTTTTTCAGCTGCCGCCCCAGTCCCGGTGAACTTACCTCAAGAATATATGCATCTTCAATAAAATCTTCCGAATCCAGCATATCACTGAGTTCGCGGCTGATCAGCTCGCAGTCGTCAATCGTAATCCCGCCCGGCTTGTCAATGTAGGCACGAAGATACCAGTTCCCGCCTTCTTTCACGTATTCCACATCTACCAGTTCAAACTGGAGGCGCTGAATCATCGGGATCAGCAGGGCTTCTGTTTTTTGTTCGTATGTTTCTCTCTTACTCATGTACACCCCCACAAATAAGAGTGGGCCGCCCGGTCCACTCTTTATCAGTAACTGTTATTTAATTCCAGAACATGATAGCACTACTTTCCGCTAAATGCAAGTACTTTTCCGAATACTTTACCACATTTTTATGCCTTTTTTCAGCCCTTTTCATAAAATGGATTCATATATAGTCCACGCAGATTTGCACGAGAGCTGATGCGGATTTGTTTAAGACATAAAAAAAGCCCTTACAGGCTTTTTCAGAAGCGGATAACGAGAATCGAACTCGCCTCCCCAGCTTGGGAAGCTGGTGTTCTACCGATGAACTATATCCGCATAAATCTTATAAAATTGTCATCTGCTCCGTTTTTTAAACAAAAACCAATCAACCAGATAATTCAATTCCGCAGTCAGGAATCTCCCAACTGCGGAGTATTATATAACAGAATTCGAAAATTGGCAAGAGGGATTTTGAAAAAAGTATCATCAACTATTCAACGGTGACGCTTTTCGCCAGATTCCGCGGCTTATCAACATCAAGCCCCTTCGCGACGGATACATAATAGCCGAGCAGCTGCAGCGGCACAACCGCCAGAGAGGCTGCGAAATGCTCATCCGTGCGTGGAATGTAGACGGTAAAGTTCACGTAGTCTTCAATCGCGTAATTGCCGTAGGTGGTCAGGCCAAACAGGTACGCGCCCCGACTGCGGGTTTCAACCATATTGCTGACTGTCTTCTCATACAGATCGCTCTGTGTCAGTACGCCGATGACCAGCGTGCCATCCTCAATCAGAGAAATCGTGCCATGCTTCAGCTCACCCGCCGCGTACGCCTCGGAATGAATGTAGCTGATCTCTTTCATTTTCAGGCTGCCCTCCAGAGAAATCGCGTAGTCCAGACCTCTTCCGATGAAAAAGATGTCTTTTGCGTTCGCGTATTTTGCGGCAAACCACTGAAGACGCTCTTTATCATCCAGAATACGCCTGATTTTATCCGGAAGGGATTCCAGCTCCTCCAGCAGAGACGACGCCATATCCTCCGTCAGAGCTCCACGTACGAGCCCGAACTGAATCGCAAGCAAATCGCAGGCAATCAGTTGCGTACTGTACGCTTTTGTCGTCGCGACCGCGATTTCCGGACCTGCAAGAGTATAAAACACATGATCCGCCTCCCGCGCGATAGAGCTGCCGACCACATTGACAATCGCCAGCGTGCGAAGGTGATTGTCCTTTGCCTTGCGAAGCGCTGCCAGAGAATCCGCGGTCTCGCCGCTCTGGCTGATCACAACCACAAGCGTCTCCGGATCCAGGATCTGATTGCGGTACCGGAATTCCGAGGCAAGCTCCACACGCACCGGAATGCGCGCCAGATCCTCAATCACATATTGCGCAGCCATACCCACATGGTAAGCGGAACCGCACGCTACAATAATCATCTGATTGACTTCACGTATGGTTTCTTCATCCAGTCCAACCGATGCAAAATCAATCGTTCCGTCTTTTACCATCGCGTGCAGCGTATCCTCCACTGCTTTGGGCTGCTCATGGATTTCTTTCATCATAAAGTGCTCAAAGCCGCCTTTTTCCGCTGCTTCCGCATCCCAGTCAATCGCAACCAGAGGCTTCTCAATCAGGTCGCCATTCAGATCATAAAATTCGACAGAGCCCCCTGCAAGACGAGCCATCTCCAGATTCCCGATATAATAAACGTTTCTCGTATGTTTCAGAATCGCCGGGACATCGGAGGCAAGATAAGACGCCCCCTCTGTCACACTGATGATCATCGGACTGTCTTTTCTGGCCGCATAGATTTCTCCCGGATAATCTTTGAACATCACCGCCAGCGCATACGATCCGCGGATGCGCAGCATCGCCTTGGGAATCGCGTCTGTCGGCCCGATTTTATACTTTTTGTAATAATAATCAATCAGCTTTACCGCCACCTCAGTATCCGTATTGGAATAAAAGGTATATCCGTTGCGCGTCAGCTTATCCTTCAGCTCCTGATAGTTCTCAATAATGCCGTTGTGAACCGCCACAACCGCCAGATCATCCGACATATGCGGATGCGCATTGTTCTCAGACGGTTCGCCATGCGTCGCCCAGCGCGTATGCCCGATGCCGCAGGTTCCCGGCAGAGCCGCACCGCCATCTGTTTTATCCGCAAGCGCCCGCAGGCGCCCCTTCGCTTTTACAATCACCGGCTCTTTTTCCCCGTCGCGGACAGCCATCCCTGCGGAATCATAGCCGCGATATTCCAGCTTCGAAAGCCCATCCAGAAGAATGGGTGCGGCCTGCTGCCCGCCAGTGTAACCTACTATTCCACACATACTGATTTCCTCCTGCGTTAAAATCCGAAGAATTGATACCAGGCAAAGACAATTTTCTGACGATTTATGCAAATATAATTGTAGATACGTTTCAAATCCTTCTGCGGTATCTGGGCATTATTATGTTCCAACTCAACACTGTCCCGTTTTATCCAGAATTTTGCGCTGGAACTGGATGGATTCCCTTTCGAAACATGAACATGAACCGGTTCATCATTCTCATTCGAATAAAAATAAAAAGAATATCCCATAAAGTCTGCCAGAATTTTAGGCAAGGGAATCACCTTCTTCCCTGGCGATTTCCCAGATAAGCGGAGCATTGTCTCGCAAATACTCCGAAAGCTGCATGATTTCATCATCGGAAAATCCAAATGATTTAAATATCTGATTCTCAGGAAGCCTGAATTCAGCAAAATGAATGATGTCACGCTCAAATCGAATACTAATATGCTCGAAGCCGTCACGATCTGGTTCAATATTTGAAAATGTAGTGATAATGCCATCCAGAGTACTATAATAATTCTTCAAACTGCGTCCTCCTTTTATGCGCGGCTTCCATCACATGTCCGTACTCGCCTGCGAGTGCGGACGAAGGCAATGTCCCGATTTCCGCAGGGAATCGAGGACGGTACCGCGCCATTGCGAAGCAATTTTTTATGCGCGGCTTCCATCCAGCATATATAACAGCGCGTTGCATATACTTGCCGCTACATTGCTCCCGCCCTTGCGGCCGCGAGCCACGATATAGGGTACGTCGGTCTGCATAATCAGCTCTTTAGACTGCACCACATTGACAAATCCTACCGGCACACCGATGATCAGTTCCGGCCGAAAGCTTCCATCAGATATTAGCTCATACAATCGAATCAATGCGGTCGGCGCATTTCCAACCGCGTAAATCACCGGATGTCCAAGTGCGGCTGCCTTATCCACACTCACGGAGGCACGGGTCACACCCAGACTTGTTGCTTTCTTAGCGACATCCTCGTCTGCCATGAAACAATACGCCTCTCCGCCGATTTTTCTCAAGCTGGGCTTATTGATGCCGGACAGCGCCATATTCGTGTCTGTAATAATCCAGGCGCCATTTTTCAGCGCCTCCAGTGCCGCTTCCACAGCGCCATCGGAAAAGCAGAGATGATCAAGGTAATCAAAATCAGCCGTCGTATGAATGACCCGCCTGATGATCATTGCCCGTTCATCATCCGGAATGCGCGCTCCCGCTTCCTGCGAAATAATTTCAAAGCTGCGCCGCTCGATGTCCATTGGAGAAAGCCGCTCGATGTCATCCAAAGTCACCACAAAAGTATCCGTTGATGATGGTATCTCATTTTGATTCATACAAATTACCCTCTCGAAATCATCCCTCACTGGTATCCAAAAAATTCAGGCTGCTTTAAACTGTCTCATCAAAAGCTGACGGGATTGCAGTCAGATTCCTTTAAGCCTGAATCTCGCGTATCATGAAATGCAGGAATATTCGTGTTTTATCACAAATGAATTCTCAGTCCTGCGCAACGACCTCGCGATAGAATTCCGCGTAATCGGTTCTGCCCGCTTTGGTAAACGCAATCGCGGTACGCGGATGCTGGTTCAGAAGACCGGTCATCAGGTACTGCAGATCATACCCCCAGACAATCCCCTCTTTTTTCAGCTGACTGATATATTGGTCGACGAACTGGATCGCCGGATACTCCTTATATTTGGGATTCCTCAAAAAGCCCAGCAGCAGCTCCATCGCGCAGTTGCCCGCTCCGCGGCCCATGCCCGCATAGGTGCCGTCCAGCCAGTCTGCGCCGTCTCCGACTGCTTCGATGGTATTTGCAAACGCAAGCTGTTGATTGTTATGCGCGTGAATCCCGACCTTTTTTCCGTATTTCGCCGCAAAATTCATATAGACGTCCGCGATGCGCGCAATCTGCTCCGGATAGAGAGCGCCGTAGCTGTCTACAATGTAGCAGACATCCACAGGAGTCCTTCCGAGCAAATCCAGTGCCACAACAAGGTCGCTCTCCTGTGCGTTTGAGATTGCCATTATATTGCAACTCGTCTCGTAGCCCTTCGCATGCGCATCCTCAATCATATCAATTGCACCCGGAATGGTATTCAGATATGTAGCGACACGAATCAGATCAATCGGACTCTCCGACCGATTGATAATATCCGTCTTGTAATCGCAGCGCCCGACATCTGCCATGACCGAAATCTTCAAATTCGTATCATTATCCCCAACGATGGCACGAATATCCTCATCCTTGCAGAACTTCCACTTGCCGAATTTGCTCTCGTCAAACATTTCTCTGGACGCCTTATAGCCAAATTCCATATAATCCACGCCCGCTCTGATATTCGTCTCATATACCGCGCGTGCAAATTCATCCGTAAAATAAAAATCATTCACGAGTCCGCCGTCCCGCAGCGTCGCGTCAACCACCCGCACGCTCTCCCTGTATTCCATCAGTTTTGATAATTCCTTCATTCCAGGTCTCCTCTTCTTTTTCATAAAAGCGTTCCCGTGCCTGTCAAAGCCAGATCGCTTTCCCGTGCCTGACAAGGCCATGTCATTAACAGCCACAGTTATTATGTATGCCTGTTCCTGCCTTTTTCCGTTTTTTTATCTATATAAAAGCATATCAGATGTCATTATAACGCATTCGCCTGATTTTGGGTAGACTTTTTTTCACTTTATCGAGGACTTTCGTGCGAAATCTGCCGATTTATGCACCCACATCCAGAATACGATAAATTGCCGCCATATCAAGATTCGCCCGCAAGCCTTCCGCAAGCAGATCGTATTGTGTTTCCTTAAATGCCGCAAAATCCACGGCAGAACCAATCTCTCCCGTGATGCCCTTTTTGGTTGCAAGGGAACGAATGAGAGCGGTTGCAACCTCCTCCCGGTCAAAGATTCCATGCACATAGGTACCGTAGACATTGTCCTTCCAGGCGCCTTCCAGTTTTTTTTCACCGGTAATGAAATCCTCGATGGCTGTCAGAGCCTGTGCAGAAGCTTGCTGGTCAGATCCGATGATTCCGAAATCCGACTGGCAGGATCCCCGCCCATTCACACTTTCAGAAGCCGGCCAGGAGCGTCCCATATGAATTTCATAGCCATAAAACGGAATATCGGTAAGTTGGGACAGCACCCCGCCCAGCGCGAGGAACCGTCCCTCCACGCGGGTTCTCGCCTTTTCGCTTTCAAAAACAGTGTCCATATCCAGCAGCCCCATCCCCCGGATGGTTCCGCCCTCCTCCAAGCCTTCCGCATCCGTAATCGTCCGGCCAAGCATCTGATAGCCGCCGCAGATACCGAAAATCACGGTCCCTGCCTGCTGTGCTTTTAATATGACTGCCTCCAGCCCATTCTGCCGCATCCAGAGCAGGTCGCGCATCGTATTCTTCGTGCCCGGAAGCAAAATCAGATCCGGGGCGCCCAGCTGACGGACCGAAGAGACGTAGCGAACAGAAACGCCCTCTATGCTCTCAAATACATTGAAATCTGTAAAATTAGAGATACGCGGAAGCCGGATGACCGCCAGATCAATAAGCGGTATCTTTTCTGAGCTTCTTCCTTCCAGCCGCTCGCTTAAGGAATCTTCATCCTCCAGGCTGACATGCAGGTAAGGCGTCACACCCACCACCGGAATCCCGGTCAGCTCCTCCAGCATCTCCACGCCCGGATCAAGAATCGACTTATCACCTCTGAATTTATTAATAATCAGACCCCTGATCCGCTCTTTTTCCTCTTTTTCCAGAAGCTCCGTCGTCCCATAAAGCTGCGCGAACACCCCGCCCCGGTCAATGTCTCCGACCAGAAGCACCGGCGCGTTCGCCAGCTTTGCCATCCCCATATTTACAATATCATCCTGCTTCAGGTTAATCTCCGCCGGACTTCCCGCACCCTCAATCACGATAATATCATATTCCGCATCCAAAGATTTGTATGCCTTCATAATATCCGGGACCAGGCGTTTCTTCATCTTAAAATAGTCCCGCGCATTCATCGTACCGAGCACTTCGCCATTCACAATGACCTGCGAACCGATGTCATTGGTCGGCTTTAAGAGGATCGGATTCATCGCGACCACAGGCTCCACCCCGGCTGCTTCCGCCTGCATGACCTGCGCGCGTCCCATCTCCAGCCCTTCCTTTGTAATAAACGAATTCAGCGCCATGTTCTGCGACTTAAACGGAGCCACGCGGTAACCGTCCTGGCGGAAAATCCTGCAAAGCCCGGCCGCTACCACACTTTTGCCGACATTCGACATCGTGCCCTGAATCATGATTGCTTTTGCCATGTTATATCCTCTCCCGTCCGAAATCGAAGCCATTCCAGCTTTCTGCCCTGAACAAAAGTCTGCCTGCAGCGCAAAAGAAGTCATCTCAAAATATATATGGCTCAGTGTATAAAAACACAGTCGCCATTGATTTCACATTACTGTGCATCCGTCGATGCTTATTTATAATCGTGACAACAGCCGCGCATCACTTCCAACAGCTCTTCATTTTCTTCGCGGCTCCTCACGCAGACTCGAAAATACGCGTGTCTATCATCAATTCTCTCCAGCCCCGGGAAATTACCGCAGTCTCGAATCAAAAATCCATGCTCCAGACAGTGCAGCTTCAAATTCTCCGGTCCTTCCACCAGCAGAAAGTTAACAGAAGAAGGAAATATACGAAATCCGGCACTTCGCAGCCCGTCTGCAAAAGCCCTCCGGTTTGCAGATATCTGCGCGGCCGTCTCATACGCAAAATCAATTTCCGAAGCAGCGGCCTTCGCTGCCTCCTGTGCAACCAGAGAAACATTCCACGGCTGAATCAGCCGGCGCATCCTTTCAAGCAGCTTCCGTTCTGAACTTACCCCATATCCGAACCGAATGCCTGGAATTGCGTATATTTTTGTGAAAGAACGAATCACAAAAACGTTGGAACATTCATCCGCCACAAATAAACCGGAAAACGTCGCTTTCCGATCTTCTTCATTCAGAAAATCCCAAAAGCTCTCATCCAGAACCAGCAAAATATGATAATCACGACATACACAAATAATGTCCAATAAGAGATCTCGCTCAATCAGTCTGCCGGTCGGATTGTTCGGATTTCCAAGAATGATCATCGCATGCCACTGTTCCGATATGTCCGGCGCCGCGAGCTCCGATCCCTTTCCAAACCGGTTTAGCAGCTCCTTTTTGCCCTTGATGCCGCCATCAGCAGCTGCCTGCTGTGCAAACTCTACTGCCTCGCGCAGAAACGTCCCGCTCAATCGGAACTCGTCCTCAGATCTTAGCACAATTCTCTGAATCTCGCAGCCACAGCCCTCCAGCGCCTGTTCATATTCAAAGAAAGAAGGAACCGCCACAAGCGCCCGCTTCGGGCGAATTGCGTCAGCCAGGGCGAACATGATCTCCGCAGCGCCATTTCCACAGATAATCTGCTCCGGAAGAACGTTATCCCGCGAAGCAAGCGCAGCCCTCAAAGCCCGGCTGTCCGGATCCGGATAATGGACGGACGCATCCACTGCCTTCCGTGCCGCTTCCCTGACGGCAGGCGGCATCCCGCGAAAATTAATATTTGCGGAGAAATCCTTCACGCCGCCATGCGTGTAAATGTCCCCGCCATGCTTATGTATCATAAATCCGTATCGTTTTCCTCCATATCGAATTCCGGCTCATTGTCACGCGGTGGATTTTTGTTCCCACCTGCTCATTAGAACCGGAAACAGTATAGCACAACAAATAATGGATGTCACTTGATTTTTGCCAGTTGGATCTACCCTGTTTTCAATGCCACTGTTTTCAATTCAGTCATTAAAAAGTTTCATATCTGCTCTGGATTTCTTCCTCTTCAAACAGCGCTTCTATCTTCTTTCTGGTCTCCTTCACCAGATGATGATTCTGACCGGATGCGTTGATGCCAATCACGACGGAACCATTTTCTACAATGGAAGGAAATTGAAAATCACAATCATGCAAGTCTGTGCATACGTTCACCAAAATCCCCCGTTTTTTGCAGGCTTCGCCAATGTGGCGGTTCAGAGCAGCATTGTCCGTCGCGGCAAGAACGATATCCATTCCGTCAAGATCCGGCTCCTCAAAACAGCGCCGAATGATTGTCAGCCGTGAATTCTCTTTTACGGAAACATTCGGTGCAACTACTGTTATGTGCAGCGCAAAGTCTTCAAGCACACAAATCCGGCGCCGGGCAATCTGCCCAGCGCCAACAACAAGAATTCTTTTATCCGACAAATCTACAAATAATGGAAAATACATTTGCTTTCTTCTCCATATTTCCATATTGTAATTCCAGTATTGAAATGCCAGAATTGAAATTCCAGAATTGAAATTCCAGTATTATAATTCCAGTAACAAACAAGTATGTATGAGTCTGTGAATAGAACCATGTTTATCTGTTAAGTGCGGATGCCATCTGCTATGCCTTGCTGCCCAGCTTTTTCTTTCGTGCCAGATATTTCTTTTTGATATATTTCCCGGCAGCGCTTAAATCACTGGACTTCCAGCCGCTAATCTTATTCGTACCGGACTTTAGCAGGGAGCAGGATTCATCCTTATTGCTTAGACTCCAGCAAAAATAACTGGTGTTATACTTATCAAGCAGCTTGAACCACTGGTTCGCGGACTTTTTATCAATGCTTCCGTTCCCATCCGCCTCCGATAGCCCAAATTCTGATACAATCACAGGAAGCCCCTTCTCAACTGCGCAGGAAAGCTTATCCGGCAGATATTCGCTATGAGCACTTTCCCCGGCATAAAAATGCAGCGAATACATGATATTTTCATAACCTGTAATCGGATTATCCGCCACCACATTGGATGTCAGCTCTGAGCCAAGCTGAGACCATGTCGGCGTTCCGACAATAATTATGGCATCCTTATCATAGCTGCGAATTACTTTGATCATCTTCTTTGCGTAAGACTTAATTTCCGTCCAGCTGCATCCATTTGGTTCATTGCAGATTTCATAAATAACGTTATCGTAATTTTTATATTTCTTTGCCATAGAAGCAAAGAATTTCTTAGCATCACTGTAATGAGTATTTGGATTTCCGTCACTCAAAATATGCCAGTCAATCACCGCATACATGCCCAGTTCCGTAGCGTACTTCACTCCCTTATTGATCAGTTTTTTCAGTTCAGACTGATCACCTCCTCTGCAGTATCCATTATATCCTTCCGTATATAAGGAAAGCCGGATCGCATTAACGCCCCAATCATCCCGCAGAGTTTTAAACGCCTTTTTATTTACATAAGGTTCCCCAACATCCCAATTAATGCCATGGGTACTGATTCCGCGAAGCTGAAAAGTCTGTCCCTTACTGTCTACAAGGTTCGCACCATCTACCGATAATTTCCCATGTCTGCCAACCGGAGTAGACGCCGCATTCGCTGTCGCTTCCGGCAGCGCCGCCAGCATAGCAGCTAACATACATAATACCATCCATAATGCATAAATACGCCTGCGTCCGGAATTCTGTCTTATCCGCTTCATAACCATCTCTTCCCCTATTCTCTGCATTATAACTTTCTATGTACGCATCGCTTTTCTGTAGTATAACACAGTGCATTAGAAATAGCTATATTAAAAAAAATGGAAGACCTTTTCTGCAAAAAGTATGTCTCCCATTCTAAATCACATCTGCATCATTGTTTCATTATCTCCGTCATTTCGTGCCAAACAGGCGAAGATTTCTATAAAAAGGCGGAAATTAACACCGCTCACATCACTCCAACCGCCTTCAGCACCCAGTAGATCAGCCCCAGCACCCAGCTGGTAAACAGCCCATACAGGATCACCGGACCGGCGATGGTAAAGATCTTGCAGCCGATACCGAAGACCTGGCCTTCTTTTTTGTACTCTATGGCCGGTGCTGCTACGGAGTTCGCGAATCCGGTTATGGGGACTAACGTGCCTGCGCCGCCGAATTTGGCCAGCCTGGGATAGATCCCAAATCCGGTCAGTATCACACTGCACAGAACAAGCACCAGAGAGCACCAGATTCCGGCAGTGGTCTTATCCAGACCAAGGGAGCTCCCAATATTTAAAATCACCTGACCAAACGCACAGATCATTCCGCCAATGACAAAAGCCCTGCACATATTCAGAGCAAGACTATAGGCAGGGGTTACTTCTTTTACATACTTCTGGTATTTCTGCTGCTTCTGCTTTTCTGTTTCGGACATGATGGTGATCCTCTTTTCATAATATACAAAATCATTTGGCTGCAAAAAAATATTTCAATATAAAATTGCTTATCTGTCACCTATTATGTCCAGGATTTTTCAGATTATCCGCATCACAGACAAATACTGCGCAGCTATAGAATTTTTGCTGCTTTTGTTCCTGTGCAGCCATTTCAACACTCTCCTTTCAAAAATCAAATAATGAAAAACCGCAGAACATTGCCTATCCTGCGGTTTTCCGGTCGTTTAAAGCTGCGTTTTTCCTGCAGCTGTACAATTTTAATAATCCATTTCGCCCGCGCCTGCCGGTGCCGCCTGTGCCGGTTCCTTGATGTTTCCAGCCGCCGCTTCCGTGGTCAGCAAAGTGGCTGCTACGCTGGTTGCGTTCTGCAGGGCGCTTCTCGTTACCTTCAATGGGTCAAGAATGCCCGCCTGTACCATGTCCACATACTCTTCTTTGTAGGCGTCAAAACCAATACCCGGCTCGGATTCGTGAACCTTGTTCACGATCACAGCACCTTCAAGGCCCGCGTTTTCCGCGATGTAGTAGAGCGGTGCTTCCAGTGCTTTCAGGATAATATTCGCTCCGGTCTTTTCATCCCCTTCAAGGGAATCCGCAACCTTCTCCACATCCTTAGATGCATGGATGTACGCAGAGCCGCCGCCGGCGATAATGCCTTCTTCCACAGCGGCTCTGGTCGCTGCAAGCGCGTCCTCCATGCGAAGCTTCGCTTCCTTCATCTCAGTCTCGGTCGCGGCTCCGACACGGATCACCGCTACACCGCCTGCGAGCTTCGCCAGACGCTCCTGGAGTTTTTCTTTGTCATAGTCCGATGTGGTTTCCTCTATCTGAGAGCGGATATGGGAAATTCTTGCAGAAATCGCATCTTTGTCGCCAAGTCCGTCCACAATCACGGTGTTCTCTTTCTGAACCTTTACGGATTTTGCACGCCCCAGCATCTCCATAGTGGTATCCTTCAGTTCCAGGCCGAGATCCTCAGAAATCACCTGGCCGCCGGTCAGGATTGCGATATCCTGCAACATTTCTTTCCGGTTGTCGCCGTAGCCCGGTGCCTTCACGCCGACCACATGGAACGTGCCGCGGAGCTTATTAACAATCAGGGTTGACAATGCTTCCCCTTCGATATCCTCCGCGATGATCAGCAGCTGCTTTCCGGACTGCACGATCTGTTCCAGAAGCGGAAGAATATCCTGAATGGTACTAATCTTCTTATCCGTGATCAGAATCAGCGGCTCTTCCAGCACCGCCTCCATCTTCTGATTATCGGTTACCATATAGGAAGAAACATAGCCTTTATCAAACTGCATACCTTCTACGAGTTCGATTTCCGTCTTCATGGTCTTTGACTCTTCAATCGTAATCACACCATCCTCGGAAACCTTCTCGATCGCATCGGCAACCATCTCGCCAACCGTGTCATCCCCTGACGATACAGCGGCAACTCTCGTGATCTGCTCCTTGCCGCTCACCTTTTTGCTCATGCCCTTAATGGATTCTACTGCAGCATCGGTCGCTTTCTTCATGCCCTTGCGCAGCTCAATCGGGTTCGCGCCGGCAGCAATGTTCTTCAGGCCTTCCTGCACCATCGCCTGTGCGAGTACGGTGGCGGTCGTGGTGCCGTCCCCGGCCACATCGTTTGTCTTCGAAGCAACTTCCTTAATCAGCTGTGCGCCCATGTTTTCAAACGGGTCTTCCAGCTCAATCTCTTTCGCGATTGTCACACCGTCATTCGTAATCAAAGGCGAGCCGTAGGCTTTATCAAGTACAACATTTCTTCCCTTCGGTCCGAGCGTCACACGAACCGTATCCGCCAGCTTATTTACTCCGGCCTCAAGAGCTGCCCTTGCGTCAACACTATATTTTAATTCCTTTGCCATAATTCAACTGCCTCCTGTTCTGCCTGTTATCAGGAAACGACATTCGTCATTTCCATAATTATCTTTACAGCCGTTCATTTCCTGCACAGCCGCTAATTTTCAGGTTTATCTTAGTCTTCCACCAGAGCAAGGATATCGCTCTGCTTTACGATGATGTATTCATCCTCACCAAGCTTTACCTCCGTGCCAGAGTATTTGGAATAGATAACCGTATCGCCCGGCTTTACTGTCATTTTTACTTCCTTGCCGTCTACAAGACCGCCTGGCCCGACTGCGATGACCTCCGCTTCCTGCGGCTTTTCCTGTGACCCGGACATCAGGATGATACCTGACTTTGTAGTTTCTTCTGCCTCGCGCTGCTTCAGCACGACTCTGTCTGCTAATGGTGCTAACTTCATAAGTGCTAATCCTCCTTCAATCTCTGTCCGTACCCGCATAGCAAGTATGGATGCAGGCTATTTTCTGATTTTCACAGAAAATCAAGAACGCTACCGCGCCATGGCGTACGCGGCTCTCACTTTTGTGCAGGCGCCCATGGGTTCTTCCGTGCGAAACGAAATAATGGAAACGCCTCCTCGCGATGCTCGGCGGATATCCCGCCCGAAGGGCGAGGATGCCCACGCCCCACAATCGAAGATTGGGGGCAAAACCCGGCGAGGGCAGGTCGCTCCTGCCAATGAAAACGCTGGTCTCCGCTTCCGCTCCGGTCGGTGCTAAACGGTCCTGCGTGCCAGTGGCACGCGTCCAGAACCGACCGAAACGAAGTGTAGACGCCACTGGCGCTCAGCACCGTTGTGCAGGAGCTCATGGCATGATTGTTTCGCATATATAGATTCACTCAGGTGTCGTTCGTTTTTTGTTATACGGAATATAGCACATTTGTTAGCACTCGTCAATAGTGATTGCTAATAATTTATACTTTTTTTAGATTTTTTGTTTCCACATACAGGAAATTTATTTGCCATTTGCTATAGCTGCCTGGGCGAGAAATATCTGCAGAACTCCCGGTAATTGTAGTCTTTCTCTGGACGGCAGAGAACAGCAAAATCAATCGATTCAAATAGCTGATCGCTCCCTTTCCCTGCATAAGAGAACTTTGTGATAGCCCGATAAAACGAATCCGACACAACAGCCGCATCATTTCCGAACACACCGCATCCAAAAGCACCCAGGATCAGTTGACGGTATCCCTGCGATGCCGCTGCCAGCAGCATTCCCCGAATACGATTATAGAGCATCGTTTCGTATTCCTGCTGCGACATTCCTTCCAGCCCCATGCGGATCATCGGTGCCGCGCAGCTCATGACGGAAATCGGGAATGGTTCTGAAAGTATTTCAGCAGAGGCATTCTTAAGGACTTCCACACAGGGAGAAATCATCACGCCGTCTGAACCCATACGCGTCTTTCGCGCGTTGTTATAATCGTAATATCTCTTTGCCGTCTCGCTTTCCAGAGACAGCAAAAGGGACGTCCTGCGGCAAAGGTCTTCCTCCTGCGCACTGGCTCCTTTTCTTGTCTGGCCGCCAGGGTGCGTGGAGCTTGCCAGATTCAGGACGAGAATCCTGCACTCTGCTTCTCCCCCTTCTTTCAGTTCAAGGTATTTTCTCTGTGCAAGTACAAGGGCGTCCATATTTTCACAGCTGAATGTACAGGATGTATTTTGCGCCAGCCCGCCTTTGCTTTTTCCTAAAGAGCCGGATTCATCTGAACTGTTCCGTATCTCCTCAATCTCTTCCGGCAGGAATACCTGTATTTCGCGCATCTGGTACGGGGTAAACTGCAGTTTTCTTTGCTGTCCGCCCTTTTCATAACTGCCTTTTTCCAGAATGGACAGCGTATCCTTAAGAATCTCAACATTCTTTTTTCTGCGCATTTCCTTCTGCTGTTCTCTTTCCTGTATTTCTTCTTCCGTGAGTCCTTTATATTCAGCAGCCCGCATTTGCGCCGCCATCTGTTTTAACCGTTCCTCTTCAGATTGTTCCTTCGTCGCTTCCTGTTCTGCCATTTCCGCTCCACCTTTCTATCAGTTTGTGAAATACATCATCACACGCTTCCCGGATATTCAGAGCTGCGACACTGTCGAAACCGGTATGTCCCGGATTAATCTGGACAATGACTGCGTCTCTTCTCCGGTAATCCCAGTACGCGCTTCCATAATAGCCGTTCGTCCCGATCACAAGGATCAGGTCTGCCCCGGAAATCCATTCCCGCGCTTTCTGTACGCCTTCATCCCAAAGGCTGATATGGCTGTAAAGCTCCCAGGGAAGAATGCTTCCTCCGCAGGATTCGCACTTTGGCAGTTCCTCCTGATTCCATATTTCATAGCCGTCATAGTGGCGGCCGCATTTGGAACAGCGGTTAATCTGAAATCCACCCTGGATTTCTGCCACATTTTTAGAACCAGCCATGGTATGCATACAATCCTCGTTTGTGGTTATAATCCCGGCCAGCTTTCCGGCTGCTTCCAGATCGCGCAGCGCGTAGTGGCTGAAGCTGGGCTTATAGTTGTGCATAGCTTTCACATAAGAGCGAAGAAATTCATCACTTCCAAAACCGCCAGATCCCGATCGGACCGTTCTGGAAAGCTGGCTGTATGTGATACCTCCGCCCGCAAGCGAGATACCTGCCCCGGTAATGGCTACCATGCTGTGGCTCTGGTCAATATAGTCCGCCAACTTCTGTATCTTATCCACGTTCCGGCTTCCGCTTGAAAATTTCATAAATTCACTCTACCTTCCTGAGTCCATTCATTCTTTTTTATCCCGCATTTCCATTAACTTATGAAAGACCTCATCGGAATCTTCCCGGATATTCAGATCCGCGATACTGTCAAAGTAGGTATGTCCGGGATTGATCTGGACAATCACAGCACCCCTTTTCCGGTAATCCCAGTAAACATCCCCATAGTTACCGTGTGTTCCAATCACAAGAATCAGATCTGCTTTTGCTATCCAGTCCCTTGCTTTTCTGGCATCCGCATTCCATATGCCTATATGACTGTAAAGCGGCCAGGGGAGAATCTCCCCGCCACAGGATTCACACATGGGCAATTCATCCTGTTTCCAGATTTCATACCCATCATAATAGCGGCCGCATTTGGAACAGCAGTTGACCTGCAGGCTACCCTGGATCTCAGCAACATTTTTTGAACCGGCAATCGTGTGCATACAGTCCACGTTCGTCGTAATGATTCCGGTAATTTTTCCTTCCGCTTCCAGTTCCGCCAGAGCATAGTGCGCATAGCTTGGCTGATAGGAAAACATCGTCTCCAGATAGGTGGGCAAAAAAGAATTGTGCCCATCCTGGGAGCTATGCCTTCTTGCGGTACCCCGATTAGCCATACGCATCTGTCCGTATGTCACTCCGCCGCCAGCAACAGATATCCCCGCTCCAGTCGTCGCGACAATGCTGCTGCTCTGGTCAATATAAACGGATAACTGCCTTATCTTATCCTGACTCGGATTTCCTTTTGAAAATATCATACACACCCCCAACCTGACTCTCTTTTATTCCAAAACTGCACCCAGAGCCTCTGCCGCATCCGCCCGGATATTCAGGTCTGCGATTCTGTCAAACTGTGTTTCCGAAAAATTGATCTGCACAAGCTTTGTTCCTGTCTTCATACGACTTAAATATTCCTCACTGCGGAAACCAGTCGTCCCAATGACAATGACCAGATCTGCATCTGCTATCATGTTTATGGCTTTTTGCATGCTTTTCTGCGATGCACTATTATTAACTCTGGATTCCGAACAGAAGCTCGTCGGCATCAGCGGTCCACCGCATTTTTCGCAGCACGGCATATGCCCCTGATTCCATACGTGATAATCAAAGAAACGGCTTCCGCATGTAATGCATGTATTATCCGCAAAGCTGCCCTGAAATTCCACCACATTTTTCGATCCGGCGACCGTATGCAGGCAGTCCATGTTCTGGGTTACAATGCCATAGAGTTTCCCCTGCCGTTCCAGTTCTGCGAGTTGTTTATGGACGGCACTGGGACCTTTTACAAATGTAGCATCCAGAAAAGCGTCTTTCATGATCTCATAAAATTTCTCTGGATTTTTGCGTACATAGGAAGCAGAAAAAACCCGCCTTGCATTCATCATTCCGACACTCTGCTTCAGCCTGCGCATTCCATATAAATAGGAAATTCCCGCGCCAGTGACGGCAACAGTTTTCTTACTCTGATCCATATATTCTTTCAACTGACTGTATTCACTCTTCATTTATCTGCCTCCATCACCATTGATAATGTATAATAAATCGAGTAGGAGGCGGCTTGTCGGCTCCTACTCGCCAGCGCGGGCCGGGTGCGGCTTTAGCCGCAAAACACCTTGCCCGGCCCTGCGCATCAAACACGAACCACCCATCAAAGGGTAAATATTTTCTTTGATGGGTGGCACAAGGGAAAACGACTTATGACGTTTCCTGTGGTTTATGTTCAGATATAATTCGACTCAAGTGAAACGGACAATTCCCTCGGCTGCGGACTTCCGCTCTTGCTATAACCGATGGCTGCAGCCGAAACAGGCTTAAATCCTTCCGGTATTCCCATTTTTGCGCACATAGCCGCATTCTTCGCCAGTGCCTGCACACCACCCCAGAGATAAATATTATCCAGTCCGGCATCCGTCGCCGCAAGCAGCATATTTTCGATCACGCAGGCAGCGTTCGCACATTCAATGCCCGGTGCCATCTGCTTTTCCGAAGCAGAAACAATAATCACGACAGGCGCTCCATAAAAGAAATCCCGGGGCTCCATTTTCATTGCCGCTGCGGTGGACTGGTTGATCTCGTTAAGGACCTCCCTGTTGCGGCATACGGTAAGATGAAGGGATTTACGGTCATTCCCGCCAACCGGGGCCTGGCATCCTGCCTTTACCACAGTCTCAACCAGTTCATCCGATACTGCCTGATCCGGGTCAAAATCTCTCGTTGATTTTCTCTTTGCGATAGCTTCTAATGTCTGCATAACAAATGCCTCCTTAATAAATATGTTTTTTTGCAATTTAATGTAATTTTTACTTTTACATTATAATACTATATGAAAGTAATGTCAAGACTTACAATTGATTTTTTAGAAATTTTCTGTTATACTTCTCTTCAAAAATATGTTTGAGGAAGAAGGTAATACCATGCGTGTCAGTAAACGATTCCCGACGGCGGTCCACTCGCTGCTCTATGTTGCAGTTTTGTCCCCAAAGCGCCGCGTAACAAGTTCCCTTATTGCAGAAAGCACCGGAACGAATGCTGTCTCAATCCGAAATATATTCCTTGATCTTTCTAAAAACGGTCTGCTGAATGCCGCTGCCGGAAAAAATGGCGGCGTATCCCTTGCCAAAGAGCCTGAAGATATTACTCTGTGGGACATCTATCAGGCAGTTGAGACCAACGATGTCGATGAGATTTTCAAAATTCACGAGACGGACAGCGACTGTCCTGTCGGGAAAAATATCTATCAGATCCTATATCCTCATATGCTTTCCGCAGTAGACGCCATGAAAGCAAGCATGGAACAAGTAACATTAGAAACACTGCTGAATGAACTGAAGGGTCTGCTTTCTGATATGCAGCAAAATGGAAAACCAGACCAACCATAACAGAGCAAAAACAGGAGTAATATGGTGTTTCCAAAGTCTCCCCGAAATAACAGCGGTCTGCTGCTGTAATCAGCTTACGGAATTCATCTCCGTTTCCGAAAACGCAGCCAGCAGACCAACGCCAGCAGATTTACCGCCATCCTGACAAATATTTTCCTGCAATAACCGGTTTTCTCTTTTTTAAATTTCACAATCCCTGCCCTTTTTTAGCGTTACCTTGTTTTCCTCCACAAAAACATCAGCTTTTTCGATTTTCCCACAGCCGAAATGTCTGCCTGTATGCGCAGTCATTTGGCAGAGTGGGATGGAACAATGCCACAAATAGATTAACTTTCCCGCAATGATTGCATTTGCGGAACCGGTCTTTATAGATTCTGCATAAATGCGTTTCTTCGTCCAGATTTTCACACGGGCTGTCATAGTGAATAGCCACTTTCCCTTTCGCCCAAGCTGATCGCGAATAACAACACTTCCCACAGCGATTACACAGAGAATCCCAGTCCTTTCGCCATTTGAGCCAGGCCTTAAAAATATCACATAGCATTTTCACTTCACATACCCCCTATATATTGAAAAATTAAACTCATTTGAAGTTTTATCTTCCAAAGATAAGATCAAAATGCTCTACTTCAAGAACTCTGTCCGCTACAATCGCAGCGCGACCGAAGCATATCCGAGGTCGGCAGCATCTTCCAGAGACACGTAATACCAACCATCTTTCTGGCCCGTTTTTGGATACAGATTATCCCCAAGTCTCGCTTGTCTTTTATATTCCACACGAATTTCTTTCACAAGCAGCCGACTCTCCTGCTTCAGCTGTTCCTGTATGATATCCGCAGCAATCTCTACATACCGTGCATTGTTCACATGATGATTGGAATCAATAAGTTCCTGCACAACCGGAACAGGATTCCCTGCCTGCATACTCTCAGGCAGTTTTATCTTCCGGGAGGCATATTCCATCGGAATTTTTTCTTCAGAGCCGGACCAACGCGCAGCGTTTTTTAATTGTCCGGCTCGTTCTGCCGCCGAGCTTTTGCGAGGGGGCGTTTCCCGTATATTATATACGGCCATTTCCCGTGCATCCGGATGATCCGGCCTTCCAGTATCTGTGTTCAGGTATACCCATGGGCAATTTGCCCTGACCATGTATGAGCCCTCTTTATCCAGGATCACAACGTTGCGCCATCCAAGACACCCGGAAAAAGCATACGGAATCGTTCCAACCGTTACTTCCTCGAACATTTTAGGATAACGGTCAATCACAATCTGCCAGCCGGACAAAAGCCATAAATGGTGATGCTCTTTTAAATAATCCGGCCCCACTCCCAGTGATTCCGACTGAAACAGACAGCAATCCTGTAAATAATTAATCAGACCGGTCAGGCTCAGATGTCCTGTTTCGTCCGTTTCGCTGAACCGTATCCGGCTTGTAAAAGAATACATACGCTTTCATCTCCAGAATATTCGTTTGGCGCTTAACAGGCACCTTCCAGATGCCTATTAAACGCCACTGTTTGCTCTTTTACGATGCCTGTTCAAACTGGCTGTTATACAGCTCCGCATAGAACCCGTTCTGTGCCAGCAGTTCCTCATGGCTGCCCTGTTCGACGATATCGCCGTCTCGCATCACCAGGATAATGTCAGCATTCTTGATTGTAGACAGACGGTGTGCAATCACAAAGCTGGTGCGCTTGTCGGTCAGTTTATCCATCGCCTGCTGTGTGATCATCTCAGTCTTTGTATCAACACTGGATGTCGCCTCATCGAGGATCAGCATCGGGCTGTTCTGGATCATCGCCCTCGCAATCGTCATCAGCTGCTTCT
>JAJQDT010000059.1 GCA_021202075.1 Lachnospiraceae bacterium | reverse complement strand
AGCAGAGCAGAGCAGAGCAGAGCAGAGCAGAGCAGAGCAGAGCAGAGCAGAGCAGCTTTCGATATGCCGTTATGACGGATTAGACATATTAAAAAGCATTTGTGCGTTTCTAATCGTTTGCATTCATTGTCCGTTTCCGGGTGAAACGGGTCAGTACATTGTAGCATTGGCAAGAATTGCAGTTCCCATCTTTTTTATGATTACGGGTTTCTTCTATGATGGAACAGTTAGAAGAAACTCGGTGGGAAAACAAATAAAGAAAGTAACGGTTTTGCTGATTGAGGCAAACCTCCTATTCTTTATATGGAAACTGCTTCTGGCAATGCATTCAGGTGTCAGTTTTATTGGATTCTTGCAGGATACAATTACAATCAAGTCAATTCTGAAATTTATATTGCTTAATGAGTCACTGTTCAACAGCCACTTGTGGTATTTGGGAGCGATACTCTATGTACTGATTATATATGCTGTGGTGGATGGGCTGTATGTCAGAAAACTGTTATATATCGTCACACCTGTCCTACTTGTAGGTGACTTAATCTTAGGAAAATATTCTCTTGTGCTTCTCGGACGAGAGTTCCCATATATTATTGTGAGAAACTTCCTGTTCGTGGGGATACCGTATTTCACAATAGGTTGTCTGTTGAAGCAACATGAAGATTGGATAAAAGAACATGGGAAGACAGGTATCTTAATAGGGCTGGCGATCCTATTCACAGCTACAACAATTCTGGAACGATACATTTTAGTTTCAATTGATATGAATCCGACGAGAGATCATTACATAAGTTCTACGCTGCTTGCAGTAACTATGTTTGTTATCGCTGTGAAAGGAATCGGATTATATGGCAGAAAAGGTAGAACTACCGGAGTGTTAAGCACTATAGGGCGAAAATATTCTACATGGGTTTATATCATCCACCCTATATTCAATAACAGTCCTGGCTGCAATTATGAGCAAGTTCGAAATCTATGGTGCTTATCAGTTTATAGCACCGATAGTGGTTTACCTTGCTACGTCTGTGTTTGTGGCGTGTGCATTTGAAATTAGAAATAGAACTGCGAAATTCGCTGGAAAATAGAGTTAATAGCTGGATTGGTACAATCCAAACGAGAGAGGTAAGAGACGGCATGAATGAAAATGTTTTAATACCGACAACTGTATATGCCGCAAGGGTGAAAGACAGAGAACTTTTAGAGAGAAGTTCCTCCGGCGGGGCATTCACAGCTATTTCTGATTTTTTCCTTGAGAGAGGAGATGCTGTTGTCTGCGCCATTTATAACTATGAATTTAATCAGACGGAGTTCTGCTTGGTTACCGATAAAAAGGCACGGGATCAGGCTCTTGGTTCGAAGTATATGCAGAGCAATCTCGGTAATATCTGTAAAACAGCATTGCAATGGTTGAAAGACAACCCTGATAAGATGCTGTTATTCGTCGGGATGGGATGTCAGGCCGATGGGTTTAGAAAATTTGCAGAGACGACGCATATTAGAGACAGGATTGTCGTTGTAGATATTATTTGTCATGGCAGCCCAAGTCCGAAGCTGTGGAGAGAATACGCGAATGTTCTCGAAAATAAGCACAGTGGTAAAATCAAGTACCTGACATTCAAGGATAAAAGAAATGGATGGAATCACCCGACCGCAGTGGCTCAAATCAACGGCGAAGAGGTTTCTCTGAGAGAGTACGTTAAAATCTTCTATAATAAATGTGCCCTGCGTCCATCTTGTCACGAATGTCCCTATGCTACAACGGAACGAAAAACGGATATTACGATAGGAGACTTCTGGCATATTGAAAAGACGATCCCGGATTTTTACGATTCTCAGGGAACATCATTATTTTTGATTCACACAGAGCAAGGATTAGAGCTGTTTGACAGTATAAAAGCGAGTCTTGATTACCAAGTCAGTAATACAGAAGAGTGCTGGCAGATCAACCTTGAGAGACCGACAGAAAAATCCCCGATGAGAGAGCAGTTCTGGTCGGAATATCAGGCGAAAGGGATAGAATATATAATGAAGAAGTATGGAAATGATAGCCTGCAAAAAAAGGTAAAAAATAAACTGAAACATATGTTCGGGGGGGGGTATTGCCTAACTGACATATGCGCTCCTGATTCTGGTATTTTAGAGACCGGTTATGAGACTTATTTCATTGCTGTGCCTGACCTATATGGGAGGGCGGCATGATGGAATGTACTACAAGGTCGGAAGTTTATGCTGTCAAACATCGAGAAGAAACTGTGAGAGCAGCTTCACGTTCTGGAGGAATTTTCACAGCACTGTCTGATTTGGTATTGGAAAGCGGCGGCATCGTGTATGGCTGTGTGCTTACCGAAGATTTCAGAGCGGTTCATACCAGAGCTGATCATGCATACCTGCGCAATCAGATGCGTGGCTCTAAGTATATCCAGAGCGAGCTGGGTGATACATATAAGAAAGTTAAGCTGGATCTGGATGCAGGAAGAAATGTAATTTTCTCTGGGACATCCTGCCAAGTTGCTGGATTGCGTAGCTTTCTTGGCCGAGAATATGAGAGTTTAATTTGTGTCGATATCGTTTGCCACGGGGTACCAAGTAAGAAAGTATGGCTGAAGTATTTGGGATGGCAGGAGAAAAGGGCTGGTAAAAAAGTCGTAGCTGTTGATTTCAGAGATAAGGGGGCTTTCGGCTGGAGAGCACATATCGAGACGCTGACAATGGTCGATGGGAGTAGGGAAAACAGTGAAGTGTTCAAGAATCTGTTTTATGGACACACTGTGTTAAGACCTTGTTGTTATGAGTGCCCATACAAAGACGTGATCCACCCCGGCGATATAACAATTGCGGATTATTGGGGCATTGAAAAAGCAGCCCCAGAATTCGATGATGACAAAGGTGTTTCTCTTGTGCTGGTTAATACCGATAGGGGAAGCGATATGTTTGCTGAATGTAAAGAGAAACTTGTTTGGAAGCAAACCAGAATTGAAGATAGTATGCAGCCGCCATTGAAAGCTCCGTTTACGCGACCAGCTAATCGTGATGCTTTCTGGAAAGATTTACAGACAGAGGATTTTGAAATGGTTGCAAAACGTTATGGTGGATATGGGCGGATTAACGCAGTTAAGAAAAAAGCAAGCGGCTTGAAAAAGCGAGTTAATAGAATCATAAAGGGATGAAGATAATGGACAAACAGATACCAGTTCTATACAATAGAAAAGAAGAGTGCTGCGGATGTACAGCTTGCTATGCTGTTTGTCCGAAAGAAGCAATTTCCATGGTTGAGGATAGTGAAGGATTTCTTTATCCTGTAGTAGAACCTGAAAAGTGCATCCGATGCTATAAATGTCTTACTGTGTGCGCATTTAAGGAAGCACAGCGAGAGAAAGGGTATTTGAAGTAATTATGGGAGAACGAGAGAGAAACAGTTATGAAACCAACAACACTACTTATAATGGCCGCCGGTATTGGCAGCCGATTCGGAGCAGGAATTAAACAGCTGGAGCCTGTGGGTATGAACAACGAAATCATCATGGATTTCTCTATCCACGATGCGATTAAGGCAGGGTTCAATAAGATTGTATTTGTTATCCGTCCGGATATTGAGATTGATTTCAAAGAGAGGATTGGAAATAGAATAGAAGAAGTCTGTGAGAGACTGGGTGTAGAAGTGGCTTATGTGTTCCAAGACATCCACAGCATACCAGGTGATTTCCCAGAAGGAAGAACCAAACCCTGGGGCACCGGACAAGCTGTCCTTTCTGCGAAGCCTCTCATCCATGAGTCTTTCGCCGTAATCAACGCTGATGACTACTATGGAAAGAACGCTTTCAAGGTTATGCACGACTGGCTTATTCTCGAGCATGCTGAGAATGCGATTGCTATGGCAGGCTTTATTCTGAAAAACACACTGTCTGAACACGGCGGTGTGACCAGAGGTGTATGCAAGGTAGCGGAAGGGCATACGCATGTGCTTGATGTTGTGGAGACAAGTGGAATAGTGAAGACAGAGAGCGGGGCGGAAGCTGATGGTGTGGAGCTTGATCCGGATGCTTACGTTTCGATGAACTTTTGGGGCTTCCCGGCAGTTGAAGGTTCTGACCCATGGTATATGAATGTTCTTGATGAGGGCTTCACAGATTTCTTCAAAACTACAGTACCATCCAATCCTTTGAAAGCGGAATATCTTCTGCCGACACACATCGGTGGGCTTCTGAGAAATGGTAAAGTTACTGTGAAAGTTCTGGAGACGAACGATAAGTGGTTTGGTGTTACCTACCAGGAGGACAAGGCTGCTGTGGTGGAGAGCATAAGAAGGCTGATTGAGACTGGTATGTATGCCGAGGATTTGTATAGTGACTTATAAGTATCCTATTACACTATGAACCGAAAATATCCCAGCCAGCAATACGGCCTGAACTGATTGCGCAGTTAAAGTATAGCGTCGGCAGGGTGGCGGATGAGGATTACAAAGGACTTACATATAAAGTAATTTAAACGATTGAAGGAAATAAGGCTCTGCTCTGAATCGTGGGGAGAATGAGCAAGAAATAGCGTAGAATCAAGGCCTCCGGGGGTGTTTCAATCCCATATGGCTTAAAAAAGCGCAGGCTACCGCCAACCTTACGAGAGAAAGGCTTCAAAAAATGAAGATTATGAGACTATTACAATCAGAAGCACGTTCGCCAGATGGCGATGAACAGGGCCGAGATGGCCCTATTAATTTGGCTTTTTTTGAGGGTATTCCACCTTCTTCCTCAGCACTTTCCGTATGGAAAGAGCTTATAAAGCGGGTTGCTCAAAACACAGCCCGCTGACAACTGAATACTGAAAGCAAACGGTTTAGCCGTAGATGCTCTTATTATGATGCTTTATCATCTGTGCCTGAGACTTTGTCCTGGATATCATCTACAGGTGAGTGTACAAGCTGGATCGGGCCACAGATAAGAAGCAGCCTCTTGCGGAAGTTCTCGAAGCTGTGGACTCCGAAGGAGATACGCTTGAAAGTATAAGCATTTCTTTGATTTGGCATTTTGTTTAAAATGGAGAACAGATTTATGGTACGCATCCTCCTCATATTCAAACAACAGCAAGACGCGGTAGAAGAGACGATTATCCCTGAGCGGGAGTGAATGAATAATTCTGACTGGCAGAGTGTCCATTATAGACGATTGAATGCAACATACAGTAAGTGTATTAATAAAAAGTTAATTAATTATTATAAAAGTGTTTCTTGAACTTGCTGATTATCGGATATAAAATCGCAGCATACATCAAAAAATATAAGGAGATATGTGTATGGCTAATCAGATTTTGAAAAAGTATTTTCCGATGATCCGCACTGAGCAGGAGGTCTTAAAGGAGATCGCCCAGAAACCGGCACTGGACATGCTCTATAAGAGCTGGGATCATGAGCAGAAGAAGGAATTTCTGGACTTCTGCACGGGCATGAAGGGCTGCAAGCTGTTGTATGACCCCTTCTTCAAGCGGGTGTTGAACCCGGAATTACATCCGGAGTGGCTGGAAAAATTCCTTTCCCTTTTACTCAAAAAGAATGTAAAGATCCTTCAGGTGTTGCCTAACGAGAGCCGGATGGCGGCGGAGGACACGCTGCTTGCCATGGATATTGTGGTAGAGTTGGAGGATGGCAGCATTGCCAATGTTGAGATGCAGAAGATCGGCTACTCCTTCCCAGGCCAGAGGAGCAGCTGCTATTCCGCAGACCTGCTGCTCCGCCAGTACCAGCGCGTGAAGACGGACAGAAAGTCCAGACAATTAAAGTTCACGTATCGGGATATCAGGGATGTCTATACTATCATTCTTTTTGAGAACAGTCCGGCCGAATGTAAGGCCATTCCGGACAAGTATATCCATTATGGAAAGACAGCTTTTGACACAGGTCTTGCAGTTCATATGCCGCAGGAGTATGTTTATGTTCCGCTTGACATTTTCCGCGAGATTCTGCACAATAGAGGCATCAAAAGTGAGCTTGACGCATGGCTGACATTTTTGTGCGAGGATTCCCCGGAGATGATTGAACTTCTGATCCGGCAGTATCCGTATTTCCGGGAATTGTACAATGAAGTCTATAAGCTGTGCGGGAATATGGAGGATATTATGGGATGTTTTTCAGAAGCATTGCAGGAAATGGACAGAAATACCGTACAGTATATGATTGAAGAGCAGCAGGAACAGATCGAGGAGCAGAAGAGCCAGATTGAGGAGCAGCATGAACAGATCGAGGAGCAGAAGGTACAGTTAGAAGAAATGAGGATAGCGGCAGCAAAAGAGGCGAAAGAAAAAACAGCCGCTATTGAGAGGATACTGAGGCTTGGTAAATTGTCGGTCGAAGAGATCGCGGATTGTCAGTCGGTTTCCGTGCAAATTGTGCGCGAGATTGAAGCTGCGATGCTGCAGGAGGCTTGACAGATAGAGCAGGCCGGTTGGAGCCATCCATTTTAATTTGCGACTGCTTCGCCTGTTGATTTTGGGGCGCTTTACCGAGATTTCCTGAAGAGCCACTGATTCAGGAATCGGATGATTTACTGGATGCGACGCTTCGTGGAAATCCTGATGCTGTTGCAGAAACATTAGAACCACAAATCTGACAAGAAGGGTATTGACATCCTGATTGATACCCCTTAAAATACAAGAAATAAAGGGTATCAATAAAGGACATCAAAAGAGGATCACTCATGGCATTACCAATCAGTATTTCAGATTTGATCAATCGCAGAGTCGTAGAAAATGCAAGAGTTGAATACAAAGCAGACTGGAATCCGGATCCAATCCTGCATTCGATTTGTGCTTTCGCAAATGACATAGATAACTGGGGCGGAGGTTACATCATCATCGGCATCGAAGAGGAAGATGGGATGCCCAAATTGCCAATTTCAGGTCTTGAAAAGAGCTCTGTCGATCGCATTAACAAAGAATTGCTGCAAAAATGCAATCGCATCGAACCAAGATATGTGCCAATAGTGGAGACGATAGAATATGAAGGGAAAAATTGCTAATAGAAAAATGATTTCTCGAAGAT
This sequence comes from Lachnospiraceae bacterium, assembly GCA_021202075.1. Lineage (GTDB taxonomy): Bacteria > Bacillota > Clostridia > Lachnospirales > Lachnospiraceae > Choladousia. Next base: position 10,650 of record JAJQDT010000059.1, on the reverse strand, counting down.
ACAGAAACAGGAGAATTGGCGATTTCTTAAAGGAACTTCATCTTGTTGAAGGAAGAAATACCGGTATTCCAACGATTTTAAGGGCTATGCAGCAAAACGGATCAGATCTGCCTGTATTTGAAACGGATGCTGAACGTACTTATCTGACAGTTATTTTGCCGGTACATCAGCAATTTTTGCCAGATGCGAATGTAAATGGTGAAAAAAAGAAAAGGACGCGTCTTACTACAGCGGAGATGAAACAAATGATGATCGAAAGCCTGTCAGTGTATGGAGAGTTGTCCTCTTCAGAACTTGTAAAAGAATTAGGCTATTCAAAATTGACCGCAGCTCTTGGGAAAGCAATGAAAGAATTGATAGAGGAAGGGAAGATAGAGTATACGCATCCTGAAAACTTAAAACACCGAAATCAGAAGCTTCGTATCTGTCTTTCCTCAGTGGAAGAATAGATTTAAGAAATTTAATAATGGATAAAATAGAGGGATCTGCGTCCCTCTATTAAATTGCGCTTTTTTTCAGGTAATTGCAGATGAAATGGCAGAGAATAAAGGCTTTCATTCACATAGAAGCGAAAGAAATAAAAATTTTTGTTCTAATAGCCGGCATGGGAGTGAGCAAATTTATGATAAAAAGTGGCTTCGGGTTAGAGTGGCATGACATATAAAACAGTGATTTTTTGTAAGGAATGAACAGAAAATGGCTTGAAAGAGCGAGGGCGGTTTGTAATAGCCTTACAAAAGAGGGCACTATTGTTGATTGCCCACCGGAACGCGTGCTTTTAGAACCCCAAATTTGCACATAATCTGATAATTCGAAAAATAATCAGACGATTAACAAAGATGTGGGAATAAAAAATATGCTTGCACATGGACAGTTGCAAATGTATAATGTGACTTACAAGAAGTTTGCCGACCGAAGCGGAGCGAAGACAAACCTCGCAGATCAACGACTGGATTGTCAGATTTTGGAGTGCTATTAGATATCATAGAGAGGAGGTACCAGCACATGGGAATCTATTTAAATCCCGGATATGCAGGATTTGAAGAAATCAGAAGAGATATTTATGTGGACAAAACAGGACTCATCTCTTTTATGAACAGCCTTATAGGAAAGCCAAAGCCGTTAGTCAGCTTTAGCAGACCCAGACGATTCGGAAAGTCTTATGACGCCAACATGATTTGTGCATATTATGATAAGAGCTATGACTCCAGATTCCTTTTTGAGGATCTTAAAATTGCAAAAGATACTAGCTTTGAGCAACATCTCTAAACCAATATAATGTCATAACCTTTGACGTGACGGGTTTCATAGCAGATTCAAAGGATAATAATATAGAGATTGTTTCGAATATAAAAAATACTATTCTTGAAGAACTAAGAGATGCTTTTCCAGGATGTATAGCTGATGAAGAAAAAAATCTCGGCAAGGCTTTATATGCCGTTGTATCAAAGGGCAATGCAAAGTTTGTTTTTGTCATAGACGAGTGGGACGCTCTGTTTCGGGAGTTTAAAGATGACAAACAGCTTCAGGAGAATTACATTCTTTTCCTGAGAAGTCTTTTTAAAAATAAGGATACGACCTCCAGGACAATTGCCGCCGCTTATATGACCGGAATCCTTCCGATAAAAAAGTATGGTACAGAATCAGCGCTGACAGATTTTAAAGAGTATTCCATGACAAGACCGGGAAGGCTTGCAGAGTACGTTGGATTCACAGAAGATGAAGTGAAGCGGCTCTGTGATGAATATCAAATGGAATTTGATGATATGCAGTCCTGGTATGATGGATACTCATTTAGCAGAATCAAACATGTATACAGTCCAAATTCCGTGATGAACGCATTGCAGGAGGAGGAAATTTCAAACTACTGGACACAGACAGAAACCTTCGAAAGTCTGAAAGCATATATCGGCATGGATTTTGATGGTTTGAAGGATGCAGTCACTACAATGCTTGGAGGGCAAAAAGTAAGTGTCAGAATAAGTACATTTCAGAATGACATCACATCATTTAAGAATAAAAATGATGTCCTGACGCTTTTGATTCATCTCGGATATCTGGCTTATGATTCGACAAAACGAGAGACATACATCCCGAATTTCGAAGTGGCTGAGATATTCGAGGACGCTGTCAGCGGAGCGGAATGGGGAGCAGTTGGAAAAGCGCTATGATGGTGATCTGAAGGAGTACTTTGGGAACCTGCTGCTGGTAGGAATTAATTACGATAAGGATGCTAAGGGAGAGAATGCGAAGAGACATAGTTGTGTGATTGAAAAGGTCTAATCCGTAAGAATCGAAACGGTGAATAATTAGATTAAGTTCAGAAAAATAGGAGCCATTATAGGGGCTCTTATTTTTGTGCGCTTAAATATGCACATTCCGTGTCTTGACATAATATAAAACCGCCGTTTCAATCCATTTTCTATTAAAAAAGGGCATGCTTTCGCCAGTCTGTCCGCAGATAGACTTAAAAAAAGGAAAAATGCTTTGGATGTGAGAACCACCGAAGGAAACAGGAGAGTATCTGGAAAATGTGGTGATGATGAAAAGCATCGATGAAGACAGAAGATTTACTGTGACACCTACAGATACAGGAGAACTTCTGGATATGTTGGTGAAACACCAACGAAAACGGCAAGATCACCAACAAAAAAGGAGAACCGGATGAATGAAAGAATTATTCAAAAATGAGATACCTTTCCAGCAGGTTTGGTTATATTCCATTGATGGGAAACCATTGAGTGAGATGGGGGTTGTATATGCCGAATATCATGATGGCTGGAAAGCAAATTTTACTGTAGAACGTAAGAAATTTTGCTCAATGGAACTTATGGAAGAACTGTACTCGCTCAATCGTTCATTTCAGGAAGAAATTCCGGATTTTAGTGCATTTAAGGAATTTTGCACAGGATTTGCACAAAAGGCGGATGTACCGGAAAACTATAATGTGTATTTTACAGGAGAATACGGGTACTACTGGTTTCGATTAAAGTTGTTTGTTGATGAAACCGCTAAATATATTCTTCATTGCTACAGCAGAGAAGAAATGAAGGAATTTGAGGAAGAATATGGATTTGCAGAGACTTGACTGATGTCAGAATTTAGAACCGAAAGAAGAAACGTAATGTTACGTCTCTGTAGGGGTGGTAAAAGTTCAAGCAATAAGCAGAAATAGAAAGGATAAAACAGGGCAGAAGATTTCAATTTCACATTCTTTCGGCTGCTTGTTCCAGGTGAGGAAAGAGGAATTGCAAAACATAGAAGAAGGTGCTGGAGTTATAATAGGGACAACCACGAAAAAGCCTTTATTTACAAAGGTTTGCGGCTTTGCCTAGTCTTTTCAAAAGTCTATTTTCGTTGAGATTGAGCAGCCAGAGAGCCTGAGTAGATGAGGTGATATACTTCTGGTGTTGCTCTGTTTTGATCCAATCGAACGAGCTGAAAAAATTGAAAAGGAGAGTGAGATAAGCCTGCAGCGGAACGTCGGAGGACATTCTGCTTTGGGCTTTTTGTAGTGCAAATAAATAGTTGAATATCTATTAGAAGGTCTTGCTTACAGTGGATGCCCACATGAGAAGATCTTGTAATAGGTATCCAACAGGATGCTTAAGCCAGAATGTAATTAGAACCTGACGAGAGGAGTTGTTGTGGTGAAAGAGAATGCTTTGGTGATCGTAACAACTAAAACAGATGTTTGATACGAGCATCGTTCTGGTAATCGCAAATGAGATGGAGTTCCCTGCCCGTGTAGGCAGGGAAGCAGTTTATTCTTCATCCTCAGACATCTTTGCCATAAATTCAGCCGGGGTAATGACCGGTATGACGGAGCGTGTAAAGTCCTTTGTGTTCCTGGTGATGATGTAGTCAACACCGTTCCGGTATGCCGTCTCAGCAAGAATTGCATCTTCAAAGTCGGATACAGGAGATGTGAGCGCGTTCCTGCAGTCCAGGGCTGTTGTGTCGAGGATTCCGAAAGACATGAAAAGCTTTTTCAGGAGTTTTCTGGTCTCCTCGTCGCTGTGCAGGCTACGGTGCATGATGTAGTAAATGTCAGCCACGGACTTTGCGGGGATAAAGCCGGACACTTTGTCTTTGGCGACTGCAAGGCAGACTGCCTGCGAATCTTTTGCAAAAGGTTCGCGTTGCTGTAGGGCGTCTATGATAACGCAGGTATCGACTATAACATTCATATGCTGCTTAGCCTCTCTTCCCTTGCTTCCTCCGGCGTGATGTCTGCCGGGATACATCCAAAGAGGGACTGCATTGCTTCAACCTTGTCCTGATTATTGCTGACGAGCTTGACAGAGACCTTTCCGTTCCTGGAGATGTGGATGTCCTCTGTTTCAGCAAGCACGAGATACTTGCCAAGGTTTAACTTGAATTCCGTTGCAGTAACAGTCATGTAAATTCGCCTCCTTATAGATTTCTGGCTACAGTATAACGAAATCGAACGACGAAGTCAAGAGAATCGTACGATTTTAAAAGCGAATTTGGGCTTAAAACAATCGGAATGTGTTCCGGCACGAGACAGGAAGAATAAGAACAACAATTCTTCCTCATCGACACGGTATACAAGCAATCAATGGCGGTTTTTCCATAATCTGATTGCAATTTTTGTTCTAATAGCAGACATAGGAGTGAGCAAATTTATGATAAAAAGCGGTTTCGGGTAAGACCAAAAATGCACATGAAACAGTGAATTTTTATAAGAGATGAACAGAAAACGGCTTGAAAAAGCAAGGGTGGTTTGTAATAGCCTTACAAAAAATGCTGTTATCAGTTTATGCCCACTGGAACACACGCTTTTATAACAAACGAAAAACTCAGTTTAGCTATTCCTTATAAAATGGTAGCCTAAAAACGAGAGGAAAATGTACAAAATGCACAAATACCTATATATGAACAGAGGAACTCTGAACGACATAACAAACTTTTGGCACTCCCTTACGTGCTTTTAGAACAAAAAAGAAACTCAGTTTAGCTAGTTATTACAAATGAATGAGTGAAAAACGGCTGATTTATGTGCAAATTGCACAATGAAAAATGCGCAAAAACAAACGCAAAAAGCCTCCCCTACTTGTAGGGGAGGTGGCGCGAAGCGTCGGAGGGGTTCACCCTCGCAAGCGAATAACCTGAGTATTTATTAAAAGGCCCTGACGTGCAGTCAATAACCACACGGGAGGACCTTGTAATAAGCACTCAGGAGGGTGCTTAAGCCACAGGCTGTGGCTCATCCGTTGACAACTGAACAAACCAAAGGGAATGGAATCAAAGAGGCTGGGTGCAAGCCAACCTCAGTGATCCGATTGAGACCTATGCCGACTTCTTGGCGGGTTCATCACTGTATTCGATGGGCTTATCAGATGGTACTGCAAGCATTGCGGTGATGAACGGGTACAGCTTCCTGCCAACTTTCATTGTCGTGTAGCTGGTGCAGACGTAGGTCTTACCCTCATAGAGAATGACGCTGCCCTGGTCGACTGTAAAGTTCCTCCGGTCAAGATCTCTGTTGGTGAGGTTCTTGATAAGGAAGGTGTAGTGGTCATCCAAGTCTGTGATGGTGGCGACATACGGACGGATATCAAGGCTGTCATTCTTGATTTCCTTCGCCACAATTGAAACAACTGCTTCTTGAACTAACATGAGTGTTTCCTCCTTATATAATATGGTTTCAACTTAAGTATGGAATATTTGCAGATAAAGCATACTCAAGTTCCAACTAATCATATTATACAAGGTGTCAATGACACTGTCAAGGGATTATAGCAATTTTTTATTTTGAAAAGGCACATTTTCTCAGGCAGAGGACAGGGAGGGAAATACACATGTCAACGTTTGAAGAGAGACTAACACAGTTGCGGCTGGAAGCCAATTTGAAGCAGTCAGACCTGGCGGATATTCTGAAGGTGTCCAAGTACTCAATATCAGGATGGGAAAGAGGCATCCGCAGGCCGGAATTTGGCACACTGAACCAAATATGCGGTGTGTTTAACGTCTCGCTGGCGTATCTGCTTGGGGAGAATGACGACTCAACTCCGCCTGGTGTTCCGTCTGAGGAAGACCTTTCACAGTGGGCGGAGGATGATGAAATCGCGTCGCTCCAGTCTGTCGCCAGGATGCTCACACGCCTGAGTCCTAAGTCGTACAGGATCGCCGCGTCAACCATTCGGTCAGCGTATATGTTTGACAAAGAGGATGACACTTTGGGGATTGGGTACGATGTGAAGGTGTCACGGTATGAGATGGCTGAGGATGAGGCGGATGACGTACACACGGTCGAGGAAGTTCAGACTGGGGAAAGCCGGGAATTGACTACTGCTTCGACAGATGGTACAATTATAGTCGGTATTAAGTCTGACAGTAACGGTGTATCAGTGAGCGTTGGAGATGTCGAATATGTTGTAGAAGGTAGTAAAAATGCGGTAAAAAAGGCTTCTGTTAAGCGCAGAGTGAGGTCTCAAAAAAAGAAGTAGGTTTGACAGAGGGCTCGACAGCAGGTTCGACAGTTAATTCGACACTGGAACAGCAGCTTTTATAACAAACGAAAAACTCAGTTTAGCTATTCCTTATAAAATGGCGGCCTAAAAACGAGGAGAAAATGTACAAAATGCACAGTGCGAGCTGAGAAATCAGCATAGCTGATTTCCTCTGGCGAGCGAACATAATTATGTTGCTTGCTTTTGTAAGCTGGCAACACACAGCAGGGAAACCCTGCCGGGTAAGGTCTAGCCAACTGCCCGTACCGAGTCCTTGGAGTCGAAGCGGTAACGTCAGACTTAAGCGTAGGACAGGGAGCAGCAGAGCCGTAACGAAAGTGAAGCGATTGAGCTGGGAAATTTGTATTAGCTGGATACGGTCGATGCGTTTGTGCACGCAGCAGACAACATCCCCGTAACCGTAAAGGCGAGGATACGGGGGCGTCCCCCAGTCTGAGAGCTTGGCGAGGCTGATGATACGTGTGTTGTACAGAACAGCTGAGATCCTGTCATCTCCCCACAACAGGGGTATGGAAACCAAACCAAAGAAATGCGATAGGAATTCAAATGGATGGCAGGAAGTCCGATACACCCATAGTACCGAAGAAGCCGCTAACCACGGTGGAGGGAAGGGGTGTACATTTCACAATTTCAAGTGGAACCGATACATGCAGACAATGGAGAGCTGGGGACATGGGAAACGGAAGACTTGGATTAAAATACAACATCGCGAAAGCGAACAGAACAGATGGTAAGGTTCAGAATCTTGCGGCACATATCAATACCCTGATGCTGAGGGTTATCCATGAGGACATGGACAGGCACAAGGCAACGGGAATTGACAGGGTGACAAAGGATGAGTATGAGGCAAACCTGAAAGGAAACCTGGAGAATCTGGTAGAACGGATGAAAAACGGCAGCTATTGGCCGAACCCGTCAAGGCGTGCTTACATCCCGAAGGAAAGCAAAGGAAAACTGCGTCCGCTGGGGATATCCTGTTACGAGGATAAACTGGTGGAGAATGCCATTGCGCACCTGCTTGTGGAAGTTTACGAACCGAAGTTCTATGACATGAGTTACGGATTCCGACCGGAAAGGAACTGCCATCAGGCAGTCAGGGAGGTAATCCACAGGGTTCAGCATGGCAAAACCAGCTTCGTTGTGGAAGCAGACATCCGGGGATTCTTCGACAATGTTGACCATGACTGGCTGATGAAGATGCTGGAGCATGACATTGCAGACAGAAAGTTTCTGGAACTGGTAAGGAGATTCCTGAAAGCCGGAATTATGGAAAACGGGAAATTTCTTGAAAGTGAGGCAGGAACGCCGCAGGGGAACGGTGCAAGCCCTGTGCTTGCAAATGTGTATTTACATTATGTGTTGGACAATTGGTTTGATGTAATAGTCCAAAGGCAGTGCAAGGGTGAGTGCCATCTGATCCGGTATGCCGATGATTTTGTAGCTACGTTCCAGTACAGGTATGAGGCGGAGGTATTCAGGAAAAGGCTGGAGGAACGCCTGAAGAAGTACGGGCTGGAACTGGCGGAAGAGAAAACCAGAATACTGGAATTCGGCAGGTTTGCGGCACCCAACAGGAAAAGGAAAGGCCAGGGAAAGCCTGAGACCTTCGACTTTCTGGGGTTCACATTTTACTGTGGGACAGACAGGAAGAAGCGCTTCTTTCGGTGCAAAGTCAAAACGAGTAAGAAGAAGCTCCGGAGCAAAATCAGGGCAATGAAAGAGTGGATAAAGGAAAACAGGACAGAGCCACTTAAGTGGATATTCAAACGTATCAATGCGAAGCTGAGAGGACATTACCAGTATTATGCGGTGACGGACAATTACAAGGAAGTCTACCGCTATTACGAATGTACCAGAAACCTGCTGTTCAGATGGCTCAACAGGCGCAGTCAGAAGCTAAGTTATACGTGGGAAACGTTTGCTTATGGATTGCTCCGCACGTTTCCGCTGTTGGAACCGAGAACCAGAGTCTGTTTGTTTTAAGGATGGTGTGTTGGATGTGAAGTGAAGAGCCGTATGCGTCAGTAGCGCACGTACGGTTCTGTGTAGGGGTATGGGGAGTAATCCCCATGCCTACTCGAGAAAACCTATATATGAACAGAGGAACTCTGAACGACATAACAAACTTTTGGCACTCCCTTACGTGCTATTAGAACAAAAAATAAACTCAGTTTAGCTATTCCTTATAAACGGAAGTGGGAAAAATGAGTGAAATTTATACAAGTTGCACAATAAAAATGAGAAATTTTGAGGTTGAGCAAGAGCGGCTCTGAGGGAAAAGTTCCGGAAACCCTTGAAAACCCTGAATTTTGACTCCTTACGTGCTATTAGAACAAAAAATAAACTCAGTTTTTCCTTTGTAAGGAATAGACAAAAACAGGGGATTAGTTTTGTAAGGATTGCACAAATGAGTGCAGATGAGAACATGGGGCTGTGGTAATCGCCACAGGCAAGAGAAAAACGAAAAATCGCTGTGGATGTCCACAGCTGTTACTGATAGATGATAGTCATCAACAGTGTTGAGGACAGGAAATAGGAAGACAGGACACCGGGAATTTTGCCACAAAGGTATGTGTGGGGGATGAAGATGCCAAGTAAAGGGACAACAACGAAGGACGCAGATAAGACGGTAGCCACAGGCGGTGTGATGAACACAGGTGGTGTGGTTGCAGATGAAAAGAATACATATGAAAAGAACGCAGAATTCCAGCGCAGGATAGACAAATCGAAAATCCCCACTTGCAAAATCTTAGGGGTAGACATAGCGGCGATTGATATGAATTGGCTGCTGAAATATACCAACAAGAACCTCGAAAAGTTAAGAGGCGATTATATGTGTGTGGTCAATGTCTACTGCGTAAAAATTGCCTACAAAATGGGGCTTAGGAGCATCTGTTCTGCACATATGGGATGAGTGCATTAGACGAAAAGCAAAGTAGACATAGGTGTAATCTGGTAGTTTCGTCGAGATGAGGAGATTATTTTCGACGAAAAGGACGCAGTAGACCTTATTGAAATTATTGACCGATTTTTGATTGGACGAAAAGCTAAGTAGACATAGGTGACTGCGAGATAATGAACTGGTTTTGGTGAAAATGAATAAAAATGAGTAGAAAATAAGATTGAAAATGTAAAAATTGTCTGATTATTTGGATGCGTTTGAGGTTGAGATGATGAGGGCAATACAGAAAAACGCAGAATTAGACGAAATGTCAGAGTAGACAGTAGATAACAGAAAGATAGTGAAGTGAGGCTGAGTGCTTATTAAAAGACCCTGGAAATGAGATTGAACACAGGAGGACCACGCAGGATCTTTTAATAAGCTCCCAGATGGAGAGCTTTGAAAATTGAGTCAGATTAGAAGCTGTGGGTATCTGCGGGTTGTCAAATAAACATAAGACGAAATGTCGGAGTAGACATGTATAACGGAAAGATAGTGAAGCACAGCTGAGTGCTTATTAAAAGCTGTGAGCATTTGCTTAAAAGCTGTGGAAATCCGCAGGCTGAAGAATAGATAGAGGAGTTCGGACTATGGAGAACTTGAAATACAATATCGCTGTGGCTGGTACGGGATATGTGGGCTTGAGCCTCGCAGTTCTTTTAGCACAGCACAACAAAGTTACGGCGGTAGATATTATTCAGAAAAAGGTAGACCTTATTAATAGGAAGAAATCGCCTATTCAGGATGAGTACATAGAGAAGTACCTGGCGGAAAAGGAACTCGATTTGAGCGCCACAATGGACGCTGCAGAAGCGTATAAGAACGCGGATTTTGTTATCATTGCGGCTCCTACCAATTATGACAGTAAGACTCAGCACTTTGATACGAGTGCTGTGGAAACAGTCATCAAGTTAGTCATTGAAAACAATCCGGATGCTGTGATGGTCATTAAGTCCACAATTCCTGTGGGCTACACAGCTTCAGTCAGAGAGAAGTTCCACTGTGACAATATCATCTTCAGCCCTGAGTTTCTCCGTGAGTCAAAAGCATTATATGACAACCTTTATCCATCCCGCATTATTGTCGGAACAGATGTGGAGAACGCAAGGTTAGTAAAAGCGGCGAACACATTCGCCGGGCTTCTGCAGGAGGGCGCTATAAAAGAGAATATCGATACGCTCATAATGGGCTTTACCGAGGCAGAGGCTGTGA
>JAJQDT010000075.1 GCA_021202075.1 Lachnospiraceae bacterium | reverse complement strand
GCGCTAACAGATTTATACTGTCCTGACAATAATCTGAGCTCTCTGAACGTGAGCCGGAACTCTGCGCTGCAGTATTTGTACTGTGCCGTCAATAATCTGAGCTCTCTGGACGTGAGCCAGAATACTGCGCTGCAGAAGCTGTACTGCTATGACAATGATCTGAGTTCTCTGGACGTGAGCCAGAACTCTGCACTACTGTATTTGTACTGTTACGGCAATAATCTGAGTTCTCTGGACGTGAGCCAGAACTCTGCGTTACAGTATTTGTTCTGTTCATACAATGATTTGGACTCTCTAGACGTGAGCCAGAACTCTGCGCTGCAGCTTTTGGACTGTTATGGCAATAATTTAAGTTCTCTGGATGTGAGCCAGAACTCTGTGCTGCAGTATTTGTCCTGTTCTTACAATAATTTAAGCTCTCTGGATGTGAGCCAGAATTCCGCGCTACAGTATTTGTACTGTTATGATAATATTTTGAGCTCTCTGAACGTGAGCCAGAACTCTGCGCTGCAATATTTGTCCTGTTATGACAATAGTTTGAGTTCTCTAGACGTGAGCGGATGTGTGGCATTAGAAAGTATTAAGTGCGGCCATCAGTATATCAGCGTTTTAACAAGTTCGCCTGATGACATATTGAGCATTTCACTCTCTGCTCTGGTTGGCGCGGAAAATATCGGAAATGTAACTCTGGAAGAAGGTATAGATGCTTCCATTTCCGGGGATCAGATTGTTTTCAGTGGGTCTTCTATGCCGGAATCACTGACTTATTACTATACTGTAAGCAATGGCAGCGTCGATGAAACAATGGCAGTTGAGCTATGGTTTCCTGAAGAAAATATTTTCAATTGGACGGTAACGCTTGCCCCGGAGAGCTATGTATATGACGGGACAGAAAAAGCACCGTCTATTACCATAAACGATAGTTCAGCAACTCTGGCAGCCGGTACGGATTACACGGTTTTCTATAATGACAATGTGAATGCCGGCACTGCGAAGGTTACGATCAGGTGTGTCGGGGATGAGTATGGCTTGATTATAAAGACATTTACCATAGCCCCCGCGGACATCTCCGATTATACGGTTCTCTTATCGGACAGTACCTATACCTGGGACGGCGAGGCAAAAGAACCGACGGTCAATGTCAGGCAGCAAGATGATTATCTGACGCCGAATGTGGATTACACGGTTTCCTACGAGAATAACCAGAATGCCGGAACCGCTACCGCGATTGCCACTGGTACGGGAAATTATACAGGTACGGCGTCCAAAACCTTTACGATTAATAAGGCATACCAGGATTTGGTTATCATAGAACCGTCTGCGATTAAGGTGGGTGAAATCGGGACGATTCTTGCAAGCGCCCAGGGGGCGATCAGTTATATTTCCCAGGATGTCTCCATCGCTACGGTAAACAGCAATGGCATTGTTACGGGCATAGCGCCCGGCTCTGTCGTCATTACGGTACAGGCTGCGGAGACGGAGAATTATAATTTCGCGAGCAAAATAATAACCGTTACGGTGATAGAAGGAACAGAGACGCTGACCTCCCCTGCCGGGGCCGGATCTGTTCTCACGGACCCTTCCGGAACCGGAACTTATCTGGTGACGGGGGCTGGGGCGAATCCCACCGTCACATACACCGGAACAGCTTCTTCCTCCGCAGCTTCCGTTACGATTCCGGACACCGTTACGATAAACAGCGTGACTTATCAGGTGACCGCAATTGCAGATAATGCGTTTAAGGGAAATACAAGCCTGACGAGCGTGAGCATCGGCGCCAATGTCACGGCCATTGGGGCGAGCGCATTTTACGGATGCACGAAACTGACGGGCGTGAGCATCGGCTCCAATGTCATCACCATCGGAGCGAACGCGTTTTATGGATGTACGGCTCTGACTACAGTCAGCATCCCTTCCTCCGTCACGGCCATCGGCGCTTCGTCCTTCGCGAAGTGTACGGCTCTGAAAACAGTCACGGGCTGCTCCTCGGTCACATCCGTCGGAGCGGGCGCTTTCAGCGGCGACACGAAGCTGACCACCGTAAAGGGGATGAATAAAGTTACCACGATCGGAAGCAAGGCGTTCTATAAATGCAAGAAGCTGACGACAGTCGGCAGCAAAGCTTCACGGGTTACTTTGGCGAAAGTGAAAACGATCGGCTCCTCCGCTTTTTACGGCTGCACATCGATAACCTATGTGAACCTGACGTCCAAAGCGCTGACGGCGATCAAAGCCTCGGCATTCCAGGGCTGCACGTCGCTGAAGACCTTTGTGAGCAAATCGGCGAAGCTGAGTGCGATCGGCAAGAAAGCGTTCTACAAGGACAAAAAGCTTGCGTCGGTGACATTCAAAACGGCAAAGCTGACCAGCTCGAAAACCGGCGCGAACGCGTTCAAAGGGATTAAGAGCACCTGTACGTTCAAGGTGCCGTCAGCGAAGATATCCGCCTATAAAAAGATCTTCAGGGCGAAGGGCGCAGGCAGTAAGATTACGGTAAAGAAAGCATAGAACCGGCATTCCTGTTCGAAGCGGCCACGGAATTGCTGCAAAGTTCAGAACAGCTCCAAAGCCGCTTCCATGGTGAACTACCCATTATCTAAAGCCGATGGGAATGCGACTTCATTTTTTCAAAACAGCCCGGATGTGTTTCATGCACATCCGGGCTGTTTTTCCATTACACATGTGTGGTGTTTCTTCTCCGTTCCCTTTGCTTCTTTATCATAGTTCACTCCAGCTTGAACGGTTGCAACTTTTGCAACAGTTGACTCTGGCCGCGGCTCCCCCTCGGTGAAAATATTTTTAATATGCCGGGAAACGGTCGGTTTGTCTCGTTGAAACAATTCCGCCATCTGATCAATAGACAGCCAGACCATTGATGTCGGTGAATGAAATAACGATTATCAGCCTTTGAACGATTCATCTTTGAATACATTTTCATCTTTTGCCGTCTTTGCATTTTTTGCGGAACGGCCTCAGCTCTCAATTTTTGTCAATCCGGAAAAAAGTGCCCATTTCTCCCCTTCCCTGATACCTATTATAATAAATGTATTTCTTCAGGACAGCATGTGCAGGGTGCCACTGCTGTCCTGGGCAGTTATTACCATTGCGTTTTCGCCCCTGACCGCGCGGCAAAGTACGTTGTCGGAGAGCGAACAGTAATGAACAGTCACTGGTGTTTTCACAAAACGCCGGACGAATTTTTTCAGGGTATGCAGGCGGTCTTTTGGGGATCAGGCCGGTCGCTGTCCCTGTAGAACCGTCTCAAGGCGTTTCCGAGCAAAAAGAAAGGAAAGAATGCGATGAGTAAACAAATCAGCAGAAGAGATTTCTTAAAAGGCGTGACCGCCGGTTCTGCGAGCCTGGCCGCCGCAGGGCTTCTGGGAATCAACTCCCTGGCGGAGGAAGAGACCGAAAGCCAGACGGAAAGCGCTTCCTCCGAATCGGAAGAGCGCGTTGTCACGGAGCTGGATATCCCGGAAGCAGAAGCTCCGTCCGTGACAGACTATGAATGTGATGTGCTGGTCGTCGGCGGCGGATTCGCGGGTCTTTTCGCGGCTATGTCCGCAAAGGAAGCCGGAAGCAATGTCCTCCTGGTCGACAAGGGCCGCCCCGGCTACTCAGGTCTGAGCGCATGGGCCAGCTCCCACAATTTCTTTGACGAGAGCTTTGGCGACAGCAGGGAAGAATTTGAGTACGCCATGATGTATTCCAACGAATTTCTGGCAAACATCGACTGGGTACAGGTCTGGGAGGATGAGTCTAAGTCCGTCTATGAAAAATGCGTGGAGCTGGGCATTCTGACTCAGTATACCAAGGGCGAGGACGCCGGATACTGGGTAGACGGAACCGTCCAGAATGACAAGCTGGTAGATTATCATCTGGACAACATTCAGTACGATCGCCGTCTGGCCTTCACCCAGGCTTTAAAGGATCAGGAGATTGATTATGTAGAACACACGATGATCATGGATATCATCGAAGAGGACGGCCGGATTGCGGGCGCGATCGGCATGCATGTCCCGAGCGGCACTCTGATTACCTTCCGCGCACGCGCGGTTGTTCTGTGTACCGGTACCGGCAGCTACAAGCCGGCAGGATTCCCGACCGGAGAAGACACCTTTGACGGAGAGTACATGGGCTATATGCATGGGCTTCCGGTGACCGGACAGGAATTTGAGGATTTCCACATGAGCGCTTCCTACGCGCCGGGCAATGTACTGGCCTGTAACAGCTGGCAGTATGTAGAAAATGTCTGGCTGTGCGCTCCGGGCGGCTCAACAAAGGAAAACGCCGCAGCGAAAGCATCCGGAGCGGCAAAGTCTGTCATCACACCGGTCTTTGACAGTGCGTACGGCATCACACCGGTCGATAAATATGAGCTTACCACGGGCAATGGCCGCGGGGCTACTACCTCCGAGGACGAAAACGATCCAAGAACCGGAAAATTCTCCAGTGCAGTCTTCAAAGGCGACGTCTTTGGCGCGGCTCCCGGAATGTTTACCCACTTTGCAGGCGGAATTTTCTGCGGCATCGATGACACAGAAGGCAAGACAAGTATCGAGGGTCTGTGGGTAGCCGGCGACGGCACCAACGGCAGCATGGCGACCGGCGGAACAAAGGGCGCGCCGTCCGGCTGGACGTCAAACTTTGCCGGCGTACAGGGCAAAATCGCCGGAGCCGCGGCCGCGGCATACGCTGAGGGCGTAACACTGGCTGAGATTCCGGACGAGGAGATCAGCAGCCTGAGCGAGGATATCCTCGCACCGCTGAGCGTTGAAAAAGGATACGATCCAAACTGGGCGCGCGATATCCTGACTTCGATCATGGGTCCATACTGGATCACGATCGCCAAGAATGAAACCTCCCTGAACAGCGCGCTCGCACAGATCGTACAGTTCCGTCAGGACATCATTCCGAAGCTGAGAGCGACCTGCGGCCATGACCTGCGCCTGTGCCACGAAATGAAACACAAAGCACTTGTCGCGGAGCTGAAGCTGCGCGCTTCTCTGGAGCGCAAGGAAAGCCGCGGTTATCATTTCCGCGAAGATTATCCATATCGCGACGACGACTATCTCTGCTACATAACGCTCCAGAAGGGCGATGATGATTCCGTGGAGATCAATAAAGTAGATATCAAGGAGGACTGGAAGGGCGATCAGACCATGTCCTACGAGGATCGGTACGGCGTCTATTACCGTTTCCCGGGCGAGACAGAGGCAAAGGATCTGCCGGAGACCGAGGCCTCAACCTGGTAAAATCGCCGCAACGGTACGGCGTCTCCACCTCTGCGATGGAGGAGCCGATGCCATCACACGGCAAGGCAATACATACCGCCGCACGGCAGAGTCCTCTGTGCTTAATACATCAAAATGGAATCAATCGGGAACATAAGTAATCTTTTGTCCCCAGTATCATCAAATATAGGAAAAGGAGAATTATAGAGATGGCTGTAAGAAGATATGATCTGAATAAATGTGTCGGCTGCCAGAACTGTGTAAACATCTGTCCGATGGATGTGTTCCGTTTTGACACAGCCTCCAATAAATCCGTGATCGCCTATCCGGAAAACTGCCAGAGCTGCGGACAGTGCTGGCTGAACTGCCTCGGCAGGTCGCTGTATTTTGACGACGAGATTCATGCGTTTTCCCTGACCGCAAGCCGGTAACCGGGGGCGGCGACTCGTAACCAGACGGCGTAAAATGCAGCGCGGTAACCTGACAGCAAGCCGGTAATCGGGCGGCGTCCAGCCACCGGAACGGGGACTGGCTGCCTGTAAGAACCGGGCATCCGCATACAGGACTGACAGACAGACGGGAAGCAAACACCTGTCTGCTTCCCGAGGAGCGAGGAGCCGGATATCCACAGTGGATGTCCGGCTCCATTTTTCCTGATATAACCTGCCCATTATTGTAATTCCATGTGCATTCTGCCCGCCTGTTTCGCTGAAGGAAAGATCCGCAATCCGTAAACGAATCATGAGCAAGAATAACTCGATGCAAAAACCCCGACATAGCCGGAATCCGGCAGTTTCCTGCTTCATCCGTATCAGGCCTCTCTGCTGCGGATTTTCCCGGGAGTCGTGCCCGCGCAGGTCTTAAACGCGCGGTTCATGGTATAAACATTTGTGTAGCCGCACAGCCCGGCAATTTCAGTAATTGTCTTATCCGTTTCCCGCAGCAGCCGCACCGCCTCCGCCACGCGAAGCTGGTGAAGATATTCCAGGAAACCTGTATTATTGTATTTCCGGAACTGCCTGGAGAGCACGGAAGGGCTGATATGAAACTTCTCCGCAACCATCCCCGCGCTCAGGTTCGGGTCCCTGAAATCATCCTGCAGATACTGCCGGATCTGCTCAAAGCGCTTTTCTTCACTTTCCTTCCCATCGTCTTTATCGCCGCCGAGCCTGTCCAGCGCGGTCGCCAATGCCGCCCGCAGCTCCTCCGCGTCCTGCGACTGCCGTATTTTCTGCGCATATCCGCGCACCCTCTGATGGCTGATGTCCCCCGGGAGCGAAATATCCAAAACAGTCAGCGCAATCATATCCATGAGCAGATAGAACACAATATCCTCACTGTCCGGAAGCTTTCCGGACAACTCTGTCATTTGCCCGATCAGAGTGTCATATTGAGCCAGAGCTTCCTTCTCCGAAAGAGCAGCAATCGCCGAGGCCAGAGCGCGCAGCTGCCCGCTGTCCGGTATGAGTTCATCCAGACGCTGCGCCTGCTCATCCTGGTTTTGCAGCAGCTGTTCCTTCTCCCGCAGTTCTTCTGCCCACTGGTCAAACGCACGGTTAAGGATCCCAAAATCATCCCGAAACAGGGCCGCATCCTCTGACCGAATCCCGTCAGGGAGCTTTGAAACCAGCTCTTCCACCGGCTTGTAGGTCCATCTGGCAAACAGAATCGCGAAGCTCAGACAGGCAACGGCAAGACAGACCACCGCGAACAGAACAATGCGTAAAGAGAGGATCCGGTTCTCTGCCGCCGTGTCCCGGCAGAATACAGCCAGACGAATCGGTCGGGAAGAAAACGTATAATACGAACCGATATAATGGTGTCCATCATAGGAGAAAGCGAACGTGTCCGAGTCTTCCTCTCCCAGGGAATCGTAATCATACAGGCCTGCAAGCTCCTGATCTTCTTCCAGAGCATGTTCATTTCCATACTGATCGTAGGTATACATTTCCACGCCGGTCATATTTGATAAAAAAAGTTCAGGCAATTCATAGGAAGGAGTCCCAATATAAACGCGGATCAGCCCCAGTCCGGATGCCAGCTTTACCAGACAGACATCATAATAATTGTCATCCCCGTCCACACCCAGATACTTTTCAGTAACGCCATCCTCCATTGTTTCGAAATCCGCGAGCTGTTCTGTCACATAATCCGGCGCCAGATCCGAAGTGTCCTCCCCAGACAGCATGGTGCACAAAAGATATCCGCTTTTTTCAAAATAAAAGTAACAGATCAGATCCGCATAGGAAACCGACTGCTTATACTCCTGAAGCAGACGCTCCGCTTCTTCGACGTCCTCGTCATATTCGATGTGCTCACGGGAAGCCAGATCAGCAAGCAGGCTATTGCCTGCCAGCTCCGTCTCCAGAGCCGAATACTCATCCGAAGAATAGTGCTCTCCGGTATTCTGCACCTGTAATGTCAGAATCGTCTCCAGGCTGGTCTCGAACCGGCTGCTCTCATTCTTCAGCGCAAAATAACTGATCATGTATGCAGAACAGAGCAGCAAAAGGATTAAAATGCCAAACGCAGCCAGTAACGTATAAAATGATTTTCCCTTCAAAGAAATCGTCTTTTTCAAGCCAATCCCCCTCTTTCATTCCTGCTCTACAGTATACTCTGGAAATCAGGAAAAAGCAATGAGTGTGTTCCGTATTAATATCCTTCCTCAGTCTCAATTATTAGAAAACAAAACTTTCCTTGCTTACCATACGGCTTTGTGGTAAACTTTCCATAGTCGCAGACAATGTTTCTTTAAACCATTTGCAGGGAGGGACGCAGCGTGAGCAGGAAAATACTTCCGATAGGAGTAGAAGATTTTGCGGACTTTCAAAGAATAAATTATTATTACGTTGACAAAACAGATTTTATCAAAGAACTGCTGTCAAATCCGGGTAAAGTAAATCTTTTTACGCGCCCGCGCCGTTTTGGAAAAAGTCTGAATATAAGTATGCTCAGATATTTCCTCGAAATCGATACGGATAAAAGTTTGTTTGAAGGCCTCTCCATCTTAAAGGAAACGCGGCTGTGTGAAACATTTATGGGACAGTTCCCCGTGATCTCCATCAGTCTGAAAACGGCCCATGGAGACAGCTATGAGTTTGCGAGAAATGAGCTCTGTACAATTATCGCAAAGGAAGCGTTAAGATTTCGGTTCCTTCTTGACAGCAATAAGCTTTACGAGGAAGAAAAAAGCCTGTATCGTCAGCTCATTAAGGTTGATGAATCACAAAAAAGCACATTTGCCATGTCCGAATCTACAATCACCGGCAGCCTGAATACCTTATCCCGGCTTCTGGAAAAGCACTACAACCGGAAAGTGGTCATTCTGATTGATGAGTATGACGTACCCCTGGCAAAAGCAAACGAACACGGCTATTATGACAAAATGATTGTCCTGATCCGAAATATGCTGGATGCCGCATTAAAAACAAACAGCAGCCTGTTCTTCTCAGTGATGACTGGCTGCCTCAGAGTTTCCAAGGAAAGTATCTTTACCGGACTGAACAATTTGAAAATATATTCGCTTCTGGACGCAGAATGTGATGAATATTTCGGATTTACCGATGCAGAAGTACGTGAAATGCTGGATTATTATGGACTTTCCGAATACTACGACACTACCAAAGAATGGTATGATGGATACAGAATATCCAATGCATATGTTTATAATCCATGGGATGTCATCAACTGGTGCAACCAGTTACTGAGCAGTCCATATAAGAGACCTAAGAGTTATTGGAAAAACTCCAGCGGTAATGACGAAGTAAAAAAATTCATCCGCTGCATGGGGAACGGCGTAACCAAAGCACAGATCGAACGCCTTATTTCCGGAGAAACCGTCCAGAAGAAAATTGAAGAACAGCTGACCTACAATACTATATACAATAATGTTGAAAATATGTGGAGCCTTCTGTTTGCGACCGGATACCTGACTTTAAGTGAAATACCCTCCGAAAACCTGGTGCGCCTGAAAATCCCAAATAATGAGGTCCGCGAAATCTTCAGTGATTTTATCCTGGAATTGTTTGAAGAAAAAGTAGCTGAGGACGGTACCCTGGTAACGGAGTTCTGCAATGCTCTGAAAAACGGCGACACTGCCAATGTCGAGCGAGTGTTCACAAGAGGCATGGGAAAGACGATCAGTATTCGCGATACAGCCGTAAGGAAGGAATTCAAAGAAAACTTTTACCACGGCCTGATTCTTGGAATTATGTTCTTTAAAAGCGACTGGGGCGTCAGCTCAAATAGAGAGGCAGGAGACGGATACTGCGACATCCAGATTGAAATCGAAGACGAAGGGATCGGTATTGTCATTGAAGTAAAATATGCGGAAGGTGGGGATCTGGATGCGGCATGTAAAGAAGCTATGGACCAGATCAATAAGAACAATTATACCGCCGAGTTGAAGGAAGATGATATGCAAAGAATCCTCAAATACGGCATTGCCTGCTATAAAAAGCAGTGCAGGGTCGTTTTGGAAAGGGAATAATACTTCTGGAACAATACTTCTTGTTCGGAAAAAGGCAGCTATTCTCATGAGAGGTATATAGCGCTATACAGCGCTTATACGGCCGCGGTCTGGAAACAAACTGCGGCCAATAAATAAGACCAGAAAGGAAAGGTAAAAGCGTATGAAGAAAAAGAAAAAATGGGCGCTGCTGATGGCCGCCGTGATGCTCGCAGTGACGCCCGCAAGCACCGCGCTGGCAAATGAGGACACGGTTATCATCATTGATGATAGCGAAATCTCAGCTGTCGCAGAGGAAACGGTCTCAGAGGTGGAGACAGAGGAGTCGGTTACAACGGCTGATGTGATCGACGCGGAGACAGGAAAGCCGGATACGGCGGAGGATGCAGTCGAGGCGGAGACAGAAAAACCGGATACAGTAGCGGACGCCGTCGAGGCGGATGCAGATGAACCAGATGCGACGGCGGATACGGCGGAGACAATGCGGGGGGGCAGAACGATGGTCTCTCGATTATTTCTATTGAGTCTGTAGAAGAAGTCCCGACGGCTACCGCTGAGGAAGCCGCGGAGGCAGATACGTCGGACGAAAGTGTAGAAATAGCGATTAATGCGACGAATTTTCCGGATGAAATCTTTCGGGAATACATCTCGGAAGAGTTTGATGATGATAGCAGCGGGGGACTGAGCGCGGAGGAGATCAGAACCGCACGTTCTATTTCTGTTTACAATACTGGAATTAGCAGCCTTGAAGGTATTGAGTATTTTACGGCATTGGAAGGTTTATATTGCGGGAACAATAATCTAAGCAGTCTGGACGTAAGCCACAACACTGCGCTAGACCATTTGGACTGTTCTCACAATAATTTGAGCAGTCTGGACTTGAGTCAAAACACTGCGCTAACAACTTTTCTTTGCCCTGACAATAATCTGACTAGCGTGAATGTGAGTGGGTGTACAGAGCTGGAAAATATGAGTTGCGACGGTAATAACTTGAACAGTTTGGACGTGAGCAGTTGCATAGCACTTGAGCAATTAACATGCACAAACAATAATCTGAGCAGCCTGAACATAAGTAAGAACACTGCACTAGATTTATTGTATTGCGGTGGAAATAATCTGAGCAGCCTAGATGTGAGCCAGAACACTGCGTTAATCGATTTGTGGTGCTATGACAATAATTTAAGTAGTCTGGATGTGAGTCAGAACACTGCACTAAGGGAGTTGGATTGCTCTGAAAATAATCTGAGCAGCCTGAATGTAAGCCAGAACACTGCACTAAGGGAGTTGGATTGCTCTGAAAATAATCTGAGCTGTCTGGATATGAGCCAAAACACTGCGCTTTTGTATTTATATTGTGATAGCAATAATTTAAGTAGTCTGGACGTGATCCAGAACGTTACACTTTTGTATCTGTTTTGTGATAGCAATAGTTTAAGCAGTATGAACGTAAGTCAGAACACTGCACTAAAGCGGTTGGATTGCTCTGAAAATAATCTGAGCTGTCTGGACGTAAGCCAAAACACTGCGCTAACATATTTGAGGTGCGAAGACAATAATCTGAGCTGCTTGGACGTGAGCAGCTGTACAGCTTTAACAACTTTGGCCTGCTATGGCAATAATCTGAGCTGCTTGGACGTGAGCAGCTGTACAGCTTTAACAGATTTGTTCTGCAACTCACAGAACATCAGTGTTTTGACAAGTTCGCTTGATGACGTGCAGAGTATTTCTCTCACGGCTCTGGTTGGTGAGGAGAATATTGGAAATGTGTCTCTGGAAGAAGGTACAGATGCTTCCATTTCCGGAGACTATATTGTTTTCAGCGGATCTTCTCTGCCGGAATCACTGGCTTATTACTATACTGTAAATAATGGCAGCATCAGTACTACAATGGAGGTTTATCTGTGGTTTACTGAAGAAGGTGTTTCCGACTGGACGGTATCGCTTGCCTCGGAGAGTTATATATATGACGGGACAGAAAAAGCGCCGTCTGTTACCATAACCGATGGTTCGGCAACTCTGACAGCCGGTACGGATTACACGCTTCTCTATAATGACAATGTGAATGCCGGCACCGCGAATGTTACGATCAGGTGTTTTGGAAATAATTACGGCATGATTATAAAGACATTTACCATAGACCCCGCAGACATATCGGAATATACAGTTCTCTTATCGGACAGCGCTTATACCTATGACGGCGAGGCAAAGGAGCCGACGGTCAAGGTCAAGCTGCATGTTGATTATCTGACGCAGGACGTGGATTACACGGTTTCCTACGAGAATAACCAGAATGCCGGAACCGCTACCGCGATTGCCACTGGTACGGGAAATTATACAGGTACGGCGTCCAAAACCTTTACGATTAATAAGGCATACCAGGATTTGGTTATCATAGAACCGTCTGCGATTAAGGTGGGTGAAATCGGGACGATTCTTGCAAGCGCCCAGGGGGCGATCAGTTATATTTCCCAGGATGTCTCCATAGCTACGGTAAACAGCAATGGCATCGTTACGGGCATAGCGCCTGGCTCTGTAGTCATTACCATACAGGCCGCGGAGACGGAGAATTATAAATTCGCGAGCAATATCATAGCCGTTACGGTGATAAAAGGAACGCAGACGCTGACAGCCGCTGCCGGGGAATCTTCGATTGCAGTCGGAGAAACCACCACAATCACAGCAAGCGGTCAGGGAACGATCACCTACAGCTCCAGTGATACGGCCATAGCCACCGTTGACAGCAGTGGTCTGGTGACAGGCACAGGCGCGGGAACTGCGACGATTACGGTCAGTGCGGCGGGAAACAGCAGCTATGATGCCGCGAGCACGACGGTCACTATTACCGTAACTGCAGACAGCAGTTCCGGTACCGGGAGCGGCACCGATACTGATACCACTGATGCCTCCTCTGCCGGGGTCGGATCTGTTCTCACGGACACTTCCGAAAATGGAACTTATCTGGTGACGGGGTCAGGGGCGAATCCCACCGTCACATACACCGGAACAACCTCCTCCTCCGCTACTTCCGTTACGATTCCGGACACCGTTACGATAGACGGCGTGACTTATCAGGTGACCGCAATTGCAGATAACGCGTTTATGGGAAATACAAGCCTGACGAGCGTGAGCATCGGCTCCAATGTCACGGCCATTGGGGCGAGCGCATTTTACGGATGCACGAAACTGACGGGCGTGAGCATCGGCTCCAATGTCATCACCATCGGAGCGAACGCGTTTTATGGATGTACGGCTCTGACTACAGTCAGCATCCCTTCCTCCGTCACGGCCATCGGCGCTTCGTCCTTCGCGAAGTGTACGGCTCTGAAAACAGTCACGGGCTGCTCCTCGGTCACATCCGTCGGAGCGGGCGCTTTCAGCGGCGACACGAAGCTGACCACCGTAAAGGGGATGAATAAAGTTACCACGATCGGAAGCAAGGCGTTCTATAAATGCAAGAAGCTGACGACAGTCGGCAGCAAAGCTTCACGGGTTACTTTGGCGAAAGTGAAAACGATCGGCTCCTCCGCTTTTTACGGCTGCACATCGATAACCTATGTGAACCTGACGTCCAAAGCGCTGACGGCGATCAAAGCCTCGGCATTCCAGGGCTGCACGTCGCTGAAGACCTTTGTGAGCAAATCGGCGAAGCTGAGTGCGATCGGCAAGAAAGCGTTCTACAAGGACAAAAAGCTTGCGTCGGTGACATTCAAAACGGCAAAGCTGACCAGCTCGAAAACCGGCGCGAACGCGTTCAAAGGGATTAAGAGCACCTGTACGTTCAAGGTGCCGTCGGCGAAGGTATCCGCCTATAAGAAGATTTTCAAGGCGAAGGGCGCAGGCAGCAGGATTGCGGTAAAGAAAGCATAGAACCGGCATTCCTGTTCGAAGCGGCCACAGAATTGCTGCAAAGTTCAGAGCGGCTCCAAAGCCGCTTCTATGGTAAACTACCCATTGTCTAAGCCTATGGGATTGCGACCACATTCTTTCAAAACTGCCCGGAAGTGTTTCATGCACATCCGGGCAGCCAGCCATTATTTCTCATATATAAAATCATATTTGTTTTGTCAGCGCAGGTATCATTCACAATCGACTAAAATCTTCCATTCCCTGGTGCAAATAAATTTCCATGCGTTATCCTCCAATTTGTTGCTCGAATCATGCTATGTACGCAAAGAGCTTAGAGTAACGCTCCTGATGTTCCCTGATGTAATTACGCTTGAATGCAGCAAATGCGGACTCGCGCCGCAAAAGTACCTGCATTTTTCGCAGCGCAAACGCAGACTCTGGATATTCTGTGACTTCCTCCAGCGCGGCATAGAACTTATCCATTTCTAATGTCAGCTCGTGCAGCCGCTGAGCGCTGGCACGTGTCCGCAGCCCTGTATTTCTCTGGTTAAACACTTCGGTCACTAACTGCGCAGTAAGAACGGCCTGCGCATTTTCTCCATCCTTTGCGGATACCTGCGTTTCTTTTTCATGCAGGCGAAACCAGATTTGTTCCTCAGGATCTTCTTTGCAGCAGTCGATAATGCCGACATCATATTTCCTCTGATTTTTCACACTATTGCAGTGCCCACAGGACAGGAACAGGTTATTCCAGTCAAATTTTCGTTCCGGATACCTGCCATTCTGATGTGGAAGCAGGTGCTCGACCTGAGGATCCTGGAGATTCCCGATTTCACAGATATAGCATTTGTTGTGGAAGTCCCGATACAGCCGCTCAATCACATCAGGCTCTCTGTAGCTGCCATTTGCCTTCTTTTCTTCCTCAGCAAGAGAAGCCGGGGCAGGAAAGGTTCGTTCTACCTTCACCATCAGAAATCCCCCCTTACGCGAAGCTCCTGTTTCAGCCTTCGGTACTCTGTAGCGATATCCAGTGCCAGATAATCCGGAATTTCATCCAGATAAAGTTCCAGCCCCGACAGCTCATCCATATCCTCGTCAGAGAGTTCCGGCTGCGCCGCCAATTCTTTATAGCGTTCATATTTTGCTTTTAAAGTATCAGACAATTCATTCGCATTAAAATACCCTTCTACAATCCCGCTGTAAGGAATATCTGACAGACCATTTTCCACAAGCAGCCTGTTTTCCAGATCATAGATGGCAACATTCTCCAGGCTATTCAGAATAAACGGAGAATGCGTGGATACAATAAACTGAACATTAGGGAACAGTGTTGTAAGGAATGGCAGGATATTTTTCTGCAGTTCCATATGAAGATGCGTTTCAATTTCATCAATCAGGACAATCCCCGGCATTGAAAAGTCAAATACCTTATCGGATTTTTTGTCCATCCGGATAATCAGGTCAACCACAATATCTAAAATCGCCGCATAGCCGCTTGATAATGTATTAAAATCAAAAGGCTCTCTGTCTTTCATGACAATTGAAAACTGAAATGTGTCAATATCAAAATTTAATTGCAAAGAATCATCATCAAAAATTTTACGCAGCAATTTTTGAAATTCATCAAACCACAGACGGATTTTCTCTGCTTTTTCCTGCATTCCTTTCGAAGCGGCGATTGATTCCGTCACCTCCATATCCAGAAGATACTTAACAAACACGGTTCGAGGTGTTTCCTTTATAGAATAATGATCCTTCGTGTTTACTTTTTCTACATGCTCCGGAATATCGGCTTTAAAAACGCGATCTGCCCTATAGTACGCTACAACAAAATCGCCTTCCTGAAACTTCTGATATACAGCAGACAAGGCGAGATTCATCTCTAACAGGATTTCCTGAGAAGCCTTTTCCACAATTCTCTTTTTTGAATCAATGATTGTCAGAAATGTGGCATTATACTGTCCATTCCTGTTTTCTGTAATATCAACGGCCTCCCCTAATTTTTTATCTGTTGTCAACGAATCAAGAAATCCGCAAATCGCATTTAAGAGGGAAGTCTTCCCGCTCCCATTCTTCCCGGTAAGGATCAGATGCTTCATCCTCTGATCTGACACAGGAATATCAATATGCGTCAGATGGCGGACTTTATTGATATTTACCTTTTTTATAAAAATCTGTTTCATCTTTTCCTCCATGTTTTGAAATTACTCACTGCTTTATGGATATTGTATTACAGCTAATGTCGTTTCTTATGTATATTCTGTATATTCTTTACGTCCTTTGTTCTGATATGAATGCCTTTACTTTACCACAAGACACGCCTTGTCTCAAGTGTCAATTTCCGCATTTCCCACCCGCAAAGAAGGCAGCTATTCGCTGCCCTCCTCCTGCCATCTTCGCTTAAACGCTTCGTTATTCCTGACCAGCTCGTCAAACAACAGGCTTTGTCTGTTTCCCTGGATGAACCTTCATCTTTCAGGCGGAGTTTTTTATCAATATTCGGAAAACAAACAACATGCTATGTGTTTCTCTGTCCTTTTTTATATTATTACAGAATTATCTTGTAAAATCCGGAATGGTTTGATATATTCTTTTTAAACTGTCACATATTGGAATGCCTGGCAAAAAGGGATGTGATCTCGGCATCGCCTGCTATAAAAAGCAGTGCAGGGGCGTTTTGGAACAGGAATTGTAATTATGGCGTGGAAGAACTCCAATAAAGCTTGTCGAGTTCCGATTCCTGAGATTTAGCAGATGAAATCTCAGAAGGATGTATATAGCGCTATACGGCGCTTATACGGCCGCGGTCTGGAAACAAACTGCGGCCAATAAGTAAGACCAGAAAATAAAGAAAGGAAAGGTAAAAGCGTATGAAGAAAAAGAAAAAATGGGCGCTGCTGATGGCCGCCGTGATGCTCGCAGTGACGCCCGCAAGCACCGCGCTGGCAAATGAGGACACGGTTATCATCATTGATGATAGCGAAATCTCAGCTGTCGCGGAAGATGCTGTCGCAGAGGAAACCGTCTCAGAGGTGGAGACAGAGGCGCTGATTACGACGGCAGATGCGGCCGACGCGGAAACAGAAGAGCCGGATACGGCGGCAGACGCAGTCGAGGCGGAGACAGAAAAACCGGACACAGCAGCGGACGCCGTCGAGGCGGATGCAGATGAACCAGATGCGACGGCTGATACGGCCGAGACCGCGGCGGAAGCAGCGGCAGATACAATGCGGGGGGGGTCAGAACAATGGCCTCTCGATTATTTCTGTTGAGTCTGTAGAAGAAGTCCCGGCAGCTGTCGTTGAAGAAACTGTAGTGACAGACGAGTCAGAGGAAAGTGTAGAGATAGGGATCAATGCAACGAACTTCCCTGATGAGATCTTCCGGGAATATGTCTCGGAGATGTTCGATAAAGATGGCAATGGGGGACTGAGCGCAGAGGAAATAAAAATCGCAACATCTATTAATGTTAGTGATACAGAAGTTTACAGCTTAGAAGGTATTCAATATTTTACGGCATTAGAAGATTTGGGCTGCTATGAGAATAATCTGACCAGCCTGGATCTGAGCGGCTGTACGGCTTTACGATTTTTGTACTGCAATGATAATAATCTGAACAGCCTAGATGTGAGCGGCTGTACAGCTTTAGAAACATTGTGGTGCAATGATAATAATCTGAGCAATCTGGACGTGAGCGGCTGCACGGCTTTAATAGATTTGTGCTGTTCTAGCAATAATCTGAACAGCCTGGATCTGAGCAGCTGTACGGATTTAGTAACATTGTGGTGCTATGAGAATAATCTGAATAGCTTGAATCTGAACGGCTGTACGGCTTTAATAGATTTGAACTGCGGCAGCAATAATCTGAACTGCCTGGATCTGAGCAACTGTACGGCTTTAACAGATTTATACTGCTACAGCAATAATCTGAGCAGCTTGGATCTGAGCAGCTGTACGGATTTAACATACTTGAACTGCATTAGCAATAGTCTAAGCAGCTTGGATCTGAGCAGCTGTACGGTTTTAACAGTTTTGTACTGCCATAACAATAATCTAAACAGCTTGGATCTGAGCGGCTGTACGGATTTAACATACTTGAACTGCATTAGCAATAGTCTAAGCAGCTTGGA
>JAJQDT010000086.1 GCA_021202075.1 Lachnospiraceae bacterium | reverse complement strand
CACAAAAGTTCAAAATCTTAGTCTTCCTTCATCCCCACCCCGTGAATAGTAACATCTGAATACATAAAATTTGCTCCAGAGAAAAATTTCCCTTGCATTTTTTGCGAGGCTGCTGTATATTATATCTAACGAGAGAGGTGTATGTTTCCGGACTACACTGAGAGAGTCACTCTGTGGCTCTCTTTTTTGTTGCCTTAAAACATATCCATATCACTCTGATCAGCAAGCTTCGCATTTTTGCAGGAATCATCTCCGCATTCACAATACATATCATTTACAAGCCCGATGGTCAGCAAATCCAAATCCCTTATGCTGATCCCTAGCTGCACACAACGCAAAAGAAAGAGCGGGGTTGTCATTTCCCGCTCACTTTTGCGAAGTTTTTTTTTTAGACTCTACATCGCTCTGGATGTTCAAACCCCACAGCTTAATTATCTCCTGCAGCACCTGATAAATGGAGAAGGTGTTAAACTCATCCAGCCATTCCTCTGGCGAGTCAGGAACCTTGCCCGGCTCCGCATGCTTTGCCATGATGTATGCGATGTTCTCAAACATCTCCAGAGAGAACAGGTCAAGGTTTGACTGCCCCTCATCGGAGTTACCCACGGCCTGTTCCAAGTTGCGTAGGTCTTTGTAAATGTCCCTCTGGAACTTCAGACGGTAAATACGCGGGATTGCCGCGCTTGCCTTGAACACGACATCTTTCCCGTCAATCTGTACTGTTTTCTTTAATCCCATGATGATTAACTCCCTTCATTCAGGTGAGCGGCACCTTAAGCAGTGCCGCTGTCGTCAGTCGTGGTGGACGGAATATAAACCGCATCGTACCAGGCATCGTAAGCCGTAGTGTCCGTGGTATTGTCGGTCTTAGCCTTTACCATGTCATCGGAAAGCAGGGTAGCCTTGATGGACAGCGTTTCCGTCTGTACTTCCTTGGTATCCTCGTTCGTCTGGCCCTCAATCTTCGGACGGGAAGCGGAGCAGTTATACAGGACGTGCCTGATGTGCTTCTGGTCGCCGTCAAATTCAAAGAGCAGGGCAAACGACTCCAGTTCCACCTCGGAATTCTCCACCAGCACGCCGTTGTCATCCAGCGTCTCCTTCAAGATGTCCGTCCTGAAAGACTCCGGAATCAGCGCAAGCTCCAGATCTCCCTCATAGCCCATACAAATCAGGTCGGCTATGAATGGCTTGACATAAAAATGCTTAATAAGCTACCGCTTTATCCTTCAAAGCTAGATGAAGAGGCAATGGATGGTTAATATGGCTGAGGTGCGATTGGCAGGAATAGAAATAAATTTACCAAAAATATTGAAATCTACCATTTTGTATGTTACAATGCATTTACAGTGATAGATAGTTATGCGTTGTAAAGAAGGTGAAGGTATGATACAATATTTACAGGAGAACCTGGGAATATCGGTAAAAGAGAAAGCGTGGGATTTAGAAGAAAGACTGCCCTTATATTTGAAGAGTGGGCGGAGTTATTCTATTCTTCAAATTGAATCCCTTGATTGTCTCTGCATAAAAATTACGTCTGATGATTTCAGAATTTCTTCTTATCTGAAACAGCTGGATAAGTTATCTGGATATTGGAATAGCAATGTCATCCTGGTCTTTCAGGAGTTGTCTACTTATCAGCGAAAGATGCTCATTCAAAACAAAATAGCTTTTATTGTGCCGGAATCACAAGTATATATTCCTTTTCTTGGCATGGTATTTAAGGAAAGAACTGCTGGTCGGCAGTATATTGTAGATAATAGGCTTTCAGCTACTGCTCAGTTGCTAGTGCTCTTTGCAATTAAGAACAAAATAAACAGAATACGTCAAGCTGATATTACGCAGTTCATTCCGTCATCCCCAATGACCATTTCGAGAGCTGTAAATGAATTGATTCAACTCAACCTGATGAACGAAAAGATAAATGGCCGAGAGCGTATTTTGTTGGTTGATTCATCTATGTCAGGTTTATATCGGAAGTGTAAAAGGTATTTAGACACCCCGATTAGTAGAATAGTTTATGTAAAGGAAGCTGATGTACCCGAAGAGCTTCCTTTTGCTGGAGAGTCTGCTCTTTCAGAATATAGTATGCTTAATCCTCCTAACGTAAACTGCTACGCCATGTGGAAAAAGAATTTCAATAAACTGAAGCTGGATACAGTTGACCCTAATTGGATAAGAGAATCTTATGCGGAAATTCAACTATGGATCTATGATCCGTTGCTGTTGGCTAATGGAAGATATGTGAGTGAACTGCCGCTTGCGCTTACCTTTGAAAATGAAACAGATGAAAGAGTAGAAGATGCAGTAGAAACAATGATGGAGAATTATAAATGGTAAATGGATTTGAAAAATTCAAAGAACATTTTGTAGGGTATGAAGATTGCTATACGATTATCGGTGGAACAGCCTGCGATATTCTGATGAATGACGCTTCGGCTGACTTATCCATAGCAGATGGTACTTTGCGGATTACACTTTCTGGTTCGGTTTATAATGAAGTGAATGAATTTATAAGTATAATGAAGGCGGAACCTGTCAATCTAAAAAATCTACATTTAGATGATTTTGCACCGG
The DNA here is from genome assembly GCA_021202075.1 of Lachnospiraceae bacterium. GTDB lineage: Bacteria > Bacillota > Clostridia > Lachnospirales > Lachnospiraceae > Choladousia. Next base: position 921 of record JAJQDT010000086.1, on the reverse strand, counting down.
AAACGTATTATCGGATTTTGAGTAGTATTTACATATCAGAGTAGTATGTGAGGTAATGATTGCCGCGCTCTGTGACAATGCAGGCTGGAGAAGCGTCAGACGGACCGATTTGTGCAGGGAATTGAGTGGCAGGCTATGAACTGATTTTACGAGGAGAGTGACTATGATAGCGATTATTGACTATGACGCGGGGAATTTAAAGAGCGTGGAGAAAGCGCTCGCCTCTCTGGGCGAGGAGTCTGTGATTACCCGTGACCGCAGGGAAATCCTGCGTGCGGATAAGGTGGTGCTGCCCGGCGTCGGGGCGTTTGGCGACGCGATGGGGAAGCTGCATCAGTATGGCCTGGCCAGTGTCATCCGCGAGGTGGCGGATGGCGGAACGCCGTTTCTTGGCATCTGCCTGGGTCTGCAGCTGCTGTTTGAATCGAGTGAGGAGTCGCCGGGCGTGGAAGGACTCGGCATCTGCAAGGGGCAGATTCTGCGGATTCCCAGGGGATACGCGCTTTGCGAAGCAGATACTCATTTGGCTGGCTCGTCTGTGGAAGCGGGCGCGCTCCCGGACGGAGCTTCTGTGAGTGAGCAGGCGCGGCATGAAGATTTAAAAATTCCCCATATGGGCTGGAATTCGCTGAAGTTCGACCATCCGGGACGTCTGTTTGCCGGCATCCCGGAAGAATCGTATGTATATTTTGTGCATTCCTATTATCTGAAAGCAGCGAACCCGGAGATCGTGACAGCCTCCACCTTTTACTCTGTGAACATTCATGCCTCCATTGAACAGGGGAATGTGTTTGCCTGCCAGTTCCATCCGGAGAAAAGCAGCCGGGTGGGGATTGCGATTCTGAAGAATTTTATTGATTTATAATAATGATTGGAGCGACAGAAGGGTAAATTAGCTCTGCCCTTCCCACAATATGAACC
>JAJQDT010000024.1 GCA_021202075.1 Lachnospiraceae bacterium | reverse complement strand
TCAAGGTTTCTATAGGATTTAGGCACTAAAAAATGGGTAGGATTTGACACTACCGTACTGTTAGAGGAGGAATAACAGATGGAAAAAAAATTAGAACTGAGTGAGAATTTTGATATAAGAGATATCCGGAAAATACGTGATTATAATGCGGAAAGATATGCAACGATGTCACCAACTGAGATAGTGGCGGAAACCAGGGCAGGCGCGGAGAAGGTGCTAAGGCTTTTGAAGCGCGAATATATCAGTACGAAATAGTGTTTATGATGGATATCAGCAAAAAAGGCTCTCAATATATGGCATTTGAGGGTCTTTTTGTTATCTGTATTTCCGATAACTGGCTATCGGAAAAAGGACTTTGACGCACGGCTGCGATCTGTTATAAGCTATGTTTTAAATAAGGTTTTAGATAAGACAACTATACTGTTTTGCACAGATTCGCGGGAATCATATCTGTTGCATCTGGAGGAAAAAGATGGAATTTTCAACAAGACTGCTGCATGGAATGGCGAACTCTTATCCGAACGGCGCTACCCTGCCCCCGATTTCTCAGGTGAGCGCCTTTTCTTATGAAAGCTCGGAGGCACTGGAAAAGGTGTTTCAGAACCGGGCGCCGGGGTATGCGTATACGAGAATCGGGAATCCTACGGTAGATGCGTTTGAGAGGCGGATCTGCGAGCTGGAGGGTGGAGTCGGCGCGGTGGCCTGTTCCTCGGGGATGGCTGCGGTCACACTGTCGCTTCTGAACATTCTTCAGGCGGGGGATGAGGTGATTGCCGCCAGCGGTCTGTTTGGCGGAACCATCGATCTGTTTGGGGACCTGGAAAGCTTTGGGATTACGACGCGGTTTGTTCATCATGTGACGGTTCAGGAGGTGGAACCGCTGATCAATGAGAGGACAAAGGTTATTTTTGGCGAGATGATCGGGAATCCGGCGCTGGATGTGATGGATGTCCGCAGCGTGGCGGAGCTTGCGCATGCGAAGGGGATTCCATTGGTTGTAGATGCAACCACCGCGACCCCGTATCTGATCCGCCCGTTTGAATATGGGGCGGACATTGTCGTGCATTCTTCCTCAAAATACATCAACGGCGGCGGGAATTCGATCAGTGGAATCATTGTGGATGGCGGCCGGTTCAAGTGGGACGCCGGGCGGTATCCCGGCATGAAAAATTATATCTCTTACGGGCCTTTCGCCTATATCGCAAAGCTGCGCAACGGGATCTGGAGAAATATGGGAGCCTGTCTGGCTCCGATGAACGCATTTTTGAATGTGGTCGGTCTGGAGACGCTGGGGCTGCGGATGGAGCGGATCTGTCAGAATGCGCGCGCTCTCGCTGAAGCGATTGCACAGCTGGCTTGCGAACAGGCTCACGGACAGACCCACAGACAGACCTGCGAACAGGTCCACGGACAGACTCACGGACAAAACCACGAACAGGCACATGGACAAGCCTGCGAACAGGCTCACGAACAGGGCGGGCAGAGTGAACCGGGCAGAAGCAGAGGTCTTTCTGTCAACTATCCGACATTGCAGGAAAGCCCGTATCATGCGCTTGCCGAAAGCCAGCTTGGCGGAAAGGGCGGCGCGATCCTGACCATTCGCGTTGGCTCGAAGGAGAACGCGTATCAGGTGATGGACAGTTTGAAGTATGCGAAAAAAGCTACAAACATCGGGGACATCCGAACACTGGTCATCCATCCGGCGTCTACGATTTATGTACATGCGTCCAGGGAGCAAAAAGCGGCAGCGGGGGTATATGACGATCTGATCCGCATCAGCGTGGGCATCGAGGATACGGGGGATCTGGTCGAGGACTTCACGAACGCGATCCTGGCAGTGATACGACAGTGAAAATCGGATGGAAGGCTTTCAGCCGCAGTCGCTGCAGCGGGGCGATAATGAAAATTCTGATTGATAATTTTTTGGCTGCGATCTCTGCAGCATGGAATATGGAACTGTCGCGAAATAACTTACCCATCTTGCACCGCCTAACGCGCGAATCGCAGGTCATAAAAGCCTCGACGCAAAGGAACTGCCTGCGGATTTTACATCCGCGGCTGCCGCGGCAGATAAAAGAAACAGAACAGGGTCTGGCTATCTGAAAAACCGATAACCAGCTATCGGAATCCGGGAATTGACGGATTCCGATTTTTGTAGTATGATTGCCACATAACATACAAAACCCACTAAATAAGTGGGGATTATGGAGGCGAAGATATGAGAAAGATCTTTTTATCCGCCGGGGGAATCATCGGCTGTAGCGGCTCGCATGATAACCGAAAGCGAAAGAAAAGCGGCAGGTGCAGCAAACCGGGAAAGTAATTGGAACAGGAAATAATGAAATTGCAGAATCTTGCAATTTGTAAATAGATGGAAAAAGAAATCTGATTGCGCAGGCTCAGCGAAATCCGCACGACAATCGGAACTGGCAGGCTCGGAACGGGCAGGCGCAGATAATTAGAAAAATGAGGAGGAAGTTTATTATGAAGAAAAACAGAGTGATCGCATTAGCGGCAGCGGTTTTACTGGGAGCAGGCAGTGCATCCGCATATGCATCTGCGGCGATAGAGATTACAAATGTTTCTTATGACCCGACCAGGGAGCTTTATGCGGCTTACAATGAGCTGTTCCAGGCGTATTACCTGGAAGAGACCGGCGAGGAGGTCGAGATCACACAGTCTCACGGCGGCTCCGGCAAGCAGGCGCTGGAGGTGGCGAACGGCCTGGAGGCGGATGTGGTGACACTGGCTCTGGAGGGCGATGTGGATACCCTCGTGGACGCGGGGCTGATCGAAGAGGGATATACTTCTGAATTTGACTTGGACAGCTCGCCGTATACATCTACGATCGTATTTCTGGTGCGCTCCGGCAATCCGAAGGATATTCAGGACTGGGATGATCTTCTGAATGAGGATGTAGGCATTATTACGCCGAACCCGAAGACGTCCGGCGGCGCCCGCTGGAATTACCTGGCTGCGTGGTATTATTTCGAGCTGCAGGGACAGAGCGAGGAGGAGATTCAGGAGAGCATCAAGACACTTTATGAGAACGTGTTGGTACTTGACTCCGGCGCACGCGGCGCGACGACCACCTTTACGGAGAATGGACAGGGCGATGTGCTGCTCGCATGGGAGAATGAGGCGTTCCTGGCGCTGGAGGAATATCCGGGAGAATATGAGATCGTGGTTCCGTCCGTATCGATCCTTTGCCAGCCGACCGTAGCGATCGTCGATGAGGTCGTGGATGAGAGAGGCACAAGGGAGGTCGCGACCGAGTATCTGAGCTACCTGTATTCGGATGAGGCACAGAGACTGGAAGCAGAGAATTATTACCGTCCGTCAAACGAGGAGATCCTGACAGAGTATGCGACAGAGGATGAGAGCAACACGATCACGGAGCTTCCGGAGGACGGCAAGTGGATCAATACGGACGTAGAACTGACTGACATCAGCCACTTTGGAGGCTGGACCGAGGCGACCGAAAAGCATTTTGTGGACGGGGCGATCTTCGACAGCATCTATGAGGAGTAGAAGTCTCTGAGCAAATGAAAGCAAAGAGTAACTGTGCAGAAGAGTATGTGGAAGAGTATCTGTGAAGATAGTGAACAGTTACGCTAATAGACCAAAGGCAAAGAAAGCGTCGGCTGAGAAATCAGAAGCCGCGAAATCCGGCAGGCCGTGTCGCAGTTTCAGTGCTTCCCGAAATGATGCATGGGGTGCAGAAGGAAAATGCGGTAACGGCCGTCGGCATGGAAAGGTGGAACCATATCAGATGAACAGGAAACGAAAAAAGAAACGGGTGATTCCGGGCTTCGGCCTTTCCCTTGGAATTGTGATCGCCATGCTGGGACTGATCGTGGTTATTCCGCTTTGTACGCTGGTCATTTTTTCCGCACAGCTCTCGTTTTCAGAATTTATCAGCACCGTGACAAGGCCAAGGGTATTATCCAGCTATGCGGTCAGCTTTCGGACTGCTTTTGTCGCAGCGGTGATTGACGCGGTGATGGGTACCATCCTGGCCTGGGTGCTGGTGCGGTATGAGTTTCCGGGCAAAGAGATTATGAACGGGATCATCGAGCTGCCATTCGCGCTTCCGACAGCGGTCGCGGGCATTTCGCTTACCCACCTTACCACCACAAATGGCTGGGTGGGGAGTTTTTTTGACCAGTTTGGAATCAAAATCGCGTATACCACGACAGGCATTACGGTTGCGCTGGTCTTTATCGGGATTCCATTTGTCGTCCGATCCGTGCAGCCGGTGCTGGAGAGCCTGGATCCGCAGTTTGAGGAAGCGGCCGATATTCTGGGCGCGAATGGACGGCAGACGCTCCGGCACGTGATTCTCCCGGAGATTTTCCCGGCGCTGATCGCGGGCTTTACGACCTCATTTGCAAGAGGGCTCGGAGAGTACGGCAGCGTCGTGTTCATCGCGGGGAATACGCCGTATAAGACGGAAATTGCTCCGCTGATGATCATGTCGGAGCTGCAGGAATACGACTATGCCAGCGCGACGTCGATCGCCTTGGTGATGCTGCTGGCGGCCTTTGTGATTCTTTTTGTCAACGCTGTGGCACAGAGCCGTGCGTCACGGATTGTGAGCGGAATCGCGTAGTGGCGTACGGAATACGGATTTTCGTTCAGTGACGCAGAGCGTTCCGGCATGACGACGGAAAGAGCCGGATGCCTGTGAGAATCCTGCGATAGAAAATATCGAAAAGAGTCAGCTGACTATGAGGATTTCTGCGGAAATCGGAGGACTCGATTCGTAGAATAAAATTGCATGGAAACTGCAGCGAGGAGATTGCTATGAAAACGAATACGAAAAAAAATTCAGGACCGGTCAAGTGGCTGCTCATCGGAATCAGCGCGTTCTTTCTGATCATCATGCTGGTGCTGCCGCTGGTCTATGTCCTTGTGACTGCGTTTCGGGAGGGAACTGCGGCCTTCTGGACGGCGGTGTCAGATAAGTATGCGATCAAGGCAATTCTGCTGACGATTGAGGTGACGATGCTGACCGTGATTTTCAATACGATCTTTGGCGTTTTTGCCGCCTGGCTGATTACCCGCTTTCAGTTCCGGGGGAAGAAAATCATTTCGACGTTGATTGATCTGCCGCTGACGGTGTCGCCAATCATCGCAGGTCTGATCTATGTGCTGACCTTTGGGCGGCAGAGTGCACTGTATCCGTATCTGAAGGAAGCGGGAATACAGATTATCTTTGCAGTGCCCGGAATTGTGCTGGCGACCATTTTTGTCACCTTTCCGTTTGTGTCGAGGGAGATTATCCCGGTGTTGACTGCAAAGGGAACCGATGAGGAGGAAGCGGCGGCGCTGATGGGGGCAGGCGGGTTTCGGATCTTCCGGGAAATCACGTTTCCTCATATTAAATGGTCGCTCCTCTATGGAGTCGTGCTTTGCAGTGCAAGAGCAATGGGTGAGTTCGGTGCAGTATCGGTACTGTCCGGGCATCTGCGGGGAAAGACCAACACCATGCCGCTTTACATAGAACTTTTGTATCAGGGGTACGATTTTACGGGGGCATTTGCGGTGTCAGCGATTCTGGTGCTGATGGCGGTGATCATTCTGATCCTGCGCAGTGTGCTGGAGCGCAAAGGAAAGAAGGAGACCGCGGAGGCGTGACTTCACTTTTGCCGGGGTCAGGCGGCTATCTGGCCTAAAAGGCGAGGACGCCCGTGTCAGATGCAGAACGCAGCGCTAATGTAAAACGCTTCGCGGCAGATGTAGAACGCAGCGCAAATGGAAATCGCTTCGCAGCTGGGGCGGCCTTCCTCCATACTCGCAAGCGAGTACGGACATATATCGCAGGGAGATTAAAATGGAACAGCCAAACAACAAAACAGAGACAGCAAACGATAACTATCTGGAATTAAGAGGGATTAACAAGGCTTTTCAGGACTGTAAGGCTTCGCAGGACGTGAGCTTTGGCGTGGAAAAGGGAAGGCTGGTGGCTCTGCTTGGCCCGAGCGGAAGCGGGAAGACGACGATTTTGCGCATCATCGCGGGTCTGGAGACGGCGGATTCGGGTGAGATTCTGATTGACGGGAAAAATGTCAGTGAGATTCCGGCCAGCAAACGCGGCGTGGGGTTCGTCTTTCAGAATTATGCGCTGTTCCGCTATAAGACGGTGTATGACAATATCGCCTTTGGCTTAAAGGTGAATAAATGGAAAGCAAAAGATATCCGTGAGCGGGTGAATGAGCTGATTTCTCTGATCGGGCTGGATGGTCTGGAGAAACGCTATCCGAACCAGCTTTCCGGCGGCCAGAGACAGCGGGTGGCGTTTGCAAGGGCGCTTGCGCCGAACCCGGAGCTGCTGCTTCTGGATGAGCCGTTTGCGGCGATTGATGCGAAGGTACGGCAGGAGCTTCGCGCATGGCTGCGTGAAATGATCAATAAGGTCGGTGTGACCAGCATCTTTGTCACACACGATCAGGACGAAGCAATTGAAGTGGCGGATGAGATCATCATCACAAACGCGGGGCGCATTGAGCAGATCGGGTCTCCAATGGGGATTTACCGCAGGCCGGATACCGCATTTGTAGCGGAATTCATGGGGCACCCGACACGGATTGATAACATTGGAAGCTTCAGCGGGTTCGGCCAACTCGGCCCGCAGTATCATGCCGTCATCCGGCCGGAGAATGTGAGTATTTCGAAAAAGGGAGAGACACTCCGGTATGAAATCTCTACGGAGGAGGGAGTCGTCGAGCGGGTGCTGTTCCGGGGGCGTGAGATCGATCTGTGGGTGAGGATTCACGGAATCCTGCTGCAGGGCATGCGGAAAATAGAAGAGGAACCGGTGGAAGAGGGCGAGAAGGTTCGGGTATTTATCTACCGCGCGTACGTATTCGGAGAGGATCAGAAAGTAAAAATCGTTGGGAATTCGCTGATCTCCACAGAAGAGACCGTGATTATATGATAAAGCGAGTACGGACATATAAGGAAAGCCGCGCAATGGAAAAAGGCGAGTACGGACATGTAGTGAGGAGAACCAATGCAAATGGGGCAGAGACAGACAGGGAAAGAACTGACAGCGAAGGTGCTCGCCACGGATATTCTCATCATCGGCGGCGGAACGGCGGGATGCTATGCCGCTTACATACTCGGACAGAGATCGGATTACCGCGTTTTGATCGCGGAAAAGGCGAACATCCGGCGCAGCGGCTGCCTGGCGGCCGGGGTGAATGCGCTGAACGCCTATATTACGGAAGGGCATACGCCGCAGGATTATGTGGACTATGCGAAAAAGGACGCCTGCGGGATTGCGCGGGAGGATCTGCTGTTGTCGATGTCCGAACGCCTCAATGAGGTTACTGCCGAGCTGGAGCGGCTGGGGCTGGTCATTTTGAAAAATGCGGACGGCAGCTATGCCGCGCGCGGCTGGCGCAATATTAAAATCAATGGAGAATCGATCAAACCGCTGCTGGCAAAGGCGGCGTCCGCGCAGCCAAATGTGACGGTTCTGAACCATGTAAATATCACGGATTATCTTCTGGAGAACGGCACGGTGCGCGGCGCGTATGGGTTTGACGTGAACGCGCCGGTATTTTATGAGATTCGCGCGAAAGCAGTGCTGATTGCGACCGGCGGGGCGGCAGGTCTCTACCGTCCCAATAATCCCGGATTTTCGAGACACAAAACCTGGTATCCTCCTTTTAATACCGGAGCCGGTTACGCAATGGGCATCCTGGCCGGGGCGGAGATGACGACATTCGAGATGCGCTTTATCGCATTGCGCTGCAAGGATACGATCGCCCCGGTGGGAACCATCGCGCAGGGAGTCCTGGCCCTACAGGTCAATGCCGGAGGAGAGGAGTATGAAAGCCGCTATGACCCGACGACGTCCGGGCGGCTGTACGGGACGGTCATGGAAAACCGCGAAGGGCGCGGTCCCTGCTGCCTGAGGACTTCGGGAATCTCGGAAGAACAGGAGATGGATTTGTACAGGGCATATCTGAATATGGCGCCGGCTCAGACGCTGAAATGGCTGGAGGACGGGCGCGGACCGGCGCATAAGGACGTGGAGATCGAGGGCACCGAGCCTTACATCGTTGGCGGGCATACAGCAAGCGGCTATTGGGTGGACGAAGACCGGAAAACAACCCTTCCCGGCCTTTTTGCTGCGGGCGATGTGGCTGGCGGCTGCCCGCAGAAATACGTCACCGGCGCACTGGCGGAGGGCGAGATTGCGGCGGAGTCCATCATGCTCTACCTGTCGGAGGAGGCTTTCAAATGGGGTACAGATGAAGCAAAGGAAGCAAGGGAAGATATTCATGAAGCAAAGGAAGATATCGGAGAAAGGACAGGAAGGAAAAATTCTGAAAGGCAGACAGTACGCATATTACGCACAGATACAGCACGGGAGAATGCGAATGATACCTTTATATTTGCAGATTTTGACCAGAATGGCCGGGATAAGAAACGGGAGTATGAACGGCTTCTTTCCAATCCCCATTCTGTAATTGACGCCGAACAGGTCGAGGAGGCCATGCAGAAAATCATGGATCAGTATGCGGGAGGCATCCGCACGGACTACCGTTACAGTGAGCACGGTCTGCGCAGGGCAGACCGGGAAATCCGGCAATTGCAGGAAATGATTCCGCAGCTTTGGGCGGAGACAATGGACGATCTGCTGCGGATTTATGAGCTGCGGGAACGGCTGGTGGTCTGCCGGACGCTGATCGCGCATCTGGCAGCGAGAAAAGAGACCAGGTGGCACGGATTTGCGGAGCACACGGATTATCCCGGGAAGGATTCGGCGTTTGAAAAATATGTAAATTCGAGATACCGGGATGGGCAGATTGAAATCCTGTATCGGGAGCTGCGCTGACATAAGGCCGCCCGGGCAATGTCCCGATTTCCGGCGGAAATCGAGGACGGCACCGCGCCATCGACCAAAGGTCGATTTTGCATGGCGCGGCTTCCATATCATGTCCATGATTCGTTTACGAATCGTGGACGAAGGCTGCGCCATCGACCAAAGGTCGATTTTGCATGGCGCGGCTTCCATTGGCGAAACAGGCAAGCAGAATGCACACGGAATTACGATAGGGGCTGCCAGAACAGCGGCATCCGGAGGGTGAGGGATGAGCGTCAGAATTGACAGAGAAAAATGTACGGGCTGCGGCAGATGCGTGGAGGCCTGCCCGGGTAACCTGATCAAAAAGGATTCGGACGGCATTGCCGGCATCCGCCACGAGCGCGACTGCTGGGGATGCGCCTCCTGCTTAAAGGAATGCAGGTTCGGGGCGATTCAGTATTTTCTCGGTGCGGACATCGGCGGCCGCGGCGCAGTGCTTTCGGTGAAAAAAATGGCGGATGCTGCGCATTGTGTGGCTGCTGACGAATACCTGCTCTGGCAGGTGACGGACCTGAGAGGAAACAGCAGGGAGATCCGTGTGAATCCAAGAGAGGCAAACCGCTATTGAAGTGCATTTAGGATCTGTCGCTAAATAACTCATGCATCTTGCACCGCCTGACGAGCGAATCGCATACCGTAAAAGCCCCGACGCGGCGCGAAGGAGATCTGCGCGGATATCGGTGCATCCGGAATGACTCAGGACGGACCATCGCGCTTGCTGCGAAGTACGCATGAAAACGCAGGTTCTGATTCGTGCATTACTGTGATTACAACGAGGGAGGAAACTATGTATAACCTATCGCATTTGGATGAGCTGGAGGCCGAGGCGATTTACATCATGCGGGAAGTGGCCGCGGAGTGTGAAAAGCCGGTGATGCTTTATTCCATCGGAAAAGACAGCTCGGTGATGCTGCACCTGGCTATGAAGGCATTCTACCCGGAGAAGCCGCCGTTTCCGTTTTTGCACATTGATACAACCTGGAAATTTCGGGAGATGATTGAGTTCCGTGACCGGATCGCGAGGGAAAAGGGAATTGAGATGCTGGTGTATACCAATGAAGAAGGCGTCCGCCAGGGCATCAATCCGTTCGATCATGGTTCGGCCTACACGGATATCATGAAGACGCAGGCGCTGAAGCAGGCGCTGCAGAGCTATGGGTTCACAGCGGCGTTTGGAGGCGGGCGCAGGGATGAGGAAAAATCCAGGGCAAAGGAACGGATTTTTTCCTTTCGGAACGCCGAGCAGGCGTGGGATCCGAAGAACCAGCGCCCGGAAATGTGGAAGCTCTACAACACGAAGATCCATAAGGGAGAGAGTATGCGGGTGTTTCCTCTCTCCAACTGGACGGAGAAGGATATCTGGCAGTACATCCGCCGGGAGAACATAGAGATTGTTCCTCTTTATTTTGCGGCCGAGCGGCCGGTGGTTTACCGTGACGGGAATATCATCATGGTGGATGACGACCGTTTGAAGCTGCGCCCTGGAGAAGAGATTGTGAAAAAGAAAATCCGTTTCCGCACACTCGGCTGCTATCCGCTCACCGGCGGCGTAGAATCCGATGCGGATACCCTGGACGCGATTATTGAAGAGACCTTAAGCGCTGTGGATTCAGAGCGGACGAGCCGCGTCATTGACCATGAGGAAAGCGGCAGTATGGAGCGCAGAAAGAGAGAGGGGTATTTCTGATATGAAGGGACTGTTGAAGTTTATCACCTGCGGCAGTGTGGATGATGGAAAGTCTACCCTGATCGGACATATTTTATACGACTCCAAGCTGATTTACGCGGATCAGAAGCGCGCTCTGGAGCTGGATTCCAGAGTCGGTTCCCGGGGCGGCGCGATTGATTACTCTCTTTTGCTGGACGGACTGATGGCGGAGCGCGAGCAGGGGATTACGATCGATGTGGCCTACCGCTATTTTACAACCGAACACCGCAGCTTTATTGTGGCGGACACGCCGGGGCATGAGGAATATACGCGCAACATGGCGGTCGGCGCCTCCTTTGCAGAGCTTGCGGTGATACTGGTGGATGCCGTGCAGGGCGTTCTTGTGCAGACCAGGCGGCACGCCAGAATCTGTGCCCTGATGGGAATCCGGCACTTTGTCTTTGCGGTAAACAAGATGGATCTGGTCGATTACAGCGAGGCCCGCTTTCAGGAAATCGAGCGGCAGATTGAAGTGCTGAAAAAGGAACTCGGCCTGCTCCATGTGGTTCTCATTCCGGTTTCTGCTACGGAAGGAGATAATATAACTGCAAAATCATCCCATACCCGCTGGTATGAGGGCCCGGCACTTTTGACATATCTGGAGCAGGTGGACGTATCGGAGGATCAGAATGTACCGGACTGTTTATACCAGACCGACATTACCGATACCACCAGGCCTGCGGCGCAGACGGAAAAAGCCGCGCCTGTACCTTCGGAGGACGCCGCGCCCGGTGGGCAGGCATGCCCGCGCACTGCGGCCCAAAATGAGGAATCTGATCCGGCGGCAGAGAATCCATTCTATATGCCGGTACAGCGCGTGTGCCGTCCGAACCATGAATTCCGCGGCTTCCAGGGGCAGATTGAGGAGGGCGTAATCCGGACCGGGGATGAAATCACGGCGCTTCCGAGCCGCGAAAAAGCGCATGTGAAACGAATCCTGATGGGGGATGCCGATGTAAAGGAAGCCTTTCGCGGACAGCCGGTGACCATCCAGCTTGACCGGGAGGTGGACGTTTCGCGCGGCTGTGTGCTGACTGCGGGAGTGTATTTGCCGATTGCCGCAGGCGTTACCGCAGACATCCTCTGGATGGACGATGACCCGCTGGAGAACGGAAAAGCATTTTTTGTAAAGATTGGTACCCGTCTGGTTCCGGGACAGGTGCGGCAGATTCGCTACAGCACGGATGCGAATACTGGTGAAAAATGCAGGACCGATCATTTATGGAAAAATGAAATCGGCTCTGCGGAAATCACCTTTGCCGACAGCGTTGTGCTGGATCTGTTCGGCAGCCACAAGACGCTTGGAGAACTGATTTTGGTTGACCGTATAACCAACAGAACCTCCGCATGCGGGGTCGTCACATCCACGACACTGGACCTCCATGAATCCAAAAAGGTTACCGCCACGAAACGGGAGCTTTTGAACGGTCACAGAGGGGCGGTAGTCCGATTTGCACCGGAAACCGACGGGATTACCCTGCAGCTCGTGCAGGAGGTGGAATACTGGCTGTATACCGAAGGAAGGCGAACCTTCCTTTATCAGCCGCAGCCAAAGGAAGATACGAACCGGATTCTGGAGCTTCTGACGGCAGCCGGACTGATCGTGCTTTTGGTGGAACAGCCGGAAGGAGAAGCGTCTGAGAAGGAGAATGCCTCGCGCGGCTTGGCGGTAAACGACCGGATTTATATCGAATGGAAAAATGTAGACATCCGCTCCGCCAGTGAAATCGCGCGGGCGATTCTCAGGGAAACATCTCTAGAAGCAGAGGGCGTACAGGACGGCGGATATTTATAACTAAAACTAACTGCGTCGAGGCTTTTGTGGTTTGCGATTTGCGCAACAGGCGGTGCAGGATGCATAAGTTATTTCGTAACTATTCAGGACAGTACTTCGCACTTGCTGCGAAGTACGTATGAAAACGTATATTACGTTATTTCTTAACAGGTACTAAAGATCAAGGAATCTGACGACAAACAGTGGAAGGCCTGTAGGGCCTGCGCACAGATCCCTGTCGAAGAGAGGAGAAGACGATGGCGGTAGATTATGCGACACTGAAAAAAGGCGGTTTCATGCGGCAGAAACAGAAGGATAATTTTTCGCTGCGCCTGCAGGTGGTGGGCGGCACGCTTACGGCGGAGAATCTGGCCAAAATTTCTGAGGTGGCGGAAAAATACGGGGAGGGCTATGTACATCTGACTTCCCGGCAGGGGGTAGAAATCCCGTTTATCAAATTGAAGGACATCGATGCGGTAAAAGCGGAGCTGGCCGAGGGCGGCTGCAGACCAGGCGTCTGCGGACCGCGCGTCCGGACGGTGACGGCATGCCAGGGAAACGCAGTCTGTCCGAGCGGCAATATTGACTGTCAGGATATAGCGAAAAAGCTGGATCAGCGCTACTTTGGCAGGGAGCTTCCGCATAAATTCAAATTCGGAGTCACAGGCTGCCAGAACAATTGCCTGAAGGCAGAGGAAAACGACGTGGGAGTCAAAGGGGCGCTGGACGTAAAGTGGCGAGAGGAAGACTGCATCGGATGCGGCGTCTGTGAGCAGGTCTGCCGCACGCAGGCAATCACCATTGAGGACGGAAAGGTTCACGTAGATTACGCGAAATGCAATTATTGCGGAAGGTGCGCGAAATCCTGTCCGACTGACGCCTGGGACGCGGAATCGGCCTACATTCTCTCATTCGGAGGCACCTTTGGCAACAGTATTTACAAGGGCGAATCGCCCTTGCCGCTGATCACCTCCGAGGAGCAGCTGTTTGCCGTCACGGACGCGGCAATCCGCTTTTTCGGGGAAAACGCAAACGCCGGCGAGCGGTTTAAATTCACGATCGACCGCGTCGGCAAAGAGAAATTCTATGAGGTACTCAAAGCGGCATACGATGGGACAGCATAAAAACCCGTAATAACCTGAAGGTATTGAGTAATTATGAAGGGAACAGAAAGAAAGGAGAAGCAGGATGGCGGAGTTTCAGATTGACGAGTTCGCAGATATCACGGATGTCGTCTGCCCGGTGACATTTGTGAAGGCAAAGGTCGCGCTGGAGGAGCTGGAGGATGGACAGATTCTTTCCATCCATTTAAATGGGGGAGAGCCGGTTCAGAATGTTCCGAGAAGCATAAAGGAAGAGGGACATCAGGTCCTGAAGCTGACCGCCCGTGAGGACGGCACCTTTGACCTGATTGTGCGAAAATGTGAGTAGAAAAAAGAACCGCGATTCAGGACAGAATTCTGCGCATTCACAGCGAATATTGGCCGGAAACCGTGTCTTGCATAATAAACGGTGAAGGCATATAGAAATACCGTTTCAGGCATATAGCAGGGATGAAGCCTGAAGCCGGAATGAAACAGAAATGAGCGGTGGGAAGTGCAGCAGAGGAAGGGGGCATAGGAACTATGGCAGAGAAAATTGACGCGGCGGGCTTTAAAGAGAAGGTATTGGAAAACGGGAAGCTGTCTCTGATTGATTTTTATTCGGACAGCTGCGTCCCCTGTAAACGCATGGCGCCGGTGCTGGCGGAGCTGGAGGAAGAGCTGGCGGAGGATTATGGAGACAGGGTGTTTATCGGGAAAGTGAATGTCGCGTGGAATTCGGAGCTTGCGGCCGAGTATCACGTGCTGTCCGCGCCGACCTTTCTCTTTCTGAAGGATGGAAAAGAAGTCGGGCGCTTTAGCGGGGTACAGCCCAAGCTTGTATTGGAGCTGGCGGTGAGAGAGAATCTGCAGATATGACGGAGAAAAGACAGAGAAAAATCTTTTGTCGGGATCCGTATTTTTTGAGAGCTGAAAGAAGTGTTGCTTATAACGAACGGCGAATGCCGTTCCATGTGAATGATGGAGGAGAGACTGCTATGAAACTTGTAGTTGCAGGTACAACCAAAGACGTAAAGGATGGGATTACGATTTCGGAATTACTGGAGTCGGAGAATGTGGAGATGCCGGAATATGTCAGCGTCTCCGTAAATGAAGAATTTGCGGAACGCGCTTCTTTTGAGAGCACTGCCCTTAAGGATGGCGACGTGGTCGAATTCCTGTATTTTATGGGAGGTGGCTGCTGATGGGGCTGGAAACGGGACTGGATAAAGATAAGGCTAAAGATAAGGCTAAAGATGCGGCCACGGAACTGGATAAAAACAGGGCTAAGGATGCGGCCACGGAACTGGACAAAGATAAGGCTAAGGATGCGAACAAAGGAAAAACGACATCGCGCTGGACGGGCTCGAATGAGCAGCTGGAGCGCTACTCCCGGCATATCATTTTAAAGGAAATAGGCGTAAAGGGCCAGAAAAAGCTGCTCGGTGCGAAGGTGCTGATCATCGGTGCGGGCGGCCTGGGAGCGCCTGCGGCCATGTATCTGGCCGCGGCGGGAGTCGGGACCATCGGTATCGCAGACGCGGACGAGGTGGATCTTTCCAACCTTCAAAGGCAGGTCATCCACGCCACGGACGATCTGGGGAAGGCGAAGGTTCTGTCTGCAAAGGAAACAATGAACCGGATGAATCCCGATGTGCAGGTCATTACGTACCGCACCTTTGTAAGCGCGGAAAACATACTGGAACTGATCAAAGACTATGACTTCATTATAGACGGGACAGATAATTTCCCTGCGAAATTCCTGATCAATGACGCCTGTGTGATGGCGGGGAAGCCGTTTTCTCACGCGGGAATTATCCGGTTTAAAGGACAGCTCATGACATACGTGCCGGGCGAAGGACCCTGCTATCGCTGCGTCTTTAAAAATCCGCCGCCAAAGGACGCCGTGCCAACCTGCAAACAGGCGGGCGTGATCGGAGCGATGGGCGGCGTCATCGGAAGCCTGCAGGCCATGGAGGCCATCAAGTATATCACGGGTGTCGGAGATTTGCTGACCGGATACCTGCTGACCTTCGACGCAGTCAAAATGGAGTTCCGGAAAATCCGCCTTCCGAAAGCGGACGGCTCCTGTGCGGTCTGCGGAACCCATCCGACCATCACGGAGCTGATTGATTACGAGCAGACGGAATGTGAGGGTATCTGATGCGTACGGTTCCTTATCGCCTGCGCAAAGCCCGTCCAAACGATGAGAGGATTTCGTTGGCTTTGTTCCACATTTAAGACGGAGGGCTGCGGGTATCCATCTCTTTGAGCCGGATATTCATCGGCCGGATTAAACGGAGAAAACGAACATGACCATTCATTTGAAAAGAGAGGATTACGATAAGATTGTCGCCCATGCGGCTGCGCAGCTTCCGGAGGAAGCCTGCGGCCTGATCGGCGGGCGGATCGAGGGGGAAGAAAAATACATTGAAAAGGTTTATCTTCTCACCAATACCGATCATTCCAATGAGCATTTTTCACTCGATCCAAAGGAACAGCTTCAGGCGGTCAGGGATATGCGCGAAAACGGCTGGGAGCCGCTCGGGAACTGGCACTCGCATCCGGAAACACCCTCGCGCCCTTCGGAAGAAGATAAACGGCTGGCCTATGACAGCCGCGCGAGCTATCTGATCCTGTCCTTGCAGAATCCCAAAGAGCCGGTACTGAATTCCTTTCATGTGGAAAAGGGTGCGGCGGAAAAGGAACATCTGGTGCTGGAATAAGGCATAAACAGGGCTTTGCCCGCGTCCTGCGCCGCAGAGGTTCCGGACATCATCTGGAGGGAGAGCAGCGATGACACTGCAGCAATTACGATATGCACTTGCGATTTCGGACAACGGCTCTATAAACGGAGCCGCGAAAGAGCTGTTTATTTCTCAGTCCAGCCTTTCCGGGTCACTGAAGGAGCTGGAGAATGAGATCGGCATCAGCATTTTCGCCCGCACCAACCGGGGTATCACGCTGACTCCGGAGGGAGACGAGTTTTTAAGCTGTGCGCGGCAGGTAGCTGATCAGTTCGGCCTGCTTTATGAGCGATACGTGGAAAAACGTGTAAAAGAGAAATTCAGCGTATCCATGCAGCATTATACCTTTGCGGTAAAAGCCTTTATCGATACCATAAAAACAGCCGGAATCGACCGTTATGAATTTGCTGTGTACGAGACGACAACAGCAGAAGTCATCGAGCATGTAAAGAGCCTGAAAAGCGAAATCGGTGTGTTGTATCGCAGCGGCTTTAACGAAAAAGCGCTGACGAAAATCATTTCGGAAAACGGACTTGAATTTGTGGAGCTTTTCTGGTGCGACACGTATGTATACCTCTGGCGCGGACATCCGCTGGCGGAACGTGAGCGCATTTCCATGCAGGATCTGGCGCCGTATCCATGCCTCGCGTTTGACCAGGGAAAAAACAATTCCTTTTATCTCGCGGAGGAGATGAACAGCACGTATGAATACGAACGGCTGATCCGCGCGAGCGACCGGGCAACCCTGCTGAACCTGATGGTGGGGCTGAACGCGTACACACTCTGCTCCGGCATCATCTGCGAAGAACTGAACGGGGAGGACTACAAGGCAATTCCGCTTGTCGAGTCGGAAAAAATCTGCATCGGCTATGTAAAGCAAAAAGGGATAGCCATAAGCCCGATTGGGGAAGTATACATACACGCATTGAAGCACTATTCGGATTAGGCGCTTAAGAACGATTTCCTGCGCATTTTCGCAAAATTTTGGTTCCGGCTTGTCTGGGGTGGTATATAAAAACAGGAGCGGCAGCCTCTGTTTTTTTGTAGGGTGTTAGCCAGGCAAAGCAGGTGCGGGTTCTATATGTGCAGGATAAGGAAGGAAATACTCTAAATTTGTTCGTGAAACCGCCCTGAATTATTTTGAAAATTTTTTATTGCATTTTTATCAATTTTCGCATATACTACCTGACTTTAGGATTCTGCATTAAAAAATGGCGTTAATTTTAAAGGAAAGCCTTCTGGCTGCTCAGAAATATGAGCGGCCATTTTGTCTGCATTATGTATTGAAATTGAATATCATACAACTGCATCGTTATTGCACGCGTATGATATTTAATTCCAATACAAAACTATTGAAGAAGCAGATGTATTCTATTTGAATATCATACATCTGCTTTGTTATATCGATTGTATCTTATTTGATTTTCATACACCAGTTTGTTTACTGCCAAAACTGGATTCTCTCCTGCTCTTTTTGTAAGCGATGAATAACCCGGCGGTTTTACAGATTCCGGAATCCGTGAGATAATCT
>JAJQDT010000077.1 GCA_021202075.1 Lachnospiraceae bacterium | reverse complement strand
ATATTCTAGTCGTCCCATTCTGCTTCAAACTCGATAATCGCGCCGGTGGCGGCATTTATTTCGCATTCGTATTCCATCTGGCCCTGATAGAATTCGATTTCATAGACCATAATTCCGTCTTCCTTGTCCAGCTTTGCCTTTTTAAAAACCACATCAGATTCGGAAAATCCGGCTGTTTCCAGGGCAATTGCCTTGGCTTCATCCAGGCTGATACCGGTATCTGATGAACCTGAATTCGCGGACACGGCATCGGTTGAGGAGGAGCCTTCGGTTGTGGTATCGGCTGAGACGGAACTATCGGCTGCGGCATCGGTTGAGACGGAATCAGCGGATTCTGCATTGGCAGAATCCGCATTTGTTGTGTTCCCGGCGTTTTGATTCACTGTGGGAAGTACTTTCTCGGAGAAGCTCAGGATGTCTCCGGTGTTTGAACTGATTTCATACTCATAGGCAATGCTTTCGGTAGAAAACTCGAACTCGTAGATGGCCAGTTCATCTTCATAGTCAGATTTCTCTTTCGTGAATGTGACGAGCGCAAGCTCTTCTTCCGAAAGCCCGGTGTGCGCCAGCACAATCTCCTTCGCCTCGTCAGATGTGATGGAGCTGTCCGTATTGGCTGATGCAGACAAGGTATTTTTCAATTCGGTAAATTCCACAGATTTTTCGAGTACGCTTCCATCATAAGCATCAATGTGATATTCATATTCTGTGCCGTCCGCCGTAAAGTCTACATCATAGAAAAACTGACCTTCATCCTGGTCGTATTCGGCGAATACGGTATCAACGTCGAATGGATCAATGCCAGCGTCAGCAAATGCATAGTTTTCAGCTGCTTCTGCGCCGATGACGGATCCGGAGGCGGAATTGCCTTCCGCGGCGCCGGTTTCGGATACGGCAGCTGCCGTCCCGGTGGAAAGCTCAGTTTCTTCGGCAAAGGCGGTTCCTGCCGGAGCGAAAGCGAGCAGGGCTGCCATGCAGGTAATGGACAGAATCGTTCTGCCGGTTGTACTGAAAATGTTCTGAATGCTGTTTGTCATAGTGGTGTCCTCCTTTTTTAATCCGCGGGGCTGTTATATGTTCCTGCAAAACTCAGGTGGCTAATGTCATTTGCTATAGCCAAAAGAGGCAAAGCCAATGTGTTTTTGTTGAACACACTATAACAGCTGACCATTAGAGGAACATTAGAGGAACCCTAAAATTTGATTAGAGAAATTGCGTGACAGGTTCCTGGTAAATCACGACAATCCCCGTTTTGGCTCAAGGCCGCAAAACCAGAGAGAATATACTCCCTTCACCGGGTGTGCTTTCTACTGTAATCTCTCCGCCGTGGAATGCGGCGATTTCTTTCACCATCGCAAGACCGAGCCCGTTTCCTTTTCCGGAACGGGAGGTATCCGCCTGATAAAACCGGCGAAAGATATTCGGCAGATCCTGTTCGGCAATTCCGATGCCGTTATCCTGCACAGAGAGAATGATTGTACCGTTTTTTTTCGATACGGGCGGAGAAGATGAATCGGCGTCATTCTCCGGTACGGACAGAGGAATAAAACGCAGACATACCTTTATAAACCCTCCTGTACTGCCATACCGATAGGCATTGCTGATCAGATTTGTGAGAAGGCACGTCATGAGTTCACGGTTTCCATGAATGCGAATGTCTTTTTCTGTTTCGCAGGTCAGAGTGATTGCGTTTTCCTGAATCAGCGCCATGTCATAACAGACACTTTCAACAAGAGTGCTCAGGTCAAAATCCTCTTTCCCATAGCGCTCCGGCTGGAGCTCCAGACGGGTATAATCCAGCATATCGCGGATCATTCGGCTCATTTTGCGCCCTTGCCTCCAGATGACCGTGAGGGCTTCCTCGTATTCATCGGGAGTGCGGGGTTCTTCCAGTGTCAGTTCGCACTGCGCATTGATGACAGACACAGGCGTCCGCAGCTCGTGGGAGGCATCCGAGACGAACTGCTGCTCGGCCTGGAACGAATCATCCAGGCGGGTAAACATTTCATTAAACTGCTCCGCCAGGCGGTGCAGCTCATCGTTTCCTTCCCCAATTTCAATGCGCCGTTTCAGGTCGTCGCCCTGACGGATCGAAGCCGCAGTATCTGCTATCTGCCGAATCGGATTCAGCGTGCGGCGGGCAATCAGCCAGCCGCCGGTGATGGCAAGCAAAACAAGGAGCGGCTGGAGGATCAGGGAAGTGCGGGAGATAGCGGAGAGTTCTGTCTCACCCTGTGTCTCAGACACAATGCCTCGCAGCCACAGGTCTTCAAGCCCCTCAGACTCCAACTTCCGGTCAAACACATAATAAAGAGTTCCGTTTACCGTTATACGCTGTACTTCTGAATTCTGAAAATCCAGACCGGCGGTTTCCCGTATAATCGGATTCTCGCCGTAAAGAAGCGTTCCGTCTGACTGACAAAGGGAAGTGCAAATGTCATTGACTTTGTCAAGAAAATCGTCGTCGATTTCGATATAGCCGCTGCCGTAACGCATATAATAATCGATATCATTTCCGGCAGCATCGGAACTGAGTGAGCCGTAGTATTCAATTTCGTCCACATTGTTTTCCACGGTCGTGATCAGATTGTCCCGTATGGTTTTCTGAATCGTCTGCCTGCTGACGGATAAAATGACAAAATAAGTAAGCGCAACGACCGCGATCAAAACTGCAGAAAACCAGAGGGTGATTTTCATTCGAATGGATAGTTTTTTTAACATAAGGTTCCTATTCCTTTCTCTGGTTTTGCGATTTATTCTGCGGCTTTCCTGGTAAACGGATTATGAATTCACAGCATCTATTCCTCTTTTAGCACATATCCGCGCCCGCGCACGGTATGGATCAGCTTTTGCTCATGCCCGCCGTCAATTTTCCGGCGCAGGTAGCTGATGTACACGTCCACGACATTGGTGCCGCCCTCATAATCATAATTCCAGATATGATTCTCTATTTTCTCGCGGGAGAGCAGGATGCCGGCGTTGTGCATCAGGTATTCAAGCAGTGCATATTCCTTTGCAGAGAGCGTGATTTCCTGCCCGCCGCGGAACACACGCTGCGCTGCACAGTCCATGACCAGATCCCCGACTACAAGCTCATTGCGTGTGTTGCCGTGAGCAGTCCGGATCAGTGCCCGGATGCGCGCAGAAAGCTCTTCAAAAGAGAATGGTTTGACCAGATAGTCATTCGCCCCGCTGTCCAGGCCCTTCACCCGGTCCTGGATCGAATCGCGCGCGGTCAGAAACAGCACCGGCGTATTTTTTCCGGCGCTGCGGAGCGACCGCAGTACAGCGAAACCGTCAGCTTTTGGCATCATAACATCAAGGATGACCGCGTCATACTCCGCGCACAAAAGATCCGCAATGGCTTCTTCCCCATCAAAGCAGCTGTCTACACTGTATCCATCAGAGGTAAGCTTTTTTGTTATAATACGGTTCAGATCCCGTTCATCTTCTGCCAGAAGAATTCTCATGATATCCACCGTTCTTTCCTTTTCATGTTCT
>JAJQDT010000115.1 GCA_021202075.1 Lachnospiraceae bacterium | reverse complement strand
CTGCCGAACGCGGAAAATACGGCATAAATCTCCTGAGCCTTGAAAAATTCGAGATAGTCTCCGTCGGCGTCTCGCCGGACTATTGTTAAAAGAAGACTGTATTCACTCATTCTGTCGTTTCTCCTTCGCTTGCCGCCTCGTCTGTCGTTTCGCTGGCGATTTCCATCTCAATTATCTCTCCATTATCTGTGATTTCATCGTCGGGAAGCTTGTCGCTGTTTCTCTTTGATTTGAATTTGTGGTATATTCCAAGAATCTGTATCGTTATCAGCGGCGTCATCGCGACCATCGCGATAATTCCGAAAGCGTCGGTTACAACATTTCCGCCTACGGCGCTGCACACGCCTATTGACATCGGCAAAAGAAATGTTGCAGTCATGGGACCCGATGCAACGCCGCCCGAATCAAACGCGATCGCCGTGAAAATCGGCGGGGTGACGAATGTGAGTGCCAGTGCGATAATATATCCCGCAAGGAGAAAATACATTATCGGTATATCAAGTATGATTCGCATCATGGAAAGACCGACGGACAGTGCGACGCTTATCGAAAGGCTTGTTGAAAGCGCGTCCTTCGGTATCGTACCCGAGGTCATTTCGTACACCTGCTTATTCAGGACATGAACCGCGGGTTCCGCCGACACGACGAAATAGCCGATTATCATTCCAATCGGAACCACTATCCAGTTGTGTGAAAGTGAACCGAGCGCCTCTCCTATGTATGTGCCGACAGGACTGAATCCGACGTTTACCCCGGTGAGGAAAAGCACAAGCCCCACATATGTATATACGAAGCCTATCAGAATGCGTATTACAGCGCTGCGTTCAAGCCTGAGCCTGAAAATCTGAAATACCAGAAAAAGCAGCATTATCGGCAGGAGTGCCTTTGCTACGTCAAGCATTTCAGCGGGAATTTCAGATAAAAAAGCGCCCGCCAAAAGCTTTGACTCCGACATATCGGCAATTTTATCGGAAACGTACTCGGCGCCCTCGCCGCCGTATATAATTCCGAGAATCATGACGGTTATTATAGGTCCGACCGACGAGAGCGCGACAAGACCGAAGCTGTCGCTTTCTGCGTTGTCATCCTCACGTATTGAGGCAACGCCAGCGCCAAGCGCCATAATAAACGGAACGGTCATCGGACCTGTCGTCACGCCTCCCGCGTCGAAGGCGACGGCAAGAAAGTCATCCGGAACGAAAATTGAAAGAATGAAAACAACAGCATAGAAAAATATCAGCATATATGAAAGCTTCAGCCCGAAAAGTATGCGGAGCATGGCGACGACGAGGAATATCCCCACGCCGACCGCGACGGAAATGATAATTACGTATGAATTTTCAACCGCCGGGATTTGCCCCGCGAGCACCTGAAGGTCGGGCTCCGAAACGGTTACCGCCATGCCTACGAGAAAGCATACAAGGATTATAAACCAAAGCCTGCGAGTTTTTGTTATCGACGAGCCTATTTCCTCTCCGACGGGAGTCATCGCTCTGTCGGCGCCTAAATTGAAAAGTGCCATTCCGACAAAGAGCATTACCGCTCCGACAGCAAACGCCGCCAGAAGCTCAGTAGGTATCGATATGAATGTGAAGCATACCGCGAACACTATCACCGTTATCGGAAGCACCGATTTCAGCGATTCCGTGAGCTTGCTTCTGAGTACTGTCCTGTTTCTTCTTCGCAATATTATACCTCCGCATATTTTTTTGTTCATTTTTAAGCGCTGTACTGTGAATATTGCGCTGCGCGCAATATTCATCTAACATTGAACAACAAAGCTGCGCTTTGTTGTTCAATGTTATTTTATCACAAACGTACAGGAAAATCAACATATAAAATGACGAAAATCAGAGCGCCGCGGCGAGGTTGTCGTATCCCCTTGGGTTGAGCGCTTCACACAAAAATCATTTCTTAAAGTCCTCCTGCTATTGACACGGAAAAAAACGTGATAGAATAATAATGCCTATGAGGGACACTGAAGGGGAGGTTTTCGCCGTTTAGTCTATGATATTCGATGTAGACTCCGCCTTTTCGCGATAACCGAGGCGAACAAACACTCTGTACAGTGATCCGGGATGTCGGCTATATCCCCTTTCAAGAAGCTTTCCGTACATCTCTCCCACGGAAATATGAGGATTTCTGCGGTGCAGATTTCTTATTATCATCAGTTTTCTTCTGTATGGCTTTTTGGATGCGGTGTGTGCGGTCGGTGTGATTTCGGCATCAGCGATTCTCTCGTTCCATCATACAGCTTATTCCATCTCGTCAGAGATGTCTCATCAGAGACGCTTTTGATATGTGATACCTTCGGCATACAAACCCT
Organism: Lachnospiraceae bacterium; assembly: GCA_021202075.1. Taxonomy (GTDB): domain Bacteria; phylum Bacillota; class Clostridia; order Lachnospirales; family Lachnospiraceae; genus Choladousia. The sequence goes on along the minus strand of JAJQDT010000115.1, from coordinate 15,445 downwards.
ATATCCTTTGTTTGGCGATATAGTTCCACAGAATGTGTTTTTGTTGTTATTTCGTGTGGACAATACCTCTTGTTCTGTGCTATAATATTCATGGGCTGAGGTTCCTTTCTGCTTTTATTGATTTGCCACATCTATTGTAGCAGTTCCTCAGCCTTTTTTCTATACCTTTCAGTCTCACTTCTATTGTAACGCTACATTTTTGTTGTATACATTTTGCAAATTCCCCTTGCAAAATGAGCCATTGAATGATACAATAATAGCGTAGCTAATTGATTTGCGTTGCGGTAAAACGAGTAAAGAAGGTTATACTCTTGTTATTGGAAGACTGCAATTCAAGGATGGGAGACATTACCCTCTGATTGTACCAATATATTATATTATATCGGGCACTGTACCGCAAATATTCGATACAAATCTATGGTTCGAATCGGATATTTGACAGACTTGAGAAATGAAATGGGCTGTGTTCATTTCTCAATGTCTTATTATCTCACAAAGAGTGCTGTACCGCGATTTTTTTCAAATTCTTTGATTTGAGAAAAATTCAATGTACTTAAAAAAGATGCTGTGCATATTTTCTCGATGTTATATAGTCTCACATCACTGTATGATAAATTCATGGACCAATTAGATTACGCTTTCGTAGCGATTGGAAATACGGTAGCCAGGATGAAAGTTGATTATGGAGCTGTGTACCACGGAACGCCTGACGGTAAGAAGATTGAGGAGCATAAGCGACAGTACGGCACAGAGCCGAATTTCTTTGATTAGTTGTAGTAAGTGTTTATGAGGAGAGAGAACTGTGTACTTGAAGTTTTTTAAGCGTTTTATTGATATTGTGATTTCCGGTCTTGGAATGATTATTCTGGCGATTCCTATGGGAATTGTGGCAATAGCAATCAAAATAGAAAATCCCGGTACTGCAATTTTCAAGCAGAAGCGTGTGGGAATCCATAAATCCTATTTCACGCTCTATAAATTTCGCAGCATGAAAGTAGCCACACCGGATATTCCAACACATCTGTTGGAGAACCCAGAGCAGTACATAACAAAGGTCGGGAAGTTTATCCGAAAAACGAGCATAGATGAGCTTCCTCAAATGTGGAATATATTCAAAGGCGATATGAGCATCATTGGTCCGCGTCCGGCCCTCTGGAATCAGGATGACTTGGTTGCGGAAAGAGACAAGTATGGAGCCAATGACGTGAAGCCGGGACTTACCGGTTGGGCACAGATCAACGGTCGGGACGAGCTTGAGATTCCTGTCAAAGCCAAACTGGATGGTGACTACGTTAAACGCATGGGTTTTGGGATGGATTTGAGGTGCTTCTTTGGTTCAATCTTCGCAGTACTTAGAGAAGACGGTGTTGCTGAGGGGGGGGTACTAGTGAGATAAAGAAGAAAGAGGAAACAGTTGAAAAATGAGCAGAATTCTGTTCTTGTCAAATCATTTTATTACATTGTATTCCTTTCGCAAAGAACTGATAAAAAAATTATGTGAGGAAGGGCATGAAGTTTGCCTTTCTCTTCCGAAAGACGATGACAATAGAATATTCGAAGAGATGGGCTGCAAGATTGTCCTGACAGATATTGACCGCAGAGGAATAAATCCTGTGAATGACATAGGACTGATGCGGCAGTATCGGAAAATCATTCTGGATGTCAATCCGGATATTATCTTTTCATATACGATAAAGCCAAATATTTACGGTACGATGGTTACAAACCATCTGCATTACAGACAGGTTTGTAATGTTACCGGCACAGGAGCGACATTCCTGAAAAAGAGTGCTGTGAGCATAATCGCCACATTCCTCTACAAGATGTCTATGAAGAAGTGCTATAAGGTGTTCTTCCAGAATACTGGCGACAGGGATTATTTTGTAGAGCACCATATGATTAAGGATAACTGGTCAATGCTCCCCGGCTCCGGCTGCAACCTGGAAGAACACAAGTATGTCGAGATGCCATCGGATGAGACTGTGAACTTTATTTTTATTGGTCGTGTCATGAAGCTGAAAGGCATTGACGAATACCTTGTCTGCGCAAAGACGATAAGGGAAGCGCATCCGAATACGAAATTCTATATAGCCGGGTGGAATGAGGAAGAAGAATATAAGACCATCGTATCCGACTATGAACAGAAGGGTTATGTAGAATACATAGGTTTCCGCAAGGACATCAATGATTGGATAGCAAAATGCCACTGCACAGTCCTTCCTTCACACGGCGGTGAGGGTGTGCCAAATGTGCTACTGGAATCGGCAGCCACAGGGCGTGTTTGCATTGGCTCGAAGATAAACGGGACGATGAACGTTATAGAGGAAGGTAAAACCGGCTATTTATTCGAAACTGGTGATGCCGGTGATTTGATTGCAAAAGTGGAGCAGTTCTTAAGCTTGAGCATTGAAGAAAAGAAAGCTATGGGTATTGCTGGCAGAAAGAAAATAGAAGCTGAGTTTGACCGGCAGATTGTAATAGACAGGTATCTGGATGAGGTAAGAGATGCCGAAAAGAAGAGATCATGAACAAATATGTAATAGCAAGTATTTCATCCAGCAGTCCTTATGTGTGTAGTGAGATATTGGAGGCAGCATGATAAGGGTATTACAATATATCGGAAGTATGGAGCAAGGCGGCTCACAGGCTATGATTATGAACATATATCGCAACATTGACAGAAGCCAAATACAGTTCGATTTTGTTATCCATGCAGGCGGAATGACTCCGTTGGCTAATGAGGCTGTTGATTTAGGTGCGACGATTTTTACTTGTCCTTCATTCTCTGCGTCATCGGTCGGTAACTATAGCAAATGGTGGAAGAATTTTTTCAAAGAGCATACTGAATACAAAATTGTTCATAGCCATGTAAGGAGTACGGCAGCAATCGTATTAAGTATCGCTAAGAAAAATGGGTGCATAACAATCGCACACAGCCATAGCACATCGTCTGGTAGTGGATTTAGTGCTGTGGTAAAAAATATTCTCCAATACAGAATCAGATATACTGCGGATTATTTTATGGGGTGTTCACAGCAAGCCGGAGAGTGGTTGTTTGGGAAGAAGATATGCTTTTCTGACAGGTATTTTAATGTAAGAAATGCCATAGATGCGAAGAAGTATATCTACGATGAAAACATTGCCAAAAGCACGAGAGAGGAACTTGGTTATAGTGATGAGGATTTTGTGATTGGTCATGTGGGAAGGTTATCTGAGCCGAAGAACCATACTTTTCTGATTGATGTATTCGCAGAGGTGCATAAGAAAGATGATAAATACAAGTTGCTGTTGGTCGGAGATGGAGAACTAAGAACTGAAATTGAACAGAAAATCAAAAGCCTTGGATTAGAGAATTTCGTCCAGATGACGGGGACAAGGTCAGATGTAAATAGGCTCATGATGGCAATGGATCTGTTCTTGTTTCCTTCCAAATGGGAGGGGTTGGGCATTGTAATGATTGAGGCGCAGGCCACAGGGTGTCCTTGTATAGCAAGTGACGTAGTTCCAAGAGAGACAGACTTAACAAAAAAGAATTTATATCTTAGCTTAGATGATTCCTCGGTGGTGTGGGCAGATAAAATAGTGGGCACTGAAAAGAAGAAGAGAGAAAATAATTGTTCTCTTATTACAGGAGCCAGGTATGACATAAGGGCATCGGCTGATTGGGTGCAGGAATTCTATAGCAATTTGGCAAAGTGAAGAAATCTGAATTTTTCAAATTCGTTTGACGAAGATGACAGGTAATAAGCTGTAAGAGAAAAAAGAGGATGGAAAATGATAGGATGTGTAGTGAACGTCGCTAATCATCATAATACCTTGGGGATTATAAGAAGCCTTGGCGAAATGAAAATTGACGTAGATGTCATTATATGATTAAAGCGACATAAGCATTTATTGAAAAGCTGAATGCTGAAGAAAAAGGATATTTCCTAATTGAACAATATATTGAGAAGGATTGTGAGTTTGGAATGCAGGGCGTGTCATTCTCTGATGGAACAGTGTATACCCCGGGGATTATTAAAAAGATTAGGCAGTCTGTGGTTGCAAGAGGAAGTACGACGTATGGATATTTGACAACGAATGATAAATATATCGATTTGGAATCGGTTAAGGCTTTAATTTCGAAGACAGGCTTCCACGGAATATTTGATGTCGATCTAATGCGAAGAGGGACAGAAATATTTCTTTGTGAGATTAATTTCCAAAACGGTGATTATGGCTATGCTTATACTAGGGGGCGAATCTTCCGTATTTATGGGTTTTTGATTGTTTAGGAATTTCTGTGGATCGTAAGGATGGCGTTAACCCATTATATTTTATGAGTGAAACAGCAGATTTGTATTTTGTAAGGCATGGCAACATTAGTCCGATTCGATGGGTGAAAGAATTTTGTGGGACCAAGACCAAGTTGCTTTTCAATCGAAAGGATTTAGCACCGGCTTTTTACAAATTATTATATAGAAGCTGAAAGGAAATTCGGAATGTATATTTTAAGACTTGATGATATGTCCGAGTACAGAGATATTGAGAAATGGAACCGGATGGAGAGCTTACTGAATAAGTATGATATAAAACCTATTTTCGGCATTATCCCTGACAACAGGGATCCATCGCTTATACAGTTCCAAAAAGATGATGATTTTTGGGGAAGGGTAAGCAAATGGAATGATGAGGGATGGACTCCAGCTTTACATGGTTATCAGCATGTCTTCTCAACCCGAGTAGGGGGGGTGAATCCTGTTAATGATTATTCCGAGTTCGCGGGCCTTTCCTTAGAAGAGCAGGAGGAGAAAATTCGCAATGCTTATATGATTATGATACACCATGGCATTGACCCCAAGATATTTTTTGCTCCGGCTCATACATATGATCAGAACACATTGCAGGCTCTTAAAAAAGAGACAAAGATAAGGGTCATCAGTGATACGGTTGCAAATAATTTGTATTACGAGGATGAGTTTTATTATATACCGCAACAGGCTGGTCATGTGCGGAGTCTGCCACTTAAGGTGGTGACGTTCTGCTATCATCCCAATATCATGAGTGATAAGGATTTTAGTGAGCTGGAAGAGTTTATTAAGAAGAACAAATTTGGAAGCTTTGATGAGTTGTTATTAAGGAAGAGAAACAAAAGGTTATTTGATAGATTGCTTGGAACGGCTTATTTCACTATGAGAAAAGTCAGGAGAAAGATTCGAGCACATTAGATTAAGGTGAATTAGTATATGAAGATTTTACACATAGGTATTAGTGAGCATCTTGGAGGTATCGAAACGTACCTCTACAAGATAGCATCTAATATAGACTTAATTGAATATCAGTTTGACTTTTTAACTTATCCGGGAATTACTCCGTGTTTTTATAATGAATTAAGTGCGATGGGTTGTAAATTTCAGCGTGTAACGCCCAGACGGGAAAGTGTAATTAATTTTCGCAGGGATTTTTCCGCCCTGATGAAACTGGAACAGTATGATATTGTACATTGTCATCAAAATACGCTGAGTTTTACGGAGCCAATAGAGATAGCATTGAGAGAACAAAAAAAGGTCATAGTTCATTCCCGCAATAGTCAGTTTATTGGCAGAAGGACATCTAAATTTTTACACAACTTGCACTATTTGATTTTACCGAGAAAGAATATCAAGATGCTTGCTGTATCTGATCTTGCAGGGCAGTGGATGTTCGGAAAGAGGGCAAACTTTACTGTTCTAAATAACGGGGTTGATCTTAATAAGTTTCACTTTAATGTTGAAGGCAGGCAAAGAATTCGAAGTGAGTTTATTATAGGCAATGAAAAGCTTATCATTCACACAGGAGCTTTTAGAGAACAGAAAAATCATGAATTCCTGATTGAAATATTTGCAGAGTTACACAAATTGGAGCCGGAAGCAAAACTGATGCTGGTTGGCTCGGGTGAATTGCTACCCCAAATACAGGAGAAAGTTCAAAATCTGAACTTAAATGAGAGCGTTATATTTACTGGACGACGGGATGATATTCCGGATATTTTATCTGCCGGCGATATCTTCTTGTTCCCATCTTTCTATGAAGGCTTTCCGAATTCATTGATTGAGGCGGAGGCGTGTGGTCTATATTGTGTCGCAGCAGATACGATTACAGAGCAGGCAAAAATAGAGGGGTTATGTGAATATATCAGTTTGGATAAATCGGCTGAGGATTGGGCTAAAAGAATTCATATGATAGTCCCTTTAAGTGATAGGGGAAAATGTATAGAGAGAATACGAGAGTGCGGTCTTGATGCGGAAAGTGATGTTAAAAGGCTGACGGATATTTATGACAGTTTGGTGAGAATGTGAGGATAAAATATGGGTGCCACAGTTTATTTATATGTTGCAATTATTTTACTTGCCACCATGTTTGCAAGATTAGCTGTGACAACAAGAATGAGTTTCGGGAGGGTAGACTTTGAATTAAATAAGGGAACAGACGGTGAGCTTAATGGAATATGTGTCTTTCTATCTTTTATGACCTTGTTCTTGTTTACCGCACTATCTACATCCGGTACCGATTATTCGTCTTACGAACGGTGGTTTAACCAAAGTGTTACATATTCATGGCAGGAAATATTTGATAGCGAGTGGCTGTATTATATTTTTAACAGGGTAGTTCATTATTTCACCAGTGACTTCAGAATATACATAGCGGTTTATAGTGCTGTCTTATTATTGCTTATTTATTCCGGGCTTGTTTACCTGAGTGACAAAATAGATTTTTCATGGGCGGTGTTTGTTTATGCGGCGTTGTTTTACCTCCCGATGTTTAATACAAAGAGGATTTGTTTGGCGGCAGCACTGTTGTTTTTCGCAGTTCGATTTTTGATGGAGAAAAGATATTTTGTATACCTGCTATTCATTGTTTTGGCATCCGGCATACACACCGCGTCTATTTTTTGGCTGCTATTTCTCCTGTCATATATTTTTATTAATGAAAGAACATACAGGGATCATAAAATTCTAGTGATTCTGGCGTATGTGGCGCTTGCCGTTGCTTTGATTGCCACAAGAAATTACTGGTTAAATATCGAAATCTCGAAAAGATACGAGCAATACACAACGACATTTACCGGCATTGGAATAGGAATAATACTTAAATATACGGTTTTAATATTCCTGATCGTAAGGTGGATGAACTTGTCAAATTTTTATTATCCGGATAATGCACAGGAAACGAGGACTTCTGCGGTGTGGCGTATGGCGCTTATCTCCACAGGCGTTTCCCTGGTATTTTCATTCTCAGGTTACGTTAACCAGGTATTTTCGCGTATGCAGACCTATACAATGTATTCTTATGTCGTGTTCCTGCCATTTTTGATAAGGGAATGGAAGACTCAAGATTATGATGGTGAGCTTAGTTCAGAGGTTTCAATAACGAAGGCGGTTATTGTTTTGTATGTAATATTTCTCTTCTTTGATTTTGCTAATAACCAGATGTCTACAAGTGGGTTAGACATTTATACAACGATATGGGGATGGAGTCTTGGAAACTAAAAACATTTTATTTATCTCATATAAATTATGCGATGGAGGTGCAGAAAAAGTACTTTCAACTCTTGCGAATCAGCTTTCCCAAATTGGGGCGAGAGTTTCTGTTTTGCTTTATCAAAGAAACAACAATGAATACATTCTTGATGAGAAGGTAGTTGTATTAGAATTAGGGAATGAAGCCAGCCATGGAAATTCTGGATTATTACGGTCTCTAAATCGTATGAAGGCTATCCGCAGAGTCATAAAACAAGAAAATCCGAATTATGTTATTCCTTTTTTAGATTCTATGGTAAGAGAAAGTCGATTGGCTGCTGTTGGCATTAATACAAAAGTGATAGCCACCGTGAGAAACAGTCCCTATCAGACCCCATCATCGAGAATTGGACGCGTAATGAGAAATCTTATAATTAGATTTTGTGCGGGCGTGTTTGTGCAAAATCAATCGCAAAAAAAATACTTTTCTGAATCGATTCAGAAAAAAACTTTTGCAGTACCAAATCCAGTAACAAAAGAGTTGATTTCAAGCAAAAAAACATACAATTCTGATATAAAGCATTTTATCACCTGCGGTCGCTTACATCAACAGAAAAACCACAAGATGCTGATACGTGCGTTCGCTGATGCCGTAGCAAGGTATCCCGATATATCACTACGCATCTATGGTGAAGGAGATATGATGGATAATCTCAATAATTACATCTATGAGCTGCATATGGAGGATTATATCAGCTGTATGGGAAGAACAGATGATGTTCTTAGTGTTCTGCTTGACAGCGACTGCTTCATTTTGTCTTCTGATTATGAAGGTATGCCAAATGCACTGATGGAGGCTATGGCGGTAGGTCTTCCGTGTATTTCAACAGACTGCCCAACAGGACCATCTGAGCTGATAGAAAATGGTAGTAATGGGATACTTGTACCCGTGAATGATTCGGAAAGGTTGACCGAAGAGATCTGCGAATTGATAAACAACCCCGATAAGGCGATTACTATGGGACAAAAAGCAAAAGAGTTTATTACGGAAAACTTTTCAGAAGATATAATCGTAAGAAATCTTCTGAAAAACTTGGAAGCAATTTGATGAAAGAAAAAACGCGTAAAGAAATATTAAAATGGATTGAGCGTGCAGAGAGAAGAACCTAAAAGTGATTATGGTCACGTTTTATGGGTAGCATATGTTTTTATGTGAGTGGGAAAATTTATCAATGACGATTTGCGTCGGGCAGTTTTGCAAAATATAGTTCTTATATGTATGTTTATTGCTATTAGAATTAAGGCAAGACCGATTGAGGATAACTATGAAGGCATTGGTTAATAAATACAAAAACTTGCCAACTCCTTTGAAAGCTTCAATGTGGTTCATCTTCTGCAGTTTTTTGCAGAAAGGTATTTCCCTTATAGTCACTCCTTTTTTTACACGGTTATTGAGTACAGAGGAGTATGGACAATACACATTATACAATTCATGGCTTGGGATTTTAACTATCTTTGCTACATTCAAGATTACAGAGGCTGTTTTTAATAAATCAATGGCCAAGGCGTCAGATGAAGAAAAAGAGGGTGTTCTTAAGTCATATCAGTTATTATTGTTAGCCTTGTGGCTGGCGTTCTTTGTAGTGTATATAATCTTCCATCGGTGGATTGAAACAGCCTTCGGTCTTCCAAGTCGTATGATAGTTGTTATGTTTATAGAAGTTTTTTTCACGGCAACTATCAATTTATGGTCAGCATATCAGCGATACAGATATAAATATGTTTTGTTGGTTGCCATTACACTGTTGGTTTCCATACTCAATCCAACATTGGGGTTCGTTGCTGTTTTACATATGTCAGACAAGGCGTTTGCAAGAGTCCTCGGAATTGCAGTTTCTCAGGGGGTGGTTGGAACAGTATTGTTTCTTGCAAATCTCAGAGGCAAACAGCGAGTTCCTATGACACAAGTTTGGAAGTTTGCTTTTCTTTTTAATTTGCCTTTAATTCCGCACTACTTGTCTCAGCTCCTTTTAAACCAGGCTGATCGTATTATGATAAGCAATATGATTGGTTTGACTGAAGCGGCATTATATGGCGTTGCCTATACATTAGGTACACTTGCTACCATGATTACGCAAAGCATAAACAATGCGTATGTTCCTTGGCTCTTTGAAGCAATGAAGGCAAAGAAACATCATGAAATCATGAGAAATAATACGCTGCTGATGGTCGTGGCTGCAATTGTTATTCTGTGCGTTATCATTGTTGCTCCAGAAGGCATTCTACTGATGGGCGGTGCAAAATATGCAGAAGCAACGCAGGTGGTGTATCCGGTTGCGTGCAGCGTATATTTTATGTTTATGTATTCCTTGTATGCAAATATAGAATTGTATTATGAAACCAGAAAGTATGTCATGATAGGCACATGCGCTTCTGCAGTGATTAATCTGATTTTAAATTATGTGTTTCTTCAGATATTCGGTTATGTGGCAGCGGCCTATACAACTTTATTCTGCTACATTTGTTATGGAGTATTTCATGTTGTCCTTTCTAAAAGAATGATTGAAAGAAAAGAAAATGTGAAATTAAAATCAAATTCTGCTCTTGTGTATGCTATGGGTTTGTGTTTGATTGTTATATCTTTCTTAATGCAGATGCTTGAAGATTTCATTGCAGTGCGATACGCAATTTTAGTAGCGATTTTTATTGCTGCCTTTGCTAGACGAGATGCCTTTATAAAAAAATACAAAGAGTTCTCTGCACGATAAGAATTTATGGGAGATAGTTATGAATGACAGTTTTATTGGCAAAACTTCATCGAAGATGCTTAAAGGAATAGCCATTCTCATGATGGTCTCTATGCATCTGCTCAAAACAAGCTGGATAGACAATCCAAGTCTTTTGATTGACTTGAAAATCTGCGGCGAGTTCGTCTCTCATGTGTTAGCAGAATCATTACATGCAAGCACTTCCATATTTGCGTTTTGTACCGGATATATCTGGGGTGGGGTATACCGTGATAAGAAGCCGCTGTCAAGAATACTTTCTCTATACGTAAGCTTTTGGATTATTACATTGACTATTAACTTTCCATTGCAGAGTATAAATCAATATATTATTAGTGGCAATGTAGCTGTCTCACCAGTGATTGTAATTAAATCATTATTGGCTATAACATCGGAGATATCTAAGTTTTGTTGGTATATTTCATTTTATGCACTGGCAGTTATAACTTTTCCTCTTTTGAAATATCTTCTGAGCAAATTCTTTAAGAGGGCTGTGATGGAAGTGGTCGGAATTATAGCCATTTTCCTGGCAATTAGAGTGATGTGCCTGCTTTTAAATCGAATGGAGGTATTCGATTCTGATATCTATAGCTTATTGTCACGTTATAATCAGACCATGCCAAGGTTGTTGATTGGAACTGCTGTATATAAGTACGGGGTATACGATAAATGGAATGAAAAAGGGAATGCAAATCGGCAATTACTGTATAGTGTTCTATTCATGATTATTTTGACAATTGGTAAGATGGGACTTCGCCTCGGACTTGGAATCGATTCTGAAATTGATATGTTCTGGATAATCTATGAAATGTACGCTTTGACTGTGATTGTAAAGAGGCTTAAAGAGCTGGATATAGCGAAAAAAGTACTTGTTGTATTGGGAGATTATAGCATGTACATATGGCTTATCCACGCAGTATTTTTGCTCGATTTTATTCAGCCATATTTATATGGACTTCGCCTTCCGATTGTAATAGTAGCTGTTGCAGTGCTAACAAGTCTTGTCATTTCCGTACCGATAAAAATGCTCGATGTGAAAGTGAAGAAGTTGGTGAAATTAATATGATATTCCTGTTTGATTTTGAAAAGCGAAACAACCGCCATTGGAGATTGAAATGAAAAAGAAAGAATATACCACAGTCGATTTAATGAAATTTATTTTTGCAATTTGTGTTGTAGCAATACATACATCTCTTTTAAATGTCAATGATTCTTTCTCAGCTTGGTTGGTAAGCAGCCTGTTGCTTCGTTCTGCTGTCCCCTTCTTTTTTGTGATTAGTGGTTTCTTTTTGGCTGATAAAATATTTCGTTTTGATAGATCTGAGAAAGATAAAATAAGGCTGACTACTAAAAATTATTGTAGAAAATTGCTTCCTCCGTTAATGGTCTGGGGAGGGGTAGGACTCATAATTGATATTTTTAGTCGGATTTCTCAGGGACTTGACTTGATGCATATATTATTTTATGCTTTTCGAACGATTGTTTATCCCAAAAATGCCATGTGGTATTTGTTAGCCTTAATTATTGGGGCAGTGATTATTACTGAACTATATTTACGAACGAATAAATGGTGGGTTCCATGGATTTTTATTTCAATTATTGGCTATACTTTTGTATTGCTGTGCAACAATTATTATTTCTTAATTGACGATACAGCGATAGGCTCCGTTACAAGCCTATATATAAAGTTATGCGAATCAGCAAGAAATGGTATTTTTTATTCGCCTTTTTATATAGGCTTAGGATTTGTAATACAGAATGCATACAAAAAGGGCTGGCTGCTTAGATTTAAAAAAACTGCCTGTGGTGGATTGATTGTTGGAGTTGTCCTTATTCTGTTGGAAGCGTCTTTAATATATGAATTGCCATATTTAGATGACAGAGGCGTTTTTATTTCTCAGGTTATATTAATTCCGTGTATTGTGATTATCTGTTTACTGCATGACATCAAGATAGAGCTTCCTTATAAACTAATGAGACGACTGAGTACAAGTATTTATTTTACACATCGCACAATTTCTTCTGTCATTGTATCGCTGCCATTTTATAACGAGAATACAATTGTTCTTTTCGTAGTGACAACAATCGCTGCAATCATTGTTGCTTTGATTTCTTACAGAATCAACAACGAAAAGGTTCATGCTGTTTTTGGTTAACAAATGGGTCATATCGGAATCACTGTGCCGATGAAAGCTGTGAAAGAAGTGGCAGTTACAGTGGTAAACTTAAGGAGAGGAGAATGTTCATGACCGAATTATCAAAAACTGCATGGATGTTCAAAGATAATCTTGAACTCAGTAAAGTTGTCCCATATAAAATAAAAAGCTCTTGGCGGCAGGTATCCAGTCCTGTCTGCCGAAAATGCAGCAAGGAAGAAGCCGCCATAGCAGAGCAGATTGGTCAAACTTCGCCAGGATGGAAGCGGCACCTTACGAACCGAATGATAGCGAAACCACGAAATTAAGGAGCTTTATAACAAAATTAAAAGGAGCAGATGTGATAGACAGCCTCCGGTAATAGTTGCAGTTAGCAACTCTATATTGAGTCCAATCCTAATTTAGCATATACAGCAGCATTATGAAAAAGGAGATTTTTACCTATGAACATGAAAATAGCAGTAGCAGGAACAGGCTATGTCGGCTTATCCTTAGCTGTTCTCTTAGCACAGCACAACAAAGTCAAAGCTGTGGACATCGTAGAGTCCAAAGTGGAGAAAATCAACAGAAGAGAGAGTCCGATACAGGATGAATACATAGAGAAGTATTTAGCGGAGAAGGAGTTGGATTTGGTCGCAACGCTTGATGCGGAATCGGCTTATAAGGACGCTGACTTTGTGATTATCGCAGCACCGACCAACTATGACAGCAGGAAGAACTTTTTCGATACTTCGGCGGTGGAGTCTGTGATTAAGCTGGTGATCCAGTACAATCCGGACGCAGTGATGGTGATAAAGAGTACTATTCCGGTTGGATACACTGCGAGTATCCGAGAGAAGTTTCATTGCGATAATATCATTTTCAGCCCGGAGTTTTTGAGAGAGTCAAAGGCGCTCTATGATAATCTGTACCCTTCACGCATTATTGTTGGAACTGATGTGGAGAACGCCAGACTTGTAAAGGCGGCGAACACATTTGCGGGGTTATTGCAGGAGGGTGCTATCAAAGAGAACATCGACACACTCATCATGGGATTCACAGAGGCAGAGGCAGTGAAACTCTTCGCCAACACCTACTTAGCTCTGCGCGTTTCCTACTTCAATGAACTGGACACTTACGCTGAGATGAAAGGTTTAAACACACAGCAAATCATAAACGGTGTGTGTCTTGACCCAAGAATAGGTAACCACTATAACAACCCTTCGTTCGGGTACGGCGGATATTGCCTTCCCAAAGACAGTAAGCAACTATTAGCCAACTATGCTGATGTGCCTGAAAATCTGATTGAAGCGATAGTGGAGAGCAACAGGACGAGAAAAGATTTCATTGCTGACCGTGTGTTGGAGATTGCTGGGGCATATGAGGCGAATGAAGAGTGGAGCGAAGCCAAGGAAAAAGAAGTTGTGGTTGGAGTATATCGTCTGACGATGAAGAGCAATAGCGATAACTTCCGGCAGTCATCAATTCAAGGAGTAATGAAGCGGATTAAGGCAAAGGGAGCTACTGTGATTATATATGAGCCGACGCTTGAGGATGGCAGCACTTTCTTTGGGAGCCGTGTGGTTAATGATCTGGATAAGTTCAAAGAACAGTCACAATCCATTATTGCGAACCGTTACGATTCTTGCCTGGACGATGTAAAAGATAAAGTGTATACACGCGATTTGTACGGCAGAGATTGATGAGGTGGATATAGTGTTAGAGAAGAATGTAGAAATCAAAAATAAAACCATCCTCGTCACAGGTGCCGCCGGATTCATCGGTGCAAATCTCGTTCTGGAACTGTTAAAGACTTGCTCTCCTGTGAATATCATCGGCATCGACAATCTGAACGATTATTATGACGTGAGTATCAAAAATTACCGACTTGACGAGATACAGAAAACGGCGGAGCAGTATCCGGAATCTATATGGAGCTTCGTAAAGGGGAGCATTGCGGATAAGGAGACAATAGAGCAGATTTTCCGTGATTATAAACCTTTGATTGTGGTCAACTTGGCAGCGCAGGCAGGGGTGCGGTACAGCATCACGAACCCTGATGTTTATATCGAGAGCAATCTGATCGGATTTTATAATATATTAGAGGCGTGCAGGCACAGCTATGACAACGGAAATAGAGGCGTGGAGCATCTCGTTTATGCATCGAGTTCTTCTGTATATGGAAGTAATAAGAAGGTGCCGTATTCCACAGATGACAAGGTAGACAATCCGGTTAGTCTCTATGCAGCCACGAAAAAGAGCAATGAGTTGCTCGCCCATGCATACAGCAAACTTTATAACATTCCGTCCACAGGCTTGAGGTTTTTCACAGTCTATGGACCGGCCGGCAGACCGGATATGGCTTACTTCGGATTTACCAATAAGCTGCGGAACAACCAAACAATCCAGATTTTTAACTACGGTAACTGCAAGCGTGATTTCACCTATGTGGATGACATTGTGGAGGGCGTGAAACGTGTGATGCGGTGTGCGCCGGAGAAGGTGAATGGAGAGGATGGTCTTCCTGTTCCTCCGTATCGTATTTATAATATCGGGAATAACCAACCGGAGAATTTGCTTGATTTTGTGGACATCCTTCAGCAGGAGCTGATAAGAGCAGGAGTGCTGGATGCAGACTATGATTTTGAAGCACACAAGGAATTAGTGCCGATGCAGCCTGGAGATGTGCCGGTGACTTATGCGGACACTTCGGCTTTGGAGAGAGACTTTGGATTCAAGCCGAGTACGAGTCTGCGGGATGGACTGCGTAAATTTGCGGAGTGGTATAAGGAGTTTTATAAGGTATGATTGATACGGTACGAAATGATGATAAGATGGTGTGGAGGAAGTTCTGAGAAAATCACCCTTGTGGGAGACTGCGAATGCTTTTTCAGGGTACGTACATGACTTTCCAAAATAAAATCTCAAGAGGCGGCGATAAGCAAGGGATGGATATATGAAAAAAATCCTTGTGTCATCTATTGCGCCCCACAACATTTTTCATCAAAATTCGATTTTTCCCTTGCGAAATCGATAAAAATATGGT
>JAJQDT010000156.1 GCA_021202075.1 Lachnospiraceae bacterium | reverse complement strand
AGGAACATGAGCAATGAAAGTAGTTACAGTTAAAACCCTCGAAGGGAAGATCCGGTACTATCTTAATGATGATGAGGGGAACCCCATCCAGCCGGTGGTAAAATACCTCCGGTTTAAGGACAACAGCGGGTATGCAAGGAATACGCTGAGGCTGCAGTGTTTTCATCTGAAACATTACTTTACGTACCTGAAGGAATCGGGGAAAGCGTATGAGGATGCCACCATTGATGACCTTGCGGGATTTCTTGCATGGCTTAAGAACCCTGACATCCTGAAGAAGGTAGTACAGATCCGGTTTGAGCCTGACCATCAGCCTCAGACGATCAATGCAGTAATCGACACGGTCGTTTCGTTCTATGATTATCTGCTGAGACACGAAGGGATGGAGAACCGGCTGTCAGAAATGCTGGTGAAGTTTGTCCGTGATCCGGGGAGAAACTATCGAAGCTTTCTGCATGGGATAGCGGAAAACCGTATGGTTAAAAGCCATATTCTCAAGCTTCCGGTGCCGCAGATGAAGATCCGGACAATCAGCAAAGAAGATGCAGTGATACTTCTGAATGCCTGCACAAACATGAGGGATTACCTGCTTCTGTATTTACTGTTTGAGACGGGGATCAGGATTGGGGAAGCATTGTCGCTCTGGTTAGAAGATTTCGATATGGGCGGACTTACGGTCACTCTTCACGACAGGGGTGAATTAGAAAATCTGGCAGAAATCAAGACCGTATCCAGTCCCAGGAAGCTTGATTGTACACAGGAACTGATGGATTTGTTTTCCAGCTATGTGTGTGAATACCACACGGCAGAAATCCAGACGAACCATGTCTTTTTGAAGCTGCGTGGCGACCGGGCCGGAGAAGCGATGGGCTATGTGGATGTAGATAATCTTTTCCGGACACTCCGGAAGAAAACAGATATCCATGTGACACCGCATATGTTCAGACATACATCACTCAGTCTGCTGTATTCAGCAGGCTGGTCTCCGGAGATGCTTAAGGAACGCGCAGGGCATAAAAACATTTATACGACACTGGATACTTATGTTCATCCCTCGGATGAAGATGTCGCCGAGGCGTTCCATAAGGCTTCAGAAAGCCTGAAAATGCCTTCCATTGGAAGGGAGGCTGATCAGTAATGGGAGAAGCAGCCCGGGTTCTTAATGAAGGGTTTGACGATAAATATAGCCAGATGATGGAATACCTTGAGACAGATGGGAGGTACTGGATTGAAAATGACCAATGGGCTTTGGAAGCTGAAGCAATTCGGCAGGCAGGGATAAGTACCGGAGAGGGAAACGAGGGAATTCTGGTAGAATTCAGCACTTTTCCAGAAGGAAACCTGAAGATAGAAATGAAATATTTCCTGCTGTATTCCATGCGGAACAAGCTGCTCACGGCAAGCAACGTATTCCAACATTATCGCGGCATTATCAGTGAAATCGGCCAGAAGAGGCAGAAAAATGAACTTCCTGACAGTTTTGCAGACTTGAATGTTGAAGATTCCACGGACACACAGGGAAGAAAAGAACGGGATCGGCTTTATGGGATACTGATACGCGATGCGGCCAGGTTCTTCGAAGATTACTACGATGACAGGGAGGAAACTGAAAAAGATGTATGGCATGCTTCGCGGCTGCCCGGGATTAAAATCTCTGCGGCCGCGAAACGGACCAAATCGAGTATGAATTTCACGAAAATCGCCGGTTATTACCGCCCGATGGTAAAACGCTTCATGAAACGCCTGGTCATAAAAAGGAGCTGGTCTTACTGCACGGAACTGCTGATATATATCAGATATTTTTTCAGGGTTTTTTACAGCAATGGGTACGGCGATGGCTTTCTGGGGAAACTGACGCGCACAGACATAGAGAACTATCTTGGCTGGGTGGCAGTAGACTATGGGAGCAAAAATGCAACTGTCAGAAGTAAGGCAGTATCGTTTATCCGGCAGTTTATCGATTATATTCAGCTGGCCGAATATCCGGAAGCTCCGGAGAAGGATGTAAACCGCCTGATTTTTGATGATGATATCCCGCGCCGGGAACGTGCCGAGGATACAATGGCAAAGATCAAATACATCCCTGAGCCTGTCAGGGAGCAGCTCGACGCAAGCATCAGCGAGATTGAGCCGGAGGAAATGCAACCGGTATACGTCCTGCTCAGGGAGACCGGATGGCGCGGCACAGATGTGTTGAATCTGCGGTACGACTGCTGTCTGGAGTATATATGGAACAATAGGGAAAACGCATATGTACCTTATCTGTGCGGTGAAATCACAAAGACAGGGATTCCTCTTCTGAAAATACCGGTGCGCGACGAAGTTGCAGAAATGGTAAAGAAACTTTCGGAGGAAGCAACTTCTATAAGCACGGAAGATAACAATCCGGAGAGATATCTGTTCAATACGTATGATGGGAAGTGCAAAGGGCTGCCCTATAGCAAGCCGGCATTCACATCCGCAATACAGGCGTTGATAGAGAAAAAAGGGTCACGGATGGTGAAGGTAATATTTATCGCTTCCGGGCGCATTCTCTCCGCCACACGCGCGCGATGGAGTATACAGAGCAGGGGATGCCGCTCGGAATCATCCAGCAGATGCTCGGCCACTGCAGCATCCAGATGACACTTCACTACGCGAAAGTGTCAGAAGATATGCTTTTCCAGAAATGGAAAGAAACGGAAAAGCTGGGACTTTTACATTTGGAAAGCACGCCGCCTGGCAAGGATGAGCATCCGGGTGAAGATATCCGGTATGAGTATGTCCGGAAAAATCTGGATGCGGTAAAAGTTCCGTTTGGTGTCTGCTTTAAGCCATCAAAGCTGCCATGCCGCCAGCAGATGAGCCACTGTCTTGAATGTGCGAATTTTTGCACAGGAGAGAATGATATCCCTGAGTACGAAGCTGAAATCCGGCGTGTCAAAGATCAGCTTGAAAAGAGCAAAGTGCTTGGGCGTGGGGAATGGGTCGAGAAGAATCAGAAATATCTGGATATTCTTGAAAAAATGCTGGCCCGGATCAGGGAAGAAGGTCTGATTCATAAGAACGGAAGCCGCAGGGAGGAATGCGATGGCTGACGGGAAGATGAAAGGATTGGCGGAAAATGGGAGGAAAAGAACAGATGTGGCGCGGCAACAGGCTATAAAAGCCATAACAGAGTTAACAGCAGAAGGGAAAAAAGTAAATTTCAACAGTGTTCATACTCGCTGTGGCGTATCAAAAAGCTTCTTATATGAAGATGAAGAATTACGTAATCGAATCACAGCACAGCGCGCGCAGGATGTTGATAATGAGATCAACCGGCGTGCAAGGTATGATAAGACATCACAGTCAAAAGACGTGATTATAGAAGCAAAAGACCGGCGTATAGCAAAGCTGGAGGCGGAGAACAAAAAACTCCGCGCGGAAGTCGAACACCTCCGGGGAGTGCTATATGCTGGACAGTAACTACGTCGACTACATGTAGTCGACGTGAAAAATACCGTAGTTGTGGGCTTTTCAGCCCACGACCACGAGTTTT
>JAJQDT010000012.1 GCA_021202075.1 Lachnospiraceae bacterium | reverse complement strand
ACCACGCCGAGCTATGACGGTGCCACACCGACGAAGGCAACGGATGCGCAATACACCTACACATTTGCAGGCTGGACGCCGACTGTATCTGATGTGACCGGGAATGTAACGTACACGGCGACCTACAGCAGCACGGATGTAGAAATCATCAATAATATTAGCGTTTCTGCACTTACCGCCGTGCCGGAAGGACTAGCTGAAAAATATAGTTCAGTTACAGAATTGATAAATGATTTGATCGCCAGAGTAATTGCTGTATCAGCCGGTTATACGGAGGAAAATACTGTCATTTACGATGTGAAGCTTCAGATCAGCAGAGATGGCGGACTGACATGGGAAGATGCTACGGAAGAGAATTTCCCGACTGGGGGTATTACAGTAACGCTGGCATATCCAAATGATGAAATTAAGGCAGACTACCAGAACTATGATTTTGTCGTTTTGCATATGTTTACGACTGGCGAGAAAGCTGGTCAGACAGAAACCCCTGCAGTGACGAAGACATCCGATGGCATTCAGGTAACACTTACCGGTTTATCACCTGTTGTTGTTGCATGGAAAGAAGCAGAGGAAGAAACAGAAGCCACTGTTGAAAATGAGACCACAGCTACGGAAAGCACTACCTCAGAAACATCTGCGGATAGCGAAACAGCAACCACGGAGAATGCTTCTGACGCTATGACATCCCCTCAAACGGGTGATAACTCGAATTTGTGGTTATGGATTATCTTAGCTTTATTCAGTGGGAGCTACATAATTTGTGCTTCTTCCATTCGCAGAAGAAGGAATCGCTAAAAATATATGATTGATGCAGCGTATTCTGTGTATACTGAACAAGAAAAGGGGGTGAGTCCAATGGTTTGAAATATTCAAGATACACATCGCTATAAGTCGGGAGTAAACTATGTATGGTTCAATAAATTGACGCAAGGAGGAATTCTATATGAGCTATGAATCCAGAAAATTTGTGAAAGTGACCATTTCATCGCATAAATCAAAGCTTAGTGGTCAAAATCATCGTTGTAGCAACAATTTTGATTTGTCACAGCTGAAAGATACTGGGGAGTTAAAATTCACGTTTTCCGGCGTGAAGACCATCTCGTTAGCGCAAGACAAGACTGCCGCAACGGATAATCCTATTAAGGAGTCCTTAGAAAGTGGGAAAACGGTTGAATACAAGAAATGTGGGAAGGACAACGTCTATATCATGGATGTTGTTAGTACATCTGGAACAGAAGGGATGTTCAGCATTGAAGTTGAGGCCGTTTGATAGGAGGGATAAATATGTCATTTGAAAAGAGTAAATTTGAATCTGTAACAATTGAAAGCAGAGGTAAGCTGTTGCCTGGCCAAAATAACCGGTGTAGCTATAATTATGACATGACCCAGTTGGCAAGTGCACCAAGGATGAAATGGCGTATTGAACCAATCAAGGGCATTGACATAAAAGATGTAAAATTTAATGTAGTTCAAGATCGATCTGGCAGTGACAAGCCGCTCGCTTCGGGCGTGACAAATGGTACGGTAACAGCATTTTTTTCAACAAACATGCTTTATATCGCAGATGTGGTAGGAGTAGACAAGGATATAGACTTCCAGATAACAATTACTCCAACATACGCTTATGAGTAAGAAAAGCCTAAAAAGATTCTTTATTAGGATAAATTTAGGCTATACAGTGATGTTAGCGTAGCCTGAGCGATGCGAATGATTTGTAGAAACGAACAATATTAAAAAACTGCACCGCCATCCTCTGTGGGTGGCGGTGCTTTTTCAGTTGAATTGCCCATACAGATAACTGGATAGTTAAACTATAATAAGCAGATTGTTATTAATCCCATATATAATGTTTCTATCTCAGCATATATTTTTTCAGATCGCCCTTCTGCTCAATTCCGAGCTTCCCTATTACCGTCCCCATATGGAATTTTACGGTATTGACGGAGATTCCCATATGGCTGCTGATCTCCTGATATGTCCACCCCCTTGCTGTCAGCATGGCGATGGCAAATTCAGTTGTTGTCAGGTTATCCGCCACATCGTGCCCGGTATCCGGGTTGTGAACCTTCCTCCATCCGCTGGAGAAGCTGTATGTAATGTTGATGATCTGCCTGAATTCCTTTGGCCAGTTCTTTTTCAATGTGGCTTCCAGAACGCCGCCGAGCAGCCCGTGATGCTCCCCGAACGCTTCAATCAGGCCGTCCGGCCTTGCAATCTCCCATGCAAGCAGCATCTGCTCTTTCGCTTTTTCCGATTCTTTCAGTGCCACGTAATCCATGACGGCTACCAGCCGGAGGTATATGGTGGGAATCGGATAAACCTGCTGCTGGAAAGCCAGCGCCATTTCCACATTTCCGATGCTCCGCTCATATTTCCCCTGCAGGTAGGCATAATGCGCCTGCACATAGCAGGAGAAAAAGCGCAGGCCGGGCGGTAAAAGCATAAGGTTCGCCGGTTCAAACGCAAGGTCGCTTTTCAATGGGAGATGAAGCAGCACAGCCGCCGTGGCGGAGACAAAGGCGGACATGGCTTTTAACTCCTGCGGTGCGTCGGTATCACTGTTGACTTCGGTAAAGGTTTTTTCCATTTCAGACAGCGCATGTCTGGCGAGACGGATATTGTCCGTCGCAAGGTTCGCATAGGCATAGACAAGGCAGGCGGACAGGCGGATTGCCGTGTCTTCACTAGCCAGATATGGTTCCATCCCCTTCGCGGCTTCCTCCGGATGGCCGCTGAAATAATAATACTCACCCATAGCGATGTCTCGCTCTTTTTCATCTTCTATTGCCTGGACAGCTTCAAGACAGTGGCCGGGGATAAAAGAACTGTTAATTAACGGAAGAAGGATATGGCGTTTCGTACTTGTAGGATTGACGTCTCCTTCCCCTTCTGTATTTGCGGTTGCCCGCAGGTCGTCAGTTTCCATAGTAATGCTCCAATCTATGATAAGAATATTTAAAATCAAGGTAACTGTTCAGAACAGGTCTTCGCACTTGCTGCGAAGACCGTATGAAAACATATAGCATGTGGGGGAAAGCCCCATCGCGCAGCGATTTTAAATGGGCTTTTCCTCGTAACTGTGAAGGTACTGAACAGTTACGAATCAAGAAAGCAGGGATATACTGCTGACAGCTATTTTACCTTTTAAAGATTCTGAATGCAAGCCGGTAAAAGTAAATTTTGTGTGTCAAATCGCTGGTTTGGCGCGTTCCCTGAATCATATCTTATCTTTTGGGGCTGAAATCGTATTTTAAATTCTTTTTTACTTTACTTTCATGCTACATTTATTTATAATAGTAGCGTGAAAGGAAGTGATGGCATGACGCAGCATGAGCGATTGGATACCGTATTGGAAAAAAACAATGGAATCCTCCGAACCTCAGAGGCCGTGGAGATGGGGATTTCAAAGCCGGTTTTTTATGATTATGTGAAATCAAAAGATTTAAAACAGGCGGCGCATGGGATTTATGTTTCAGATGACAGTAGGACAGATACGCTGTATCTGCTCCATTTACGCGACG
>JAJQDT010000071.1 GCA_021202075.1 Lachnospiraceae bacterium | reverse complement strand
TGATCCATCCATTGCGTCCGCTCTGGTACGCTTTCAGCAGCCCTCCTGTTGTCAACTAAGGAACAACTTTTTTGCGCAAAAAAAGAGCCTCTGATCACTCAGAAGCTCAAAGCTATTTCTACAATATTTATTTTAGAACAAATGTTCTGTTTTCCTGCGTGAATATGGTGCAGGGCAATCTTCTTATTTGTCTATGCTATATAAACTGTTGTCTTTCAGATCGAATACAACAACATTGCAATTTTCATAATACAGCCCAGGAACGTGATAAGTTCCTTGATGATTGAGGACGTTCCTGTCCATCAGTGCATCTGTAAACGCCTTGCTTTTAAATTCCATTTTCTTTTCCGTAAATAAAATATTATCAGGAACCCTGAACGACATCTGCTCTTTATCAGCACACGGCATCACTACAATAGAATCCCATGCCTCATTGACTTTAAAGCATACGTATCCAGGGACGCCCAGAACACGGATCACATCTTTTGTCAGAAAGATACACGCACGTCTCCCGTAAATAGTCATCTGCAAGTTTACGCGAGTCGTTTTTGTTTTCCAGAGTTTCTCCTGCCTACTACTGATTATCTCTGTCACCTTCTACACCCCTATATATTTATCTCCGGTTGCTGGTTCCATTGGAGCTTCATTAAATGGCTCTTCACTATATACGATTTCTCCTGCATCTGAATCAACAGGCATCCATTTATCTGTAACCTCTGCTGAAGCTCCCGGCTCATCCTTCTCTCCGGACGACATTTTTACTGAAGTTTTCTCTTCCGCAACCAGGTCAGAATAAGTCTTTCCAGCATATTCTTCGAGATACTCAAACAGATTAATCTGTCTGGTTTCTATGTAATCATTGTAGGATTTCCCAATCCTGTTTTTATAGAAATCCGGATAATATTTTACCTGACGTTTCTTTGTCTCTCCAGTCTCCTTATCGACATATTCTTCCGGTACCGATGAGAACATAATCGCCTCTTCTAGTTCAAATACCAACACCAGCCCTTGGGCAGAGTTTGCCACATAACCCAGGACTTTATACCGGCAGTCTTCTTTCCAGTTCATCATACGGTAAATATTGTAAACAAAGTCAGGCGAGGTAATATCCCTGTTTGTCCACTGTCCATCTTTCTGTCGTTTCCTGGCCCATGCCACAGATGCGCTTTCTTCTTCTGCACACATCACGATTGTCAGCTTTTTCTTGCCGACGTGAATAAGCGGAAGAATAAATTCAACTCCCTCAAACAGGCGAATACACGCCATGTTAAACGTCAGTTTGCCTCTCTTAATGCTGACTGCCGGCTTTTTCAGCATAGAAAATTGTGTACGGGGAGGCATTTCATATCCATCCAAATCTTCATACTCCAGTTTCCTATCCTGTGCCTGTCTGGATTTAACAAGCAGACGGATTAATTCCTGGTCACTGATATTATAGGATTCCCCCGATTTTTGTTTTTCTGCAGAACTGGCCGGAGCCGAAGAAACCTTTTCCTCTACGGGATTATTCACATTTTCTACTTGCCCTTTATTTTCCATGATGTCAAATTCCTCTCGTCATACACCAAAACCGCCATACGGTTTCTTATTTCCTACATGGACATTAATAAATCATCAACCTCATCCAGTACATCCTGCTTGGTCGGTATCGAGCCAATGACTGGATTGTCAACAACTACACCACATCGGGAAATATCCTCATACGTAAGCGAATCTAAAATATAATCTCTCCGCTTTCTGAACGGGTAAAGTAATCCCCTTCGTCTTTTTGTCTCTGCGAGGTTCTTCAATTCGCTATTTGTAATAGGAATAAATCTCGAAGACAATTCCGCTTGTTCCTCATTTACTGACTCAGCAGCCTGCCGCGAAGCCTTATTTTTTACAACCTGCGGCTCATCAAGATAAAAAGCCATGGCCTTATGTCCTTCACGTTCCCGCATAATACCGCGAAAGCGGAAATTGTAGTCCTTAATCCAATCCATTTCTTCATATACCGCCTGACAAAATGCTTTTGTACTAAACGAAGAAACCTTACTGCCCTTATCAGAAAGCCAGTTAAATCCATGGGCTTCATCACTATCTCTAATAACAATCATCTGCAGAAGGGGATGATATAACAATTCCACAAATTGAACCCCCGCGAACCGTTCCAGGCACTCCCTGTTGAACTTTATTCGGGACAGTGAAATTGTAAGGGTCGGCGTATCTCTGCCAATAAAATAAGCGCTGTACGGGACATAATAACCACTAAATTCCATAGGCACAATCTTACAGTGTTCAGCTCCATTGATGATACGCGCCTCTTTTTCGATCACAGCATATTCTTCATCGCTGTAAGCAACGCGGGACAAAGTTTTCATCATATCTCTGTTCACACCACTGAAACACGGATTTACACTGACAAATCCCTGCAATCCACCGGAAGAAATCACCCTCACATCCGGGATACTATAGCCGGTTGCACGGCTTGTAACTGCCATCTTCGCGGCTTTCGCAATCTCCGGTGTCACAATTCCCTCATGATGGCCTTCCACATACGCAGATACCCGTTCTCCCTCATTTTTCTTGGACTTATGGTCTACATAGTCAACTACAACCGTCTTCCTTGCTTCCAGATCGCCCCAGCGCCGCTCATTCGTCAAAATGCTACTGACCATCCCAGCATTCCATTCCGTCCTTCCTTTCAGTGTCGGGCGCTTTTTTTCTGTCAGGATTTCTGCGATTCTTGTAAGGCCATACCCGGCCAAAGCCGCCATATAGATAAATCTTACTGTCACGGCTTCATCTTCTTGAATGATAAGTCTCCCGTCTTTTGTATGCCGGTACCCTAACAGATCAGCAACCGGATACTGCCCCATAATAATTCTCTGGTCATAAGACAAAAACATACGGCTGCTCTTCGTAGCAGATTCCCAATCGGCCAGCATCGCATGGATGGAAAGACTCTGCATAGAATCTTCTTTCAATGTATAAATATTTTCCGTCTCAAAGTACACTCCTACCGGATGCGACGGATTTTTTGTCTTCAACTGCCTGATTACATTCATACAGTCTGACATATTTCTTGCGAAACGGGAGACGCTGGCACAGATAATCAGGTCGAAATCCTTTTTGCCGGCATCCTCTATCATCTGGTTAAAAGCTGTTCTATGCTTCCTGGAAGTGCCAGACTTTCCTTCATCACTATATATTTTCTGCATCGTCCAGTTCGGAGTATCCTCGATTTTTTTCGAGTAATACAACGTCTGATTTTCTATAGAAGATACCTGTTCCTCACTCTTTGTACTGACACGGGCATAGACCGCCACTGACATATCTCCATCCGTGATCGACGGCTGAGGCTTCGCGGGATGCAGCGTCACATTCCCGGTCTGCGTATTCCGTATCCTGTTACGAATTTCTTCCCTGTTTGCCGCCAATTCCTCGTGCCGTCGCTGCCAGTCGCTTAATTGAGCGGGATTCGCAGAGTCTGAGTTTTCATTCTCTACGTCGATATCTCCGATACGGTTCCTCTCATTCTCCGCAGACAATTTTTCATGCAGCTCTTCATGTTCCATACCTGCATCGTCCTCCTGTTATTTCTCCATTTCAAGCAGAAGTCTCTTCTTCCACTTCATATAATCATCGGAGTATAAACCCACGTAATCATCCGCCATCTTTTTTAATGCCTGCTTCTGGCCATCCTCATTCCGGATTGTGTCAATATGATATTCCTTGTCTTCTGTCAGCAAATCTATCTGATATGGCAGATCAAAAATATATTTCAAAAGAAAACACAGTTCCTGTGTGTTTGCGGCAAAATAGCCCTTGGTCTGAGCCTCAATGCAATTGATTTTTCCCAACGTACAGTCTTTTAACAACCGTACCATTTCCGGGCGCTTTGGAATCAATTTCTGTCCTGTGATATCTATGTACACACCGACAACCGCCACTCTGCCATCATCCGCATATTTTCTCTCATAATACCCCCTGTGGTAGGAAATTGCCTGATCAGCATTTCTCTCCCACAGTTTTGCCAGTTTCACATAACCAGCGAGTCTTATCCTGTCTGCCATTTATCTCTTATTTTCTCCTCATAGCACACGCGCTCCTGATACTGAAAGTTCTGATACGCTTATTCAGGATTTATTTTTGTCCTAAAGTCCAGAACCACTCCTGCCTTACACGATAGCTTTGAACACCCATTTCCTGCTTTACTATTTCTGCAGTTCTCTGTCCAATTCCTTCATCACGAAGGCGCATGAACACCTCTTTTGACCTCATATCCCCTGCAGACAGATATTTTTTTATGAGATAAACAGCCTTATCCTGCTTGGTTTCAAAACTTTGAAGCTCCTTGCTGTCCGAAACAGAAATAGGCTCTGAACCTTCACTACTTACCAGCCATTTAAAGCCGCTCTCTGGACGAATTTCATATCTTATCTCGTTCCCTATTGGAGCCAGACTGTTCTTGATTTGACGAACAACACGAATATCCTCATCTTCCTCATCACGCTCTACCTGCAGGACGCTCCTTGCCGCCGCTACTACATCGATGCTGCCCAGACTACGGTAAAGATTCTTGGAACCTTCCCTTTTATTCAGATGCCCGATTAATACAATGGCACAATCATATGTAGAAGCCCAGATTCCTAGCCTGCGCATCAGCTTTCTTGCCCTGCCTGCAACCTGAAGATCAGCATCATTCCCAACATAAGCCTGCACCGGATCAATTACAACAAGCCATGGGCGGAAACTGGCTATCGACTGCCGAATACGTTCATCATCTAAAGTCAGTCCTCCATGTGTCTCTTCATCAATGAACGCAACATTCACGCAGTTTGCCCCACAGTTTTCCAGTCGGGGTTTTATTGTATCTTCCACGCCATCCTCTGAGCACTGGTAGATTACACGATGAGGGCATCCGAACGCCTGTCCATCAGGAGTCGTACCTCCATTTGAAATCGCAGCAATCAAATTTAACATCATTGTAGATTTTCCATCTCCCGGATCACCCTGGAGAAGTGTCAGTTTCCCTAGCGCAATGAAGGGATACCACAACCACTGCACCTGCGTAGTGCGAACATCGCTGTATAATTTTATCTCACTGCTGCTATTCTCACTCATTTTGTCTCCCTGTACTGCCGACATATTATTTCCTGCTTTTTTTACCCTCTTATTATACACCTTTGATTGCGGAATTACCGCGTACCAGTAGTACGCACGAAGCCGAAATTGCGTACCAGCAGTACGCAAATCAGTATAAGATTGCAATGCTGATGGGAGTGTTTTTCTTTGCAGTCTTACTTCATGAAAAATTTCCAAAAACCCGTTGCTATGGGCTTTTCCAAAGCTAATAATTGTTGTGTTTCATGCGGGCAATAAGTAAGAAAGAGAGGAAGTACTTATGTCCATTGATTATGACAAATTGGGAATGCGCATCAGCAGTTTCCGCAACAAGAAAGGACTCACGCAGGACGCGCTTGCGGAAAAATCCGGCTTCACCCGCCAGTACATCAGCAAAATAGAGATCGGCAAAACACTCGGCCTGGATGCTCTGGTCTCTATCGCAAATGCCCTTGGCGTGTCACCCGACGATCTTCTGGTAGACAGTCTTGAGTATCCAGCCTCAACAGCAGACAGCGAGCTTCACCGTCTTTTGCTGGACTGTAATAAAACCGAAGAGGAAATTCTCACCCGTACTGTGAAGGAGTTGAAGGCAATCCTTTACGGACTTGGAATCTGACCAATAAATAAAAAGCCCGCATAAGCCTCTGACTGTACCTTGGATTTATTCAAAGTACAGTCACTGACTTATGCAGGCATATCATGATCTCAGCACTGAAACTCGCGTAAAAAATGCATTCCCCTGATGTTGGTTGTCCGGACGATTCCCGATTTCTACTCTCACTTTTTTCTGATATACACACGATATCTGTTTTCGCCAACAGCATTGATTTCGCCGTCTTCAACAAGCAATGTTAATATCTTTCGACAACGGCTTGCCTTTACGCCAAGGATTTGAGAAAGTTCACTTGTCTTATACTCTACACCAAGTTTCATATAATCAAGCAGCATATTTTTCTGCTGTGCTGTCTTTCCTTTGACAACCGGATTATCGTCGTTTTCTATCGCCACTTTTCTATCGCCATCGCCACTTTCCATCGCCACTTTTTTAAGGAACGATAATGTTAAGACCGTTCTGTCTGGGCCGTACTGTTCTTCCACTTTTGGTTCCGACCATCCCTGCTGCTCCCAGGTGGCAAAAATATCTGGGACACCGCTGCCAGCCCTCTCACCTATACCGATCAAATTTAGCATCTTAAAAATAGACGCATTTCTTGGATCAGAAATTCCACCTCTCAACATCTGAGTCTTTCCCGTCCGAATACTGCCAGGATTTTCAAAAACAATAGTCTCGGCATCTTTCTTAATGACAACACCCCTTGGAAGATAAAAATCTGTATTAACAAGGCAGTTTGCCAGTGCCTCACGAATTGATTTATGGACGGGAGTATCGTCAACTCTCATAGCTCCTTCAAGCACAAACGGAATCTTCACGTCCTTCACGAGTTTGTTATTGACACGGAAAAAGAAATCAAAAATATTGCCAGACCAATCTCCTGAGCTTGATTGAAGCCTGTCCGTCCATCGTATCGTTGGATCAAGCACTTCACGATAATCGAGAAAATAATACGGGAATTCCCGAACTATATCGTACTCGTTTCCAAACATCAGCATACCTGCCGCTGTAGGATGCATTTTCCCATCTGTCTTTGATTCAGCAGCTGCTCCTATATTCTTTAAATATTCCTCATCTCCAAGCATCTCCCAAACGTGACCTGGTCTCCAACTTCTATGAAGATTGCGGTATGCCTGCACCGACTCCTTGTTCAGATCGCTTATTGACCAGTCTTCAAGAATTTTTGCATCCATCGAGATAGGCGGTTCATCCCTGAGCATTCCAAGGACTTCATCACGGGTGCAGTGATAGTCTCCCTCCCAATTCCGACGAAACGAGCCATCAAACATATTGCCGTTGATGTATATCGGTTTTTGGTCTCTGTTTGCTTTCGGTACCCGGATCACCATGATAACACTTCCATTATCCACCTCGAACAGTTCAACATCTCTTTCCGTTAGAAGATTGTGCGACACTTTATTCTTATTATTGATAGTGTCCCAGAACTCTTTTTTGATTTTTGCTCCGTTCTGCAAACCAGTCGCGTACCAGCTTCCATCTTCGTTCTCCGCAACGCCAAGTATTATAACTCCACCATAGCAATTTGCAAATGATGAATACGTTTCCCACAACGATGTCGGCAGGCCACCTTTTGCTTTTTTTACTTCACGCCTGTTATCTTCTCGGTAGGAATCAAACTTATTAATATCGAACTCCATATACACATTTCTCCTTCAGAATAAAGGAACGCATCCTCAAGTCTTATATTGAACATTATTGCCTTTTTGGGCAAAAATGTTCAATCACTTCTGCTATTTCTCATCAGATCTCATCTATCCAAGCATCATTTGCCTGATTTCGCAATCTTACCAGTACAAAAGCTGCAATGTTTTTTACAGCCATATTCCCAATACCTCCCTGACTTTTTTATCCACATGCAGTATCCTCGCATAGTCCGCAAGATTTGCAATATTTCGTTTTGTATCTTTTAAATAACTCTGAATAGCATCGTTGAACACTTCTACATCCATTTTATTCCTGTTTCTCATGCAATCACAAATTGTCCGTTCACGGTCATAGATTTTCATTGACACACCATCAACATATCCATCAAGCACACCAAGATTAAGTCGCTTTGGCTCCGTAAAGTGTGCTTTAACAATTGGATAGTCGATGCTAAAGCGTTCTCTGGAACTCCTGTTATCCACAGCGATATGCCATGCGGATGGGGTACGGTTCGTATACTCATAATAATCAAGCGCGCTTTCCATGCAGAGTATTCCATCAGGAAATAGTCTGGCTATCACTGCCGCTTCTGTAAAGTTTTCATCTCCGATATACTGGTAATACCCACGCCGGATTTTTTCTACCAGACCATCGTTTATCAGCTTTTTTATTCTTCTATCATAAAAACCGTGTTCACGCAGTTCACTCGTCTTCATTACGCCGCCATATCGTTCAAATAGTCCCTTAATATCTGACTGCATGACTCCATCTCCCGTCGTTAAATTTAAACTCTTAAAATTCAAATCAATTTTTGTAGGGTTTGTTGCAAACATTGTATCATACGGAGACACCGATTACAAGTCTTGATTCCATCAACACTGTTCTTCTTCTCACCTTTCATCTGCGCATATTCTTTTAATTTGATACAATTCAATTTTTCGTAAGGATGAAGCAGAAAAGCGCCCCGAAGATTTTCTCGATCTCCGGGACGCCCCACCTCCTCAATCTCTCGTTGGGAGATCAACATGCCTGTGCTTATAATCCTCCACAATCATCTCCGGCACATTGTATCTCCATATATTATAATCTTCTCTTGTTTGGTCGCCGTCCTCCATCTCCCACCGAAGTTTGAGCCACTCTGTCAGCATTCCAAACAGTTCGCTGTCCATCAGGTGTGTATTAAATACCAGGCACAGTTTGGATTGAATGACATCAATGGTCAGCCCGTACTGGTCTTCCATCATGAAAAGTATCTGCATCACACCGGCAGCGCTGCCCATGTCCGGCGGCGCGATTGCCGTTGGACTGACATCCAAAGCACTGGCCAGGGCTTTTCGGAGAGCCTTTTTCGGCTTCCGGCTTCCGTTCTCGTACTGCGTAATTCTTACATCAGCATTATGTTCCGGTAATCCGGCAGCTACCGCGAGCTGCTTCTGGGTCATGCCTTTCCGTCTCCTGAAATATCGGATTCTCTCTCCAACTGTCATACTGCATCCCCTTCCTATGATAAAATAAATGTAATCATTGCGCTACTGGCGATCTCCGTTGCGGCTACCAATGCTTCTCCAACGCATGGGATCAGGAAGATTATAAACGCGCCGATCAGCATCTGCCAGACGGCAGGCCAGCCTTCCAGCCCCATCAGGCCGCTTAGAATAGCGGTCAGGAAGAATATCATCGCCAAAATCCTGAAAATCCATGCGGAACAGAATACACAGAAGTTGCCAATCCACTTCATCATCAAAACCAGGCACATAACCGGTAAAAGTATCAGTTTCAATCCCATTCTAAGCAGTCTCACAGTTATTCCCTCCATCTTCTTCTGGGTACACCCATGTCCCATCGTCTTCCTGATGCAGCCCCAGTCCTATCATGTAATTGTCTACCGCTTCATCCAGTACATCTCCACACTTAAAGACAACTTCCATGCGGTTATCCTCATACAAATATACGGTTTCCACAAATGCCTGTACTATTTCAGCTGTCAGCCTTCCTGAGAGCGGTATGGAATCAGCTTGGTCCGTAATCTGCCTGATACTCGACACTTCTGCATCTTCTTCCTGCAGGATTTCCTCACAATGCTTAATTTTTGCCTGTATCTCTTCAATCTGCTCTGAAATCTTCCGCTTTTTGTTAAGGTACGTATCCCTTCCAATTACCCCGTCTGCATATGCTTCATACTGGCGTACCCGTTCCTCACGGAGAATTTCCAGCTCTTTCTGCAGCTTATCCGTATCAGGCAATTCCAAATTCACCGAGCGCGCAACACTGTCTTCCTGCAGCTTTCCCTGTAAAAATTTCGCCGTACAAAGCATGTTCTTAATAGCGTAAAAGACATTCGCATTAACTATTGGCTCCCTGAAACGGCCGCCATAACAGGAAGAATAAACACCGGCACTTCGCTTATGCGCACAGCGGAACATGCCTTCACCTTCTACAATTCTGTATTCCATCAAGTGTCTGCATGTCCCACAACGGACAAACTTCTTCAAAGGGAACTCTGATTTATTTATCAGACATCCTTTTCTGATACTTCGTATCACAGCTCTGGCAGCTTCAAACTCCTCATGTGTCACAATCGCCTCGTGGGCTCCTTCATAAATGATGCGGTCTTCTTCTGGAACCTGGACTCTTGTCTTACCACCCAACACCAGTTTCTTCTTTTTTCCCATGACAAGTGCGCCAGTGTATTCATATTTATTGAGCGTAATCCAGACCTTATTGCATGTCCATAATAATTCACTATCAGGACTGATAATTCCCTGGGTTCCGTTCTTCTTTTTCCCTTTCAGGTACAGACCCGGCGTCGGAATATTCTCTCTGTTCAGCTGATAAGCGATCTGAGAAGTATTGAATCCTTCCAGTGCAAGGTCGAATATCCTTCGAACATATTTAGAAGCGACCGGGTCAATCTCCCACTTCCCATTACTCCCAACTTTCTTTAAGTATCCAAAAGGCACATCAGCTGCCGTAGCGTGTCCCTGTTTCCATTTGACCTCAAATGCCGATCTCACCTTCTTTGAAATATCACGGCTGTACAGGTTATTGATCAGGTTGGTTACCGCAAGGTCAAGCCCCATTCCCATGCCTCCATGTGCCGCGCTGTCGAAATTATTATTCACAGCAATGAACCTGACACCCAACACAGGGAATATCTGCTCTATATAATCACCAACGCCGATGTAATCACGACCCAGGCGCGAGAGATCTTTCACAAGGATACACTGTATCACCCCTGCTTTTGCATCCTCCAGCAACTTCTGAAAACCAGGACGTTCAAAATTCGTCCCCGTATAACCATCATCTACATACTCTTTTACTTCTCCCATCAGATCGTCATGCCTTTCAATATAGGACTGCAGGAGAAGTCTCTGGTTTTCAATACTGTTGCTCTCGTCCTTGTTGTCGGAGCCCAAATCCCCGTCTGCCATAGAAAGACGTAAATAGAATGCCAGCACAAGATCATTCATTAGTCATTCCCTCCATACACTCGGCCAGTTTCTGATAAACATCAGCACATCTAAACCGTATCTCCAGTGTATTGTCCTTTCCGATATATATCCTATCGACCAATTCATTCACAAGCTCCTGATTGAAATCGCGGCAGTCAAGATATTCTTCCAGATGATCAGCCAGTTTCAAAAAAGCCTCCGCATTCTTTTCAAGCCGGTGGAGTTGTTCCATTACATCCTGTAGCTTCGCTTCCAGTTCCTGTTTCTCGGTAATATAATGCTCTTTCATGAACTGATATTCTTCCTTGTCCAGGATGCCTTCTGTATAATCTATATACAGTTTTTCTTTTCGCTCTTCCGACTCTGCAATCCGGGCAGCAAGTGAAGCCGCCTTTTTCTTTGCCGAAGAAAACGCACTGGCGCTGTTATCAGAGGCCATCATATCTTTAAGCAGCTTTTTCCTATCACAGGAAGCCTGAATGAAGGAACGGATTTGATCCATCACTACAATCATTAGCCACTTTGTCTGATAAGGCCGGAACGTATTGGGACAGGAGGCTTCTTTGTTCCTGCAAAAATAAATACTGTGTTTCTCTGTCTCTCCCGGAGAATGTTGCCGCCTGATAAACTTCATCTTTTTGCGGCAACACCCGCAATATACCTTCCCCTGAAAATAATTAGGGAGTAATTCCCGTTCTTCCGCACTTTTCTGGCGGCTTTCGTGATGCACCCTCACATTTTCCTGTATAATGCCCTGGCTACGCTCAAAATCTTCCCTGAGAACAATAGGCTCATGATGATCTTTGTAGATAATCCAATCCTCTTTATCAACCTTCTTTCCCGTATAACCCTTAACCAGGGATGTCTCTGTCCTATGATGGATCAGGTCGCCCGTGTATACTTGACTCAGAGCAATGCGCCGGACAGCCTGATAGCTCCATCCCCCAACGGATTTTACAACTCTTCTCCCATTATTCTCATGCCATTCTGCGGGCGACGGAGTCCCAATCAGTTCCAACCGTTTTGCAATCTCTTTCATAGATATTCCATCTAGCAGCCAATGATATATGACCCGGATTGTACGCGCAGCATCTTCATCAGGAACAAATTTCGTTTTATCCTCGCTCAAGCGATAACCATACGGCGGGAGGACAATCAGAGGGGCGTCCTCTTTCTGCCAGCGTGCTTCAAAAGATGCAGTTACTTTCCTGGAAATATCTCTTGCGTACAGACTGTTGACCATGTTCTTGATCGGCACAGCAAGGCTCTCCATATCCTTTTTTCTGGAGTTATCAAAATCATCTGTCACAGCAATAAACCGGATATTCATCCGCGGAAAAATCGTCTCCAGATAATGCCCTGTCTCCAGATAATCACGGCCAAAACGCGAGAGATCTTTCACTACGATGCATTGAATCCTCCCTGAACAGGCGTCCTGCATCATACGTTCAAACTCCGGCCTGTCGAAATTCGTTCCCGTATATCCGTTGTCTACATATGTATCTGTCAATACAAGCTCTGGGTTCTGCTTTATATAATCATGTACAAGTGCGATCTGCGTTTTAAGCGAATCATCCGTTTCATTTCCTCCGTTTTCCAACGAAAGGCGGGCATATGCACCGGTCCTGAGCTGTGATTGACTCTGTGCAAGTTTCTCTTCCAGAATTTCAATACCTGCTGTCTGCTGCTTCTTCCTGCTTTTCCGCGCCATTTATTCTTCCTCCAATTCTGCGTTGATCCATTCTTCTGGAAGCATCTGTTTCCACTCATGCATTCTCGGCGTAATCTCAATTCTTTCAAATTCCACGATCTCCACCATCTCAATCCATTTACTGAGATGCTGAGACTCCAGTTCTTCCGGAATTTTAATATCAAGGAACAGCTTCACCCACTTGTTGCTCCTGCTGAATCCTTTTCTGATTTCACCCGCCTCCTGCATAATGGACTGGAAACGGTCTTCGCAATCCTGGCAGGCAGCCTTATATTCCTGTTCCGCGATCTGATATGCTTCTTCGCCCATTTGACCGGCATCATAAGTCAGGTGACGCTCCATCCGCTCTGAACAAAGGTTTTGTAATCTGGCAAATACCTCCTGGGCTTGCAAGTAGTTATCTTCAAGGCTGGCTTTTTCAAATGTTTCCTTTTCATCAGTCCCAAGCTTTTTGAGCACATAAGCCGCCATAGCTTTTTCGTGGTGTAGGAATCTTTTGATTTCTGCAAGCACATCATCCTGCGGGATATAATTTCTCTTCCCTTCCTTCATAGTGAGGTCACCATAAGTTCTTGCCATATAGACCCGCTCGCCTACTGCATAGGGAGATGACCGACACACCAAAAACTTTCCTGTATCCTTATCCCTTATTTTCTTAGTCAGCAGAAAACTCTTTTTCCGGCAGCCTTCTCTCCTTTGGGAAAGAGTGTTTGCCAGCCGCTTTTGCACCTCATCATACAATTCACGGCTCACAATGGCCGGCGCAGTCATTTTAATATCTTTGCCGCCCATCTTACAGATGCCCTCTCCGGTATAAACAGACCATCTTAAAATAAATTTGATTACAGAAGGAGACCATTTTTTCTCTTCACTCATGTCCACATCGCGCCCTGCAAGTTTTGCTCTATGCAGGTCTGGGCGTTCAATTCCGAGTTCATCGAGTTCCCTCGCAATCTTAGAAAACGGCAAGCCTTCCGCATACAACTGGAAAATATGCCGAACTGTTTCCGCCGCTTCTTCATCTACCAGTAATTCCTTCCTGTCCTCTGAATAGATGTAGCCGTACCTGGCCTGACTCGTTCCATATCTCCCATCGTCAAATGTCTGTTGCAAAAAACCCTTTGAATTTTCACCGATAAAATCAGAATGCTTTTTTTCAAAAAAGGCTTCTACCTCTTCCCTGCTTTTATCAAGGCTGCAGAAATCATCCTCCACAATCGCAAAATGAATGTTAGCAGGGTAGAATGTCTGCTGAATTACTTCTGTGAAAAAACCAAATGACCGTCCGAAGCGGAAGACCGTATCAAAAACGATGCCATCAAATCTCCGGTTAACCCCATCCTGAACCATCTGGTTGAAAGCTTCCGTAGCATCCGGAGAGTTTTTACGGTCACAATACTTTTTCTCAACCGTCCAGCCGTTTGCTTTCATATATTCCTGTATCCGCTCGTTCTGGATGTGGATAGCATCAGGTGGATTCTCAGCGTTTATTTTATAAGACATCATTCTGGTATAACTGACCCATCTCATGCTTCCGACTCCTTTCCCTCACCGGCAAAACCGATTCGTTTATATTCTTCGCTCCGCTGCAGTAATTCTTTTATCTCATCTTCGTAACGGAAATGGATTTCAATATTGTCCTTCCCGTTCACTGTGATGTGATCCACGATGGATGTCAGGACTTTCCGTTCCAGATGATCAATACTGCGATACTCACGAAATCCTTCCAGCCACGGTTGCAGCTGATTCTTCTCAGATAAAAGTCTCTCTCTTTTCTCTTTCATCTGCGTCGCTTTTTCCTGAGACGCCTTCATCTGTTTCATGAAGCGGATATTCATATCCTTAAATTCATCCCGGCTGATAACTCCATCCTGCATATCCTCATACAGACGTGCCTTCAAGTCCTGATAGCGGTTTACCTCTTCTTCCAGTTTCAAAAGCTGAGTGTCCACCGCTTTTACGCTGTAATCTTCCTGCGCGTTCTGGCCGACAGCAGCTATAATCTTTTCTGCGTCCATCAACAGCGTCACCTGGTTCTGGACTGCGGCAAGGACTGCCTGCGTCAGCCTGCTTTCGCTGATCAGATGGGAAGAACATCCGTCCCCATTTTTATAAGTCGAGCAATGATAATAATGATATTTTTTCCCGCCCTTACAGCTGCACCGTTTGACCATGTTCTGGCCGCAGCCGCCGCACTGAAGAAAACCGGAAAACAGATAGACTGTATTCTCATCCGGAGAAGTCCGCGTATCCAATTCCAGCAGTTTCTGCACCTGATCAAAGACCGGCCGTGGAATGATCGCGTCATGCGTTCCGGGTACTTTAATCCAGTCCCGCTCATCTACAGCATGACTCTCTTTCAGCTTGTAGGTGATCTTTTTTCGCTTCCCCTGCACCATAACTCCGGTGTAAAGCTCATTCCGCATGATTCTGTTTACGGATACCACCGACCACTTTGGATTTTTCCCGGCTCGGAATCCGCTGTTAAAATTCAGTCCGCACATACGCTTATACTCCAGCGGAGGCAGCGCGCCCATCTCATCAAGCTGTGCCGCGATGTGCTGCGAACTCATGCCGTCGAGCTTCCACTGAAAGACCAGCCGGACAATGTTAGCAGCGTACTCGTCAACAATCAGGTGATTTTTATCTTCCGGGTCTTTCAAATATCCATACCCGGCGAAGCTTCCGATAAATTCCCCGTTTTTGCGTTTGACATCCAGCTGGCTCCGTATCTTAATGGAGATGTCCCGGCAGTAAGCGTCATTGATTAAATTTTTAAAAGGAATGATAATGTGGTCGCTGTCGCCATTCTGTTCCGCACTGTCATAGTGGTCGTTAATGGCGATAAAGCGGATGCCCATAGATGGGAATATTCTTTCAAGATACCGTCCCGTCTCGATGTAATTACGGCCTAGCCTTGAGAGATCTCCTTGTGTCAAGGAAAAACCAACAAAAAAGAAAATCCAGAGAGCTGAAGGAGGACACAGCCCTCTGGATTTTCTCAGTCAATAAGCGCTCTGATAATTACAGTCTATTCACGCCGACGGGCGCGCAGTCTCTGTTTCAAAGGCATCTTCAAAATCTTCAATCAATTTCTGAAAGCCCTCGTAGCCGTTGTGAAGGATACTTTCAATCCGGCTCTGGTTTGTCATTTCCACATGGCCGATCAGAACACCGAGCAGCCGGAGCGTGTTTTTCAGAGCAGTCTCATAGTGGTACTGATACTCAGCTTTGTATACCCGTTCTGTCTCTCCGTTCACCATGTCAATGCGCTGTTTTGTATCAGCCATCATACTCAGCGACAGAAGGATACTGCAAACGCGATCCTGTAAGTCTGCTGATCCGGTATCTTCAAAAAGAAGGTTTATCATCGTTCCTCCATTTCCGCCACCAGTGGCGGCTCAATCAAATTATCGTGGACACATCGCGCCGCCGGAAAAAGGGTGCTTTGCGTGATTGGCGATATAATCAGGAGCGTAGGCTTCCTCTATGGGAGCGTTCATCCGTTCCTGTTCATGCTGATCATTTAGCGCTCTGCGCACCATCAACCTCCATTGGCGCAGTTCGTATTTCTCCTGACGCTGCACCTGTTTCCGCTCTGCGAGGATACGGTTATGTGTATCATAGATTGCTGAGATGGCCTGATATGGATTATCAAGATACTTTCCGCAGACAATCTCCAGCGCGTTCATGGGAACAGGGGTAAATGCCATCACGCGCGCCCAATAACGCTTTCCGTTGATACGGACGCCCTTTGTGTCCTTTCTCTGTGCAGCGACAACAGGCACGATCAGGGCCTGCGTATCATCGAGTTGCCGGATAACTACAAAATAATCAGCCTGAACAGCCAGAAGGGATTTATCCCGGCATTCTGTGTTCAATTTGCAGATGCAGCCTCTGTAAAGGTCACATCCAGCAGCGTTCTTATCCATCACGTTCCTCCTGGGATTCAGCCAGCAACGGCTCAATCAAATCTTTGAACTTCCACACGATTTCCACCTGTGAGTCGGGATACAGGTACAATTCCTGGACAAACGCCTGCACCATTTCAGCGGTCAAGGCATCAACGCCCGTGTATGCCGCCTCCAATGCTTTCATGGGATTTTCCTGCGCATTTGCCTGGCTTTCGAGACTGAGAAGCAGCTTTTCCTGCTCACTGACCTGTTCCTCGGTCATTTTGATCTCGCCTGCCAGCTTGCCTTTGCGCTTGAGGTAGCTTTCTCTGGTCATAGCATCGGATATGTAGTCCTCATACAGCCGAAGCTGTTCCCGCTGATACCGTTCCAGTGTCTGCTGTAGTCTGGAGATTTCTGCGGTGCAGTCCTCCATGCGTTCTTTCCGGGTGAGCCGCAGAGAACTTTCTTTATCGGCCTGCTTACGGTAGAGTGTCAGGATATGCTGGATCGCGTTCAACACAATCCGCTCTATATCAGATTCCTCGAAATGCTTTGATCCGTCACAAGTAGCATTGGGGTCATGCGTAGAGTTATTGCAAATGTAATAATACCCATCAGCACCTTTGCGGCGAGACATCAACCTGCGGCACTCGGAACAACGGACAATCTTCTGAAGAGGATAAGTGATTTTCCCCTTCTTCGTGTACGGCCTGTGCGTGAGCAGTCCCTGCACTCGTTCAAATTCCTCTTTGGATACAATCGCGTCGTGCATCCCTTCCACCACAAACCAATCTTCCCGGTCATGGGGGACGGTCTTCTTGCTGGTCAGGCTGACTTTAGAACGCTTATGGCCGACAGTTGCTCCAGTGTACTCATACTGGTTAAGAATGCCGTGGATAGCGGCGATTGTCCAGCCGTTTTCATCGTTCCGTTTCTGGAATCGACGACTCTCTGGGTGCTTCTGGCGGTAATACACGCCCGGTGTGACAATCTTTTCTTCGTTTAGTTTCCTGGCAATCTCGCCAGTCGTCTTTCCAGCCAGCGCCATATCGAAGACACGGCGCACCACAGCGGCAGCTTCCTCATCTACCGCCAGCTTGTTACGGATTGTCGGATGAAATGTGTAGCCATACGGCGTTGTACTGCCTACGAACTTGCCCTGTTTCATCATCTGGTATTTGGCGGTGGTGGTCTTGATGGACAGGTCTTTGCTGTAGGAAGCATAGACGATATTTCGCAGAACCACATCCATACCGCTGGTCGTACCCTTGTAGTCGTCACTGTCATACCCATCATTGATGGAGATATACCGGACACCGAGGAAGGGAAAGACGCACTCCAGATAGTTGCCCATTTCGGTATAATCGCGCATTGCGCGGGAGAAGTCTTTCGTGACTGCCACATTCAGCTCCCCTGTGCGGAGCTTTTTCATCATTGCCTGGAAAGCAGGGCGGTTTGTGTTGGTGCCGGTATAACCATCATCAACAAACTCCTCCCGCGGCGCATCTTTCAGCTGCGGATGACGGTCGAGCCAGTCGTTAATCAGCATCCGCTGGTGCTGAACGCTGTCACTTTCCATTTTCCGATAACCGGTATCTTCATCAGCCAGAGAAAGGCGGATGTAAATTGCTACTTTCGGCTCATTCATGCGCCCGCCTCCTCATCCTGTGATACAGCATCAGTCTGTGTATCATCAGTCGATGCAGCATCCCCCTGCATCTCCAGAACGCTCCGGCACATATCCTGATAGACATCATCATAGCGAAGCTCAATCTGGACAATACCGTCTTCATAGACCAGGACGCGCTCGATCATCGCGTCCACCAGTTCCTGCGTCAGAGCCTCCGCGTGTGTTGCTGCCTTCATCATCTGCATCCACCGGTTATCCGGGGAGATAGATTCCAGGAAGCGGTTCCGGCGCTGGATGGCTTCATCCTGCAAAGCGGTGAGCCGCTCATACTCAGCCTCATACGTCTGTTTGGCATACAGATATTCCGGCTCCGTGAGCGTCCCATCCACATAATTATCATAGAGACGGGAGCGCTTCTGACTCAGCGCGTTCAGCTTGATGCTGACGCTGGACACAGCAGCATTGTATTTTTCCTTCATATTCGCTTCACCGGTGCTGCCTTTCAGAAGCCCCAGGAGCTTATCATAATCCAGAGCGATTTTGAGCTGATCCTGAATGGCGTGGAACACTTTTTCCTCTAAAACACCCTGACGGACGTGATGGTTGGTGCAGGTTTCATGTCTCCGGGAAGTGAACGTGCTGCAATTATAAGTGCCTGCCCATCTTTCAGGGACAACCTTGTCCAGTCTATGACGGCGGAAGTACATCCGCTTGCCACAGTCGCCGCAGAAGCACCGCTTATCAAAAAGGTCAATCATAGATGCCCGGATGCTGGCGCTCTCAGCTCTTTTTTGTTGAGCCTCTGCGCTGGCCTCTGCAAGCATGGCCTGTACTGCATCAAAATCTTCCTGAGATACAAGGGCTGGATGGGTATTCTCATAAACAATCCATTCTTCCGCCGGACAACGGCGTCTTTTCCGTCCCTTATAAACTTCTGACCGTGCTTTCCCGTGTACGGTATGACCCAAGTAAACAGGATTTTGGAGGATGGAATTGATTGTTGACCTTCCCCATCCCTGGCCGACGCAATCACCTTCACGGAGGCCAGTTTCCCGTTTCCTCAG
Source organism: Lachnospiraceae bacterium (assembly GCA_021202075.1). Taxonomy (GTDB): domain Bacteria; phylum Bacillota; class Clostridia; order Lachnospirales; family Lachnospiraceae; genus Choladousia. The sequence continues at coordinate 55,167 of JAJQDT010000071.1, read as the reverse complement.
TTCCGGGTTGGAGACACCGGAATCCTCAAGCCGTTGCAATATCTGATTGATCGAAGCGCCTTCCAGCTTCCAGCGGAAGATGTCCCGCAGATGGACAGCCGCTTCCTCGTCAATCGCATAGGCAGTTTTATCTTCATTCCACACATATCCATAAGGAAGGTTCCGGTTGCGGAAGGTGCCATTTTGCTGCTGCGCCATAAGAGCAGTAGCTACCTTCCGGGAGATGTCCCTGGAATAAAGGGCGTTAATCAGGTTTTGCAGCGATACAGACAGGGACTCGGTGGAACCGTCGCAGGTGAAATTATCGAAATTCTCTTTGACGGAGATAAACCGTGTCCCCAGCGCCGGAAATATCTTCTCCAGATAGTTGCCGACCTCGATGTAGTCACGCCCAAAACGACTAAGATCACGAACCACGATTGCCTCAACCTTGCCGGTTTTCACATCCTCCATCAGCCGATTCCATGCCGGGCGGTCAAACACCGTACCGGTTTTGCCGTTGTCCGAATAGACCTCCGTCAGCTTCAGATAAGGGCATCCGCTGATATACTCCTTGCAAACGTCGATCTGGTTATTCAAAGATGAACCTCCGTCCTGCTTGCCGCTGTTTTCAACGGAGAGGCGGGCGTAAATCGCGGTTGCGAATGTGACCTGTGCAGCTACAACCGGCTGTTCCTGCTGTACAGTGTTTTTTCTGCTCTTTCGTGCCATGGGTTCCTCCTTTCTCAGCCTGCCTGTCTGCCACAGAGTTCAACGTACTCGGCAGCATAGGCGTATTCATCCCGATATTTGAACTGAATTTCAACTGCTTTATTGTCATAGACCAGAATGCGGTCAACCAACGCAACCAACACCCGGCGGTCTAATTCCTCGATATTCTGATATTGGGAAAACGCCTGCACCCAGGCACGGTTGCCCATACCAGAAGCAGCGGCCTGATTCTGTTCCTTCTTCATACGCTGGACAGCATCGGTTTTATCTTCAATCACCTTGTTATAGGCATTGCGGAAATCCGTATATTCCGTTTTAGTGATGATCCCGTCCGCCAAATCCTCGTACAGACGGAGCTTGCGCTTTTTGTACTGCTCAATTTCCTCCTCCAGACGGGTGATCTGCGCTTCATAATTAAAAACGCGCCGGTCTTCCATGGGGAGGCGCTCCAGATAGGCCATGACTTCATCCAGGTGCATGACCGTCTCGATCTGGTCGTGGACGGCATGGAACACCACCTCCCGAAGTTTGGCCTCGCTGATGGAGTGAGGTGTGCAGCTGTGCGTTTTCCTGTTCTTGCTGCAATTATAATAAACATATTTTTTGCTGCCCCTTGTGATTGTCCTGCGAACCATGCCCTGGCCGCAGTCCCCACAATAGAGGAAGCCGGAAAATAAATAATGCTGGCCCTGCGCATCGGTCGCCCGCATATCCCGCTGGAGCAATTCTGCAACAGCAAGGAAATCTGCATAGGAAACCAGTGCTTCATGGGTCGCCTCCACCCGTATCCACTCACTTTCATCCTTTGGCCGGATGTCGTGAACCTTGTGGTTCGGGGTGCCGCGCTTGCCCTGGGTGAGAACACCCAGATAGACCTCATTTTTTAATATCCGGGCGACCGTGTTGTACTCCCACTGGGGAAGCTCACTGCGCCGGAAAGCGGTCTGGAATTTGACTCCCTGCAAACGCTTATGTTCCATTGGTGTCGGTACGCCGCTCTGGTTCAGGCGTTCTGCGATGCGCAGGATGGGAAAGCCGTCCTTGAACATCCCGAAGATCATGGTGACGACTTCGGCAGCGTCATCGTCTATCACAAGACGGTTCTTATCCTCTGCGGACTTGATGTAGCCATAAGGGGCAAAGGAACCGACATATTCTCCCTTGCGCCGTTTGACCTCCAGATTGGTACGGATTTTTACCGAGATGTCCCGGCAGTAGATGTCGTTGACAAGATTTTTGAAGGGCAGTGTGATCGCGTCCGACGCGCTCCCCGGCGCGAGGCTGTCATAACAGTCGTTGACGGCGATGTAACGGATACCGAGGGACGGGAAAACCTTCTCCAGATAGTTCCCGGCGTCGATGTAATTCCTCGAAAACCGGCTAAGGTCTTTACTGATTGCGCAGTCGATTTTGCCGGAGCGCATATCGGCCAGCATCCGCTGGAAACCGGGGCGATCCATGTTGGTGCCGGTATAACCGTCATCCTCATCATAAACCTCCACCAGCTCCAGGTCAGAATGGCGGCTGATGTATTCCATGCAGATGGCCTTCTGGCTGGTGATGGAATTACTTTCGCCGTTTTCGTTGTCCTCACGGGAAAGACGGGCATATATCCCGGTGCGGTAAATCTTTTCAGGCATCATGCCTACCTCCATTTCTTCATATCGTTTACACGGAAAGGCAGCGCCTGCGCCCGAAAAGCATACAGGAACAAAGCCGCAGAGCATAGCCCCGTGACCTTGTTCCTGTATTTGTTTTGACCCGGTTCTATCTTACAATGAGATTGTTGGGGTGTAAAGGATGTCACACCCCGGCAAGATATACGCTGTTGACCCGTTCCTCAATCGTCGGCCCTTTCTCCTGAAAGGACAGCTTCACGATCATGCCGCCGTCCAGATAGCAGTAGGGGTTTTTGATCTGCCGGATATAATCCCGCAGGCGCTCCTCATGACTGGCATCCGGATTGAGGCAGACCGAATTTCTCTCTACCAGTGACTCCCGGCTCACAGTGCGGGGGTCTGTATCTCTTAACTGTTCCATGGTCTGTACTGCCATCGCATTTCCTCCATCCGTTCTAAAACCATCTACTCCATACCTATGAAAGCACGGCCTGTCCTTAGAACTTCATCGGCAGGGATGTCTTGCGGCTCCCGCCGTTGTAGATGCGAAACACCTGGAACAGATATTTCTTGTGGCCGGGCATATTCACGCCCATGGCCTGACCCTCCCGGTAGATGGTCAGCGGGTCATAGCTGCTCAGACGCCGCACCAGCCTCCGGCGGTTGTACTCATCATGGTAAATGGAGACGAATTTAATCACACTCTGGACGATCTCGCCGCGCATGGACTGTGGCTCGCCGTCCCATGCCTCCCGGACGATCTCCAGCGCCTCGGTGTAAACCTCTGCGCCAACACACTGAAACTCCCGGAAAGCGGTATAGATGCAGCCCATCCGGTTGCGGCCACGTTTCTGGTCAAAATCCAGATGAATGCCCGCCGCCTCCGTCGCATGGACAAAAGCTAACGCCTCCGGGTCTTTCCCGAACACCAAAGCCCGCATCCGGATACCGGCAGTCAGTGCGGAGGACTCACCGAACTGCTGGGCGAACAGCAGCGCCTCGTCCTCCTCGGTCAGATCGTAATACACCTTGCATTTCACAAGGACATCGTTGCCGCCGTTCAGGTTCTTCCGGGCGGCGATGGTGTGCTGGCCGTCGAACACATAGTAGTTGCCGTCCCGGTAGCTGACCTTCGGTTCATTGGCAAGATGTTCGTCGAACTTGTTGGTGATGGCCATGGCGTGTTCCGGGCGAAATGGACGCTGGTAGGAACTGCTGGGTACGATCAGCTCCCGGCTGCTCAGAGCCATTTCCTGATAGGTCAATGTAGTTTCATTCATAAGGGAGAGCCTCCTGTCTCTATCGTCATAATGTAGTTTTTGGGTTTCTGCATGATTTCAATGAGCTGTGCGCGGTAGTGCGGGTCATCGAGCAGATGGGGGAATTCGTGAAAGCAGCGGTTGCAGCTGCTCATCATGGTATCGACCAGAGCAGAGATTGAAACCAGCATACTTTCCTCCGTCACCTTCCTGGCGGTCTGTAAACTTTCACCGATTTCCCTCATCCGTTTCAGTTCTTCATCCTTTTCCTTTTTGGTCATACGGAGCCGCCTGACCATCTCCGGGCGTTCCTCCGGTTCTGCGTCAGCGACTTCCGAGACATCCTTTGCGGTGGGTGCAATCTTGCCGGATAAAATCTCCTGACGGATGCCGGGTTCAACTTCATCGGCAGCGTCAACGCCATCTGCATAGCGCCCGGCGTTGTACACATATTTCTTTCCGACATGGTTTTCATCAGCGACCCTTTCCCAAGTGCGCCTTTGCCTGCCATTTTGCTTGTCCCCCTTGGGGGGACAAGCACTTTCATCAGTTGAAGTGTACTGATTGCCTCTGAAATCTGATTTCTTTTCGGAATTGTACTGTTTCCCGATCAGGTATTTCTTTTGCTCCTCCGTCAGGTTGCGACGACCCAACTGATTGTGACAAATCCATGCCAGCACAGCATAGCGATCAGGAAACTCCATCTCCATTGTCTGATAAGGGATTTTCGGATGCGCCTGCAAAATGCGGTAGCGGTTATGGCCGTCAACAATGAAACCGTTCCATGTAATGATGGGGCTGATGATCTTGCCATCGGAGAGAATATTTTCCTCCAGCTGCTCAAACTCCTCATCTGTCAGCGGTGGTATCTGGGTGGAAAATTCCTCGTCAACTCGTAATTCCATGGCCGGCTTCCTCCTGTGGTGCGCTGGCTGTCGGCTGCCTGTCCTCCCAATCATAGGGAAGAACGTAATAGTCATAGCCCATGCGGGTCTGGCAGTAGGTGCAAACATCCTTGTCTTTCTGTTTGCGGTCTGCCCGGATGATGTAATACTGTTTTGTGTCGAAGAATTTGCTCCGGCAGGTCGGGCAGAGGCAGAACAGCATGGAAGGGTCTCCCTGCGGCGAAGACCGTTTCTTCCTGACTGGCCGCGGGATTTTTACATTCCCGTCGTTCATGTCCTCCAGTCCCAGGCTGGCGGCAAGCCCCACGTTGACCTTTCGCTGTTGTTCCTCGGTGATTCGACCGGCGAACCCCTTGATGCGATGTTTGTCAATCGTGTAGAGCTGCTCCAGCAGAAACATGGAATCTCCATCGTACTCCATCCCCGGAATGTGGTTTAAGATCACATGGGTGGGAAGGTAGGGCTTCTTATCCGTCCGCTTCGTTGCGGCTGCAACGACCAATGTGGGCGAATAGCGGTTGCCGCTGTCGTTCTGGACAATGAGAACCGGACGGATGCCGCCCTGCTCACTGCCGTAGTGGGGATCGAGGTTTGCAAAATAAATTTCCCCACGGTGGTACTGCTTAAAATCTCTATCCATATCAAAGGCTCCTTTCCTGGATATGTTCAAAGGAGCCGATACCAAAGAAATATCCTGATACCGGCTCCGTAAATTTCATAAAGCGGTTTTTCTCACATTTGTCCTCGACACCCCTGAGAAGCGGGAAATCATCAGGCGGCGGTTTGCGAAACCGCTCCATAGGCGTCTAACCTCCCCGCCTTCTTTATGGCCGGGCTGCGAATTACAGAAGTATCATTATCCCTGTGTGGTGTCGTCGCTGTGCCGGTTGCAGTCCGGCATTTCAAAGCTGGTATTGTTCGCTCGCTTCCGGCCAAAGCCGGGAGGTCATGGCGTACCGCCCATGCAGCTTGTCACACGGTAACGTACCTGATGAATGACTATGAAGTTGTCAAAGTTCCCGCCAGCCGGTGTTCCCCGGCTGTGATTAAATTGTAGCTGAGACGAAGCCAAATTTTTATGGCCTTGCTGGCCGGGTTGACGGCTTTGTAGGCCGGGTTTTTATAAAAACTGCTCCAGATCGGTCAGCGCACGGATCATCCAACGCACGATTTGCTTCGCCATGGGTGCTGAGTCGTCTTTCCCAAGCAACAAATAGTCCAGACTGACATCAAAGTAACTGGACAGCTCAATCAAAAGGTCGATGGAGCATCCTCGCTTACCGATTTCAATTCTCCCAATGTGGTCGCTCGTCAGACTAACCTTCATGGCCAGCTGCTCCTGCGTGACTCCCTTCATGATTCGTAATTCTCTGATTCTCTTGCCGACTAAAATTGGATCGTAATACATTTGTTCTTTCCTCCGAATTTTGAAAATGTTGATGAGTTCCAAAATCCGAAGCTCACGGATATTTCGCCGTGTACGGTTCCCAATGCTGCCGCATCTGCTTCCTCCTTCATGACGGAAGCAATCCCAGGCAACAAAAAAAGAGCAGCAGATGGGCGCAATATCCCTAAGGTATTGCTTCCGTCTGCTGCTCTCCTCCGGCTCTCTGACCGGTACAGAACCTAATCACAAACTTTTGGCTCCTGATTCACGAACATGAGGGTTCAAGCCCAATCCGACGCCCTTACAGTTTGCCTCATTCTATTCAGTTTTGATGACCGACGCCTACTCTGGCCGGGTATCTTCCGACTCAGGGCAATATCGTGGTGTCATTTTGATTTTGTCACCATCTACCTCAATCTTCCATGCACTTTTGCATTTACTGCAACGCAGGCAGCATACGCCGATATAGGCCCCCTCGAACAGCCGGTTCCAACAATGTAGGCAGCTGATCTTGTACATTTTTCCACTCATAACACTATTCCTCTCTTTTTGTTGCGTCTTGCGCACGCAAACAAGTATATCATAGGCTTTCCACGTGGGAGGTATCGTCAGAGGTCGAATTTTGGGAAATTTTCGAGCATGATTTCTGGTATGATTTTGGGAAGGAAATCGGTATCGTTTTTGGAAGAAATCCGGCATCATTTTCGGAAGGAATCTGGCATCGTTTTTGGAAAAAATCCGGCATCATTTTTGGAAGGATTCAGGTATCATTTTCGGAAGAATTTCGGAAATTCTGAGCGGCAGAATCGTCGATTTCCCCTGATATATCAATCAAAACCGGCATCGTCAAAAACAAAAAAATCCCCCTGCAACACCGCTTTGTATACACAGTGTTGCAGGGGGATGGAATACCGGTTTTATCTGTTTTTTGCCTCTTTAATTTCATGCTCCAGCTGCTGATACATTTCTTTAGGGAGCTTTTTCTTACGTTCTTTCAAGAACTGCCTGGCCGTATTGAGTTGATTGATACCGATATACGCTCGAATCAGCCAGATAATCAGGTCGGGATTATCATAATGGAATACAAATGCGTCCTCCTCAAGCTGTAATATTTTTCGATAATCACCAAGCGAGCAAAGCAGCTCCATACACTGGTTGAGTTTTTCCAGCCTCTCATACTCGTAATTTGCGATCACAGGTTTAATACCAGGCGTTTCACTTTGCGATGGAAGCAGTCTGCCAGGATGTTCCGACAACGCCCGGTACAGCAAATCGGCCTTCTTGCGTTTGTCTTTTTCCTGCTCCGCTGCTAGATATAATTCCTGCACCTCCTGGTAATCGGTTTTTACATGATAATACGGGGATACCTTGTACTCTGAGTTCTCATAAACAATCAGATCGCGCTTCGGAAAATGCTGACGCATGGCCTCGCGGATGCCGCTGCAAGCAGCCGAGACAATTTTTTTAGCATTTAACGGGGCATCGTCAGTCTCCCACAAAGAATTTACAATCTCCTCCGTAGCAAAGCCGCGCCTGTTCTTCAACAATAGGAGCGTGAGCAACCGGACATTCCTGTTGCTATTAAAATGCTCCTCGGTCAATATGCCGTTAGCGCTATGTACCTCCAGACCGCCGATCAGCTTGATATATACATCGCGGTCACTTGACCCCCGAATCAATCGCTCATCGCTCTGAAGGATTTCCATCAGCCTGCTCTCGTTGATCTCTGCCACAACTACATAGGAAAGCACCTGAAGAAGATCAATCCTGTCCTGATAGCGGTGTGGATTGATAACACCAACAATTCCTGTATTACGTTTTTGGTATGGCACCGCCATAAACGAATACACTTTTCCTTTTTGCATTCGTTTATATTCAACCGAATCCTTCGGGAACAGCGTGCTGATGTCAGAGGCAGCGACGGGCTTGTTGAGCGCTATCGTTTTCAGGAATATCGGGTATTGAGATAAATACAACGGGTCGTTGCCGCTGAGTGGAGCAAACCCATCACGGGGAAGTTCCCTCATAAGGCTACCGGCTACCTGAAGGTTCAAATCTGTATTTGCAAACAGTACGCTGTCTGCATCGTAAAAATCTCTGGTAGCAACCAGAGCCGCATTGATGATGTAATCATAGTCATGCCCGCCCCGCAAGCTGGCCTCCAAGGTAGATACTGTGATCTGGTATCGTAGCGCGTGTTTCAGCGCTTCCTTATCCTCATCATCTGCATGGATTTGGTCTACAACAGTACAAAGCCGTTCAAAATCCTGTTCAGTCATGGAATACACCTTCCTCCCTCAAAAAAGCAAAAAGCCGCTGGTCATAGACAACCAGCGGCAGGTAGATAAGTTATTGCATATCGTTCAGCACAATCACATAACTGCAATGGGTATTTCAGGTGAGCAATTTATCGGTGAGGAGATTCTCAAGCGGTATTTGCAGCGTTCTGGCAAGTGCTATAAAAACGGCTGTAGAATATGGCTTTCTATATCCGCTCTCAATCTTACTGATAGTTGAGCGACTCACACCAGACGCTTTTGCAAGCTCATCCTGCTTCATGCCACGCAAGCCTCTGTAATAGCGCAAGCGACTGCCGATGGCTGTATAAATAGCATCATCCGATGCCAGCACATACACATCAAGCTGATTCATGACGACATCTCCTCCTTTCCGATTTTCTTGCTTAAATTATACAATTTCAAAGCCCTTTGTGCCGACTCGTATTGGACACATATGTGTATTATTGAACACATCAGCATTCGTTGGCTTTGTCGATGTATAAATTAAGCAGCATATGAAGTAGCAGTCATGTGACAGGCTGATTTGACAACAGCCCATATTATTGACTGCCTGTTTCACAGTGTCTATCCAGAAGGGAATGAGGAATAAAAGGGAAGGGAAATGCAAAATGCCCGATTGAGAAAGCCTCCTGATTGTGGTATCATAAACAGCGAAAGTTCCGGGGCATGGGAAACCGCTTATGACAAATACAGAACAAAAAGCCCATCAGGCAATCTGATAGGACATTTCTGATGCCATTTCAAGGGATGTAGCACCCGGAATTTAAGAAATATGTGACGGTTTTATCGGATAGATGATTATTGTCTTCTGTTAAGTGCCTTCCACTTTTAGTTTATCCAGATCAGGATTACACTCATTAATGATTGTATAAGTTATATATAGAGAGGCAAAGCGATACAATGGATTTCATACACGACAAAAAGATTCTTATCGTAGACGACGATGAGGGAATCCGCAATATGATTCGTGTCATTCTGGGAAAGGAGCAGTTCCGCAGTCTCTCCGTAGCGGAGACGGGAACGGACGCTGTGCGGCATTGCCGGGAATGGCAGCCCGACCTGGTGATTCTGGACATCATGCTCCCCGACATGGATGGATATGAGGTCTGCCGCAGGATACGGGAATTTTCCATGTGTCCTGTCCTGTTTCTGTCCGCAAAGTCGGAGGAGACTGACCGGATCATTTCCTACACCATCGGCGGCGATGACTATATCACCAAGCCCTTCAGCCCGAAGGAGCTGGTTGCCCACATCAACGCCATTCTGCGGCGGCAAAGCTATTATGAAGGACGCAGTGATACCTCCTCATCCTATTCCTTTGGAGAATTCACGCTGGATTTTGACCGGAGAGAGCTTTTGCGGGGGCAGGTTCCGGTTGCCCTGACAGCCAGGGAATATCTGCTGCTGGAATATCTGGTACGCAACCGGAATATCACGCTGAGCCGGGAGCAGATCGTCCGCAACGTGTGGGACAGCGATTATGACGGGTACGACAACACTGTCACTGTTCATATGCGCCATCTGCGGGAAAAGGTGGAGCCTGACCCGTCCCACCCCATCTGGCTGAAAACGGTCAAGGGCAGAGGATACATCTTTGATGATCGGAGCGCAAAGCGATGAACAGAAAAATTATCTCCGAATATCTGAAAACCCTTGTCTTTGCAGTTGTGGCGACGCTGGTGGTCGGAACGATCCTGTGCTACCTGCTCTTTAGCGGGAAATCTTTGGATATGTCCATGCCACAGTACCTGATCCTGAACATCAACCAGTATTTGAGCCAGTCGGAGACGGGCTTCTCTCTGGAGGAAGAAGGAATGGAGCAGCTGGATGTACATGACCTGTGGCTGCAAATCGTCGATGGGGACGGAGCTGTGGTCTATGCCTATCACACAGGCTCTGACATCCCGGACACCTACACCAATTTTGAGCTGGTGAACATCACCCTGACCTCTGACCGGCTCCCCGGCTATACGGTGTATGCCAGCGCTTACGATAGCGGCGCAGGGGAATATACGGTTCTGATCGGATGCAGCAGCTCCCTTGTTACGAAGGATTCCTACAATCTGTCAGGGAACAGAGTGACTGTGGCGATGCAATGTGTCGTTATCTTCCTGGTTGTGGCGGCATTGTTTGTTGCGGTCGCCTCCATCGCCTTTTCCAGAAAAATCTCCACACCCGTAGCGGATATGATGGAGGAGATTGAAGCCGTTTCCAGCGGCGGGGAGCTGAAAGCGCACCCCCGTAGGAACCTGTTTGCCGAGGTGTTTGAGCGAATCCGCATTTTACGGGACAAGCTGGCTTACAACGATAAAATGCGGGCGGAATGGATTTCTAACATTTCTCACGACATCAAAACGCCCCTGTCTACCATAAAAGGATATGGGGAGCTGCTGGCGGACGCAGACTATGCCTTTGCAGAGGCCGAGGTTCAGCAGTATGCGGTGGAAATCCTCAAGGCAGAGAAAACACTGGAGGGTCTGGTGGACGATCTGAAAATCAGTCAGTCCATGATGGAGGGTCAGGTCGTACTAAACCGGGAACAGGTAGAGCTTGGCGCACTGATCCAGGACTGCATCGGAAAGATAAGCCCCAAGCTGATGGGAACCTCAGAGATTCTTTTCTCACCATCGGAGCCTGTCTATCTGGACTGTGACCGGCGCTACATGGGGCGTTGCCTGCTCAATATCATCAGCAATGCCTTTGTCCACAACCCGAACACAAAAATCGCCGTCCGAATCAGTATGGCACAGGAAAACGGCCATGTTATCATCCGGATCGGCGATAATGGGAAAGGGATGTCTCCCGACGAGATCGACCACGCCTTTGAACGCTATTACCGTGGCACTTCCTCTGAACAGGTGGAAGGCACCGGTCTGGGGTTGGCTATCGCAAAGGAAACCGTCGCCGCCCACGGAGGCACCATTCAAATCGAGAGCAGCGTGGGCAGCGGCACGACGTTTATCATTACACTCTGAAAAAATCTCAGACGGAGAAGTATTGCGCCCTGATCTCCTCGGTGAATGGGACGATCTCTCCATTGCAGATGAAGTAAATCTTATCGCAGAGCTTTTCCAGATACTGGTGCTGATGGCTGGTCAGCAGGATCGTTTTCCCCTGGCCTTTCAGCCGTTCCAGAATCTGTGTGACTTCCCGGTTTGCCTCAAAATCCAGAGCATTGTATGGTTCATCCAGAATCACAATGCTCTGGTTTTCCATAATAGCCTGTGCAATGCCCAGCTTTTGCCTCATTCCCATGGAGTATTTTCGCACCGGTATCTTGTCTGCATCGTCCAGCCCGACAGAACGAATAGTTTCCCGAATCGTTTCGTCATCCACGATATTCCGTATCTGCGCCAGCATTTTCAGGTTCTGGAATCCCGAACGATACCCGATAAAACCAGTTTCATTGATGAGAATCCCCACGTCTTTGGGAAAATCCTCCCCGCCGCTGCCCAGCAGCTCGCCGTTGACCCTGACTTCTCCGCTGTCAGGCGGGAGCAGCCCTACCATCAGCTGGAACAGCACGGATTTTCCGGCGCCGTTGCGCCCTGCAAACCCGATGCACTCTCCTGCATTTACTTCCAAATTCACATCACGGTAAATTTGTTTGCCTCCAAAGCTCTTGCCGATATTTTTCAATTCAATCACAGTATTCATCTGTTTTTCCTCCTTGCGATATTGAATAATTTCAGGGCAACAAGTATCCCCGCCATACATAGCACAGCGGCAGCATAGCCGCTCCAGCCGCCAGAGATAAGCCGTAAAAGCTGGTATGCCGATGAGATACCAAAGGGGTACCAGCGGAATGGAAGCAGAAGCCCCACGCCATAGCCAAGGAACGGAACAAAGAAGGACAGCACCGTATTCCCGAACAAGCTATATAGGGCAAGAGACAGCTCGTACATTAACAGCAGCTCCGGCAGCTTGAGCAGCACAGCGGCAAGCAGAGCGGCGATAAAGTTTGTCTCTGACACACCAAAATAAGTGTAATACTCCGCCGCCGATTCTGCCCCGTAGCCATACAGAAAATACAGCGCCGCCATCATGCTCGCCAGCAGAGTTACATACCAGAGCCAATAGCGCAGGATAAACCGAACACATCCCCGGTCGGTCAGGGTGCGCCACCGCCGAAAGCTGCCGGTGCGGAGCAATGCCGCGTCGTTTTTTCGCTCTCGCTCCGCCTGCCAGAACACGCTAATCTGTATCAGCGGGAAGGCGAACCAGGCAAGCGTATACAAAAGCTCGATCAGGTTGACGCTCTCTGCTGAATACCCCCGCAGCAGTGACCACGCAAAGTCAGCAAGACTGCCGCCGGAGGAAAGCTGTGGAAATACCCCAAGGGCGATCAGCAGTACCAGGTAGAGCGGTACAAGCCCCCTTCTCGGCGCAGGAGAGAAAAATGCGGAGCGATTCTTTCCGGTTTCCCGGAATTGAATTCGTTTTTTCCTCCGGATTCTGCGGGGCAGGTCGTTTGTTCCTGCCAGAAGGAATACCCCCATGACGGCCAGATTGACTGCCACCGCCAACGGCGAAACCAAAAGCAGCGCATGATGCAGAATATAATAATTGTTGGCAAAAAGGAATTCCAAAGCCGACTCATCAAAATGCGATACAAACCCAACGATGGCGCTCACGATAATAATGACGCAGGCTGTCAGCATTCCCTTGCTGCCCCAGGATTGGCTGGCAAGAAAAATCACAGCGTAAAGAAACAGACTGCCCAGCCACAAATACCCTGCCGCACCCAGCAGTGCCGTCACAGGATTTCCAAAATAGTGTTGGTAGCCGGCCAGCAAATCCAGGAAGTCGCCGCTATAATAACTTGACGCTTCGCTCACGGTAAAGACATTGACCGGTGCCAGACTGAAAGAGCCAATGATGGCAGCAATCAGGATGTGGACAGCGATCAACAGCGCAAGCCTGATCGCAGCAGCAGTAAGTGTCACGAAATGATAGCGGGAAAACGAGCCGTACCGTATAATCTCCGAATCGGCGTGGTTTCGCACCTCCTTCCCGGTCACAAATACCAGGAAGAACAGCCATCCATAAATCAGATAATAGTGGTCTGCCAGCGCATACAGGACGTATTCGAATAGAGACAGCTGGGCTGACTGCGCCACCGCCAGTTCGCTGCTGCTCATAGCCACGAACACCGCTAAAATGATAAAATATGCGAGCGCGTCATCCTTTTTCCACAGCTTGCTTTTTATGAGCTTTAACTTCATATCGGCTTTTCTCCCTCCTGCTCAATACCAGCACGATCACAGTTGCGATTATGACAAATGAGATTGTTCCGGCAAAGTAGTTGTAAACGTGCATACTGTTTGGACTCAGCCGGTTTAACTGAATCGATGTGACAACGCTGTACTCCGGTATCTGGAGCAAAGAGGTGATCAAATTCTCCGCCACAAAGTATACAAAGGGCGCAACGTTCACGATGAAAATATTTTCCGCATACAGAGCCAGGCCGTACCCGAACAGGGTAAACAGCCCTGCATTGAACCCTTTCCACAGACACCACACAAGGCCGAACACCACGGGATGCGAAACCATCCAGCCGCCAAACACGTAGCTTTCCAATGTAGAATGATAGCCGGAAGTCGCCTCAAATGGCAGGATGTACTCCGAAAACAGAAGTCCACAAAAATAGGTCAAGGCAATTCCCACCACGCAGAGCAGGAATCCCGCCAGCATATGATGCGCCACATACCGTTTGTGCGACATCCGTGTGCTGGAATAATGCAGAAATCCATCCGACTTTTTACAATACAATGTGAAGGAAAAAGGCAGCGAGGCCAGCAGCGGTAAAAAGAAGTCCAGCGGCTCACAGCCATAAATCCAAATCTCAATCCTGTGTTCTATCGCCGTATTTCCTGCAAACACCATGCAGGAAACGAGGAGGGCAATCAGTGCAACGCCAAACGCCGCCAAGGCGGGAAAAAGCTGCTCCTTCATAAGAGTTTTTAATAATCTAAGGTTCATAGGTCTGCCTCCTGTACAATGAAACGCTCGTTGTTTGTGTTCTGGTATGGACTTAGTGTATAGCGTGTGGCTTAAGGCGAGATTATCGCAAGATTAATTCTATATTAAATTCCCGAAAGATTAACAAAACAGCACTCCAGGGCTAAACCATTGAAGTGCTGTCTGTATTATGCAATATTTACTTGCCTGTCAGAATGAAATTGATATATGTATTCCTTATTTAATCTCTGTAATTTTCCCTGCGCTCATTGTCACAACTTTATTGAAATTACAGTAATCCTGGTAATCACCATGAGTCGCAATGATAACGGTATGTCCTTCCTTATGATATTCATTGAGTAACTGGTAGGTAATGGCAAGATTATCGTCATCAATTCCATTAAAAGGCTCGTCTAAAAGCAGTACATCGGGTTCTTCCATCATTGCCTGAACCAACGCAAGCCTTTGCTTCATACCCATTGAGAAGGTACGAACTTTTTTATTCCTATGCTCATAAAGGTTAAACCTTTTCAGCAATTCTATAATCCGATCTTCTCCGATTTTCTTATTGATAGAGGCAAGATATTTGAGATTATACATCGCTGTTTCGCTCGCAAAGAAATTAGGAGTTTCTATAATTACGCCAAAAGACATCCCACTTGTTCGTTTTACAGTACCCTCATCAGGTGTGATCAGGCCGCTTATAAGGCGAATAAGCATTGTTTTTCCGCATCCGTTATGACCTTTCAGCAAAATAAAATCACCGTTTTCAATAGACAGACTTACATTATCAAGCACGGTATTTTCTTTGATTTTTTTACTTGCATTTTCTATTCGAAAAAAGATTTCGCTTGTATTCCTGTTTAATCAATGCATTTTGCTTCATTATATTTATCAAACCTTTCGCTTTGTATTTTTCCAATAAGAGGTCTTACAAAGGGCATCAAAAAGGAGAGAACCTTCAACACCCAATAAGTTTGTCTGAACTGCACGAACCAAGCCCCAACGCACACTTTTGGAGCGTTAACGGGTCAAGTCCTTTTGTAGCCTCCAAATGTGCGATACGCTTATTATATACCATCCAGCTCTCGTTGGATAGAGGGTTCTCCGACATTTTTTGAAGCAAGTGCGGGACGAACGCGCCGCCCCTGCACTTGCTCCATCTTCCCTATAGCCTGTTATCGCTCGGCGGTATTCACTCGCCGTTGCTCCGGCTTATACAGATTTTTTTGCCCTGGTGTCTGAATCCATCTTCTTGTATGGAAGATGATTTGTTGCCTTCATTTTTCTGCAAAGGGTACAGATGCAAATACCGATCAATATAACCAGCAACAGATATACAACTATGAACATAGAGCCGCTTCCGCTGCTGTCAGTCAGCATCGGCATGGCTTCTACCGGAAGCACCAGCGACAGATACCGCAGCGGCTCCAAACCCATGTAGAGATAGAGCGCTGAAGGCAGAAGCACCGTTCCACAGGCGGCAATATAGGAAATATCCATTCGCTTCATAAATGCGGAAACGAGCATAGTCAACATGGCGCAGGCAAACAGTGCGAGCAGCCGCAGTAAATATAATCCAATCAAGAAGGCTCTTATGCTGCATACGATACCGAAGTCCTCCAGTATGGAGAGATTTTGTACCGCTGCGGCCAGCGTATCCGCCCGGCATACGCCCCAAAAGACATAAATCTCCCAACCATATATGATTGCCCATACGAGTATAGTAATGACAACTGCCAGGGCGATTTTCCTGCGGAATAATTGTCCCCGTCCCCGCAGAGTAGAGGCCAGCAGCATATTCATTCCAGACTGCTGTTCATAGGCAAGAGAACCGGCCAGCAGCAGCGTTATCGCCATGAGAGCCACAAATGCCGCGCTCTGTTGGTTGGAACGGGCTTCCTCGCCGTAAGTGCCCTGATACCGGCTTTCATCAATCAGCCACGGTGTAAAGCCTTTCTCATTCCCCAGAACGCACAATTCCTCCACTCGTTCCCGCACGATTGCAAGCCCCTCGCTTTTGGTTTGTGCCGTCTCCGCTTCACGGGCAAAGACATCGTACTGCGAATACTCTATTTCGCCGTTTTCGTATTGTACCGCTGCCTCGCTATAAGCAGCAATGGTCGCATCTAATTCAGCCTGTATCAATTCGATTTGCTGCAATGTGTCATCTGTGATTTTCCCCTCCAATTCAGCAGTATACTGCCTTGCGGCGGCTTCTGAACTGGTGCTGACTGGAACTGATACAGTATAGGACAGTCCCGAAGCCAGGTAGCAAAAAAGCGCAAAGACAAGAACGCCTTTTTGAATGATCAACGTCTTGTGCAGCTCCATTCCAAAAAGAGAAAGCCTGCACAACACATAATCTGCCATACGGTTGATGCTGTAAGCAAACCTTCCCAGCAGGTCTTTTCCTGTGGCGGGCCTCTTTCGGCAATGGATCACAATGCAGACAAGACCCAGCAGAAGAATCAACGGTAGCCACGCAATTTCCGAAATCATGCGTATGCCGACCGGATAGCCAAACAGGTCTATGTTGAGATAGTTGGTATATAAGTCTGCCAGACTGATATAGGTAAAAATATTGAAGTACTTTACCAGGTTCCAACCGCTCTGTACAGGTAAAAAGGTATAAAGGCTGTATTCCACTGCCAACACGCCTGTCGCTATTATGATCGTGTATCTGACGTTGTTGATCGCTGTGAACATCAGCCAGAGAAGCAGGGCGACAAGGAACGTTGCACCGATACGGAACAGCAGATAAAAAGCCAGGAATTGCCCTACGGTACAGGGAATGGTCATTTTGCCAAGCACCTCTACCGACTGCGCCGCCCGCCCCAAATCATCGGCTCCACTGTAAATGGAAAAGCCAATGAACAGGTTCGTTCCATAAAACAGCAGGGCGCCGAACGCTGACATAAAAAACAGGATACCCGTTCTTTGCAGCGCCAGCCGCAGGCGACCGTTTGGCGTGGCGTGGACAGTGTTCCAGAGTCCCTTCTTTCGTTCTTCTAAAAAGGCAATACAGCCCAGGATGATTGCGACCAGAAGGAGATAGTCCGTCAGGGTGAACTCCAGGAGGGCTGTGACCGCACCATCTGCCCCGATGGTGAGCGTGCTGCCATCCAGCGCTTCAAAATCTTCCGCTGTCTTGAGGATATTCCGTCCGGAAAAGCTATCCGTATCACCAAAAACAGAAAAAGAAAGCAACTGCTCTTTGCTTTCCTGAATTGACAAAAGATAGCTTTCGTAACTGGAAAGGTATTCCACCTGAGAGAGAAGATTGTTGACTGCGGCATATTCCGTGCGGGTCTCGTCCGAGTCGTCGGTGTCAAGCAGCTCGGCAAGGCGTTCCTTTTCCGTTTCCAAAAGAATGGACGCCTCACTCGGAGCGATGCTTTTGTATTCGGCTGTCAATGCCAGATACCGTGTCAATACGGCGCGGCTGTCCGCACTTTCCCGTGCAAGCTCTATATCTCCGTCCGAGCTGAAAACCCACTCAACCGCAGGCAGTTCACAGTCCATCCCGTAATCATTTTCGACCTGCTCACGGACGAACAAAAATCCGTTCAGCAGAAAAATCAGCAGGAGTGCGGTGCAGATACGCCGGTTTCCGAAAATCCTTTTCCATTCAGCCATAGCGCACCTACTCTCCAAGATAATACAGATACACATCTTCCAGCGAGAGATGGTCTTCTACATATTGTCCCTCTTCCGAAAGCTGGTCGCCGATGATACGCACCCATGTTTCTCCATGACGGTTAAAGATGTTCCCCACCTTGTACTGCGACTGTATCTGCTCCAAATTCTCCGGCAGACAGGGCATCTCCATTACCTTATCTGCAACGCTGTCGATCAATTCCCCCGGCTCGCCGATTTTCACTACCTGTCCCTTTTTCATCATCAGGATCTGGTCGGATATGGATTCAATATCGCTGACGATGTGGGTCGCCAGCAGGATAATACGTCCTCTGGATATGGACGAGATAAAATTGCGGATACGGATACGCTCCTTCGGGTCAAGCCCGGCGGTAGGCTCATCCAAGATAACCACCTTTGGATCGCCCAAAAGTGCCTGACAAAGCAGTACCCGCTGCTTCATGCCGCCGGAATAGCCGCCCAGCTTCCTGTGCCGCACATGGGACAGGTTCGTTACCTCCAGTAAACTGTCAATTTCCTGCGCCGCTTTTCTTTTGGGAATACCCTTCAAATCTGCCATATAAAAGAGAAAAGTCTGCGCCGTCATGTGTTCGTAAAAGCCCTGCTGCTGCGGCATATAGCCAAGCACACGGCGAAACTCCTTCCCCAGCTTCAAGATGTCTGTGCCGTCAAACAGGATCTGTCCGCCCGTCCTCGCAATGTTATCCGTCAGTAAATTCGTGGTGGTGCTTTTTCCCGCACCATTTGCGCCGAGTATACCGTAAATCCCCTCTGTGAAGGTAACATTGATGTGGTCTAAGGCAACAAAATCACCGTATTTTTTCGTCAGGTCAATCAGTTCAAGCTGCATCGTCTCGCCTCCTTCACTCTGCGGCAGTCCATCCAATCGAGTCATAATATACGTCTGTCCAATGCAGATTCGTCAGCTCGCCCGATGTCAGGCTGGCGGCGTAAAGCGCATAGGATGTAGGGCTTGAAAAGCCAATGCCGTTCTCTGTACCCGATGTAACACTGCCGTTCCAGAAAAAATAGAGGCATCCATCAGAAATAAACAGCTCTTCTTCGCTGTAAGTATCCTCAAAGAAATCGAGCGGGATTTCATTCAGCATTTCTCCGCTGTAGTCATACACCAGAAGGGATTCCCACAACACATAGTCCTCAGTAGCTGACTCCGTGATAACAATACAGTCTTCAGAAAAATAGGCGTAGCCGTGGGATGATGACACATCAGCAATTTTTTCGGTAGTTCCGGAAGATAACTCAGAATGCCACAAATCGCCCCCGGAAAGATAAAAGTAAATGTACCCGTCGGACACATACCAACCGTTGACTTCAACGCCCGTCGTATCCCACTCGCCAACCTCAGATTTTTCAGGTACCTCCCAGACCTGTGTCACTTCATCGGTCTGCGTGTCATAAGCAAACAGGGTGTCCTTCCAGGTTCCATCTGTTTGCTGTACATTTGTCATAAAATAGACCGTATCTCCATCCGCCCAAAGTGTGTAATCCTGTTCGTTGCCGAGGCTTATGACCGCGCCACCGGAGGTTTCCACTTCGGTCGTCTCACCGAAAATCGCTTTCGCTTCGCTGGCATCCGCTCCTAACGGAACGGCATAAAGGACTGCGGAGTACAGAAAATACACCACGCCTCTGTGAATGATTGGTTTTGCATAGCCGACATAGGAATCCCCGGCAGAGTCAATGTCCAGTGTCTGCACCAGGGTGTGATCTGTTCCATCTAAATTCATAGAATAGAGTTGCGTCCACGATGATCCGCTGTCGCTGAAATAATACAGTTTGCCGTCATAATAAGTGAGTGCAGTGCCTGCGTAGGCGTTGCAGTCCTCATCATCGTGGCTGCATTCAGGTTTGCCGCAGAGAATTGTGGTGCTTTCCGTTGCCTTGTCGATATAGTACACATACCCGTTAGAGCCGACAAAGTAGTAACCGTCCTCGCTTTCACAGGGGTAGGTGAAGCTGACCTGGGTCTGTGCCATATTCTTCTGAAAATCTGTCCCCGAAGAGCTGCTGTCCTCATTGCCTGCGGATGAGAGATTTGCGTCCTCACTTGTCTGGGCGTTCGCATTGTCGTTGTTGCTGCTGCTCCCGCAGGCTGTGAGCGATAAGACAAGCATGGCCGCAAAAAGAATCGTAAGTATTCGTTTCACCATAATAATAGCCTCCTGAAATTGGAAATCGTGCAGCCGTTTCTATTGGCTGCACGATCATTTTAGGGGGCAATTCTAAATTATTTCTCAAATCGGAGTGGCTTTTTTGCTTTCATATGGTCGAAAATGACGCCGATACAGAAGCCCCACCCGCCCGGGCATTTCCCAGCTCCAGCCTGCCGCCATGTTTTTCGCAAAGGATACGGCAAATATGGAGGCCGAGGCCGAAATGGTACTCCTGTTTCTGTGCATCGTTGCTGTAATAGGGTTTGACCGCTTCTCTTAAATCCCTGGCAGAAAAGCCCCGGCCATCGTCTGTGACAGAAACAGAGAAAATATTCTCTGTCATACCACAGTGGATCGCCACCTTATGGCGTGCAAAGCGGGCAGCATTGTTTATAATATTCTCATAGACCTGGATAACAACGGCTGGGTCAAGAAATAAATGCTCCGCACTGACTGACGCATGAAATTCGCAGGTCATTCCGCTCCCCTGAAAAAGAATTTCCGCCGATTCCCGCAAATAATCCAGAAATTCCCGTGAATCAACCGGTTCTTTCTGAATCGGCATATCCTCCAGCTTTTGAGCGGTATTCATGCTGTCTGCAAACTGCTCCAGCCGCGACACCTGGGCTGACATGGTTTTCACGGTTTCCAGCACTTCCTCCTGCGACAGATTTCCAGAGGGAAGATATTTCACCAGCATATCGGTATAGCCCTTCAGGACGGCGATGGGTGTTCGCAAATCGTGCGTATAGGCATCGTTCAGCTGCTTGCGCTCGTCCAACAGACGCAGCATTTGCCTGTTGTTTTCATCCAGCGCCGACCGCATTGTCTCAAAAGCGGCGCACAGTCTGGCCATTTCATCCTGCCCCTGGTAATCAAGCTGAAAATCCAGGTCATTTCCTGCGATCTGGTTTGATGCCTTTGTCAGCAAATGCAGGGGTGTTCTCAGCTTTGTGAAGTAAAACAAAAGCACAAAGACCAAGATACATACGGAATAAAGGAACGCAGGAAAGAATCGCAGAATGAGGCTGTATATCTGATACAGTCGCCAGTCGTCCTCCGTATAATTTTCATAGTTAAACGAAACCTCCACGATCTCATTTGCGCTTACGCCGCTGTATGTAATCTCACCGTCCTCTTCCGCACTGGTGATAGTGAGGTATTTAGACTGTAAAATCACATACTGCTTGTTCACAGTCTCTGTCACCGCCCCTGACAGGACAGAGGCCGACAGCAAAGCGAGAACAATAACCGCAAACAGGATCGCCCAAATCGGGATACTCCGATACCACTCCTTTATTTTTCCCATTTGTACCCGCTCCCCCAAACTGTCCGAATATACGGCTTACAGCCTGCCTTTGCGAATTTAGAACGTATCTTGCTGATGTGTTCCATGATCACATTTACATCGGCATCGCTGTCCACATCCCAAATATGTTCAAAAATACGCTCTTTGCTGAACAACTGTCCAGGATAGGAGGACAGCAATTCGACGATTTCAAATTCTCTGGGCAGCAGAGGGAGTAATTCCCCCTTAAACCAGACTTCCTTTGCGGTATAGTCAATGATAAAGTTGTCATCGAACTTCGTCCTCACCCGATTGCGCTGACGCCGTTCTTCCCGGCGCAGATGGGCATCTACCCGTGCGCCCAGTTCGTCAATGGAAAACGGCTTTACGATGTAGTCGTCTCCGCCTGCGGCAAACCCCCTCAGCTTATCCGCATCCTCCACCCGTGCGGTCAGGAAAAGAATCGGGCAGGAGACGAAATCACGAATTCTCCGGCAAACCTCGATTCCGTCAAGATCGGGCATATTGATGTCAAGCAGGATCAGGTCGGGCTGATTGCCTGCCTTCTCAATCGCCTGCAAGCCGTTTTCGGCAATGGAGACGTCATAGTGATTCCATTCAAAAAAACGCTTCAACATCATGCTCAGGTCTGGTTCATCATCTACGATCAGTATTCTCTTATTCACAGCACCGCACCTCCATCATGGAACGATAGCACAGGTTTCTAAATTATTTCTCAAATCGCCACGCCCATACTTGCGTTTCATTACTATGCAGGGTGCATCTCACACTTCCACTTTCATCAAATACTATTGATTATAGAGGAAATAGCTTCTGGCGCGAATTTATTGATTTCGTGTCCTGCGCCCGGAATGATATACAACTTTGATTGCGGCAATAAAACATTCAGTTGTTTGGATGCATTCATGTTCGCTTTATCCTTTTCGCCGCAAATAATTGTTACTGGGCAAGCTATTTCACATAGCCTGTCGCCAAAATCCAGTGAGCGCATGGAATGGGCTAACTTTATTGTGTTGCTTTTTGACAGCCCCATGCTGTTAAATGAGTTGCGTGGCATGATACGGAATATAAGGTTTTGAAAATCTATAAGCAAGGTCGGAACCTTATACTGTGTGCCAAACAAAACGAGCGAGGACACTTTGTTCTTGTGCCTGATCGCGTAATCAATCGCCAGAACGCCTCCTAACGAAAGCCCACAAAGTAT
Source organism: Lachnospiraceae bacterium (assembly GCA_021202075.1). Classification (GTDB taxonomy): domain Bacteria; phylum Bacillota; class Clostridia; order Lachnospirales; family Lachnospiraceae; genus Choladousia. The sequence goes on along the minus strand of JAJQDT010000071.1, from coordinate 32,678 downwards.
AAACGGCTCTGTTTCCTGTTCATATAAATTTTCAAGTCCTGACAAAATGCTCGAATAGGTAAAATCCCCTGCTGTCAGTGAAAAAAGTTCCGGGCAGTCCACGTCAGACTGTGACATACACTTAACAACTGGTTGCCAGTCCCTCGCTGTCTGTCCTAAACCATGAAGAAAGACAACCCTCATTTTTGTGTTTCCTCCCTCTTTCGGGAAAACAGATAATCCAAGCCCAAAAACACAAGAGCCAAGGCAAGTGTAATTGCGCTGTTAAATATAATAGATGTTATCTCATGCTGTATTTCCGGAATGAAGCCATCTACGATAAATGTAATAGCGATCGGCGTAGGTATCATAACTAATAGAGCGTAGCCAAAAGCACGCCAAAGTTTCTTATGGCATTTACGAAAAATTCCATAAATTGCCCAAAGCGCAATAACCGAAACAGCTGTAATGCAAGTCCCCATTGTGAAAATGACCAGGCTGTTCAGAAGCAACGCAAGTATCGCTAAAAGGGGAACAGGTACAATACTGGCAGCTAACAATGTTTTGAAAATAATATTTTCTTTAGCTGTCAGAGAAGGAAGAACAACAAACCATGCGGCTATAATTGCAGAAGCGGAAATCATAGACCATGAGAGTTTTTCCGCAGTAAAATAGTCGCAAATCAGGCATATGCAAATCGCAGCTAACGCCATCGCAGAAAACAATATCAGAATAGTCCGTTTTCCTCTTTCGGATAGGCGATATTGGCACTTCTTATATGGCAATTCGTCTGGCTCAGTCATATCTTCTTTGATAAGATAATCAGAGGTCACACCAAAAATGTCGCTAAGCTGGGCGATAAAATCTAAATCTGGTGTGGATTGGCCCAATTCCCATTTTGAAATTGTCTGGCGCGTAACAGTCACCTTCTCTGCAAGTGCTTCTTGAGAAAGTCCCTGCTGTTTTCTCAATTTTTGTATTTTTTCTCCGAGCGTCATAACGTCTCCTCCTGTTACTTTGATTATGAAAAAATCATAGCAGACGAGTCGCTTCCTGTCTACCAACGCACGCAGGAACAGGCGCAACGCACCGTTGCATCACTATTTTATCCCATTTTAACCGAGTGCAGATATTCTGTTTGTTCATCCGCCGCACCCATTATACATCATCCAACTTTCGTTGAATAGGTAGCTCTCCAAGATTTTTCGTGATTTTTGAACAAGTGCAGGGCGAATGTGGTATTCAATGCAAAGCCCCTTATTATCGGTATCAGTTCAGGTGTGACCAGCATCAGAATATACAAAATTTCACTAAGTCGCAAGCAGGGACTTTGTCTATACAAAGTCAAAAAAACCGCCATTCCGCCTTCCGGCGGTCTGACGGTTTTTTGCTTGTTGGGGCATATCCCCAATCCCCATTTTTGAAGAACACCACTGGCGTGGTGGCTACGCATTCCTGCGGAACGCTGTTATTTGGTGAAATGCAACATCATCATGGCAACAGCCCTAAAAGCCTTACTTCAAAATGCCATACTGACTGTCATCTACTGGCTCAAGCCACTCGTTCGACCCGTTTTCTCCCGGCACCTCGACTGCCAGATGAGAAAACCAACTGTCCGGCGCAGCACCGTGCCAGTGTTTCACACCAACAGGAATGTTAATGCAGTCACCAGGCTTCATCTCTACAGCCTCTTTGCCCCACTCCTGATAATATCCGCGTCCGGCCACACAGATCAGAATCTGACCGCCGCCTTTATCAGCGTGATGAACATGCCAGTTATTGCGGCATCCCGGCTCAAAGGTCACGTTGAAGATGCCAACCTGACTGGTGGACACAGGAGCGAGATAACTCTGGCCGATAAAATACTGCGCAAAGGCATCATTCGGCTCGCCTATTGGGAATATCATTTCAGCAACATGAGCCGCCTTTGCATCAGTGGGAGCTGCTGCGTCATCCGCGTTCTCTGCCCAGACCTCCTTTGCCATATAAAAGACCGCCCATGCTTTCGGCCAACCCACGTAAAATGCCGCATGGGTGATGATCGCAGCGATCTCCTTCTTTGTCACACCGGCTTTTTTCGCATTTTCCAGATGATATTTCAGAGAAGAATCCGTAATGCCGGAGGACATCAGTGCTACCACGGTAATGATACAGCGTGTCTTGTGGTCGATGTCCTGATTATTCCAGTCCTCGCCGAAAAGAATGTCATCATTAAAGTGAGCAAAATCCGGCGCAAATTCTCCAAGGGCATTCCGTCCTGCTGTCTGTACTATTTTTTCCATCATCAATTTCCTCCAATCTTCAGATTTTCTGATTACCGGTTGACCACACATGGCTTTCTTTCGCAGCGGCGGCAGTGTTCTGCGCCATCACTCCCACCAGTGCATGGGGAACATAAGGCTCCTCCAGCCAGGCAAGTTCTTCGTCAGAAAGCTGTAAATCGACTGCCTTTGCTGCGCCTTCGATATGGTGCAGTTTGGTAGCGCCCACCACAGGAGATGTCACTTTCGTCAGCAGCCATGCGAGGGAAACCTCTGTCATGGATACCCCGTGGCGCTCTGCCAACTCCGCCACGCGCTCGATGATTATGGCATCCTGCGCTTCGGTGGCGTCGTATTTGAACTTTGCGTAGCTGTCCTCCTGAAGGCGCTTGGAGGTTTCTCCCGAATGTCTGGATAAACGTCCGCTGGCTAATGCACTGTACGGTGTCAACGCAATGTTATCTGCCCGGCAAAGTTCCGCCATTTCCCGCTCCTCCTCGCGGAAGATCAGGTTATAGTGTCCCTGGACGGAGACGAATTTTGCGAATCCGTTGGCTTCCGCCAGTGCGTTTGCTTTCGCAAGCTGCCAGGCAAAGCAGTTGGATATGCCGATAAACCTGGTTTTTCCTGCCTTGACCGCCTGGTTCAGGCCATCCATGATGTCATACAGGGGCGTCTCGTAGTCCCACATATGATAAATATACAAATCCACATGATCCGTGCCGAGGTTTTCCAGGCTCTTGTCGATCATTCGCTGGATATGCTGCTGACCGGTGATCCCCGCCTTGATTTCGTCCTGCGTGCGCGGCAGAAATTTTGTCGCAACAACCACGTCATCCCGCTTTGCGAAATCCCGCAGTGCGCGGCCCACATACTGCTCGCTGGTGCCGCTCTGGTAGGCGATGGCCGTATCAAAGAAGTTGACTCCAAGCTCCAGCCCTCTTTTGATAATCTGACGGGAATGTTCCTCGTCAATCGTCCAGCTGTGCTGGCCATTCGACGCATCCCCAAATCCCATGCATCCCATGCAGATGCGGGACACCTGTAAATCCGAATTTCCTAACTGAATATACTGCATTTCGTCCTCCTTACTGTGCAAGCCCGATTTCGTCGAGCCACTGTGAAATATCATCTGCTGCGTCAAAGGCGTCAGCACCTTTTACAGACAGTCCGACCGTCACTATGGCATCCGGCTCCAGACCTTCTATCGTGTCAACCGTTCCGGACAGGCCGCTGCTGCCACTGGTGCAAAATGGTGCAACTGTTTTCCCGGAAAAGTCACAGGCATCAAAGAAAGTATACAGGATGCGCGGCATATCGCCCCACCAGATGGGATAACCTATATAAATCGTGTCGTATTGATCCAGATTCGGGATACTGCCGGAAATGGCAGGTCTGGCATCCGGGTCATTCTGCTCTACCGTAGCGCGTGTGGTGCTGTCACTGTAATTCAGGTCATCATCTGTGTATGGTTCTTCCGGCACGATTTCATAGAGATCAGCACCGGTTTGCGCCGTCAGTTCTTCCGCGACAGCCTGCGTATTCCCGGTAGCGGAGAAATAAACCACAAGGGCGCGGGATTGTTCGGTTTCTGCCTCTGACAGTTCCGTTTCCTCCGGCTCGGATTCTGCGGCTTCGTTGTCAGCCTGTTCTGTCTCTTCCGGTTCTTCTGTCGTTTCCGTTTCATTTTCTGATGTCTGCACAGAAGATGCAGATTCATTTTCGTCAGCAGAATCCTGCGCGTTGCTTCCACAGGCGGTCATGCCAAATACCAACATCAACGTTAAAATAAGGGCTATGCATTTCTTCATCGACAAGACCTCCTCAAATCAATGATTTGCCCAGACGATAAGCCTGCTCCGGGTATTTGCTTCGCTTTGTCATCCACGGCGTTCCGCATCCCCGGCCTAAAACCTCACCGCAGTTCTCCAGGTTCAGATAGCGGACAAGGGTTTTATAGTGTGCCTCCAGAGCGTCAAATGTCCAGTTATCATTGTTCCAGGCGACAGCCAGCAGAGCAGACTTCATATGCTTCTGCTGAATGCTGCTGTTGAAAGCACAGAAGCGGTCAATCAGCGTTTTTAACTGTGCCGTCATTCCGTAATAATAGAGCGGCGTGACAAACACCATCATATCCGCCCGCAGGATTTCCGCCCTTATCTGCTCCATCTCGTCTTTCTGCACACAGGGTCCTTCATAGCCGCAGCTTACACAGCCGGTGCAGGGAGCGATACGTGCATGGGCGGCGTCAATGATACGCACAGTGTGTCCGCTTTCCCTGGCGCCGTCGGCGAACCGCTCAGCCAGAAAATTGGAGGAACCATTCCGGTTCGGGCTTCCTTCTAAAACCACAATGTTCACTCTTGACACCCGCCTTTCATTTACAGTACACGCTCCACCCACTTTTTCAGGGTCGATACGGAATCCCTGCTGCTCAGGATTTTCCCATCAATAATCGTGCAGCTTCGAGCGACTGATTTTCTGAGTCCGTCAGCCGTCCGGCCCAGGCCGCTTCCGCCGGAGGTTGCAAAGAGGACGATTTTCTTACCGGAAAAATCATAACTCTCCAGGAACGTATTGATGATAGTTGGCGCAAGGCCCCACCAGATGGGGAAGCCCAGCAGAATGGTATCATATGCAGAAACATCCGCGTTCTTATCTGCCAGCGCGGGGCGGCTGGAGAGGTCATTCATCTCCACGCTGCTGCGGCTGCTTCGGTTGTTCCAGTTTAAGTCAGCATCCGTATACGGAACCTCCGGTTTGATTTCATAAAGGTCTGCATTTGCAGCCTCGGCCAGTTTTTTGGCTACAGCTTCCGTAACCCCGCTGGCGCTGAAATAAGTGACTAAAGTCTTGCTCATATTTAATACCTGCCTTTCTGTTATCGTCCGAGCCGCTTTCCTGCCTGGTAAGCCTCGTCCATTGCCTTTGTTCCAAGTACCTCGCCCTTTTTCCAGACCCCTTCGCCCCAGATCACAGGATTGACGTGGTTCCCAAGATAGCCGAAAATGTCCACCAGATCTGTTGCAGTGCGTTTCAGCCCCGCCTTTCCGTCATGCCCGGTGACGATCACATAGACCTCCTTGCCGCCGAGTCCCTGCCATTCCGGGAGCAGACGGTCGATGAAAATCTTCATCTGTCCGCTCATGGTCATGAAATAAGTGGGAGAGGCCAGAACCAGTACCTCGGCCTGCTTCACCTTCTCAAGGATGGACGCCATGTCATCTCTCTGAACACATTTGCCGGTCTGAAAACACGCATAGCACGCCTTGCAGGAATTGAACGTGTATTCCCGCAAAGAAATCTTTTCCACCGTATGGCCGGATTCTCTTGCGCCACGGGCAAATTCGTCACAGAGCAGATCAGAATTTCCTTTCGCCCGCGGGCTTCCGTTTATCATAACAACATTCACGAAAACTACCCCCTATTTCATTTCCTTTTCCCAGTAGCGGATCAGGTTCAGCCCCAGAGAATCCGCAGTGCTTTCCAGGCTTGCAATTTCATCTTTTGTCAGCGTGATATTTACAGCCTTTAGAGCGTCCTCCACATGGGAGACTTTTGTGACTCCGATGATCGGCAGGGTTCCCTTGCCGATGGCCCACGCAACAGGAATCTGAGCAGGAGCCACCTGATACTTGTCAGCCAGCTTCGCAAGCTCTGCATTCAGCACTTCAATCTTGTCCAGAACCGGATTATAAGTTCTGGCGCGGTCAGAACCGGCAGGCATGGGGTGCTTTGTATCGTACTTGCCGGACAGCGCTCCCTGCTCCAGCGTCATGTAGGAGAAGAATACGATCCCGTTTTCTCTGCAATAATCCAGAATACCGGAATCCTCCGAAGACCGGTTGATGATAGAGTAATGATTCTGGACAGCGGAGAGCTTCAGACCGTGGCTTCTCAGAATTTCGTCAGCCTGCTTAATTTCCGCGAGATTGTGGTTGGAAACGCCCAGCATGGGGACGTTCTCTTTGCCCTCAAAATACTCCGCAATGGCGGTAATCCACTTGACGGCATCCACAGTGTTATGGAGCCAGTAAATATCCATGTTCTCAATTCCAAGGAAGCCAAGCTCCGTTTTCAACATATCGCCAACAGGGTCAGCCGCACCATAATCCGCACACTGCGGCGTGAACTTATCAGAAATGATGTAGCTGTCCCTGTCAAGTCCGGCAATCAGGCCGCCCAACATCTTTTCGCTGGTACCCATGCCGTAGGCAAGAGCAGTATCCCACAGGTTCAGGCCGTTTTCCATTGCGGCATCAAAGACCGGCTTCATCTGCTCCGGAGTGACTGCATTTCCAAAGGTGCCGTCGTTGCCCCATGCCCAGGCACCCAGTGCGATTTTCGGTAAACTCAATTTATTCATCGTGACAATCTCCTTTTCGTTATTGTTCAGTGTTCTTCTTTGAAGCTCAGGCATTTGCCAAGCACATCGCCTGTTTTCAGATACTCATAGGTGGGGAACTCAAACAGCACCGGCTTCATAGCTCGGTAGCTGATTTTGCCTTTCTCATCCAGGTTTTCTTCTTCCACGTAAGTGCCGGTAAACTTCACGATGAAGTTGTCAAAATTGTTTCCGGCTTCGTAGTTATCCACGACTTCACATTCAATGGAGAGCGGGGCAGCCTTGATGATAGGTGTGCCGTTTTCGCTCAGCTCGTAGTCAAACACATTTGACTTATTCACCTTTGCGCCGGTCACGGAGCCGACATAATCTGCCTGGGGCAGCATTTCCTCACCGACCATGTTGATGGACAATTTGCCAGTGGTTTTGATTTTTTCGTTAATGTAGTGAGCGCGGGACAGACTGACAAGAAGCCGGTCATGGCCAATCACACCCACATGGGCAACCAGCGTCCATGTGGGCTTGTCGCCGTCCATCGCACCGATCACAGTCAGCGGCATCGGGTACAATGCCAGAACAGAGCCTAAGTTTTTCTTCATGAGAAAATCCTCCTTATGTTAAATTTATATTGCTTTTTTCATTGTTTAGCAGAACGAATGCTGTGGCGCAGATAATCCAGACGATCCAGCTGTGCTTCCCGGAAGTGGATTTCATCCAGTGCGCTTTTGCGTCGCCGGTTCAGCATTGCCATCCGCTGCTCCTTCGTGGATTCTCCCTCTAAGAGCAGCTGCATATAGGTTTCCACCTCATAGTTCTCAAAACCGACATCGTGCAGCGTCATAATCATGCTCAGGCGCTCAATATCTTCATCATCATACTGCCACGCACCCATGACCTTCTTCACGGTATCGCAAAGCCCCCAGCTTTCATATTCATGGAGAATTTCAAGCGGAATGCCGTAGCGTTCACTTGCTTCATCAATCGTCATTTGGTTATTACCTTCTTTCCGTCACAGCCTAAATAAAATCCTGAATGCTAAAAAAATGCAGGCATCCTTTTGGGATACCTACATTTTACTCGGAGCAAGCCTTAATGTCTAATGCCTATATTACATGGTCAGAAATGCTCAGATTGTATTTTTAACCTGATGGATAAACTGAGATGTTGCAGCGACCAGCATCTGGCTTTTCTTCCACACAAGAACAGCACCTGTTTCCAATTCGGGAGACAATGGAATGAAACAGAGGTCTTCATATATCGCTCCCAGGTCAAAACAAAGCGCAATGCCTACCTTACTGCGAACCATGGCTGTAGCGTTGATGATCAGGTTATAGGTGGCGGCAATATTCAGATGTTCATAAACATCTCCGAACCAGTTGCCGATCTCATTTTTGACCTGGTCACGCTGTGGAACCAGCAATGGAGCCTTTGCCAAATCTTCTGGTGTAACTGCCTGCTTTTGGGCCAACACCGAATCTTTGCGGGTGAGAATTCCCCATTTTTCTCTGTATGGCATACGAAGAAATTCATACCTTCCTACATCCACAGGCTCCATTAAAAGCCCTATATCCAGCAGCCCCTTCTCAATCCGCTCTTTGATGTCATCTGCCGTAGAGCTGTGGATATGAAAGCGTACCAGAGGGTACTCTGTTTGAAAAATGGTGATCTGATCCGCAAGGGCTGACATATTTCTGGTTTCTCCGCAGCCAATTGCAATCTCCCCGGCAAGCGCATCATCTTTATGAGAAAGCTCCTGAATCGTTTTATCCGACAATTCTACAAGTTCCTGTGCGCGTCGCTTCAGGAGCATACCGTCCTCAGTGAGCGTGACGTTGTATTTTCCACGGTGAAACAGCTTAACCCCCAGTTCTTCTTCCAGCTGCATCAGCTGGCGGGATAATGTCGGCTGCGTAATGTGGAGAAGACTGGCGGCTTTTGTAATGTTTTCTTCCCGCGCCACCATCAAAAAATATTTTAATACCCGTAATTCCATTGCCTGCGCCTCCGTTACATATCTTATTATACAGCGCGAGCTATAGATATTCAACATAATTAAAGCCGAGGTATGCTTTTCGTTGTGTGGAAAAATATCAGACATTTACTTCGATTGCTGATCGGTTACTTAACCACTTAAAAAGACAGTTCTCTAATGGGATTGGAACTAAAAAAGGATTGCGCCGTTCTGCTGGATGATACTGTCGGAAAACGATATGGGTCGGATTGAGAATCCGTCTGGAACGAAAAAAATACCGGCGCAGCCAATCCCATTTAGGGCGGCTGCGCCGGATAATACAATTTCAACGATCCTGTGCCTGTTGCTCCCGGCGCTCCTGTTCTGCCTCTTTCTGCTGCATCTCGAAGAAAACCTCCACATTGTGCCGTGCTTTCTGATACTCCTGCATCTCAGACCGGGCGGCGCGGTATTCCGCATAGGTCGCTTTTTTCTCTGCAAGCACCTGGGCATATTCCGCAGTCAGGTCTTTGACCTTCGGCAACTTTTTCACGCCCAGTTGGTCAAAAGCGCTCTTTGCTTCCTTGTGCAGCGTGATCTCAGCTCGGTGCGCCTCAAAGAACTTCTTGCTGTATCCGGACTTCCGGTACTCTACATAGGTGTCCCTGGTTTTAGAATAATTGATGATATGGGTTTTGAGCGCAGCAATTTCTACAAGCCGTTTTTCTGATGCTTTCAGCCGGTCGCTGAGTTCATCAAAACGAGCGGAAGAGGCATCGGTTTTCTGTCGCAGATCATCGAGGCTCTCAATGCCATGCTCCCGGATGAAGATCATGGTCTGTGCCATCTGCTTCAGATTATAGACCGTCGCCCAGCGCTGGTAGCCAATGCCTTTTGCCTGCATCTTCTCATCAATATCCACCAGCAGATTGAACTTCGGTTTTCCATGAACCTGGCTGCTTTTGAATTTAGAGCGATGGGCTTTTTCTCCCAGCAGCACCGCACGGATTTCTTCCTCAGAGTATCCTTCCCCCAGGGAGCGGAACCGGATAAAGCGCGTCTGGCCTTTGCCCCGGAGTGCGGTGTTCTTCCCACGCTTCACCTCATAGCCATTTTGAGCGAGAAGCTGTAAAAATTCCTCAAAGTCCTTCGGCTTTTGCTTCATAACAGCATCAATGTCTGCGCAGATGGTATCCCGGAAGGTTTCCTTCTTCGGATACTCGGTGCGTTTGGTACGTTCCCGGTAGGGCTTTTTCTCAATGATGGACAGCCCATGCTCTACACAGATAATATCACTGCATCTCTGCACAGCCAGCCCGGACAGATGAAAGTCCTTGAATTTCCGTTTGCAGTCTATGGTGGTGGAGTTGAAAATGATATGATTATGGATATGCGCCCGGTCTACATGGGTAGCCACAATAAAGGCGTGTTTCCCTTTGGTGAACCGCATAGCCAGCTCATAGCCGACCTTGTTGGCCTCCTTCGGGGTAATTTCACCCGGCTTGAAGGACTGGCGTATCTGATACGCGATCACATTGCTTTTCTGCTGCCGCCCTGTGATGTGCTGGTACTGCCGTTTGGCAAGCAGAAATTCTTCATCTACGGTCATGGGGTCGCAGGCATAGGCCGTGATCAGACTTCCTTTTTCAGTTTTCTCCGGATTCTGTGCGTAGTCCGTCCGGTCACGCAGGCACTGAGCCAGCGTTTTCCCTTTATTCAGGTGCATCGCGATCAGTCGCGTCGCCGCCATACCATCACCATCCCTTCAAAAAAAGAAAGAGCTGCCCGGTGAGGACAGCCCTATAATGTAATTCGATTATCTTGCTTTACGAGTGCAGGAACCCGACCAGCGCGCCGGTCATGGTATCCAGCAATGTCTCCAGTACAGCGGCGAGGAATGTAACGCCCACACATAACGCCGCCAGCACAACCATCACCACAACGGAAGTCCACCACTGATTGATGGCAGCGACCACGCCGCAGAGGATAAATATCAGGATGAAAAATCCGATGATGTAAGAGGAAAGGTTATCCACGACCTTCAACAGCACAGAGGCAATGGCGCAGATGAGGATTAGCGGGAGGGTCAGGAGCTTCAACGGGAGCTTTATGAGTGTCATCAACATGGCGTTCAACCATCCTTTCTTTTCTTGTACCTTCATTATAAAGGCAGGGTGTCAGACTGGCAACGATGTCGCCGGTCTATGTTCGCGGCACAGCGGATTGCTCCGCCATGCCGTTTTTTATAAAATCTCCGGTGCAAAACCCGGACATTTGCGCCGTCACTGGACAGTGGCAAGCCTTGTGAGTATCTCTTTACAGCTCACCCATAAATCATCCAGACGGCGCTGCAAATCTTCTATATCCTCCGAGTAGATGCTCCCGGTTTCATGGGCCTTCTTCGTATACTGATTGAGGTTATTTGAGGCATAGCGCAGCAGCTTTACCATCTGGGTCACATCGGTCAAATCCATATTAACGCAGATGCCGTCCAGCGCCATCTTGCGGATATAGGCGCTCATATTTTCCACGCCGATCTCCGCCATTTTCTCCTGTATGCGGTCACGCTCCGCCTGAGAGACGCGGAGCATGATCACTTTATCTTTTGGTTCATCTGCCATCACAACACCTCCTCGGAGTGCTGTTGTTCACCGGGCTTCCGGGGCGGCAGCGTTGCCGCCTTGCTGCGCAGATCGGCCAGTACAGACGGGCGGCTTTCAGTGCCGGAATCAACATCGCGATCTCCATCATCACGGGCAGACGCAGGGCTGTCGTCCATATTGAGGGCGGCATCCAGTTCTGCCAGCCGTGCGGACTTCTCCCGCAGCTCGGCCTCCTGGGGGAATGGTTTCCCAAGTTCCTGCTGTGCAGCTTCCCTCTGGTTTTCCAGATTGGCCAGCTGTTCCTGCACTTTCTCCAACCGCGCCGGGATACCCGCCAGGGCGTTATCCATACGGATCAGATTGCCTCTGGCATCGGTGCCAAGGGTCAGCCGGTGACTCATGGCTTCTTTCAGGGTCAGGTCAAATTCCTGCCGGAAGGTATCATAAGAAAGCTCCATCTGGAAACCGCGATAACTCCCCAGGTGCATCGGCTCCGTCCCGTGATAGGCTTTGCAGGCGGCAAGAAGCGCCTCGCCAGCTTTGAGTTTATCTGTGAATTGCTGTCCGCGTAGCTCCAGACCGACAAATTGTTCCTTATCCGTTGGCAGCGGATGCGCCTCTACGGTCTGGATGTCCGCCTCAAACCCTCGGATATTGGCCTTTGTCCGTTCGATTTCCTGCGGGAAGTGCTTTAACAGTCGGTCTTCCAGCCGGTACTGCTGGCTCTGGTGGTCAGACTTCAATACTTTCAGCCGTGCCACCTCCACATCCAAGTCCATCTTTTCCCGGATCAGCGGATTGCCAGCGCACAACGCCTTGATTTCCGCATAGGAAAGGGCCTGCTCATCTACATCATCGCAGGAGCGAACCGGGGATTTGCTGGTCATGATCTGCGAAATAAAGCGCTGTTTATTCTCAAGTGTCTGATATAAATAGGCATCAAAAGTGCCTTCGGTAACGTACTGGAAAATCTGTACGCGCTTGTTCTGATTGCCCTGCCGGATGATACGCCCATTCCGCTGGGTCATATCGGCAGGCCGCCAGCCCACATCCAGATGGTGCGCCGCGATGAGCCTGTCCTGGACATTGGTGCCAGCGCCCATTTTCTGCGTGCTGCCAAGGAGAATCCGCACCTGGCCGGAGCGAACTTTGGCAAACAGGTCTTTTTTCTTCACCTCCGTGTCGGCATCGTGGATAAAGGCAATCTCCTCATGGGGGACGCCCATCGACTCCAGTTTACCGCGAATATCATCGTACACGTTAAAACTGCCATCGCCTTTCGGTGTGGACATATCACAGAACAAAAGCTGTGTCGTCCGGTCGCTGACTCCGTCCTGCCATATCTGGAAGACGTTATTCACACAGGCGTTGAGCTTACTGCCGGGATCGTCCGGCAACAGCGGATTCATCAGCCTCTGGTCAAGACCGATTTTCCTGCCGTCTGACGTAATGCAGAGCATATTGTCAACAGAGGCATCCACAGCGCCAGCGTGGACTTTTGCCGCCCGTTCGGACAGCGACGCCACCATTTCCTTCTGAATTTCGGACGGCTGCACTACAATCGTCTGGAAGTCGGCCTCCGGCACCGGCAAATCGAGCTGGTCACTGGTTTTAATATCGGCCACATCTTTGAACATAGTCATCAATTCCGGCAGATTGAAGAAGCGGGCAAATCTTGTCCTCGCCCGGTATCCTGTCCCTTCGGGACTAAGCTCTATGGCTGTAGTTGTCTCCCCAAATGTAGACGCCCAACTGTCGAAGTGGGTCAGCCCCTTCTGCTGGAGCGTACTGTACTGGAGATACCGCATGACAGTATAAAGCTCTGTCATGGAGTTGCTGACCGGTGTACCGCTGGCAAAGACAACGCCGCGCCCGCCGGTGATCTCGTCCATATAACGACATTTCATAAACATATCTGAACTGCGCTGTGCCTCGGAGGTAGAAAGCCCGGCCACATTCCGCATTTTCGTATACAGGAAAAGGTTTTTGTACGCTTGTGACTCGTCTACGAACAGCCGGTCAACACCCAGCTGCTCGAAAGTAATCACATCGTCCTTCCGTTCTGTGGAGGTCAGTTTATTCAGCCTGGCCTGCAAGGATTTCCGGCTCTTCTCCATCTGTTTGATGGTGAAGTTTTCACCGCGGCTGTATTTCAGCTCCGCAATCGCGTCCTCGATGTCCTCAATCTGCTCCCGCAGCTGACGCTCCTGGCGTTCTGCGGAGATGGGGATTTTCTCAAACTGGCTGTGGCCAATGATGACCGCATCATAATCGCCGGTGGCAATCCGGGCGCAGAATTTCTTGCGCCGGGAGGTTTCAAAGTCCTTTTTGGTTGTCACCAGCAGCTTCGCGCTGGGATAGAGCCGCAAAAACTCATTCGCCCATTGCAGGGTTAGATGATTGGGAACCACGAACATGGACTTCTGACACAGGCCCAGGCGCTTGCTCTCCATGGCTGCCGCAGCCATCTCGAACGTCTTGCCTGCCCCCACTTCGTGTGCAAGCAGAGTATTTCCTCCATAGAGAACATGAGCAATGGCATTCCGCTGGTGTTCCCGTAACATAATCTCCGGGTTCATCCCCACGAAATGAATGTGGGAGCCGTCGAACTCACGGGGACGGGTGCTGTTAAACAATTCGTTGTACTTCTGGCAGAGCGCCTCCCGGCGCTTCGGGTCTTTCCAAACCCAATCCTGAAAAGCGTCCTTGATCGCCTGCTGTTTCTGCTGGGCGAGGGTGGTTTCCTTCTTATTCAGCACACGTTTTTGTTTGCCGTCCGCATCCTCTACGGTATCATAGATACGGACATCCTTCAGATTTAAGGTGTCCTCCAGTATCCGGTAGGCGTTGGCGCGGCTCGTGCCGAAGGTCATATTTGCCGCCACGTCGTCATAGCGGGGCTGGGTCTTGCCGGTGATCCGCCATTCTGCCGTGTGGGTGGAGTATTTTACTTCAATCGTGCGGCGCATATAGAAGGGTGTCTGGAAGGTTTCGTGCATAAACTGCTGGAAATACTTCGGGTCAATCCACGTCGCGCCCAGGCGCACGTCAATCTCCGAAGCATCCAAATCTTTGGGCTGCGCTTTGGTCAGAGCCTCCACGTTGACCGCAAAGGCCGGATCGCGATCTGCGGCCATGGTTGCAATGCGGAGCTTATCCCGCACGTTGCCGGAGAGATATTCGTCCGAAGTCTGCCAGCCTTCTTCCGGTGCATCCGGCCCCATGGGGTCTTTGAAAATCACACCTTGAAGGCTGCTTGTAATGGCATCGTACTCACCGGGGGTGCCGAGCAGCTCTGCCATAAAGGGCAAATCGACTGTGCCTTTTTCTCCGATGGAGATCGCCAGCGCCTCGCTGGGCGTGTCCACACTGGTCACTTTCCGTTCCGGGCGAATGGTGCACTTCGTGAACATATCCGCCTTGCCGATGAGCTGCCCGTCCTCGTTGATATTCTCCAGAGAACAGAGCAGATAGTAGGATGAGTCCTCGCTGAACGCCAGGGAGTTGCCGCGGGAGTTGATAAGCCCATATCTTTCGGCAAAGCTGTCATAGGCGGCGTTCAGTTCCTGTTGTTTTGCTGCAATCTCAGCCTCCGGATAATCCTCCAGCTGATACGCGATCAGGTCATTTACGATCTGGCGAAGCTCCACCAGACCTTTCACCCGTCCTTTGGCAGTGTCATTCAGCTCCACCGGCTTCATGACCGAGTTTTCCCGGAAGTAAACCTCGCCGTCCACAATGGTATAAGAGAAGTTCTTCACATTGGGGTCAGCAGGGATAGGCTGCGGGCCGTCTGCAATATCCACTTCCTCCGCTTCCATCTCGATTGCTTGATAGCTGCCCTGGATGTGCGTCACAGCTTCATGCAGCTGTTCCGACAGGTCAGCGCCGGGGATGGGGATAACGGTACATTCCTCCCGGCCATATTGGGTACTTTCTGTGGTCAGCTCGCCCAACACCATCTCCGGGTGGTCGATGAAATAGCTGTTTAAGGTCAGGCCGTCCGGCGTTTGCCCCAGGTGTACCCACTCCGGTTCAATGTCGATGGGATGCTCCCGTTTTTGCAGGAAGATAATATCTGACACCACATCTGTACCGGCATTGGCACGAAAGGCGTTGTTTGGGAGCCGGATAGCCCCCAGCAGCTCCGCCCGCTGTGCCAGGTACTTGCGTACCTCCGGAGATTTTGCATCCATGGTATAACGGGAAGTGACAAAGGCCACCACACCGCCGGGACGCACCTGGTCAAGTGCTTTGGCAAAAAAGTAGTTGTGAATGGAGAACCCCAGCTTATTGTAAGGCTTGTCATTGACTTTATAATCGCCAAACGGGACGTTGCCTACAGCAAGGTCATAAAAATCGCGCCGGTCGGTACTCTCAAAGCCGGCGACTTTAATATCCGCGTTGGGGTAGAGCTTTTGCGCGATGCGCCCGGTGATGGAATCCAGCTCCACACCGTAGAGCTTACTGCCCGCCATGCTGTCAGGCAGGAGTCCGAAAAAGTTGCCCACACCCATGGACGGCTCTAAGATATTGCCGGTGGTAAAGCCCATCTGACCAACTGCCTCGTAAATCGCACGAATGACGGCAGGGCTGGTGTAATGGGCATTCAGAGTGGACGCGCGCGCCGCAGCATATTCCTCCTCGGTGAGTAAACCTTTCAGTTCCCGGTACTCATTTGCCCAAGAATCCTTCTGGCCGTCAAAGGCATCGGCCAGACTGCCCCAGCCGACATATCTCGACAAAATCTGCTGTTCTTCCGGCGTGGCGTTTCGGTGTTCAGCCTCCAGCGTCTGCAAAGTGCGGATCGCGGCCACGTTGTAGGCGTATTTCTGTTTCGGCCCGCCTTCGCCCAGGTGGTCATCCGTGATACGGAAGTTGGCGGCAGGAATGGACGGCTCTGTAACGCTTTCGGGTGCTAATTCCGGGGTAGGCGGTAAATTATCCGTCTGGCCATCAGTGAGTGGCACATTCCCCGGCGTTTGCCCAGGTTCTGTACCGTAAACGTCCTCAAAAACAGCCGATTCCGGTGTTTCCGGGGTTACAGCGGATACTTCCGGCGTCGAGGCTTCCCGTTCCGGTTCACCGAAGTGCAGCGTCCTGATCTCCACATCAAAGGGCAGACCATTCTGCTCGCCTGGGTAGAAGCCGACTGTCTCCTCGGCCATCGTAGGCTGTTCAGAAGCCGGTTCTTCCTGCTGGTGTTGGGGATAGCGCTCCATCAGCCGGAGGAAATTCTCACGGCTTTCCGCACGGAATACCGGATAGCGCAACGTCGGGTCACGGAGCTGGACATCGAATGTCCCAATACTCTCAATCACAAAGGGTTTTCCGTCCTCCAGATAAACCGTATCACCGGCATGGTAAGGAAAAGCCGGTTCCGGGTGAAGTACAGCCTGCACCTGTTCCCGTAAGCCAGGGAAGTCTTTCAGCTCAGCACTGTTGATGAAATCGTATGCTGCCTCCCAGCTGTCAAAGGTAATGGGATAATCGTCCAAATCCCCGAAATAGATGGGGTTGGTTTCTGTGGGACGGAACGGGAAACCGGCAGTCTCCATTGCCGTCACAATACGCTGCTGGTCTGGGGTCAAGCCGGATAGCACCTGTTCCCGGTAGGCTTGCTGGTCTGCCTCGAACTGGTCAGCCTGCTCTGCAAGAGAGGGTTCTGTTGTCTGTCTTTCTGTCTCCTGCCGAAGACTATCAACAAGATCATCCCGATATTCCTCCGCATCCCAGCGGCTTACAAAGTCAATGGTCACGCCGTCGTGATCTACATAGTAGTCGCCGGCCTGGTCGTCCCAAATGGAATACGCCGGTCTGCCCGGATACCAGTCTACATCCACCACATGGAAGCGATCTTCCGGGGCAAGGGTATCACTTCCGTCCTCCGCAGGCGGTTCCGGTTCATCCTGTGCGGCTTCCGCAGCATCCTCCTCCGCAGCAATACGAGCAACATCGGCCTCCACCATCTGGATAAAGGGGCTTTGTGCCAGCTTTTCCGGGTCAACCACTTCACCGTTCACAATGCCGTGTTCGGCAAGCCGCGCACGCACCCATTCCGGATCAATATCTGCAAAATCATCATCTTCCTGTTCCGGCTCCGTCCGTTCTTCTTCATGGGGAGACAGCTGGTCGTAGGTTTCTTCCAGCACCTCCTGTGTCAGACGATTGTGGAAAGCAGTGTTATCATAGAAAAGTCCATAAAGCCGGGTATCATAAAGGGAAATGACCGCCCGATTGATAGCGGCATTGCCCTCTGTCATGGCATTTTCCCGGTCAGAGTTCCGGCAGGCATTCTGATAGGCCGTATCTGCAAGCACAGCATCCCGCACGATGGGAAGATAATGCGCATAGAGGTCGCCCACCGTAGGAGATGCAGCTTCTTCGACTGGACTTGTCGCCTCCTGCACCGCCGACTCCGGTTCTGCAGGAGTTGTCTGCGCCTGTTCCAGCTGCGCCTTTTCCTTCTCTGTCAGGTAGCGATCTGTTTTTACCAGCGTATCAATCCGCCTGACAACAGCATTCCAGGACAGCGTGACCTCCGCACAGTCCGTCTTACTCAGCCGGATACCTTTTCCGTCGTGATCTTCAAAGCTGTGTGATTTATTGGAAAGCGCGCCGCTGTGACCGCCGATGCCATACTCCTCACGGAGAAAATCTGCCCGTTCTTTCGTGCTGTGTTCGTCAGAGAAGTATCTGTAAATCCTTCCTTTGCCGCCGGACACAGAACTGCCATGAGTGAGCGCCTCATCCACCTCATCCTCTGTGATGAACTGCTCGGTTTTCGGCACCGCATACATATCGGTACTGTATTCCCTCCAGGGCGTTTCCAGATTGTGCAGCCCCTCCACCAGCATCGGGACATCATGGTAATGGAAGCGGAGGACGCCGCGCTGCTGGGCGTAAATTTCAGCAAAGAACTCCATGTCCTTTGTAATGGAAGCAAGAGTCTGAGGGTCAGAGAGCGCCTTTGCAAGTCTGGCCGTCTCCTCTGGAAAGCCGCCGCCCCGGTACTCATCCAGGGAAGAAAGCAGCGGTACGCCTTCCGTCATTTCAGAAAAGTCATGCCGCAGATACCAGATGGATTGCGCCAGGGCAGAACGATAATGATTTTGCGTTTCTGTCAGTTCCACGTTGGTGGCAAACTGTCCGGCATCCATCAGCTCCCCGATGCGGTCAGCTACATCCATCCAGGGAATAAACATCCCCGGCGCAGCATCGCGCGCATGGTCGCCGCGGGCAAGCCAAACGCCCCGTTCATCAAACCATGTGGACATCTTTCCGCTGTCCATATTCAGGCCCATGCCGCCGCGGTATTCCTGTTGGAGAAATGCCGCAATCTCCTCCGTGGGTTTCCCCATCATAAACTGTGCGGCGACCCTCATGCGGCTTGCGTCATCACTCCCGCCCAGCCGAAACATCTGGTCAATGTCATTTTGGGGCAAAGAAAAAGCGGAGGGCATTTCGCTCTCCGCCGCGTGGTCGATTGCTTCGATCTGTTCTGCTTCTGTGGGGAAGATGAAGGATAACTGCTCAAATTCTCCGGGAACCGTATCCCCGAAGGGGTTTAGCTGTACACCAGCTCCGTCAGCACTGTCTCCTCGGCCATCGCTTTCAGGCTGTTCATGTGGCCGACCCAGGCCATCTGTTGGGTCATTTTGTCCGGGGCCGGATACTTCTGAAGCAGCTCGTCCATCAGCTGTTCCATTCGCCGGGTGGCCGTCTCCTGAATCTCCCATAGATGGGGGAACAGCTGCTCGGTCAGTACCAGATCGCTGTACAGCATCGGATTGTGTTCCTGAAGGAAGCTCCTGCGCATCCTCCCGTACTTGCCCATGGGTTTGCGCTCCTGTTCGACCAGTACGAGGTTCGGGATCAGGTAATCTCCGCTCTGGGTGTAAGTCAGTTCGTTCATCATGGTTTTGGCTCCTTTCTGCCGCCTGTCGGCTGCGCTCATAGGTTCGGATAGCGACTTCAATCTCCCGGAATACCTGGCCGGATACCCCATTGACAGCGGCACCCAGATAGTTCATAGTCTGCCGGGTATTGAAATCAAAGATGGGAAGAAAGTCCTCATGCTCAAAGTAGCTGGCCGGGTCGTTCAGGCACCGGACGTATAACTGATAGGTCACACTGACAGCGACTGCTTTCCGGAAGGCCACTTCGATGTTGTACTCATCATAACTCTCCAGATAGCTATCTGCAACGATGTCGAGGAACTGCTGGCCATGCTCCTGCCAGTAATCTACCGCAAGACTGTTTGCGATCTGCTCCAACTGGCTTTCCAGCGGCAGCGTCTCCGATACGCCAAACGCCTTTGCCAGCGCGGACTGCACCGGCGCTTCATAGTCGTCCTGCATCTTCCACAGGTAGACCGGGCGGGAATTTCTCCTTGTGCCGGTATCCGACACATCGAAAACATAGCGCAGTCTGGGATAATCGCCGCTGCTGTCAATGAGGGCGATCCCCCTGGCACCGCGCTTTACATAGCGGTTCATCCGCTCATTCCAGAGGTCGTACTCCGCACACGCGGTTGCGTCCGGCCTCTGGGTGAAGATCATCAGCTGATCCTCATAGGGATATTTGTACAGACGGGCGGCGGTGGTCAAAAACCCTGTCCACTGGCCAACGCTGGCATTTACAGTGCCGGCAGCGTCCCGCGCCATCTGAGAATAAATCTGTAACTTGCTCGGCAAGGTTTACCTCCATTTCTCATAGCTCCCGGTACAGGTCAAGCCGGTCAAATGCCTCATCGGACATCCCGCCCAGCTTTTCCAGCACACGGTCTGTAAGCTCCAAAAGTTCCCCTTCATCGGGGGTAAGACAACATCGCATCTCCCGAAGCGCTGTTACAAGCCCCGGTCGGGTGCCGGGGCTGTAAAGCATCATCAGAAACCGTTCATCCTGGGTAAAGTCCATCGCTCATAACTCCCTGTCGGAAATATCTTTTGCAGACCGCTTCGGCAGTTCCGGCACCCGGCTTTCCCGCAGCTCTTTCAGCTGTTCCAGCACGGAAGGACGCTCATCGCGATCCGGTTCTTTCTTCCCGTTGTTGACGATACCGTCCAGCATCGAGTAGTCGTCCTCCATCGCCATCTCTGCATTTTTCAGGTAGTTTTCCGGCCCAAGAAAGCCCGGAACCTCCCGAAAACCAATGCTGTCTACATAGTGAGAGCTTACCACACCATTCTGGCGCAGCGCCACGATGTCACTGACGGAGAGGCTGTGACCGCGGAAGTCCTCCGGCCTTGCCAGGTTGAACTGCTCATAAAGCCCTTCCAGCAAAACATCCTGACTGGAATGAGCGGGCAGCTCACCCACATAGGTCACTTCATAGTGGTCAATTTCCGGCTCCCGTCCGTGCTTCTCCAGCCAGGAGTAATTCATAAAGCGATCCTGCGCCGTCTCATCCACCAGCTTTAACTGCAAGATGGCGTAGCTGTCGGTGGTGCTTTCCAGAAAGGCCCGGAGCTTTTCCTGGCTTTTTGCGCCATACACTTCATCCCATGCTTCAATCTTCATCGTGAACCTCCTGCTCAAAAGGATTGCCGTTTAAGGCGGCATCCTGAATCTGCTGTTTCCGGCGCTCCTCACTGTATGGGGGACGGATGGAAACACACTTTTTCGGTATCTGGTAGGTGACAGCCCGTCCGGGGCCTTTGCGCTCCAGCTGGAACTGCGCCGGATACTTCTTCGCCAGTCCTTTTAGCTTTCCGATCATCCTGGCGTCGTGGGTGTAGATACTGGCGGTGTCCAGCTCATTGTCCCATAAGATCACCGTTTCCTGCTCCGCAAGGGAGAGTCCCCGGCGGCTCATAAACTGGCCTCCGCAACCCTGTGCCGGGTCTTTTCGGCTTTGGGCAGGGTATCCTTTAAGGCAGAGAGTTGGCCAAGAACGGATTCCCGCTTACCGGCGAGATCACTTTCCGCCACCGCCTCGGCCTTTTCCGTGATGAAGTCATAGCCGACAACGGTGCGGCTGCGCCGTCCTTTGCCCGCATCCTCCAGGATGGTTTCACGGGCTTCCAGCATGGACATCTCCGGGTTATCCAGCTGTCCGCCGTCCACCTCACGGAAGTTCTTATCATACAGGGTATAATCCCAGCCATCATCACACATCTGGAGTGTAAGATAATGGCTGCTTCCCAGCCGCCATCCGGCATTTTCCCTCATGGGGTCGATTTCCGGTTCCGGACGGCAGGTTCCTCCGCCGCGCTCCAGCATTTCCGCCAGCTGGCAGATATGCAGGCACTCCCCATTGAGATACAGATGATAATCGTCGATATATTCGCACTTCGCGGAAAAGCGGCGGTCAGGATAGATCATCTCCACCGTGCCGCCATTGGGGATACGGAAGCGCTCCTGATAATCGACGGTAATGAAACGGACATCATCATTGGGCAACGTTTCCGGCTCCATCATTCTGCGGCGACGAATACCGGAACCCCGGAACTTCTCCAGGGAATTGATAGAAACTTGCGCCGCTGGCTGTCCACCCATCCCGGCCTCCTCCATTGCCAGCACCCGCGCCGCGGTCATCGGGCTGCGGATGGGACTGCGCTGCACATCCTCCGCAGAAATTTCCCCGCCAAAAGACTGTACCGGATTCCCGGCCTGAAATGCGGTATAGGCATATCCCGTCTCTACCTCTTTAATATGAAGAAAGTCCGCCTCTCCAATCAGGAAAGCGGCCTCCTGTCTGGTATCACTCATTTCGTTTTGCCTCCCTTATCCTTATCAAACTCCATTGTGAATTTCGCCCGCCCGTCTGCCTCCGTGGAGAGAAGCAGCGAAGCGTTATAGGTCTTGCCGGTTTTCTGGCTCTTGCAGTCCTTCAGCCGGACGCGGCCATCGCGCACCAGCTTTTCCGCAATCTGTGCGGTCATGCGCTTGCCGATCTTCTGGAAATAGGCATTATCCTTCCAGAGAACAAAACGGCACTCACGGTTGGCACAGAACCAGCCCTTTTCACGCTCCACAACCTCGGCCCCGCAGTGGGGGCAGTTCCCGATCACTTTCACATTCGACATCAGCGTATCCGCTCCTTTCACAACTTCGTAAGTGTTTACCATGGTTTCCATCATGCCGGAGATCTCCTGCATAAAGTCCTCTGCCGGATAGAGGCCCTTTTCGATCTGCACCAGCTTTTCCTCCCAGTCCGCTGTCATGGACGGGGACTGAATCTGTTCAGGCGTCACCGTAATCAGGGCTTTTCCCTTATCCGTGGGAATCAGGCTCTTGACCTTTCCGCTGCCTTTGCGCTCCAGGAAGCCCTTTTGCACGAGCTTTTCAATGGTAGCGGCACGGGTAGCCGGGGTGCCGATGCCTTTGCGCTCTGCCTCATCCGGGAACTCATCTACGCTGGCAGTTTCCATAGCCTGCAACAGCAAATCCTCCGTGAAATGCTTCGGAGGGGTCGTCTTGCCCTCCTTCATATCGACGGAGGTAAGCGGAAGAACAGTGCCTTCGGCCAGTTGCGGAAGGCCGGAGGATTGCTTCTCGGATTTAGCTGCGAAAAAGCATTTTTCAACAGCTTTCCAGCCTTCATCCAGAACTGTCTTACCTTTTGCTGTGAACACCTGACCGGCACATTCCAGCTCCACAGTAGTCTCCGCATAGCGGTATGGCTCCCCGACCGCACAGAGCAGGCGGGCGGCGATTAGTTGCAAAACTGCAAATTCACCCTTCGGCAGCTCTGTAAAATTGCAATGCTGCACTTCCTTCGTGGGGATAATAGCGTGATGGTCGCTGACCTTTTTACTGTCTGTCACCTGACCGGCGTTGACCGAAAGATTTTCAGAAATGCCAAACGCGGCGGCAGTGTGTTCCACCAGCCCCGGCAGCATCCCGGCCATATCGTCCGTCAGGAAACGACTATCTGTACGGGGGTAAGTGCAGAGCTTCTTTTCATACAGAGACTGTGTGTAGTCCAGCGTCTGCTGTGCCGTAAATCCCAACAGCCGGTTGGCATCCCGCTGGAGGGAAGTCAGGTCATAGAGGGCAGGAGCCTTTTCCTGTTTCTCTTTTCGCTCCACAGCCTTCACTTTTGTTTCCATCTCCTTTTTGCAGGCATCGCGCAGTGCAATCGCCGTAGCTTTTTCCTTGAAGCGCTCACTTGCGGCCTCACATCCATCGGCCAGCAACCGCACCGTATAAAACGGCTCCGGAACGAATGCGGCAATAGCAGCCTCCCGGTCAACGGTCATGCCCAACGTCGGCGTCATGACACGGCCCACATTCAGAGTCTGCCGGTACAGACAGGAAAAAAGCCGGGTGGCGTTGATGCCGACAATCCAGTCGGCGCGCTCCCTGCAAAGGGCAGCTTCATAAAGGCTGTCATATTCAGTTCCCGGCCTCAAACCGGCGAAGCCTTCCCGAATGGCGCTGTCCTCCATGCTGGAAATCCAGAGCCGTTCAATGGGCTTATTGCATTTACACTGGTGATAGACCAGACGGAAGATCAGCTCTCCCTCGCGGCCTGCATCACAGGCGTTGACGATGGTGGTGACATCATTTCGGTTCATCAGGTCTTTCAGAATAGAAAACTGCTTCTTTGTGGAACCGGATACCCGATACTGCCAACGATCCGGCAGAATGGGCAAGTCCTCTTTACGCCATTTCGCATATTTTTCGTCATAGGCTTCTGGCTGTGCCAGCTCCACCAGATGCCCGACACACCAGCTGACCACATAGCCGCTGCCTTCCAGGTAGCCATCACAGCGCTGTGTCGCGCCCAGCACTTTTGAGATGCTCTGTCCAACAGAAGGCTTCTCGGAAATCACTAACTTACTCAAACAACCATACTCCTTTCCATGTTGGCGATGGTGCCAGGGGCAGCACAGCGCCGCCCCTGACATAGCCCATCTCCGTTATCAATCAGACCGGCTCATCGTCTGTATAGCCGTCGTCATAGTCCTCACTGTCCGCGCCAAGTTCCTCATCCTCCGGCAGAACGTATTCGTCGTCATCGTCTCTGTAGTCGGCATCCGGGTCCGGGCGCTCCTCGGATTTCTGCTTTTTCTTTGTCTGCATGAAGAAGTACGCGCCAGCGCCGCCGATCACGACAAGAACCAGAAGTACCAGCGGGAGCATATTGGAAGAACTCTTTTCCTCGTCTTCCGTGTCGGTGCTTTCATCAGCTTCTGCATCAGCATCTTCCGTATCCTCGGTATCTTCGGTGTCGGAAGCGGTAGAAGTGTCAGCGAAATCCTCATCGGTATTGGTTACGCCATCCGTAGACGTGTATTCCGCAGCCTCGTCCTCATCCATCAGTGCCAGCAAATCCGCTTCATCCACAAGGTTCAGGAAGTAGACGTTCTCATCGCCATCGTCGTCCCGGTCGATAATCAGGTAAAAGGGGTTGCCGTCCTTGCTTTGCAGCGTGATGAACTGCTGACCGGCCTCCGTGGTGGAGCCAATGTCGTCCACCAGCGTCAGGTTCCCGTCCGGGGTCAAACCGTCCGAGGTCGCTTCATCCGTGGTATCCATGCCGAGCATCATCATATACAGAAGCAGCGTCAGCATATCGGAGTCCAGCGATTCCTCGCTGTCCGATTCAATCGTGGCCGTCCCCTCAGATACATCCAGATAGTCACCGTAGACATAACCGGTCATTTCAGGAACAACGATCTCATACCAGTTTCCATCCTGCCCGATGACCTCCACCTCGGTGCCGTTCAAAAGCTGGCCAATGATGGAATAGTCCGTCCCAGCGCCAGAGCGCAGGTTCAATCTGGAGTTGACCTTCACCGTGCCGGTGGCGATCACCTCAGTTTCCTTCTCGGAAGTGTCCTCATCGGCGTCCTCCACGCTGTCCGTGCTGTCAGCGGGAAGTGTCCAGGTCATGCCTCCATAAGTAACGGTGTAGGAGCCATCATCAGCAATGATGACTTCCACAGAATCCGATGTGTCGGTTGTCTCCACATCCTCCGTGGTTTCCTCGGTTTCCGTTACGTCCTCATCATCTGTCTGCGCTGCCAGACAGGTGGTCGTCATGGTGCCAAACACCATGATCCCGGCGAGCAGCGCCGCCATCATCCGCTTAATCCTCATGCTGCGTATCCTCCTTCATCGAAAGAATATTACCCGGTGCGTCATGTACCATGCGAAGCAGCTCACCCAGCTGTTCCGGGGACAGCTTTGCGGCGTGAACCATCTCATGGATGTCCACGTTTTCCTGCTCGTGATACTTCCTGTCCAGTTCCTTATATCGGGCGTCCCACTCGTCCCGCTTCTGGCGGGCCTTTTCCCGTTCCGCGCCGATCTTGTCGAGTTTTGCACTCATAAAAGATAACCTCCAATCTGTATGGCGCTGCCGGTTACATACCGGGCAGACGGCCATACGCTAAAAAGTGACTTTGCCAATAGCTCGTATTGATGCTGGTGTACTGGATGGGGTCCCCACAGTGGATCATCATCCCGTTGCCAACGTAGATACCCACATGAGAGGCTCCGCTGGTGTTGTACGTCCCCTGGAAGAAAATCAGGTCGCCTGGCTGAGCATCCGAAGCGGAGACAACCGTGCAGAGATTTAACAGGCCGTTCGCGGTCTGCCGCCCCACGCTCCATCCATTGCCGCAGTTGTTAATTACCCAGCTGACGAAGCCGGAACAGTCAAAGCTGGTACTCGGTGAGCTGCCGCCCCACACATACGGGTAGCCGAGATATTTCTCCGCTTCCGCGATCATGTTGGCAAACGCCTCATCGCTCAGTGCTTCGGCTGGGATTTCATAGGTGGTGTAGTCGGTATTGTAATAAAGGGAGACGTAGCTGGAGTCTGCAAACAAGTCCGGGCGATTTCCCAGCGTAGACATATACAGAGAGTACCGTTCCAGCTGTTCCTCGCTCATGACATACACCGGCACATGGGATAGGTTGAAATTTTCCAGTGTCACCGTGCAGATGTAGTAGGTGTATGGCACCTCAACCTCGTACTCGGTAGTCTCGCCAGTTTCCGGGTCAGTGTCCGTTCTCGTCTCGGTGCGATACCTGGTTTCTGTAGTCACAGTCTCCGTCAGGGCGTACTGCTGGTCAAATAGCATCTGGATGATGTCCTGCACCTCGTCGATTGTCCAGGCGTTGCCGTCCATCAGGGCGGTGATCGCAGAGATCAGTACATAGGCATCATGCTCGATGTCGTCCAGCTCATAGATATACTCATCATAGTCGTGGGTACTTTCATAGTTGTCCAGGTAGTCCTGAAGCTCCTGTTCCAGCGCGCAGTATTGTGCCTCTGCCGCCAGCATATCCGCGTCCTCGCTGGGGTAGGTACTGGAAGCAACGGTGGTCGCAGCCCCCTGGAACATGGCCGAGCATGATGAGAACATCCCCATGATAACCAGAATGAGCAGAAGGAAGATACCGGCGATGATAATGAAATGACTGTTCTCTGATACGAACGCGCCAACTTTCTCAATGACCGTGCCGGTTTCTTTTGCGGCCTCTTGTGCGCCCTTTGCCGTAGCTGCGGTATGAGTCGCGGTGCCTCCGGCTGCTTTCGCAGCGGCATACTCCTTTTTGATGGCCTGTTTCTGCTTCCAGCGGGAGATGAAGTTCGATGCGGCCTCCGGGTTATCTGCCAGCGACTGCTGATAGAGTGCGTTGACATTGGCCTTATCTGCTTTGCCTTCCAGCTTTGCCGCCTTGTCATAGGCTTTCAGCTTGCGGCTGTAAGAAGCATCACTGAGAACATGGCCGGTAGTTTCCACCGCCTCCTCACTCTGGTGCGCCGCCTGAACGCCCACGTTATCGTCCTCACCCTCGGCGATCTGTCGGTGAACAGCGCCGGAAACAGAGTCAGTGACTGCACGAGTGGCGATGTGGCTCCCCCGACTGGCGGGGGACACCACCTCCTTTGCGTCAGCGTCAAAGCGGAGCCGGTCTTTCACGGTTTTGGTTGCTGTGGATTCAGTCCTCAGCTTGCTTTTGGGAGTAGTCGCAGACGTTGCAGTCGTACCAGCACTACGGGATGCAGTTCCTTTCGATGCCTCACCTTTCGGAGCGGCGCTACGGGAAGCCGCACCCTGCGGCCTTCCGCTGTGTGTTGCATCAGCTTTCGCCTCTGTGCGACGGGCAGTAGCGCCCTGGGAGTTCTCGCCGCGCGCTGCTTCACCTTTTGCCTCTGCGTAACGGGTCGCCGCATCCTGAGATTTTTCGCCGCGCGCTGCGGTGCCTTTTGCCTCTGCACCATGCGATGCAGTGCTGTCCACTGGCTCCTCGCTCGCCGCAGAGTCGCGCAGTTTCGATTTTTCTTTCTCTGTCCGCAGTTTCGATTTTGCTTTGTCTGCTTTATCCGCAGCCCGCTCTGCTTTGTGCGCAGCCTTACTGACTGCGCTGTTATCCAGCTCATCCTCTGTAAACCGAAGCCGCGTCGTCTTACTTTTCATTCTGTGACTCCCGTTCCACGATCTCACTCAGGCGGGTCGTCATAATGCTATAAAGCTCGGTGTCCTGCGGGAAGTGGTCAACGAAGGGCAAAATCACGTTGCCATAGAACAGAAGACCCTCGCCCTCGCCGGAATGCGTCACATAAGACAGCTGATGAGGCGAGATGCCCAGCTGCTTCGCCAGTATCTGACGGTCGCCCGCAGCCTGGTTCAGCATGATGATGAAGTCGGAGTTTTCAAAGATATTCTCCACCTCGCGGCTAGACAAAAGGTCTTTGACGTTCTGGGTGATGCCGGTGGGGATACCGCCCCACTTACGAAAGCGCTTCCAAATCTCTACGGAATACGCTGCTGTCTGTTCCTCCTTCAGCAGAAGGTGGAACTCATCGACATAGTAACGGGTGCTTTTCCCGGCGTTCCGGTTGGCAGTGACGCGCCCCCACACCTGATCCTGGACAATGAGCATCCCCAGCTTTTTCAGCTGCTTGCCCAACTCCTTAATGTCATAGCAGACGAACCGGTTCTGGATGTCCACATTGGTGTGGTGATTGAACAGGTTCAGAGAGCCTTTGACATAGATTTCAAGAGCGGTGGCCACATGATGCGCCTCTTTTTCCTCCTGTTTCAGCAGGGCATTATAGAGGTCTTCCAGAATCGGCATATTCTCCGGAGTTGGGTTCTCAAAATAGGGCTGATAAATCTGATGGACACAACGGTCAATGACCGTCTTTTCTACCGGCAACAGCCCATCCTTGCCGCCGACGACCAGCTCACACAGAGACAGGATAAAGTCGCTCTTTAAGGCCAGCGGCGAATCCTCCTCCGAATAGTTGTCCGTGATGTCCATGGGGTTGATATACTGTGTACTGGTGGGGCTGATCTTTACCACCTGCCCGTGCAGCCTCTGCACCAGCGCCGAATATTCGGCCTCCGGGTCACACACGATGATGTCATCATCCGACACCAGAAAAGCGTTGGTGATTTCCCGCTTTGCGGAGAACGACTTGCCGGAACCGGGTGTACCGAGGATCAGGCCATTCGGGTTTTTCAGGAGCTTTCTGTCCACCATAATCAGGTTGTTGGACAGGGCGTTCAGGCCGTAATAAATGGCCTCTTTCCCGTCCTGATACAGCTCCTGGGTCGTAAACGGTACAAAGATCGCCGTGGAAGAAGTGGTCAGCGCGCGCTGAATCTCGATCTGGTTCATTGCCAGGGGCAGCGAGGACATCAGGCCCTGTTCCTGCTGGAAATCCAACCGACGCAGGTTGCAGTTGTGCTTCTGGGCGATGGAACTGGCCTGGAACACGTTGTTCTCCAGCTCCTGGGGCGTCTTCCCCGTATTCATCACAAGGAAAGTGATAAGGAACATCCGCTCATTCTGGCTCTGCAACTCTTTTAGCAGGTCTTTGGCATCCTTGCCGTAGGTAGCCAGGTCAGAAGGGATGATGTCCATATCGTACCCGGAACGGACAGCCTTTTTCTGTTCCTCGATTTTGCTGCGGTCAAGCTCCGTAATGGTATGCTTGACGGTTTTGATGGCCTTATTCTGGTCAACGGACTGAATGTGCAGCGTGACGATCTCACTGGAATCCATCTCCAGCAGGTCTTTCAGCAGCTGGTCACTCAAATCCGAGGCCGTGATCGCCAGATAGCTCATCGCCCCGTACATACTTCCCATCTGGAAGGTACGCCCGCCGGGGAAGGAGAAGGACGTAGGGGCGATAAAGTCCTTGACGGAAAGCCCGGACTTCACAAGCCAGCTCCAATCGAAATAAAACTTATCGCGGCTGCCCATATGGAACATACTGTGCATGACGCGCAGGCGCTCCTTGCCGTTCAGCACCCTGGCCGAGACACCCAGCCGGTGGAAGTTGTTCAGCAAATCCGTCTGCACATGGTCAAGCCGGGGCTTTGCCTGCTTCATGGAATCTGCCTGGATACTGAAGGTCAGGTATTTGGTCTTCGTCAGACCGTTGTTGCCCTGTGCCAGCTGCTTGCGAAGCATTTGGCTGAACTCGCTGCGCACGTCGTCGAAGCCGTCGCGCATGGGCGGGATGCGGACGCTCTTTTCAAACTGCTCCACATCGGTGGACATATTCATAAAGGACAGCTCGAAGTGGATGGAACTGTCGAAGAAATTCAGGAAGCCGCACCACTCCTCGAAGATCGCCGTCTTATCTTCCTGCTGGGCAAGCTGATAGTTGATGTCCTGATACTGAATGGTTTTGGAATAATACCTGTCCCCGGTGCGGCAGATGCCGTCCGGAAACATCCGTTCAAAGGGGATGGACTGCTGCGCAGTGCGGGGAACGCCGTCATCGCGGCGCGCCTTCTCAATGACCAGCTGAATTTTCTTCTGGTCACTGCGGGAGAGGTTCTCCGGCACCTTAACGCTTTTGTCCTTTGCCGCCTTTTTTCTCGTAGGAATTGAGAACAATGCGCTGTACCTCCTGTTCTGCCTCCGCCTGCCGGATCAGGGCCGCATAGTAATTATTGGTCTGATAGGGCCGGACTTTGGGGCGAATGAATTTAGCCTGAATGAACTGCTTTGCAATGACTTCCAGCGGCTGGCCGTCCTTCTCGTACATACCGAGGAAGAACAGCGGGAGCATAACGATCATCATGCCCATCACCGCCAGGGAGACATTGCCCAACTGACGGAGCAGGAAAAAGGTCGGAACGCCGATCAGAGCGCCCGCCCCAAAGCAGATCAGCTGCCGCTTCGTCAGGTTAAAAAAGACTTTGGATTTCACCCGCGTCAAATCGCGCGGGACGGAAATATATGCTGCCAATCGTAAAACCTCCTTCTTATCAGTGCGCCGAGAACACAGCTTTGGACAGGGAACCTGTCTTAAACAGCGTGAAGCACAGCAGCACGGTATAGCCCATCACGCCCCACAGGGAGGCTACGATGTCGTCGCTGATGGTGACACTCTGGATCAGGACTGCGTAGATGCCAACACAGATCATAATGAGAAAGCCCTGGAACGCCAGCGCCATCAATGACCGCAGATAGTTCTGCCCGATCTGGCTCTGTTCGCGATTTCCAAAGGTAGAGAACGGGATGGGTGCCAGGCTGACCATCAGGTAAATCTCGATCATACGCCCGTAGACAATGACAAAAATAATCAGGCCCATGATCCACATACCAACACTCAGAATAATGGTCTGCATCAGGATGCTCAGTAGTTCCCCGATCTCCATGGCCTCCAGCGTGGTCTGCATGGATGCCAGTGTCGTACCGTCAATGGAAGTGGAAGTTCCGATGAGGCCGCTGGCGCTGTTGATCACGCTCTGGGCTACATCGAACACCGCCATGGCGATATTGAAGCAGTTGGTAATCAGCATCACGGCAACGAAGGTCTTGAAAACCCATTTGAAGAAAATCCAGGTTTCAAAATTGGCGAGATTGTTGTGGTCGATAATCATCTGAATAAGCTCGTAGCAGGCGATAATCGTAAGGAAAATGCCTGCAATCGGGACGATGACTGACTCGGACACAGACTGTATCATGGAGAAGACACCCGGCGAGAAGTTCGCCGGGGTCGTCCCCACCTGTGTCGCAACATCCCCAACCTGCTGGTTGACCGAATCAAACATCCCCGACAGATTATTCATGACCGCACTGACCAGCATTTCCTTTATCCAGTCAGTGATCTGTTCGAGTATGCTGTTCAAAGGATATTACCTCCGCGGCTCAACCAAAGAGGCCAGAGAGAAGCGGAACCAGAGTCGTACCGATCAGGGCGACACCGCCGCCCGCCATAAGCTGTGTCATACCCGTTTAGGTGGAAGTGACCTCGAATTTTCCTTGATTTTTCAAGGTTTTTCGGTTTTTCCGAAAAATCGGGGTTCATACCTAATTAGGTGTAACATCAGCAAATGGCAGGCGGCGGTGTGCTTTTTCGGTACCACGCTTATCCCTCTGCTATCTGGGTTGTTCGTGTGTGTCTTATTCAGTTGCAGGTTCGGAGCCTCCCATCGGCTCCGGCAAAGGTTTGAGATTGAAGTGAATTTCAGCGGTGATATTCCGGGTTCCGTCCTCGTCGATGACCTCATGGACGGTGATCTCCCGGATGAGCTTTTGCAGGGTCTCGGCGTCAAGCTCCTGAATGTCGGCGTACTCCCGGATCATGTCCAGCCATTGCTGGTTGTCACGGGTCAGCTTGTTCTGGTCGGTCAGCAGCTCCTTGTTGTGTTTTACCCGGTCAGTCAGTTCCACCTGTTCATCCTGGGCTTTCTTCATCATCAAGTTGAAGTTGGCCTCAGAGATGCGCCCGGCGATCATGTCCTCATAGAGCTTCACAACCATCCTGTCCAGCAGAGAAAGACGTTCGGTGTCCTTAGCGACCTGCCGGGTAATGGCTTGTAGCTGGCCTTCCTGCTCAGACCGGAAGGATTCGCTCAACTGATCAAGGACTTCCTCATCATCAGCCAGGGCAGCGGCGGCACACTCCTGAATTTTGGAGAGAACCATGTCGTAGAGAACATCGTACTCAATCCGGTGCTGGGTGCAATGGTGTTTGCCGTATCGGTTGTAAGTCACGCAGGCGTAGATGTCCTTTGGCTGCTTGGCGTTGGTCTTGCGGATGGTCAACGCCTTTCCGCACTCGCCGCACTTGATAAGACCGGCGAATAAGCTGAAATTTCCGTCATCCCTGGGGCGCTGTCTGACCTTGAGCTTCTGCTGAACGATCTCGAATTCTTCAGCGGTGACAATGGCCTCGTGAGTTCCCTCAACGATGATCCAGTCCTCCGGCTTCTTCTCGCCAATCGTTCCGATCTTGAAGCGGTAGTTCTTCTTCTGGGATGCCATACAGCCCATATAAACAGGATTGATCAGCATATCCTTGATGACGGTATCGTCCCAAAGAAATCTCCCTTTTTCCGGGTCGGCCAACTCCCATTTAGTGAAGTGGCTGCGGATGCCTCGCTGCCGGTTCCACCATGTGGGGCAGGGTATCTCGTCCATCTCCAGACGGCGGCGGATATAACCGGGGCCACGTCCTTCCAGTGCATAATCGAAAATCTGCCGGACAATCGGCGCTGTCTCCTCGTCAATGAGCAGGTGGTTCTTGCACTCCGGGTCTTTGACATATCCGAAGGGAGCCACACAGCCGGTGAAGTCGCCCCTCGTTGCCTTGAGGTAGTAAG